>CALHTM010000001.1 GCA_938039975.1 uncultured Candidatus Saccharibacteria bacterium
AGCTTGATCGGTCAATTGAAGACCTAGGTTTGAGTGCTCGTACGGTAAACGCGCTTACTAACAATGGTATCCGCACGGTTCGCGACTTAGTCACGCTCAGCGAGCAAGATCTGCGCGAACTCAGAGGGTTCGGCAGTAAAGCGCTTGACGAAGTTAAAGATAAATTAGCAGAATTGGAGCTCTAAATGCATCGACACGGATATAAAGGGCGCAAGTTTGGTCGCGAACGCGATCAGCGCAGAGCGCTTCTGAAAGGTCTAGCGACGAGCTTGGTGATGGAGGAGCGGATCGAAACGACACTGCCAAAAGCCAAAGAGCTCGTGCGCTATATTGAAAAGTTAATTACCAAGGCGAAAAAAGGCGACCTTGCAAACCGCCGCGCGGTTATTGCCGGGCTCAGCACGCAGATTGCTGCCGTTAAATTGGTTGATCAAATTGCACCGCAGCTAACTGGTCGCACCAGTGGTCATGTTCGCGTTGAGCGCACGCGTTTACGCGTGGGCGATGGTGCTCAAATGGCGGTTATTGAGTTTGTCGACGAGCTGAAAGACATGCCGAAACCAGAGAAGGAGGCGAAGTAATGGTAGATCGCACCTACAGTCAAAAACCAGCTGATGTCAGCCGGCGTTGGATTTTGATCGACGCTAAAGACGCAACGCTTGGACGCTTGTCGACCGAAATCGCTAAGTATCTAATTGGCAAGTACAAGCCGACCTACACGCCGCATGTCGATGGCGGCGACTATGTCGTTGTCATCAATGCCGCCGAAGTGCCGGTAACAGGCGATAAAGAAACCGACAAAATGTACTACCGCCACAGCGGATTTCCGGGCAGACTTAAAGAAGCGCAGCTTAAAGAGCTACGCAAAAAGAGTCCAGAGAGTATCATTGAACTTGCGGTTAAAGGCATGCTGCCGAAAAATAAGCTCGCGGCAGGCCGCTTGGCTCGCCTGAAGATTTTTGCTGGAAGCGAGCACGCGCACGCTGCACAAAAACCAGAGAAAGTAGAGGTTAACTAATGGCTACGAACACTGCACCATACGACTATGGGCTAGGCCGGCGCAAAAGCGCAACAGCACGCGCCCGCCTAACCGTTGGCAAAGGCAAGGTGACGATTAACGGCAAATCTGCCAGCGATTACTTATCGGATAATAAAACGCTGCTCGCTGAAATCACCGATCCGCTTGCGCTCGTCGGCAAGCAAAAGGAATTTGATGTCAGCGTACTCGTGAAAGGCGGCGGTCTAAGCGGGCAGGTTGACGCAATCAAGCAGGCAATTGCTAAAGCGATTA
>CALHTM010000002.1 GCA_938039975.1 uncultured Candidatus Saccharibacteria bacterium
CTTGCATGTGTTAGGCACGCCGCCAGCGTTCATCCTGAGCCAGGATCAAACTCTCCATAAAGATGCTTCATTTGAAGCGTCTACTCAAAAATAGACTGACGATGATAATTGCACAATCAAATTGTTAAATTACTTAACCTGACTGCTAAGATGCAATTTGTAAGTTTACCTCTCGCAACCAGACTGTTCACTATTGTAGCGCTCTAACCTAATCAAGTCAACACCCTATCGCTAGTTTTTTGTAGCTAAAAATACAACGATACCCGCTAGTAAGCCAATTACAGCACCGACTACCACCTCCAAAGGGGTATGTCCCTTAGCGCTACGCGGCTTCGATACATCAAATTTCGAGATATCAATAACTTGCTTGATAGCCTCGCCCTGCTCGCCAACAGATCGCCGTACCATCAATGCGTCGTACATCACAATCGCTGCTAGAGCTAATGCCAAACCAAACAAACCACTGCCGACTCCGTCTTTCAAACCGATAATCGATACTAGCGACATCATCGTAGCACTATGAGCGCTTGGCATATTTCCCGATATGTACAGATGATCAAACACTTTCAAGGTACGCATCTTAATAGCAGCAACGACATACTTACCGCACTGCGCCATAGCCCAACCGACAGCAAAAGCTATTATATAAGGAGATACTACCATCCGCTATTTTTCTCCTTCGTCTGTATCACGTATAATCCCCATTGACGAAACTGTATCTCCGTCATTAATACGCATCACTCGAACACCCTGAGTAGTACGGCCAAGCGCTGGAATATCGTCAAGCGACACCCGGATAGTCTGTCCATTTTGACTAATCATAATTGCCTCAATCGCATCCTTCTCAAGCGTTTGAACAGCAACTATCGGACCAGTTTTTGCCGTAACAACAGCAGCCTTCACGCCGACGCCGCCGCGGCGGTGACTCGGGAAATTAGCTACCTTGGTTACTTTGCCGAACCCGTTTGCGCTCATCACTAGCAATTTTTGATCAGCTGAAGTTACAATATCCATACCTACAACACTATCGTCCGTTCGTAGTCGCACACCACGCACACCGCGAGCAGCACGTCCCATCGGACGGCACTCCTCCTCGCTAAAGCGAACCGCTTGTCCAGCTGAAGTCGAGATAATCACATCGTTCTTGCCAGTAGTTTGCTTGATCCAACGCAACTCATCGCCTTCATCCAAATTAATAGCAATTAAACCATTGGTGCGAATATTTGAATAGTCAGCAATCGCTGTCTTCTTGACTGTACCCTTGGTCGTCGCCATAAATAGATAGCCTTCATCAACATTTACATCTTTAGCTAGATTGATAATTGAAGTAATTTTTTCCTCTGGCTGCAGCTGCAATAAATTGACCGCCGCTACGCCCTTCGCCGCTAAGCTAGCTGCCGGCACCTCGTAGGCCTTCAGACGAAACACTCTACCCCTGTTCGTGAAAAACAACAGCCAATCATGTGTTCCAGCTGGTACTAGCTGATCAATAACGTCTTCTTCTTTAGTGGTCATACCGCGTTTACCCTTGCCGCCGCGGTTTTGACGGCGATAATCGCTGGCCAAGGTGCGTTTGATGTAATTTTCCGTTGTCAACAGTACAACAGTATCCTCTTCTGGAATTAGTTCTTCATCGCTAAACTTACCGACTTCGGTGTTGATAATTTTACTACAACGGTCATCGCCATATTTATCTTTAATTTCTAGTAATTCCTCTTTGATGATGCGAAGGATTTCGTTTTCGTCAGCCAAAACTTTTTCAAAATACGCAATCTTTTTCATTAACTCAGCTAGCTCATTCTCGATAGCTTCGCGTTCTAGACCCGTCAGTCGGCGCAATTGCATTGCCAGAATCGCCTTGGCCTGGATAACGCTCAGCGAGAACTTTTCGATGAGCGCCTTTTCGGCTTCATCTTGCGTCTTGCTAGCCCGGATGATTCTAATTACCTCGTCGATATTGTCCAGTGCAATTTTGTAACCTTCCAGAATATGCGCTCGCTCCTTAGCCTTGCGTAGCTCGTACTCTGTGCGGCGGCGTACCACTTGGCGGCGATGTTTGATAAACTCATTCAGAATATCATGCAAACCCAAAACGCGCGGCTGCAGACGTGTCGCATCGTCAGCACTCGGCACCAAAGCTAGCATATTGTAATGGAAGTTAGTCTGTAACGCCGTCAATTTGTATAATTGGTTAAGTACTTTCTTCGGATAAGAGTCTTTTTTGAGCTCAATAACTACTCGCACATTACCGCGAGCCGACTCATCGCGCAAAGCGCTAATCGCCGTAATCTTTTTCTCGTGCACCAAATCGGCAATTTTTTCGATAAGCGTTGCTTTATTCACGCCATAAGGCATCTCAGAAACTATAATTTGATGACGGCCGCGTTTGGTTTCTTCAATGTTTGCCACCGCCCGTATCGTCACGCTGCCGCGGCCGGTCGCATAAGCTTGGCGCATCGGCGCGCCGCCATAAACCACCGCGCCAGTTGGGAAATCTGGCCCCTTGATACACTTCATAAGGTCATCAAGCGTTGCTTCCGGATTATCAATCAGCGTAACCGTTGCATCAACCACCTCGCCTAGATTATGCGTCGGAATATTAGTTGCCATACCAACAGCAATACCAACTTGCCCATTCAACAGTAAATTCGGCAATTTAGCAGGCAAAACAATCGGTTCTTGGCGCGTAGAGTCATATGTATCGCGAAAATCAACCGTCTCTTTATCAATATCTGCCAAAAGCGACTCTGATACCCGAGTCATCTTTGCTTCGGTATAACGCATAGCTGCCGGCGGGTCGCCGTCCATTGAACCAAAGTTACCTTGGCCTTGAACTAGCGGATAGCGCTCCACCCAATCTTGAGCCATACGCACCATCGCATCATAAATCGAACTATCGCCGTGTGGATGATACTTACCCATCACTTCACCGACAATCTGCGCACTTTTCACAGTCTTAGCCGTCGGCCCGATACCCATTTTGTCCATTACGTACACAATACGGCGATGAACTGGCTTCATACCATCGCGTACATCCGGTAAAGCACGGTCAACGATGACCGACATTGAATACCGGATAAAGCTATCCTCCATAACATCTTCTACTGTTCGAATTTCGACAGACTTTGAATGGCTGACGTCGTTAGTCTGCTCGATAATCTCGCCTTCGACTGGTTTTTTTGACTCTGGTTTCATATTCCTATCCTTATTCTCGTCCATTTACACATCTAGCTCATCAAGACTGACTTTATTAGCATTAGCTTGAATAAAATTCTTGCGCACTTCGACATCATCGCCCATTAACTTCGTAAAGATAGCATCAGCGCGCTCAGCATCCTCGAGTTTAACCTGTACCAGCACTCGATTTTCCGGGTTCATAGTCGTTTCCCAGAGTTGACTAGCATCCATTTCACCGAGACCCTTATAGCGTTGTAAGGACGACTCGCTCAGGCCAGCTTGTTTTGCCCGCGAATCGTTTAAATCAATCTGAACACCTTTCTCTTTGCGTGCCGCAATTAGCTCATCGTACCGCGCTTCAAGCGCCTCCTCATTATATAAATATTCTTGTTTGCTTTGGGATAATTTCAGCTTAAACAGTGGCGGTTTAGCTAGATATATGTGCCCGCCTTCCACAACTGGCCGCATATAGCGGAAGAAAAACGTCATCAGTAGCGTCGCGATGTGGCTACCATCAACATCGGCATCGGTCATGATGATAATCCTGTGATAGCGTAGTCCGCGAATATCAAAAGCATCGCCAATACCTACGCCTACCCCTTTGATCAAGCTCAAGATTTCTCGATTAGCATACATTTTGTCTAAGCGAGCCCGCTCGGTATTGAGCACCTTACCACGCAGAGGCAAAATCGCCTGCGTACGGCTATCACGGCCAGTTTTTGCTGAACCGCCAGCCGAATCTCCCTCAACTATATACAATTCGCATTCCGACGGATCTTTACTAGAACAATCAGCTAATTTGCCGGGCAAGCTAGCGCCGTCAAGCGCCCCTTTGCGAATTACATTATCCCGCGCTGCCCGCGCTGCCTTGCGCGCTCGTGCCGCCAACAAAGCTTTATTGATAATTTTTTTAGCAATAGCTGGATTTTCCTCTAGATAGTATGCGAAATATTCGTTCATTACTTGCTCGACATAGCGACGCACCTCTGGATTACCTAGTTTATTTTTAGTCTGGCCCTCAAACTGCGGATCTGGCAATTTTACCAATATCACCGCCGTCAGGCCCTCGCGGATATCATCACCAGTCAAGTTATCTTCTTTTTCTTTGAGCAAGTTATTTTTACGAGCATAATCATTGATCACCCTGGTAAGCGCTGACCTAAATCCAACCAAATGTGTACCGCCATCCGGTGTCAAAACGTTATTTGCAAACGGTTTAACGGTTTCGATGTAGGAATCGTTGTATTGTACTGCTATTTCAACAACCGAATCGCTGACTTGCTTATCGACATAGAATATCTCATCGCCAAGCACATCTTTACCCTTATTCAAATTCTTGACATAGCTCTTGATACCACCCTCGAAGTAGAACGCCTGGCGCTCGCGAGTACGCTCATCATAAACAGAGGTATAAACACCTTTAGTTAGATATGCCTGATGGCGTAAATAATTTACCACCCATTTATAATCAAATTTAATTGTCTCCTTAAAGATTTCAGCATCTGGATAGAACGTGATACAGGTGCCATCTGGCCGATCGGTTTTTCCTATTTTCTTGAGCGGTGCCACAGTTTTACCGCGAGAAAATTCGATACGATATAGCATACCGCCCCTAACAACTTCAGCAATCAGCTTAGTAGATAGAGCGTTAACCACACTAGAACCAACACCATGCAAACCGCTTGACACCTTGTAGCCGCCGCCGCCGAATTTGCCGCCAGCATGCAGAACAGTCAGGACTGTCTCAAGCGTACTAATGCCAGTCTTAGGGTGCTTATCTACTGGAATACCACGACCATTATCAATTACTGTCACGCCGCCGTCCGCTAACAATCTCACATCAACTCGCGACCCATAACCAGCTATAGCTTCGTCTACCGAGTTGTCGGCGATTTCTTTAATTAAATGGTGTATACCATCATATCCCGTGCTACCAATATACATTCCTGGACGTTTGCGTACTGGCTCGAGACCCTCAAGAACTTGGATCTGCGAACTATCATACGAACCATCATTTTTTTGTTTACTCATAACGAAATCACTCCCTATTTACAGTCGCTCAGCTTGTCTATTAATACCTACATTATACCATAAAAAAAATTGTTCATTCAAGGTATTGCTGCGGTTGCCATAAGTATGATATTATAAAAGAGAGGAAAATATATCTCAAAATAACACAAAAAGGTAAGCAAAATGTTTAGAAAGCTAGTATCAAATCTCGCCTTTAGCCCCGCATTAGTCGGACAATTAGGTTTTTATGCAAAACGGTTACGCAAAGAAGAATCGGTGCGCAAATTAGGACTTATTTTTACAGCTTTTGCACTCGTTGTACAGTTTTTTGCCGTATTTCAAGCACCAGAGCCAGCTACCGCTGCCGACGCTACTGATATGGTTTATGGCGGCGTATGGAGTAAGCAAGCCTTGCTAAGCACCTATGACAGCAACGTCAACAATATCCGCGACCTCTACGATGCCGTCGGCATTTCTCGCAGCGATATTGACCAAGCTGGTAATAATTTGGAGTATCACAGAAGCAACGAAGGCTTATATTCTTGGGGTATGAAACCTGTATTCGGTGCAAGCCAAGGTGAAGGCGGCTACACCGTAAAAACTGGCGGTGGTACGCGAACGTTTTATTACAGACCGCAGCGGCTTTGGGGTAATTCAGGCGCTTATTCAGCCTACGTAGCTCGTTCATCAAAGACAGGAATGTGGTTCGGAATTATGCGCAGCTGCGGTAACCTAATTACACTAACCGTCCCGCCAGCTCCCGCTTGCCCTCCTGGACAATCAGGGACCTATCCAAATTGCTACACTCCGATGTGTACTGTCCCCGGCAAGACTAACCTGCCCGCGAACGACCCGAGGTGCAAAGCTGACCCTGTCGCAGTGTGTTCGTCGCTAGCGATCGTTAACAACAAGAATACTTACCAATACACCGCCTCCGGCAACACCAGCAATGGCGCTTCAATTACCGGTTATAGATTTGTTGTCTATCGGGATGGTAAACAATTAAAAACCATCGAAAGCAAGACTCGAACTGTCACCGACAAAGAAACTGCAGCTGGTAAATATACAGTTAAAGCTATCTTGAAAACATCTCTAGGCGACCGTACCAGTGATAGCTGTACCAAAGAATTTCAAATTGTAGAGCCAGCCAAGTGTCCGCAAAATCCTGCTTTGCTTGCCACAGACCCTAACTGTCAACCATGCCCAGGCGACACAACTTTGTGGATAAAAGATGCTAAGTGTAAAGAAGATATCATTCAAACAAAAACCGCCCAAAACACCTCGCAAGGCAATGTCGACGCTTCGACAACTACCGCCAAGGCGTCCGATCAAATTATTTACAAAATTACTGTGACCAACAAAGGATTGAAAGCTACCGATTACACCATCACCGAGAATCTCGCCGACGTCCTCCAATATGCTTCGCTAGAAAACAAAGGAGGAGCTACCTTAACCAAGGACACCTCTGGCAGCCAAGACACAGAAACTCTATTGGTATGGCCAAAAGTCACGCTAAAGCCTGGTGAAACTCAAACTCGCGTATTCAGCGTGAAGCTCCAAAGCACGATCTCACCAAAAGCCACTGGCACCGGCAACCCTAATTCATACGATTGCAAGATGACCAATACTTTCGGCAATTCCGTAACCATTAATGTAGACTGTCCGGCACAAAAGCAAGCAATTGAACAAACTGTTGCTCAACTTCCACACACCGGACCTGGCGAAAACATGCTATTTGCTGGAATCACCTTCGCTGTTGTCGCATTCTTCTACGCACGATCGCGTCAGCTGAAAAAGGAAGTCCGCTTAATCCGTCGAGATTTTAACTCAGGTACTATATAAACTATAAGATTATATAAAACAAAGATGAGGTAGCTATCAATGAATAATGAAAAAATACCATCACTTAGCGATAAGCATGAAAAGCGGTACACTAGCTCTGAAGTAATCCATCGGAAAACTCAAGAGAATATTAACGCTAAAAATAAAACAGAGAGAGAAGCTAGCTCTGAAGCCTCTCAGGAACAGCTGAAAAAAGCACGCCATGAAGCCTTAAACCAAGCTAGAGAAATTGCCCAAGAACGTAAAGAAAACAAAATAAAAACCAATGAAGTCAGTCCAGAGAAGAAACGCCGCGGCCCTACCTCTAAACAAGAGCGCAAAGCCGCCTTCGACAAGACTATGACCGAGATTCAATCTGAAATGTCACCTGCTAGCAGAACTTTCAGCAAAGTTATTCATAACCCCGCCGTCGAGAAGAGCAGCGAAGTTATTGGTAATACTGTAGCACGTCCTAATGCCATATTATCAGGGTCAGCTGCAGCTTTTATCCTTACAGCTGGTATATATTTAGTCGCTAAGCACTTCGGATATTCGCTATCTGGCACAGAGACCATTGCCACCTTTGTCTTAGGGTGGGTTATCGGCTTGATTTACGATTACATTCGCGTTCTAATATTCGGTAAATCCAAGTAGCTTTTGCCAACTAACGTAATTTTATCGAAACTTCGCCGCTATTGTCGCTGTCGCGCATATTTAGAGTATTACTAGCAGGCTGTTGTGGTGTCGAAATCGGACCATTATCTGCAATTGGCTCTGTCGGCAAATTAACACTTTGCGTGACAGAATTAACATTAGGAGACTCACCAACTTTCGGCGGTACAGTAACTGCTGGCGGTACTGCACCAAGCTGTGACTGTGTCAAATTTATTGGATTATTTCGAGACGGCTGCTGCGGAATCTGTTGTAGCTGCGACTGAGCTGGCAAGGTACTGCTAGAAGCACGAGAATAAGCGTCAGTATAATCTTGAGATTGAGCGGGTCCAGCAGCCGCCACATTGCCAGTCGAAGACATCGGCGGTTTAGCATTAGCTGGTAGCGGCGAAGATACTGGACGCGGCGTAGTGCTATTTCTACCGGTTACTTGCTTGCGTTTCGCTAACCATTCATCCAAAAAAGATGAACTACTACTCGGTGCTATTTTATTAGGAGTGTTAGCAGCGGCTCCAGCAGTATTTTTCAACTGTTTATTATTTCCAGAAGATTGATTCATGCTAGTACGCGCCGCTATCTCACGCTCAACCTGAGCCCGCGGATGTCCGTATTTTGCAGCCGACAGTCTGCGCAAAGCATCGCCCAACTGAGCATTTTGGTGGCCCATCGGGGGAATCCATGCCATACTAAACGGCGCAGACGGCACACCTTCAATCTGGGCGACACAGACAGATTCAAAGTTTGGCAATTTCGTCAAATCTTCTGCATCAAATACTGGTGTATAGCGCTTAACCATAATTTCTGCGTCGGTTATACCAATCCGGCCAGTGATAGTTGTACCAACGTTACCGAGAATAGCCTCGCGTAGTTCTTCCTTCAACTGCGTCATGAACTGGTTAGCTAATACCAAACTCAATCGATACTTGCGAGCCTCGCTCAAAATAGTCTCGAAGCTATCAGTCGCAAAGTTCTGAAACTCATCAACATACAGCGTAAAATCTTTGCGCTCATCCTCTGGAATCTTGGCCCGTGCCATCGCTGCAGCCTGAAACTTCATCACAAAGACAATACCAAGCAATTTAGAATTAAGATCGCCTAATTTACCTTTCGATAAGTTCACCAGCAAAATCTTGTTATTATTCATAATGTCTTGAAAATCAAAGCCGCTTTTTGTCTGGCCAATAATATTACGCATGGCATCATTGCTAATGAACGGGCCAAATTTAGCAATAACCCAGCTGATGACCTCGCCTGCCTCGCTTGATCGCTGCGATGCCGGGAACTCCTTTGTCCAAAAATCTAACACCTGCTGGTCGGTAACGTATTTCAGCTTGTTATTTCTGAAACTATCATCAACCAAGAGCTTCGGTATATCGACAAAAGTACCGCCCGCCGGATCACTCATTAATAACAGCGCGCAGTTGCGGAATATATGCTCCAACCGCGGACCAACGATACCAGTATGTCCTGGGTCATACAAACCATAAAGCATGCCGATAGCCTCTTGTACCAAAAAGTCTTTTTGGTCTGGGTGGTCAAACTCAAACATATTTAGACCAATCGGATTGTCCATATCGCTTGGGTTGAAATAAATAATGTCTTCAACGCGCTCCTTTGGCACCTTTTCTAGCAAATGCTCCGCAAGGTCCCCGTGCGGATCAACCAAGGCAAAACCCCGCCCATCCAGCATATCTTGGTAGGCTAGATTTTCCTGCAAAACTGATTTACCAACACCCGTCTGTCCAATAATATGTATATGGCGGCGGCGGTCTTTATCACTTAATCTAATTGGCTTCTTAACACCGCGAAATTCGTTGTACCCTAACAGCAAACCAGTCTCCATCACCTGCGTCGGTCCATCGACTTGCTTGCTCATCTGGCGCTTGACTTGCGAGCTTGGAATACTATTCTGATCCGGCAAATGAAAAATCGTCGCCAGCTCTACGCTATTTAATATATTCTTATTAACCTGCTGCGGGAAGAAACGAAAAATATAAGACGAAGTTAGTTCTTCGATGTTTTTTGCTAACGTGAATTTAAATCCGTTAAACGTCGGCGAGTCAAATAATGCAAATGCTGCAACAATGTTTTTCAATATTACCTGAGAACGGGCTGCTGTATTAGACGAAACAACAGCCCGTATCAGTACCTCGTACCCCGGATAACGGGTTTTTTCTTGGATAGCATCAACGGTCGCCTGCTCAACGGAGTTAAGCGGCTTTTTATCCTCTGGCTTTTTGTCATCGCTCTCTGGCGGCTTCCATAGAGACTCCATAATTTCGCTCGGCGAGAAGAACACCGAAAGTCCGGTCTTTTTTTTGTCTTTGTCTTCTATGATTTTTTCAGAGACAGAAACTGCCGACTTGGCCCATCGCTCATTAGCTGGACGAATTAATATTTGGATACCTATACCATCTTCGCGAGTCGCTGCTGATAAAGCATTCAGCAATGCGCGCGATGCATCACGTTTAGATTCCATGTATGTTGCAATAGGATAAGCAAAGTTCTTCCTCAAAGTAAACTCGCCACCAATCGTACCGCTCATCTTACCGACCTTGCTAAAAACAGTATGCTCCGACACCTCTTCTAGCCGAGCCGATGGGTAGGCTGCTGCAATTGCCTGGCGAACTACCTCGGTGAGCACTGTAGGTACAACAGCATAGTAGAACACCAAGCCATCGCGAGCCACTATTTCAAACGACAAATGCCTCTGCCCATAAATCTTACTCTTAAAACCTTTAGTGGCAGTACTGGATATAATATTGTACATAACCTGAGCTTGCGACAACACTTCTTCCGTCAAATCTCGTTTATCACGTCCGTCGCTAACAATATCATCGCTAGCTGGCGGTAGATGAATTAATATCGGCACCATCTTAAGCCCGCGCTCATAGTTCTTCGCCTCACGAAGAGTATTACGATAGACCATAAACACAGCAAAAGACCCTAGCCCGATCACCAAAGCTATTGCAAACAATGTTACAAGAGTGCCTATCCCGCCGCCAGACACTACCTAATCCTCTACTTTCCCTATTTCGCGCCCGTAGCGTTTCCTTATATATTCTATCTGAAGCTTGCCGATCTCAACCTCGCGACGATACGGGTCGTCTTTGGTCTCTGCGATAATTTTCTTAGCTTTATCAACCCACTCCTTTTCAATAAGGTCATCATCATTGGCTATCAGCGCTGCGGCGTCATCAGATGTCGCAGACTGAGCAGCGCCAGGATCCACGGTTGGCTGAACTATAGGAATTGGCTGAGGTAGCACAATTTGAGGAACCGCATTAGCAACAGCCTCTGCAGAAGCAGCATTCATCACTTCTCTAGAAGTATTTTGCTTCTCAAGATTACCGCCATCTATGCCAAAAGTAGGTGTCTCGTAACTATTCTGCGGCAGCACCTCTCTCTGCACAGGAACTTGTTCTCTTATACCCGGTTCCATATTAAGTAAATTATACCATATGCGTTTACAATTTTTCTAGGCCTCAATCCTCACTTCACACGCTTCTGATGCCGAACATACAAAAGAGCCAACAATACAAAGAGCGTAATTAATACATATGTACCTGCTTGAATTTGTCCTATTGATTGCACAGCAATAATCACAGTCGGCGCCAACGCTAACACTGCACCATACATTAAGATATACATGTCATCAGCACTCCGCTTAGACGGCTCAGATTTATGCTTACTCACAATCTTGTTTATAAATAGAAGCAAGAGAGTCAATGTACAAGTAAGAAATATATATATTAATACAAACACAACGACTACAATAGCCGGACCAACTTTGGACGGCGCGGTCGTCTGCGTTATCGCTAGCAACACCACTAACGACAAAAACATCAAAAATGCAATTAAGCGTTTATACATGATTTAAATAATAACACCTAGGAGGCAAAAGCAGCGTCGCAATATAACGAAGCACCTTTGTAAACAACTATTAGGGTCGCTGCAACAACTGCTTTTTGCCCGATTGACCGCTCGCACTTAGCGAGCAAAAGACTTGCGATCGCGCGGACCTGCACCACACACCTGATGGTCACTGACATCGCAATCTCAAGGATTAATCAGGTGTGTAATGCGCGCACATATCGCGCGCTCAACGCCTTTTGTTTAATAGGCGGAGCTTAGGTGGAACCACAATTATTTGGCGCCACCTAGTTTCCGTCGATTATCGATTATTATGTAGGCTTATTTGGTTGGTATTGTTTTGCTTTTTTTGTTTTTCTAAAAGCTTACTCACACTATAGCAAATCAATGATAAAAAGTCAACATCTATCGTAATATAAATATTGTTATTTATACTACAGCTCACTATTTTACTATACACACCTCTGTTATTACTGTACTGTTGCATTTTTTTCTACAGTGTAATAATTACAATGATAACAATTTCATCAAGCTACTATTAATTAATTATTACAACAAATAGACTTTAGATCATATCGAATCTAAAAAATACAACACTATATCAGGCTCTACACTGCGAATTCAACTTATAACAAACAGCTAACTGCGATACATTTACACAAACTATTTTTCATTAAAATTCATTACACTATTTGTGTTCAAAGATCCTTTATATAATTAACGTTTATATAAAACTAAGCAAAATATTCAGTATATTTTATGACATCCGAAATGCGACAACTATACATACAGCATGGCAAAAATTATATTAATATCATAAAAGGCTGGTGTTCACGCAATGAAAAAGTCTACTATATAATCTGTCCTGCAATGTACTGTATGTACAGCAAAACTATCCAGCAACGAACCAGAATCAGAAACAACCCAGCATGTCGATCTATGTACACGTAACACCTACTGGGCTAATAGCGCCAATGACCGATCTCTAGTCGTCAAACTTCGTCTGCCAAAAAACAGTCACCGCCAGTTTCAGTATCGCCTTCCAGAACTTGTCTATGAGCCGGAAGAGCTTGGCCTGAGCCTCCTTAGCTAATCGCTAACATTTGGGCGCAATAAGCCTAGAATTATTTTTTATCTTGCCGACGCCACATTTATACTGCCAGCACCAACTTAAGGCACGGATTTCCTTGCCTCCGCATTCCTTACACGTTAGATCTCCCTGCACCATACGATAAAATTTCTGGTGATAATTCTGTTAAGCCATTCACCAGAAACAGCCCTTTCTAAATTTAGTCGTTAGTTGCTAACCGATATTTTATAGAATTACAAATCGACATATCTAGCGTATCGTTTCAAGGTATAAAACACATTTATTTACTCCAATTATCCCGTTATCTAGTGTGGTATTTTTTACCTAGCAATCTTGCTAAAAAACATTGACACAAGCAGATTTTCACATTACTATAGAGATAGTTCCTGAATAAAAAAATTATACAGGAACCAGAAATAAACACTTCAGAAAACTCCACAACCATTAGAATGACTACTACTCGCAGGTAGTCATTCTTTTTTATCGCATAAAATCAAAAAGAGCCCGAAAGGCTCTACAACAAACGATGTGGTGGAGCTGCCGGGTACTGCCCCCGGGTCCGCAGAGTAACCTGTTGTTTGTCTACGCACATAGTCTAACTCGTTAAATAATCGCTTATCCGCTCAAAGCTAGACAAACATACGAACTAGCGATCTGCTTAAAATCTTAATTAATGATATAGCAGAAATATCAATTAACCGATCTTGCTAGATATGACACACCTAGCCTATAGCAAGAATCTAGGCGGATGCGGCTGCCAGTAATATTACGCAGCTAGCGCAAAGGCTGTCTGCCGTGGCATCAATGATGCAACAAACGCCTTCGCTTTGTTTGCAAAGTTTGCAACTATTAATTCTGATAACGTCAGAAGTCGGTACGCAAAACAACCTGTTAAATTCTCTACGTCGAACGCTATATCAGCCCCACGTTACTCTTGATATTATATCACTTATTTACATCATCCGTATAGTATGATTAACTTTTAACTATATGGTCATGGCATCAACCGCTAAAATCCTTACGGTTTCACCCGTTGGATACGATGGTAGTATCGTAGAAGTAGAAAGTGACATATCAAATGGGTTGCCTAGTATACGCATAGTTGGTCTCGGTAATAAATCAATCGACGAATCTAAAGAACGAGTCCGCAGCGCCATCGTCAATTCTGGCCTAGAATACCCAACTAAACGTATCACCATCAACCTTGCGCCTGCCGAAATTCCAAAGGAGGGTACACATTATGATCTACCTATAGCCTTGTCTATCTTGTTATCAGCCGGACAACTCCGCGAACAGGATATTGCAAATTCTATATTCGCTGGCGAGCTAGCGCTCAACGGAGACATCCGCCCCACTAGCGGCGCTATCAATATCGCCGAAACCGCAAAAAAATCTGGTATTAATACTATATACTTACCTTCTAATAACGCTAATCAAGCGTCTCTCGTAGGCGGCATAAATATCATACCTGTAGATAATATCAAGCAGCTTTACCTACATTTAAAGAAAGAAAAAATCATCACCAAGGATGCTGTTTGTCCGCACATTTATTCAGAAGAAAGCGAGCCCAACAAACAAACCCTGCTCGATGAAGTGGCTGGTCAAGAACAAGCAAAACGCGCCCTCATAATCGCAGCGGCAGGACATCATAATATATTGTTATCCGGACCTCCGGGAGCCGGAAAATCAATGCTAGCAAAAACCCTACCTAACCTACTACCTCCGCTCTCGCCTGAAGAAATGTTAGCGGCCACAAAAATATACAGCATAGAGGGTTCCTCGACAGAATCTATTATCCGTCAGCGTCCGTTTCGTTCCCCGCACCACACAGCCAGCCAGACATCGCTTATCGGCGGCGGATCAAGCCCGAAACCTGGCGAAATTAGCCTAGCGCACCTAGGAGTACTTTACTTAGATGAAATACCTGAGTTCTCGCATTCTTCTATTGAAGCCCTGAGACAACCCCTGGAAGACAAGAAAGTTACTGTTACCAGATCGCGTATGCGCGCCACCTACCCTGCTAACTTTATGCTGGTTGCTACCATGAACCCTTGTCCTTGCGGGTATTTTGGCGATCAAACCAAGGAATGCTCCTGCACTCCAGCGCAAATAGCAAATTATCAACGCAAGCTATCGGGTCCGCTTATGGATAGAATTGATTTAGTCGTACACGTCTCGCGCGTACCGAACAGTACATTGTCTTCGTATAATTCGTTGTCTTGTAAACAACATAAAACAGCAGTAAACTTGATTCAGAGCGCCCTCAGTATCCAATCGATAAGATACAATTGTAGCGATAAATACAACAGTAACTTAACAAATAGAGAAATAAATACGTTTGCTAAACTTGATGAGAAATCAAAAAATATGTTGTCGCAGGCTTCAGATAAACTGAGCTTGAGCCCACGCAGCTATTTCAAAATCATCCGTGTCGCCCGCACTATTGCAGATCTAGACAATAGCGCCAAAATACAAGCTGCACATATCGCAGAAGCTCTCCAATACCGATAACGAGCTTGATTTATTATCGGTAATTTGTTACCATGTACAGCGAGTATAGACTCAGTAAAACAACTGTTCTAAAGGAGAACTACGATTAATAATTCAACTCGCATAAATAACGCTATCCGCAGCAATGAGCTTCGCGTGATCGGGGCTGACGGTAAGCAGCTTGGCGTTATGTCTTTAAGAGAAGCTCTAGATATTGCACAAAAAGCAGGCGTTGATTTAGTAGAAATATCGCCTAAAGCTAACCCTCCTGTAGCTAAGATTGTTGATTGGGGAAAATATCAATATCAGAAGATGAAGGAGCAGCAAAAAGTACGGCGCAATAATAAAGCCAACGAGCTAAAGCAAATGCGATTTGGTTTGAAAATCGGTAGTAACGATCTAGAGATCAAGCTGCGCAAAATACGCGCTTTCTTGTCGGACGGACATAAAGTAAAAATCCTTATTTTCTTCCGCGGTCGAGAAATAGCCCATAAAAACTTAGGTTATGACTTGATAGACAAGATGATGGAACAGCTAAAAGACGAAGCTACGCTCGAGCAAAAACCAACGATGGCCGGGAGAAATCTCAGCATAGTAATAAGGAGTAAATAATGCCAAAAATGAAGACCCACAAGGGCACTGCTAAGCGCATCAAGCTAACCAGTACCGGCAAACTTACCCGTCGCCGCGCATTCGGGAACCACATGCTATCCAAAAAAAGCAAGTCGCGCAAGCGAAATATTAATACCAGCGCTATTATTAAAGGCGGCATAGCAAAAAACGTTAAGCGAGCATTGGGAGTCTAATATATGCGAGTCAAACGAGGAGTCGCCGCTTCGGCGAAACATAAGAAGACCTTAAAATTAGCCAAGGGGATGCAGCATAACCGTACCCGCAGCTTTCGCTTAGCTAAGCAGGCCGTGATTCGCGCCTTGCAGTACGCATATCGCGACCGCCGCAACAAAAAGCGCGATTTGCGCAGCCTGTGGATTACTCGTATCAATGCAGCTGCCCGCCAAAACGGCACAACCTACGGTAAATTGATAGCAGGTCTTCGCGCGACCAACATTGAAATCAACCGTAAGGTCCTCGCTGACCTAGCCGTCAACGAGCCGGAAGCTTTTTCTGAGATCGTCAAAGAAGCAACAAAGCAATAAAAATTCTTCTTCTACTTAGAATTAAGCCTAATAAAACCTAATAAAAGACCGCGAGATCAACTAGCGGTCTTTTATTAGGCTATCTATAAGCCGGGTTCTGTTATTGGTAATCATCTATCTAGACTGTACATTGCTGCACAGTTCAAGCGGATGCTAGTATTATCAAGCGAACAACTTATACGATAATACACCTTGCAGCTGGCAGGGTTTACCCTCCTTCTATGTCACCATAGTCGGCTACGGTCTCTTACACCGCTCTTTTCACCCTTACTATCAGTCATCGTACATTAAGCAGATTTGAGATAGCGGTATCGTTTCTGTGGCACTTTCCCTAGAGTTACCTCTGGTCGCCGTTAGCGACTGCCATGTCCTACGCTGCCCGGACTTTCCTCTTGTTCTGTAAAGAACCAGCGATTACCCGATAGCCTAGCGTAATTATATCACAAAAAGCCTCCAGGCTAGCGACTGATATTCCCCGCTTATTGCAAGGTGGGTTCTCTCACAATATTCCCACGAGAATACTGCTGTTGAGATCCCTATCAATGATTTGTTAGGAAAATCATATACGCTGGTGCCTAAGAGGCTAGTTATATTGTACCACGACTACCCGCCAAAAACGATAGAGAATCCTTTTAGTATATTTACGATTATAAAGTTCATATAAGTAACCATTAACGAACCACCAACCATAACTATGGCGAAAATTAATAAAACACCATATCTCTCTATAGTATCGAAAATACTCCTCACAAAATCAGGAGCAAGCGCGTACAGTACCCGCGATCCATCCAATGGTGGTATCGGAATTATGTTGAAAGCAAAAAACCCTAAATTCACCATTGTAAAAGCCGTTAATACAGAGTTCAACAAAGAACCTGCCTCGGCCTTAGAGACTACAAGTATTGCGTACGCTACAAACGCTAAAAGGAAGTTCACTAACGGACCGCTTATAGCTACCAATGCCACTCCAATCTCGCCATACTTTATGTTGCTTGGGTTAAAAGGCACTGGTTTTGCACCACCAAAGATTGGCACGCTAGCCCCAGTCGTCATGTTTGTGATAATTATTATCATCGGCAGTAATATAGTCATATACGGATCTATATGTTTTATCGGATTCAAAGTTAATCTGCCAAAATCATACGCAGTTCGATCACCCAAACTATTTGCCACCAAGCCGTGAGCTAATTCATGCAACGTCATCGACACAAATATCACCGCCAAAACAATAATTATATACAGAATATCCATCTAATCTATCATTGTACCAGCTCTTGACGAAGAATCAAAACCAGAGTATACTAGGACAGATTGATAATAACCGTAATTAAGAAGTGGAATCTACAATGGCAGCACGATGTGAGCTGACTGGCAAAGGCAAGCAGTTCGGAAACAAAGTAAGTTTCTCTCTGCAGCGCAATAAGCGAGTGTTCAAACCCAACCTTCAAAGAAAGACTTTCGTTGTTAATGGTAAAAAAATCACCATGGTACTTTCAACGAAGGCTATACGCACACTCAAGAAAAAAGGTATCATAGCTTCAGCCTAAGCCACAAAGTAAAATCCCCCTACAACAGGGGGATTTTACTATTTAACCTTAGACTATATTATCTCGTTCGCGACAATATATACGTCGTTAATACCGTTGGTAGCGAGGAGTCATTCTTTACTTTTAGTTTAGATACATTTTCGACAGGCGCACCCATTTCTTTAACAAAAACTTCGGCCGAATCCTGTGGCACTTCGTAAGATATACCGCTATCAGCATAATGTATCGGCACGACAACCTTCGGGCTAATAGTGCGGACCAGAGCCACGGCGCTCGTGGCGTCAAGCGTATAGCCAGATCCACCGACCGGAACTATTAGGATGTCTATCACTCCAAGATTTTCTAATTGATCATCGTTTAATTTTGGTTCAATGTTACCAATAACACCTATAGCAACATTACCGCATTCTACCCGATAAATTGTATCTAGTTTTTCATTGCTGCCGCTATCAAGATGTCGAACAGCAGCAGTTCCTTTTATAACAAAATCTCCTATTTCGTATTCGCCAGGACCATTAACTACGAGCTTTGCGCCATCCGCCTTAACAGCGAAGCGATCCTCGGTAGCAAGTTCAACGCAACCGGTAGTTTTGGCATCTTTTAGTCCGATCAACGACAATTTCGGATCTGTAATAATAGTAGTCTTTTTACCCGAAAGTACAATCGTGTTTCCGCCTTTGTATTCTATGTCAAACACTATTTTTTCCTCCTTCATTTCTATCGCTGCAGAATATTTTCACTATCTACTACAACTTCGTGTCTGCTTGATAATATATCATTAATGAACCTATCGTGCACGCTCAAGCGATAATAGAATTCGTCGTACAGCATTCTACTGAACGTTAGCTGCCTACCAACTTTTATTTCTATTTTATTTACTACATCCGCTACACGTTTAGATTCGACATTACCGACAATCAATAAATCAACCTTGCTCGCTGAACCGCGAACCAATACGCCTGCTGCTATCACAATTTTTGCTTTAGGCAAAGCCGCCAGAGCAATTCGCCAATCGTCTGTCTCGCTACTAGCAGATTGTTTTGAAAATCTTTTTGGTTTTTGCTTGCTAACATCATTATTAGTAAAAATCTCTTTGAGCGGTTTGTAGTGAATGTAAGAGCGGTTAATCTCGTAATATAGTTTATTATCGTTTGTATTACTCAGCAGCACGCCAGCATCAAGCATATTAGATAGCTCTCTGCGCACAGAATTTATCTGCTCCCCGATTAGTCGCGTAATTTCGCGAACATAAAACGACTTTCCAGGATTATTTAGAAAAAGATGCAGAAGCTTTACCCTCGTTTTTGAGCCAAATAATGCGTCAATCATACTGTAGTTCTCTAGTATAAGATTACCACATCTGAGAACTCTTATCTAGATTGCTTACAATATAGGACCACGCCTCATCGATACTTAGCCATTTAATATCTTTATTTCGTCTTAACCAAGTAAGCTGGCGTTTAGCCAACCGCCAATCTAGTACACAAAGTTTTCGCTCAAGTTCAATCTCGTTAATTGTGCCATCTATATATTGTTTGATAAGCGGATAGACATTCCCAGTCATTGCCTCGTTGTACCAGCCCCACTTCTCTGCCGCGTGTATAGCTTCATTTATTGTTGTATTACTTACAATATTTTTTGCCCGCTCTTCAATTCTGCTTCTTAGAATGTCTCTGTCTGTCGCTATACCTACTAGTATAGTATTGCTAATCATTTTATCATTTTTGAGAGGATCTTCCCCCCTGCGTAGGATAGCGTTAATAATATGTCGCTTATTTTTTATATTTTTTGGCAATTTAATGTTGTTTTTTTCGCAATGATACGCAAGCTGTTCCAACGATTTATTCTCAAGTTTACGCCGTTCATCAAGATTGTTTGAATATGCCGTAAACTTAAAATCGTACAGTACGCTATCGATATACAAACCAGTACCGCCAGCCATAATCGGCAGATGTCCGCGTGAACGAATTTCGCTAATCTTTCGCTGAGCATACACCTTAAAATTCGCTGCCGTAAACCTCTCTCCTGGATCGACTATATCAATGCCCCAATGCGGTATCCCTTGTTGTTCTTCAGACGTAGGTTTAGCTGTACCGATATCGAGTCCGCGATAAATTGCTCGCGAGTCAGCCGAGATAACCTCACCGTTAAATTTTTTAGCGATCCGAATCGCTAGCTCAGTTTTGCCGCTAGCAGTCGGACCAGCAATAACGACTAGCGGCAAATCTGTTACGTCAGCTGCTGCTAGCAATTTATTATCGCGCTCAACAGCGGCAGCTATTTTTTTCATTATTGAATGCTCTGAATGTATTCAACTAGTTGATCAATAGAAACCTGCTCCTCGCCCGCGCGAGTACGAACGCTAACGACATGTGCAGCCTTATCCTTTGGACCAACTATAATTTGTACTGGAATTTTTACAACAGTTGCCTCACGGATTTTTTTGCCTAACGACTCATTACGCGTATCTGCTGTGAATCTTACTTCGTTGTATTTTATAGGACGCATCAATACCTCTGTTTTTAGCACTGATGTAATTTCATCAACATAGTCATTTACTGTATCATTAACTGTAAGAATACGAACCTGTTCAGGTGCAATCCAGAATGGAAACCAGCCAGCCGTATGTTCAATGAACACGCTCAAAAAGCGTTCAATTGAACCAAGCAATGCACTGTGAATCATTACTGGACGCTCCGAATCGCCAGACTCATTTATGTATTCAAGGCCAAAACGTTCAGGCTGGACAAAGTCCAACTGCACTGTCGCAACCTGATGTTCTCGTCCAATCGCATCGGTCGCCATGAAGTCTATTTTTGGCCCATAGAAAGCTGCTTCGCCTTCCTGTTCAAAATAGTCAAGACCTTTAGCGACTACCGCAGCTTTGAGTTGCGATTGGGCTGATTGCCACAATTCTAACTCGCCCAAATAGCCTTCGCCATCATCGCGGTAACTTAATCGCACGCGTAATTTCATACCAACGATATCGTACAATTCTTGCGCGCAAGCTAGCAAATTATTAATTTCTTGTTCAATTTGGTCAGGCCGGCAAAAGACGTGACTGTCGTCCTGAGTTAACGAACGTACGCGGCTCAAACCGCCTAGTTCACCAGTTTTCTCGTCACGGTAGTCGGTCGTTGTTTCTAAATAACGTATCGGCATCTCGCGATAACTACGCGGCTGCGAGGCAAAAATCTGAGTATGATGCGGACAGTTCATCGGCTTGAGCGCCATCTTGTCGCTAGTCTCTTGGCTAGTCACCAAAAAAAGTTCGTCGCCAAATTTCGCCCAATGTCCTGATGCTTCGTATAAATCCTTCTTGGTGATATGCGGTGTCCAAACTTTCGTAAAACCGTATTTTTGGCGCAGCTCGTTCGATAACTGCGCTGCCTTTTCGCGCAGAACCGTACCGCGCGGCGTAAACAACGGCAAACCGATGCCAACAAGCGGCGACATAGTATAAAGATCAAGTTCTTTACCAAGCTTACGATGATCGCGCTTCTTTGCCTCTTCTAGCATATCCAAGTAACCGTCCAGTTCAGCTTGAGTCGCAAAAGCGACACCGTACAAACGCTGCATCTGCGGGTTGTTCTCATTACCGCGCCAATACGCACCAGCAACGCGCATTAACTTGAAAGCTCCGACCTTGCCAGTGCTTTCAACGTGACCGCCACGACATAAGTCAGTATAATCACCCTGCGAATACAATGATACAGTGTCAACCTTGCTTTCATCATCGCCGACAGAACCAAGCTTCTGGCCCGCTAAGTCTTTCGCTATTGTTGTACCTGACCGTTTCAAGTCGTTAAGCAATTCAATTTTGTAAGGCTGATTGTTTTCTTTCGCCCAAGTTATCGCCTCATCAACTGGCACATCTTGACGCGTAAACGGCAGATCGCCTGCAATAATACTTCGCATTTCTTTCTCGATTCGGCTAAAATCATCCTCCGATATTTTTACATCACCAAGATCAATATCGTAGTAAAAACCATTATCAATAGCTGGCCCAACACCGAATTTAGCCTGCGGCCATAAATGCTGCACCGCCTGCGCCATAATATGCGCTAAACTGTGCCGCATTGATTGTAGTTGCTGTTCGTTCATAATGAACCTCCTTTTTAGAAAATATAAAAGCACGCAAGCGTTTTACGCGCGTGCCTCGGTCCCAAAAACGGGAGGTTCCACCTTGGCTATTACTCTTGCTCCGACTTTTTACGTGCGCCGCAACCGCCAACACGAGACTCAAGAGGTGGTTAGACTCCGTCAACGTCTACTTAGTATATTACTGGCTATTCTGTCATATTGCAATACGTATTGATTTCTGCTACCATTAAGTGCAGCTGGGCGATTAGCTCATTTGGCTAGAGCGCTTCATTGACGTTGAAGAGGTGAGAGGTTCGAATCCTCTATTGCCCACCAGAGCAATCATGTAACTTGCCGTAATTTAGACGGCAAGTTTTTTATTTTGCATAATATTTTATGCACAAATACTAAAAGTTTTCCACGTCGTTATTCGGTGTCTAATCAACATTTCTATGCGTCTGGTGATATATTTTCGTAGATTATCTAATTTGACAAAAAATAATACTTATGCTAATATAAAAGCATGGCTAAACAACATACCAAAACAAAATCTACAACATATAAAAAACAATCTCGGCTAAGCCGCTATACCATTTACTACGAGCTCAAATAATACAACAAGCCGAACTGCTTCGCTTGGTATTGTAATCACGTAAAGTAACTCAGTGTCTCGCGATCAGTGTTGGTAGTCTCAGCTAAAAGACTAATCTTTCGTTTACTATAGTAATTTGTTTTTAATATAAACTCACCTGTCACCCATTTTTATTTAGCTTAAAACTTAATGATAATTTTATAATTTTGATTTACGTCTAGCTTTCTTGAGAGCGTCCTTCTTGGCCTTTGTTTTAGCACGCGACGATAGTGTTGCCTTGTCGGTTACGTCAAATTTCTCAAGATATTTACCTAACAGCAAATGTGTCTGCGCTGCCATTGATGCTGCAGAACTATAACAGATTGATGTAACAGGCATCAGAAACCATTGCAAAACCATAAAAACGGTTCGCGAACGCTTATAGCGTTCTGGACGAGGAGGCAGCATCTTCAGCATCAGTAAAATCGTAATAAATATTCCGATAACTGCTACCTGTTGAATGTGGCTAACTATTAGCGGCAGAGCATGCGCAGAAATATTTCTGGAAGCTTCGGGATTGGTTAATAATGGCACCCACGCACCAAAAGCAACCAATATTGACATTGTAGCTAGGCTAACATGATTATCAATTAGCCGTATAAACCTTGCCAGTGTTTCCCAAAAAGGAGCTGTTCGCTGGCGCGTAAATAATCTGACTGCTACATACGGTATATCCGAAGCACCATACCCCCAGCGCCGCAACTGTTTAAACTGGCTGATAAGCGTTGCTTTAAATGTGTCTGACAACACGGCATCTTGATATACAGGAACATGGATTGGCATAACACTATAGTCGCCTTTAAAGTAAAAATAACTGCGCCAATACTGATGCCCATCCTCAACAATACTGCGCTTACTCCAGAAATCCATACTCACAAGCGCCGAAAGCGGCTGGCTATGAGCTGCAAAATTACGCAAAGCATGCGGCCGCATACTACCAATAATAGTCCAAAACGAATTGCCTGTTGCTAGCACTCGCATTGGCGCTGGCGCATCCCAAATATTACCAAAATACAAAGCCACCGGCTGATATGATAGTTTTTCGCGGTTGGGGGTAACAGCATATTTATACGCCACATAATCAAAATAGGTTGAGTAAGGCCGATTATCGCTATCAAGGGTTGTAACAATTACTTGGTTATATTTGATCTTTTTATTGTCGCACCACTGCTTGAGGTCATAGCCTGCATACGTAATATTTGGACCCTTGCCTGGTATCTCGTCTGGCAAATCTTTAGGGTGTTGAATAATCCGAAAGTCGCAAAATACGCCGGTGTACTCATCACGAAGACGCTTGGCAGTCTCTGCCATCTGCTCGCCGCCGCGTTCTTCGTAAGCCAAATATACAATCAACCTCTCGTTCGGATATGTTGTATTATTTACCGACTCTACCGTAGGCTTCAATACTTCGTAAGACTCGTTGTAAGCAGCAATTAGTACTGCATGATAAATCTCTCTGGGATCTATAATCTGCAACTCACCTTTTTCGATAGACAGAATAGTTTGCTGATGCACATCAGCTTCAAAATCTTTTTTATTAATTTTAATTTCGGGCGACTTGCCCGCGGCAGCCTGCGATAGATCATCAAGTCGAGCACTCCAATCAATTTTCTCGGCCCGAACAAGTTGCCGGTGGCCCAGCAAAGTTCTATAAGAAATGCCTATAGCCTTAACAAACGTAGTTAGCACCAATAACAATAAGTAAATAGCTGCCAGAAAAGGACTAAGTACTGATAAAACTACTAACAAAATTAACATGCCATAGCTTATTAACGCTGGCAACATCTCAAAAAAACGATAAAGCTTCGACCTTTTGCCAAGAGGAATTTCTAAGTCTGGACAACTCATGCCGCCCGTCCTAAAGATAGGACGCCAAAAGCGTACATAGCAGCAATCAGCATAATAACAAACGCGCACCATCCAATTGCCTTAGCAGTTGTTGTTTTTTCCAACAGATAAAACTTTATCATTAGCGCGCCGTGGATGATAGTTACTAACGTGAAAAATCCAGAAAATAATAATAAATATTGCCAGTGATCTTTGTAAAAATGTACTTGCCCGAAAGCAGTATAACGCGAATAAACCGTAATCTCGCTGGGCGTAATCTGCATAGACACGGCAATTGAACAAACTATATCTAAAATTAGCATCGCTACGAGAAAAAGAACAAGAGTCCTATTCTTGAGAACACCTAATAACGACTTAATGATTTCGCTTTTCATAACTTATAAACTATGGAGCCGTCTGCCGGGATTGAACCGGCGACCTGCGCGTTACGAATGCGCCGCTCTACCAACTGAGCTAAGACGGCAATACGTTTATATTATAACAAAAGCCAAACAATCCTACCATAGAAAAAGCCCCACTTCGTGGGACGCTTTCTATGGCGCGCCCGACCGGATTCGAACCGGCGATCTCCTCCGTGACAGGGAGGCGTGATAGACCAGCTTCACTACGAGCGCAAACTATTCAGTGTGCATTATATATCATTACCTAGTTATGTGCAAGCGAAAAACGCCTACTGGTTAACTACCGCACCGCCAGTTTGGCTGTTATCTGGAATGGTTATATATTCGCTAATCTTACCACTCTTTTTTAGCTGCTCAAATTGCGACTTAAAAGCCGTCAACGGTATATGAATATATTCAAAGGTTATCTTCTTGTCAGTTTTCGCAACAACTTTTACTATATAATAACCATCGTCATTAGTGCTCCTTGTAATACCGGATAAGCTGCCGACTGGAGTTTTTGAAATATCCGAAACTCTAAGTCCATTAAATTTACTGCTAATATCAACCGATCCGCTATTGCCAGCTGATAATTTGCCCTCGGTCGATTGTTTATTGATAGTTTCAACCGTTTTGGCAAAGTCGCCATTAGACTTCAGTAAAGATAAGGCTTTATCAGCCTGATCTTTTGCAGTTACATCCATAGCAAAGGCGACTTTGTTTTTTAGCAGCCCGTTTTCAACAATTAGCCGATAGTCATCAGCGCTCTCTCCATAAAGCATACGAATAGACGCATCATATGTTTCTTGCGACACGCGGCCGTTAATCGTCGTGCGTTCCTGGTCAATAAAATCGTTAACGTCTTTTCGCGAAATACTAACATTATAGCGCTTAGCCAGTTTGCGAGCGTAAGCTGCTTGTTGGGCTAGATTCATTGAACGATATTTAATGTCGTCAAGCTGAACATACCAGTCTTTGGAGTTGACCTTAACCTCACCATATTTGTTTAAGTAATATTCAGAAGCTCGGTACTGCACCAAATAATCGCTATACCGGACTGGCTCGCCGTCAACACTGCCAACTGGCAACATTGCAATGCGAGAAATTCGATAAGCTATAGTGCTAGTATTCTGCATCGGATACATTACCGCCCAGCAACCAACTAATAGCAGAATGATACTGGCCATCGAAATAAGTACTGTATTAATAATCAACTTATGCTTGGTGTATTGAATCGGATATTTAAACCTGCGGCCGCCAGCTAAAATCTGTTCGCGATGCTCAGCGATAGTCTCATTAGTAATACGGCTCGCCGCTGGAGCTGGTTGTTTTTTACTTCGCTTCAACTTTATTTTCTTCATATATTTTCTGTCTCCTTAGTTCGGCTTCGTGAACTGCATCTTGCAACTCATTATATATCTTGCTAGGATGCTCGACTAGCCGAATAACCAGATCGCCAACGTAAGTACGCATGATGATGGTGCCAAACTTGAACACTTCGCCGCTAAACCCAGGTATATTATAACTTATACTTTGGACCTTATCTAGATTTATTTCTACAACATCCCGGCCAAAGAAGCCGCGCTGAGTAATCTGGCGAATGCGCTCGTTAGTCACCGCGTACACAGTATAAAACCACATCAAGAAGTGATAAATAAACAAGATTAAGCCAAGCACAAAACCGCCAAAAAATATCCACAGCAAATCAAGATTAGTCTGCCAGATCAAGAACGGTATTGCACCGACAGTCATCGGAATTAGCAGCGAATAAAAACCCTTCCGCATAGCAATGATGTGCCGTCGAAAAACTAGCAATACTTTCTCGCCGTCGTGTAATCCTTCAAATTCTGCTGCCATAGTAATATCCTGGTACCCCGGACAGGAGTCGAACCTACAACCATTTCCTTAGGACGGAACTGCTCTATCCAATTGAGCTACCGGGGCCCTGGGATTAGTGTAACATCGCAAGCACTAGCGAGTAAAGCGCTCGCTAGTTCGATGATAACTATATAACTCATCATCGCTAAACCAATGTGATATTTCTTCTGCGGCTTCCTCGATGTTACCGCTAGCATGAATTAGATTAGGCACTCCCTTGCCTTCGCTATCAGCATATTGGAAGCTCATGTGCGAAAAGTCGCCGCGAATAGTGCCAGGAGCAGCACTCTTTGGTTCTGTCGCGCCGACAAGTTTGCGAACCAGATCAACCGCTTCAACGCCCTCAAGTACCATCGCGATAACCGGCCCCTGAACCATCATTTCTAACGTAACGTCAAACTTTTCTTTACCGCGGCGAGTGATCATTTTGCCAATTTCTTCGTAGTGGCGGTAGTAGTGCTGCTTGTCGGGCGCAATCATTTTAGTAGCGACTATTTTCAGTCCAACCTGCTCGAAACGCGTCAGAATACGCCCAACTAAGCCCCGCTGCACCGAATCCGGCTTAAAGACAATTAGTGTTTTTTCTACATCACCCATCATTTATACCTCCTATTTATACGGTTGCTTTACCGCTATTATATCAGATATATCTAAGTTATTTGCTATAAATATTTTGAATAACTTTTTTGTTCGATATATTGTTTATCTACTCTTAACGACGTACAATATTCTTATGGATATGTCAGAGCTGATTGAAGATTTCATGGAGTATCTCCAAATTGAACGCGGACGATCAATCAAGACTAGCGAGGCGTATCGCCACTATCTAGAGCGTTTTCTAGAATTCGCTGGGTTCGACTTAAAGGTTGATAACATCCGCCCAGAGCTGGTCAGAAAATATCGCTTATGGCTCAATCGCTATCAGACAGATCGCGGCGGCACTTTATCACTTATTACTCAGAATTATCACCTCATTGCCCTGCGCGGTTTCCTGGATTACCTAAGTAAGCGCGATATCAAAAGTATGGCGCCAAACAAAATAGAATTGCCGAGGGTTCACCGCAAACAAGTCACTTTTTTGTACAGCGACGAGGTGCAGCGTATGCTTGATGTAGTACCTAATGATGATAGTTTGCCAGCACTTCGCGATAGAGCCATTCTCGAACTTCTCTTTTCTAGCGGACTGCGCGTATCGGAACTCGTTGGGCTTAATAAAGATCACGTCAATATGCAGCGCCGCGAGTTTACTGTCCGCGGTAAAGGACAGAAGGACCGCCCAGTTTTTATCAGCAAACGGGCAGCTGAACGCGTCCAGGATTACTTATCGGCGCGAACCGATTCTTTACAACCTCTATTCCTGAGCTATAGCCGCAATAGCGGCACGACTAACACTTCTGGTGATTATCGGCGGCTATCGCAGCGCAGCATTCAGCGAATCATCGAAAAATACGCTAAGCTAGCTGGCATCACCAAACACGTCAGTCCGCACACTATGCGGCATAGCTTTGCGACCGATTTGCTAATGAACGGCGCCGATATCAGAAGCGTACAAAGTATGCTCGGACACAGCAGTATCGCTACCACTCAAGTATATACCCATGTAACCGACCAGCATCTAAAAGACGTTTACGAGCAATTTCACACTGACACTGAATAAATTTTTTATTCAATTATCTCTATTGTTCTACGGTTTTACTGCTCTTCTGGAATAACTTTGCATGTTAATGCCGAAGGTACCCCTTGATTAGTTACCGAGAAGTCTTTACAAAGACTGCCTGTAATATCAACTGCATATTCAGAATAATTGATATTGCTAGACGAGCTAATCCGGCTAGATACGCGACGATATACATCACCGGCTCGGCCAGTTGAATCGACTTTTGGCTGCACGCCGTCAAATTTAATTGTACCATCGCCGATATTATCAAACGATAATCTAACATCAGTGTCATTATAAATACTGGTGATTCGCAAAAAAGCCATTGGATTGCCAGCAACAAGATTGCGCGGCAATGCGACATAGGCCGAACAAGCATATTGATGATTATCAAAAGCTTCCGCTGAACACGTAATTGGCGAGACGCCTGCCGTCGCGTTTGTAGCGCTACCAGCAGCACGAACCGATTGCGGCGCCACTACATTAAACGTAGTACTATCTAACAAATTTCTCGGCGCGCGAATACCAGACGGACGCAAGAAGGCAGTCGAGACAATTGAGCTATCAAAACTTTGTTGCCCGTTAACTGTCGTGCTCTCTGGAACAACCGCTTGAATACGCAATAACGCTGGCGCATCAGCCGGCCATTCCACGCGTTTTGGTAAAGTGTCGCCGCCATCAGCAGACGATATTGTCGACACTTTATCATTTTTCATCATCCATTGAAGCCTAATCATAGAGGTATCTTTGTTGACGCGCAGCGGCACAACGCGCGAACTGCCCTCCTTGAGACTATACACCACATCGCTTGTTTGCGAATCAATCAATACACAAGTATAAGCCTGTCCGCTAATGTATTGTAAGTTAGTACCACTCTTGATAGTGATAGCGGTATTACTTATGCTACTAATTATGCCAGCATCTTGTATTGTACTGCAACGTTTAGCAGCAATCGCCTTACAAGCAGCGCTAGCCGAGCCGCTGCGCTGGCAAGCCATAATCGCCCGCTTACCATCCTCGACGCCCGCCACCGCAGATTCGTAGGCAGTGCGCGACAAGTTATTATTGGAAGCGCGCGATTCTTCTTGAACCATGATGCGAATAAAGCCAGTTGATACTACCATTAATAATATGGCTGTAAACATTACAACAATAATTGAAACTAGGCCGGATTGCTTGGAATGCGTCATGATGCCCTCTCTGTAATTATAGTTTCCGCAAACTGATTAATCGCGCAAAAAGTATAGTTATTGGTTTCTTCAGACTGAGCCAAGCACTGCGCATCGCTAGAATTAATTATACCGTTACGATAAGTGTCCTCTTCATAAGTACCAAGCGTATAACCAATCGTATAGCCAGCCCGGCTATTACTATCGACGAATAGATCGGTCAAAGAAATATTGTGAATCGCTAGACCGGTATCTTTATCGCCTAGTACTTCTACGGCATTCATCGGAGCACCCTTAGTAATCACTTTTGGGTATTGCCCTCTCGTCGCCTTGCATAGGGAACCATCCGGGTCGGCCACACGGGCAAAAACGATTTTGCTGTGGCTAGGATCATCATCGTAAACCACGCCAGCACTAGCATCCCTTGACCTCAGGTTCTCTGGCGTATTCCAAACATAAGTATACGAGCCAAAACACAATCGGCCCAAACCACCGGTACCGCTATCGCTAGGAGCCACCTGAACGATATCTCGGCCCTTTGCCGACAAACCATCACGCTTTATCATATCGCCAACCTCGCGGCCAGCAGAATTAATCGTTTTAATCGTGATACCTTTGTGATACATGTTCATCAGCTGTATCGTAGTAGTTGCCACCGCCACCAAAAGTATCGCCACCCCAGTCATAGCCAAAAGCAATTCTACTAAAGTAAAGCCCTGTATCTGATTTGCATTCTTATTACTTGTCATATATCCTCGTCACCGTTCCTATGGTTAACGGCGCTGCCGCACCAACACTATCCCAGCAAGCATTCACATACACATCGTAAGCTTTAGCAGTATTTACGCCTGAGTTCTGCTCGGCTCGAACAATTTGGGCAAAAACACCGTATGTTTTAGCGTTAATTAAATCAACATTAGCGTAAACTGAAGGCGACGAATACGTCGTGTTCAAAACGCGCACCGGCAGAACTGTATCATTCTTTTGATCAACCGACATAAAAAAGGCATTTGTGCCAGTGGCTAAATCAACACGGCCGCCAGGCGCAGGGCAGCCATCTGAGCTGGCACTCACAACATCAAGTGGATTATTGACCAAAAATTTGCTGCTAGTTAACTCCGCCCACTGCGCAGGATTAGTATCTTTAACATACCTAATAAGGGACACTTGAGCATCTAGTTGCTGGCGGACAAGCGTGATTTCAAGCGAACGCTGGGCAATCTGCGTACCGCGATTCATAACTATGTAAGTTCCTACAGTCAACAAGCTGAATACCACAAAACTAAACATTACCTCAATAATGGTGTCGCCGCGGCTATAACGCATCTAGCAGCCCTCCCCGACAACTTGTACTGAGCTCTCTAATGCTGCATCGCGGTCAATCCGCACGCCTAACCGCGCGCCAGTTAGCCAGCCGCTAGGGTCAACGCAAAGCCTCGCCTGATTTAATCCGCCTGCCGTTATCGTGTCGCTAACGCTTGTCTTGCTAGAAAAGTACGTGTGGATAACACCGCTGACTGGCGACCGTACGATGGCGATCGAGATTGTTCGATCAGTTCTACTCTCATCAATTCGAGTATCCCAGCCGAGCGCATAATTATCAACAGAGTGTCCAGTATTTGATGTGGTTAACAGCGCCGACTTAGTAGCCGATAACGCGCTCCTATCGGCTGCCCTCTGCAAAAAATCGTAATCGCCTTGCGATAATAAAGCCTTGTTCATTTGGTCTTCGTTTTCTGTCGCTATATACAGCGGCCGTGCTATAAAGTTAACGCCATCAACCGACGATATAAAACGTCCAACAATCATGCACACGCGGCTAGTGCCTGCCAATACTGTACTGCTATCGCTAACGACTATCCGGTCTTTATCGGCATTAAGCCCGCATTCATTATGATTTTCTGTGTCATTTTGAACATTCACGGTTTTGTCATATTGGCCTTGGATAAAATCAGCAAACGAATCAACGGCATCGCGATAACGCTGAGCGCCAATAGTACCGCCGACTGTCGCCAATATACCAGCAGCCAACACCCCCGAAACAGCCAGGAACAACATTACCTCGATAATTGTGAAGCCCCCCGACAACTTATTCATATCACTATTTTAGCATAAGCATCATCACATTAATACTAGAAAAACGATGCAATCACTAGCCAGTCCATAATTCGCGCACCAACAAAAAACGAAATAAACGATCCTAAGGCCAACAACGGGCCAAAAGCAATCTCGCTATTAGCTTTGAGTTTCTTGCTAGCAAGTCCTGGAATCACCAAGACGCAGCCAATTAAGTTAGCTAGAAACAGCCCGACAAAAGCCGTCTGCCACGAAGCCAATATCAACCCCAAGCCAACACCTAATTTCACGTCGCCTAGACCGATCCACTTACCTTTCGATATCAAGTAGAGCACGCCATAAACACCCGACATAATTATTAGCGCTATTGCCAAACTATATAATTTAACATCATTAACTATAAAATAACGCAACACCACAAAGACTAGCGAGACCAGGCCATACGAAACAGTAAGAAAGTCTGGCAGAATTCGCCACTTGATATCGTAAGCAACTAACATGATTAGAGCTACCAACGATATACACCAAACAGCAAATAATACCCACTGCAACCCCGCCAGGTGCCATGGCCAGACCAAGAACGATACCATAAATGCCACCGCGAGAGATAATTCCATCAACGGCTCAAAGTAGCCGATGCGCTTACCGCAATATCGGCAACGACCGCGTGTCGATAGCCAGCTGATTAGCGGAATCAAATCGCGTAAACCGAGTTGGTGCCCGCAGCTCAAGCAGCGCGAGCGGTCGTGCTGCTTCTTGCCCTTCAGGAGCAGTGATAATTTTTTGTATTCGGCCTTGCTGTAAGATTCGCCGGCCTTTTTGTCAGCAACAAGTTGGCGAGCTCGCAGCCGCCAGACTTGCGCTCCAGCAAAGCTACCAAGCACCAGCCCAAATACCCCGCACACTATAGCAATTGATACAACTATCATACGTCTAGTATAGCAAAAAGGTTACGCTTTTGCGCAACCTTTTTGCTAATCTTAGCTAACTCTAAAGTTTTAGCTACGCATCTAAGCAGTATGCTGCATTATTACCACTTTCTAGCTTAGTAATCGTTACGTATTGGCGGCGCGTACCTTTGCTAAGTTTTTGAACACCCTCAGGTTGTGAGGCGTCACATTTAGCCTCACTGATTACTATGATACTTGCGTCACCGACAGTCACTGTTTCAGTATACCGTCGTACTTCAATCTTTGTAATATCAGTATTATCAGAAACACCATTTACGAATCTCCGCAAAACACCAGAATCAACTGAAGTAGTGCCGCGATTACTACCAACTGCGCTATTGTAGGCAGCTGACACGATACTAACATCGCTCTTACGAGCTGTATCGCGCTGGCTAGCCTGCAGTGCCGGCAACGCAATAAACACCATCAAGAAAATCAGTGCAGCAATCGCCAGCACCAAAACGACCTCGATGATTGTAAAACCACGGTCTTTAATCTGTTGTTTTGTCATAATTTAGTTCCACCTTTCCCTTTGAACTTATGCTCAACTGTATTCAGTATAGCGTAGGCCCTTTCAGTTGTCTAGACCTTATCGTACACTGCCGACTAGACTGTAAATTGGGAATAATACCGCCCCAATCAACACGCCAGCGAATATAGCCAGAATTACCATCATAATCGGCTCAATCATTGTTGAAATCGCTTGAATTTCTTCGTCGAGTTCGTCCTCATAAGCTTGTGCTGTCTTGCCCATCATCTCGTCAATCCTACCCGATTGTTCGCCGATTTTGATCATCTGCGGCACCATCGGCAAAATATAATCCTCTGTCTGCAAAGCAGCCGAAAGCGCTTTACCGCTCTGCACCTTACCGGCAGCTCTAGTAATCTCTTCGGCTACAACAGCGTTATTAACACCCTCAGCGGCAATAGCCAGCATATCCAGCATCGGTACGCCAGTAACTAGCAAAGTCTGTCCCATACGCGTAAACCGTGCCATATAAAGACGGCGGAACATACCTTTGAACGGCGGCATATTAAGCTTCAGATTGTCCAGCAAACGCGAACCCGCTTCGGTACGAACATATTGCCGAGCAAAAAAGATCGCTAGCGCTAATAGAATTAAGGTTAACCACCAAAAATTAATCACAAAATTAGATATTCCGATTAAAATTGATGTCAAAACTGGCAAGGTCTTCTTCATATCAGAGTACAACTTGGCAACCTGCGGCACGATTGTTACCATCATAAATACGCCAACTGCAACCATCACCGCTAGGACAATACCAGGATACACCATAGCGCCGCGAATTTTGCTGACCATTGCTGCATCTTTTTCTTGCTGGTCGGCAACCCGCTTTAGTGCATCATCAAGCGTACCCGATGCCTCGCCAGCGGTAACTAGCGCAATGAAAATTTTGTTAAATACTTCTGGATGTTTGCCAAAAGCCGAAGATAATGTCTTACCGCCTTCAACGTCGGCAATGATTTCTTGGACGATCTCCTGCATTTTTTTGTTGGCAGTCTGTTCAAATACCGTATGCAGGCTTTGCGTCAACGGTAATCCGGCACCGATCAGCGTTGCCAGCTGGCGCGAGAAAACAATCTTATCCTTGCTAGAAATTCGGTTGGTAAAGCGCGCTAGCCAGCCGCCCTCGACTTCCTCCTTGATTGATAGCGGCATATAGCCCTGAGCGGTCAGCGCTTTAGCGGCTTCGCTCTCGGATTCAGCTTGAACCAGCGATTTGACAATGTTGCCCGTCGCTTTATCGCGTGCTTCGTAGGTAAACTTTTTCATTAATTATCCCCTGATTAACCTTTCAAATTCGGTCAAGTCAACAGCGAATTCCCGCGCGCTATCGTAAGTAATCGTGCCGCTTTGGACCAACTGCACCAATGTGCGATCCATCGTCTGCATACCTTGGTCGGCACCAGTTTGGATAATCGCGTCAAGCTGATGAGTCTTGCCTTCGCGAATAACGTTACGAACAGCTGGATTAGCAATCAAAATTTCAGCCGATACCACCCGACCGCCGCCGATTGCTGGCACTAGCCGCTGCGAGCAAATTGCCATCAAAATATTACTGAGCTGCGCGCGGATTTGCGGCTGCTGGTGCGGCGGGAAGACGTCAATCATACGGTCGATTGATTGCGCCGCCGAGTTGGTGTGCAACGTCGCAAACACTAAGTGTCCAGTTTCGGCAATGGTAATCGCCGCCGAGATCGTCTCGAGGTCGCGCATCTCGCCGATCAGCACCACGTCTGGGTCTTGGCGCAAGCTAGAGCGCAGTGCCGCCGAGAACGAATAGGTATCGTAATGAACTTCGCGCTGCACTACTACCGATTTTTTCGACTTATGCGTAAACTCAATCGGGTCTTCGATAGTAATAATATGCTGCGATTTTTCGGAGTTAATCTTATCAACCAGCGCTGCCAGAGTCGTCGATTTGCCAGAGCCAGTCGGTCCAGTCACCAGCACCAAACCGCGCGGGTAATCGGCAAAATTCATCACTACTGGCGGCATACCGAGCTCGGTCACCGACTTGATCTCGTTTGGAATTAAGCGCAGCGCTGCTGCTAGGTTACCGCGCTCATGGAAAGCATTAACTCGGAATCGTCCGAGCGTACCGAAAGCAAACGAGAAGTCAAATTCTTTGTCCTTGAGAAGAATTTGCTGCTGATCTTCGTCGAGGATCGCAAATACTAGCGACTCGACTTGCGCTTCATCGAGAGCATCAAAGCCAGCAATAGCTATCAATGTGCCGTCAATTCGCAGCATCGGCGGCAAACCAACTTGAATATGCAAGTCGCTAGCTCGGCGCTTGATGACTTCCTCTAGTAAAACTTCAATCCGTAATTCTTGTTCTGGCATTGTCCCCTCCTTTTATGCTGTGTCTGCCGACGTTACGCGGTTTACTTCTTCTAGTGTAGTAATTCCTTGCAAGGCTTTCAAGTAGCCGTCTTGGCGCATTGTAATCATACCATCCTCGACTGCTTTGCGCTGAATCTCGTTGCTAGTGGCCCGGCGAACAATTAGGTCTTGGATACCTTCATTTACATCCATTACCTCGTACAGCCCAGCCCGACCACTATAGCCATGCGGCGTAGCTGGCGTATCGCGACCTTTGACCAGCACGTAGGCCCGTTGATTGGCTAATGGCAAGTCCTTGTAGCCCAAATCCTCGGACACGCGCGCTACGTCTTCTTTGGTCTTCGGCAATAAATGCCCCACCGTCTCGAGAATCATCTGCGTCTCAAGCGGGTTCGACCAGTAAGCATCGCGATGCGGCGACACGCGGCGCACTAGCCGCTGGCCAATTACTGTATTGACCGTGCTAGCAATCAGGAACGGCTCGACATCCATATCGAGTAAGCGCGGCAATACTCCGGCCGCCGAATTGGTATGCAGTGTCGAGAACACCAGATGTCCCGTTAGTGCTGCTTGCACGCCAAGGTTAGCTGTCTCGCTATCGCGCATCTCGCCGACCATCACTACGTCTGGATCTTGGCGCAAGATACTGCGCAGACCATTAGCAAACGTCAAGCCAACGTCGTTATTAACCTGGATCTGATTAACGCCGTCTATCTTATACTCAACCGGATCCTCAAGCGTCACAATGTTAATCGCGTCAGTTTTGATCTCTTTAATCAGCGCGTATAAGCTGGTTGATTTACCGCTACCAGTCGGGCCGCTTGTTAGAATCATGCCGTTAGGACGTTTGATGCCTTTGCGAATCATTCGTAAGGCTCGACCGACATAGCCCATTTGCTCGAGATCGAACGTGTTGCCAGTTTTGTCAAGCAGGCGAATCACTACCTGTTCGCCCCAAACAACTGGGCTAACAGCAATGCGCAGATCGACTTCCTTGCCAGCCACGTTAACTGCAAATTGACCGTCCTGCGGAATGCGATGTTCGTCGATTTTCAAATTGGATAAAATTTTGATGCGGCTAACTAGCGCCGGCTCAATACTCTTCGGCAGCTGCATGACCTCGCGCAGTACGCCATCGACGCGGCAGCGTATTTTCAGCGATTTTTCGAGCGGTTCAATATGCACATCGCTAGCGCGGCTCTTGACCGCATACTCCAGGATAGTGCTCAATGCGCGGCTAATCGGCGAATCCTGGACGATAGTTTTGATATCGCTTGACGATTGAATAGCCTCGGCCTGAGTAGCCTGCGCCGCTTCGTCAACGGTCGATAAGTCGGTTTTATACTGGTCGAGAACATGGCGAACGCCCGCTTCCGATGCCATAAAAACCTTGAGCGGCCGCTGAATACGGTTGGCTAAATAATCTACCGCCTGGACGTTATTGGCATCAATCATCGCCACCGCCAGACGATTATTCACCTCGGCTAGCGGCACCGCCATGAAGCGCTCAGCAATATCGCTCGGCAGCAGCGATAGGATACTCTGGTCAATGATACTAGCCGTCAAATTAACATACGGCACGCCCGAAACGTGAGCAATAGCATGAGTCAACAGCTCGTCGTCTATCTCGCCGATATCTTCCAGAACCGTCAACAACGGCTTGTTTGTTTTAGCCGACTGCTTAGTGGCTCTATCAATAACCTCACGAGAAACCAAGCCCTCGTCAACCAAGAGCTTGATGAGCTTCTCCTGAATGTCATCGGTCATCAGCGCCACTAGAAAGACTCCTACCTATTTTGATTCTGACTACGATCCTGGTTTTGGCTCTGGTTGGATGCGGCATCAGATGAATTAGGCGAGCTAGATGAACCAATTATTGTTTCTACTGTCGGATTTATGGCATTAGAATTAAAAACTTCCGAGCTTGGTTCTTTGACATCACTGCTCATTTTCTCAATCGTGCTAACACTAGTACCAACCCGCGGCGCCTTAAGCGCAGGAATATTGTTACCAATAGTAAACGCTATTAGCATAGATAAACCGGCAATCAGTACAATCATCGCTATATCGCTCTTCTTCACGGCTTTATCCCCTTCTTGTTAAGTTGAACTGTTTTACCTGGCAAGTAATAAGCATGTCCAGAAATTGACATCGTAAACTTAGAATCTGACGCTTCAATCGTTGATTCGTCAATATCAATCACGCGAATTGACTTCTCGAAATTACGCAAAACATTGCGCAGTATATCTGCATTGCTGGCTGATAATTCCATCGTAAAGGCTATCTGTTGAACACTTCTAGAATTATCGGCATTGTTGTCGCTTGACGAGCTGTTATTTTTGTTACTGTCAGAGGACTTTTCGTTCGAAGAAACTGTTTGGAAAGACTCAAGCTTAGCGCCAGGCACTCGGCCAACTAAATTCTGCACAGAGGCGCCAAGTGCTAGCGAGTTATCGTCAGCTGGCAAAGCGTCCAAGATAACACGCAGCGGGTCTTCCTTGTCATTAAGTTTTGCAGAGCCGAGCGCCGAGTTAGTGTTTAACACGCGGATATTATCGCGCAAACCGTCATAAGTCTTAATATTACTATCGAGCGTCGATGTCGTTTGATTCTTTTCGGCTAGAACTTTCGTCTCAAAAACTATGCGCTGTACTAGAAAACCGCCAATAACCAGCGCAAAGCCAACCAAAACCGACGCGCCTGCCACCCAGCCGAACATTACGCGACCGCTACGATCAATTTGCCGGCGCTTATTTAGCGAGGTATCTTTCTTTGCTTCCGCCATTATTTATCCTCCTTTTTGTTTGAAGCCTTTGCCTCAAACAGCGAATCTGGCACGTGCTTTTTTGAATCAGTCACGTCTACCGAGCCAGTCGGCGAAACGATTACTAAGCTTTTAACGCTGTTCGACAACAATTCTTCGGGATAAGAAAACGTCAGAGTAAACGTCAGTTTCTTCTCTCCGCCAGAATCTTCGGCATACGCCGTGTTGGTAATTCTCACAGAGCTAGATAGCTGCGTTTCTGCAGATTCCGAATCTTTCGTGTATTTCAATTTAGTATTGAGAATGGTTTTTTTGAGAGCGTCTACCGCATTGAAACCGCCAGCGGTTGAGCCTTCTATGGTAATGGTCTTCTCTGAAGCATTATAACGTACTGTTGACATGGTCACATTATTTGGCGCCTGCGGATTAACCGCGCTCAAAGTGTCAAAGATTCGTGAGTTAACACCTCGATTGCTACTGATCATATCAATCTGAGTTAGCTGATTCTGAATGGTCAAAAGATCATTAATATCTGGTTTATCGCTAAGTTCTTTATATTTGCTTTTAATAGAGTTATCAGCCTGGCCGCTAGCAAACTGCAGCGACCCCAAAGCAAGCCCCAACACAATCACAGCACCTGCCGCAGCTGCAGCCACTAACATTGATACCGATATCACCGTATTACGAACCCGCTGAGCGTGCAAATATTCCCGCTTAACGTCTGGTATTAGGTTTACTTCAATCATGACAAGTTTCTCCGTTTCGCCAGGCCAACCGCTGTAGCAAACTCGTTAGCAATCGGCGCTAGTTGCTGTTGCATGCTCTGCGAAACATTTATATTTTGCCAAGGGCTAGTTGCAACCGCTGATATATTAATCTTGCCCGCCAAATACGAATCAATTTGCGGCACAGTCGCGCCGTATCCAGATAACAAAGCTTGAGAAACGGCCACATCTTCATACCTATTCTGGAAGAATTTAATTGATTTTGATAATTCAGAAGCAAAATTATCAAGCGTCATCTCGACAGCACGGAAGACTTGCCCTTCGAGGCGACTTTGATCTAGACCAAATTTCAGGATAAACTGGCGAGCCTGGTCCTCTTGGACACTCAGGTTCTGAGCTACAGCCTTAACTAGCGAGTTCAGCCCAGTCGGAATCGTTCTGATTAACCGCGGCGTATCGCCATAAGTCAAAGCGATATCTGTCGATAACTCGCCCATATCGACAAGCATATAAGCTGAATTGCTAGCAGTCGCTGGCACTAACGCTCGCACCATCGCTAACGGATCTGGCTCTTCAGCTATCACATTCAGGCCAAGCGATTCAATTAATTCCAGACGTTCCTCGCTATATTGCTTAGATACGCTAGTGATTAATACTTCATTTTGGTTTTGCGACTTTAGCGAACCGCCTAGCAAAGCCCAGTCAACTTTCGCCTCGTCACTGCTCATCGGAATATACTGATCAACTTGGTATTTCATAGTCGCCCGCAGTTCCGCTTCGCTCATCGCTGGTACGTCAATAACCGTAGTGAAGGTTTTGCTCGACGGCAAGCCAATCGCTACATTTTTAGTACGAATACCAGACTGGCCTACTGCCGTCATCGTGGCCTCGCCGAGCCGGCGCCGTGCTTCTGGCGAGTCGCTCGCGGTAATTTTGTGATCGACAGGCACATATCCGTATGCAACTAGATTCCAACTGCCCTGGCCAGAAGCAGCTAGCTGCAATACTCGCACCGCGTTGGTACCGATGTCGAGTGCAAAGAAATCGCCCATCCCTTTTTGAATTTTCATATACCTTATATTATGCATAAGCAAAGTAAAAAACGCAAGCTTTTTAGATAATTACTTTTCAGACAATACCCTTTAAATGCTATAATGTAGGATTATGAGTTTATCTATCGGAATTGTCGGTTTGCCGAATGTCGGCAAATCCACGCTTTTTAATGCTTTAACTAATAATAATATTTTGGCGGCCAATTATCCTTTTGCCACTATCGAACCAAACACCGGCATCGTGCCAGTACCCGACGATCGCCTAAACGTCCTCGCCAAAATGTACCACGCCGAGAAAATTACCCCGGCTACCGTGACTTTTGTCGATATTGCTGGGCTGGTCGCCGGAGCTTCCAAAGGCGAAGGCTTAGGCAATAAATTCTTAGCTAACATCCGTCAATGCGATGCCATTGTCCATATCGTCCGTGCTTTTGAAAGCGACGATATCGTTCATGTCGAGAATATTATCGATCCAAAACGCGATATCGACACTATCAATACCGAACTAATTCTGGCTGATTTGCAAACGCTAGAAACTCGCCTGACTCGCCTCGCCAAAGAGGCCAAAGCCAACCCCAAAGCTAGCACTATCAAAAATCGTTTAGAAGCGCTTGCTGAAAAACTGCGCGCTGGCACGCCAATTAACGAAATTTCCGGCGTCGATCCTGACGATATCGCTGATTTACACCTTTTGACTGCTAAGCCGGTAATTTATGTGTTCAACGTCAATGAAGAAACCCTGGCTAGCGAAGACAAGAAGCAGAGCCTGCGCAATCTCGTGCCACACGCTCGCAGCCTATTCATCTGCGCCAAGCTTGAAGACGAGATTAAAGGCCTTAACCCCAGCGACACGCTTGAACTCTTACAAAGTTACGACGTGCCAGAAGCCGGACTAACGCAAATGATTCGCGCCGCCTACGATATACTCGGACTGCAAAGCTACTTAACTGCCGGACCGAAAGAAGTTCGCGCCTGGACAATCCACCAGGGCTGGACAGCGCCGCAAGCAGCTGGCGTCATTCACACTGATTTCGAAAAGGGCTTTATCGCTGCTCAAGTTGTTAATTACGATGATTTAGTCGCTGCCGGCTCAGAGTCTAACGCTCGCGCCGCCGGCAAAATCCGCACCGAAGGTAAAACTTACGTCATGCAGCCAGACGATGTAGTTGAATTTAGATTTAACGTTAGCAAATAATTTAGCATTTAATCGCTTAAATTTGATATAGCTTAGGCTAATTTGCCAGCGAATCACCGGCCAGCCGCATAAGCCGCTAACAACCTCCAGCTTTTCTCAATATATAAAACCGCTCCAAGTTGCCGTGCGCGCCTTTCACTTCGCTATCTGCTTTATTAATAATTATGAAATTAGCACGCGCCCACTGCTCGAACTCACGCAAGATTGCCCGCCGCACGCCGTCATTCTTGACGATACCGCCACGAGTCAGCTGTTGGCGTTGCGCCTCAAACTGCGGCTTAACCATTGCTACTATCATTGTATTTTTATCAACGATTTTCGCAACGTGCGGCAAAATTTGCCTCAGACTAATAAACGACACATCGATCACCACTATATCCGGAATTTCACTTGGCACAAAATCCCGAATGTCAGTTTTTTCATACAACTCAATTCGTTTATTGCCGCGTAAGCTCGGGTGCAGCTGATTGGTGCCAACATCCACGGCGTATACTTTCTTCGCGCCGTGCTGCAACGCAAAATCGGTAAAGCCGCCCGTGCTGCTGCCAATATCCAATACCGTCTTGCCACGAAAATCCAAATTGAAAACTTTCGCCGCGCCCGCCAATTTTAGTCCGGCCCGCGACACATAACGCTCTGACGCTGCTAATTCAATCGATGCTGATTCATCAACGAACAATCCCGGTTTGGCTGCTACCCGCCCGCCAACGCGCACACGTCCCAAACGAATCCAATTCTCAGCTTCCGAGCGCGAACCTACCAACCCGCGCGCCAGCATCAATTTATCTAACCGTTGCTTCATCTCTCAATTCTACTATGGATACATAATCCGCTCAATGTCGCGGGTCATCGCCGCAATTGCCGCGTAGGATTTTCCTTGAGTCATAATTGTCATCACATAAGTACCGCGCGGATGCCGAACAATCGCCGTATCGTGTACATAATTCCACAAAAAACCAACCTTATCATAAACTTCGCGCGCTTGGCTACCCGTCGGTATGCCATAACGGTATGGGTGGTGCGACAAAGAATACAACAGCCGCTCGCGCTGCGCTCCGCTAATTAGCGAGCCGGTTTCCAATCCGACCATGAACTTCGTCAGATCACCCGCCGACACATGAGTCGCCTGCGCGTGCGTGAAAGTCACTGCCCGCGAAAACCCTAGTCGGTAAACAAAATCGTTCAGATTTTGCCGGCCAAATCTATCTAGCCATGCCACCGCGCATGGATTAGTACTGGCAATAGTCATCCGATCAAAACAGCCCGACACCGTCGTGTCAAGCATCGGGTCGCTCCAGCTAATTCCCCCGGCATTTATCTCATCAAACAAACGTTTAGCAACAAATAACTTATAAGTACTAGCGCTAACAACACTCTCCTCGGCATCGGCATCTGCCGACCAACCGCTACCGCCCAGCTGGCGAATCGAGAACCAAGCACCATTACGCGCCTTATCACGTACATAAGCTCGCAAGCCATCTTCGGTAGGAGTATAGCGGTTATTATAAATTACGCTCGGCTCTAAATCAGTCATCGCCGCCAAGATCACGCCACTACCTTGGCCTCTCAGCAGATAATCAGTGACTGGTTGCACTATTGAAGCCGCATCGATTTGGCTGCCTTTCTCACCAGTGGTTCGCGAGACTTCTCGCCCGTTCTCAATATTGATATTTGTCTGGCCAGCCGGATGCCCAGCTGCTTTTGACCAATTATCAATTGAGTTTTGTAGTTTTTGCCTGTTAATCACCAGGGTCGTACCACCCTCTGTTGTTTCGCCAAACTCTAGCCACGAAGCTTTCTCAGCATTGCCAACTGCAAACGTCTGATCGGCAGCGCGAATCGTCAAAGGACGAGCCAATGCTTGCTCGGCTTGATTACGGACAGAAGCGAACGCCGTACTGCGCCGCGACGCCTCTTGTAACTTAGCGTCAATTCGAAGCTCCGTCGTGCCAGCAAATGAATACTTGGTTGTTTGCAGCACGTTTTTGATAGCTTGCGCGCTCACCAAATGTCCCGGCACATCATTAACCGCCGTTAGCTGACCGTCTTTAAACGCCACGCCAGCGTTTATTGGCGGCCGCGACAGTTGCGAACTAGTTTTTTGTGCAAAAACCTCTAATGTCGGCAGCGCGAAAGCTAGATCTAGCGTTTGCACATTTGGCAGCTGCCAAAATATCGAAAACGGCACCAAACGCAGCCAAAAGGGATAGTTCGCCAGTCGACTCGCCATCTCTTCAGCCTTGATATCAGCACCAGCTTCACTCAGCGTATAAACACCGCTCGGTTTGCCGCCAATAATGAATTTAATTTTCGATCGCTGGAATACTAACGTCGCTTGGTTAGCCAAATCTGTCTCGCTCTGCCAACCAACCCAGCGGCCATTCATCCGCGCTAGCGGCAGCGCACGATCAAGCGGATACAATATTTGCACAGCCAAAATCGCCGCCACAACAAAAAACGCCGCCCAAACTAACATCCGGTGGCGTTTTTGTTCTGGCATTGCCGAACGATATGTTTGTTTAACTTTTTTGTGCAGGCGTTTAGCACTTGCAGCGGCACGCACTCGCTTGTTAGTCATAGTTACATTTTAGCACGCTGCAAAAACATTCATTTTAGTTTAATAGGCTATTTCTTGCGTTCGCGATACTCGCCCGTAGACGTGTCAACCGAAATAATATCGCCAACCTTTATAAAAGCCGGCACCTTGACAATTGCGCCCGTCTCAAGTGTCGCATCTTTCAAAACGCTGCTAGTCGTATCGCCCTTAACCACCGCCTCTGTATAGGTCACTTCCAAATAAACATTTTTTGGCATCTCGACGGTAATCACCTTACCGTCAAAGAATTGCAAAGCCAGCTCGTCGCCCTCTTTCATGAAGTTTTTAGCTTCGTCAACCAAATCGGCCGACAGCTCAAACTGCTCAAAACTATTCGGATCCATGAAAAAGAAAGCTGAACCGTCATTGTATAAATATTGGACAGTTTTGCTAGTCACCTCGGCTGGCTCAATCTTATCTTGGCCTTTAAATGTTTTGGGAATAACCGCACCAGTAATTAAATTCTTCAATTTGACATTAACGATAGAACCGCCGCGGCCCATCACTTTCTGATTGTAGTCAATCACTCGATACGGTTGACTGTCGATTTGGCATACTACGCCTTTTTTCAAATCAGTTGGTTGATACATTTCATCTCCTTTTGCGTCTTTAGAAATACCCTTCAGCGCACGACAAAGCATTTCGTACGCTGGAAAATTCCCTAATCTCGCGTCACAAACGGTAGCAGCGCCAGATGACGCGCCCGCTTTACCTCGCGAGCCAGCATCCGCTGCAATTTAGCACTCAAGCCCGTCTTGGAAATCGGCTCGATTTGGCCGCTCACCGGACTAATATAGCGCAACAGTGTCTTCACCTCTTTATACGAGAATACTACTGGAGCATCCTTGCGCATTTTTTTTGCCATATTTTATAATCCTTTCTAATCGTTAAAATGGGATCTCGCTTAAGTCGATTGGCTTATCGTCGATATCTTCGACGACCACATCTTTGGTGCTAGTCGCTGGCGGCGGTGTCGATGCTGGTGTATTACTGTCGTTGCGACCGCCAACAAAATTGAAGTCTTCGACAACCACCTCGACAGCCGACCGTTTATTGCCATCTTTATCCTCGTAGCTACGCTGGTCGAGCCGGCCGCTCACCAAAAGCGGCGTGCCTTTTTTGACATATTGCGAGATAATCTCGCCCGGCTTGCCCCACGCTACGCAGTTAATGAAGCTGGTCTGGTCTTGCTGCTGGCCGTCTTGGTTGCGCCAGCTACGGCTGACCGCCAAACTAAAATTAGCTACGCTCTGGCCGCTCGTCGTCGTTCGCAATTCAACATCTCGCGTCAGATTTCCCATTAATATTACTTTGTTAAACCCCTTTGCCATGATAGATTTCCCTCCTATTTATGGCTTAATCTTCGCTGTTTTCAGCCTCGCGTTCAGCCGCGCGCTTCTTGGCCTCCGCCAGAGCGGCACGCGCTTTGTGATCTATCTTAACCAATAAATACCGGATAACTTCGTCGCTAATATTCAGCGCATTGTTAATCTTGAGCGGCGCGTCTGCTGGCAGCTCGACATCCATCGACACATATACCGCAAAATCTTCGCCTTTGATGCTGTAAGCGAGGCGATTTTTGCCCCAATTGTCCTCGGCCTTAACTGAACCGCCGTTATCGGCGATCAGCTGCTTGACCTTGCTAAGCACCGCATCCAAATTCGCCTCCAAATCAGGCCGAATAAGAACCGTCAGCTCGTATTCTCTCATACATTACCTCCTTGGTATCCGTACGGATGGTTACGTTGTCTCACGCAACCTTAGGTTTAATATCGCTTAATATTATACACTATCTGCTATGAAAAAGCTAGCTTCATACGTACCCCCAGCACGGATAAAGTGCCCGTTACTACACGGGCACTTTTTTACCTACTCATTATTTTGAAAACTTTTAGTTATCCCAACGATCTTTAACCTCAGCAAGCAACTCATCTACTCGACATACTGCACCGTCGCCTGAATAGACACCCTCCTTTCTCTTGTCTACACCCTCATCTTTATTTACATAAATAGTCCAGCTCAAATCGCCCCCACACTCTTTCCCTGGAAGGCATTCAAAAGGTTCAACGCGCCCGTTTCTGTCGGAATCCCAGGAGTAATAAATCCTGCTAACAATAGCATCATCACTTTCTACAAATTTTATAGCTTTATCATAAGCAACTTTGCCATCCTTTGTTTCTATACTCCTCAATATTGAACCGTCCTCCGAGCTAAAAGTAGCGCATAAATACGAAGCGTGACCAGCTTCGCCATATTTAGGGTTTCTTTCTTCTCGTAAACATAGTTCAACACTCATTCCCTCATCTCTATTATAATCCGCAGTTTCACCGACACCAGTCCCTGATGTATTGCCAGCTGGCATTCCAGCAGCTACATCAATACGAAGTGATCTGCCGTCGCCAGTTGTATAAGAATCGCCCTCCCTAGAACCGTCTTCTCTAATTTCTTCAGCCTTATTCAAAACGACTGAACGCACGTTATCTGTCATATCGCGCATTTGTTCATCGCTCATCGCGGGCTTATGTGCTTCATGACAGAGACCAAAAGCTACCGCAACAGATAGAGCAAGAGCACCTAGTTCCCTCGCACGGAGTTTCCACTTTTCCCCTCTGCCAGGCCGTTCAGTGCCTGCGGTAGAGCTAAACTCTCTAGTTTTGCCCATATATTTATCGTAGCCTTTCTAACTACAGATAATTAATTATGTAAATATCTCGATATTATACTCCATATTTGATAATTTGTCAAGCATATCGCCGCAATTATCTAGCCATTGCAATACTTGGATGCTTTACCAGAAGATTATAATACTTTTACCATCTAATTTTGCAGTCAAAATCGCAATTGTGCTATGATGCTAGAATGCATGTCGCAATCCAGGGCCAAGCTGGCTCTTTCCACGACCAGGCCGCCCGCCAATGGTACGGCACTAGTGTCAAACTCGTTCCCTGCACAACGTTTAGCGAAGTTTTCGCCGCCTACGACGACGGTAGTGCCGACGCGATCGTTACAGCGGTCGAAAACACCCTATTTGGCAGCATTAACGAAGTTTACCGTTATATCGAGGAATGCAGTGCGCCGATCGTCGGCGAAATCAAGCTGCCTATCGAGCAGACGCTCATCGGTCTGCCAAATACTAAACTCAGCGATATTACCGAGGTTTACTCTCACCCGGTAGCCCTTTCTCAATGCCGCCGCTTCCTGCAAAAGCAGCTGCCGCAGGCAACGCCAATCGAGTTTTTCGATACCGCCGCCGCTGTCGAGTTCGTCAAGCAAAATAGCTCCCGGCAATGCGCCGCTATCGCCAGCCAGACTGCCGCCGAATTATATAATTTGCCAATACTACAGCGTTCCATCCACGACAATCCCGATAATATCACCCGCTTTTTGGTAATTGAACCGTCTAATGCGCCTGCTGATGCTAATCGTGCTTCTCTGGTTATCACCACCGACCATCAGCCTGGCGCCCTCGTCGAGGTATTACAGATATTCGCCAAGCGCCGTATCAATCTCGCCAAACTACAATCGCAGCCAATCGTCGGACAGCCTTGGAAATACAAGTTTTTTATTGTCGTCGACTGCGCTGGACAACCGCTTTATCAAGCTATCCGCGACATTGAGCGCAGCAATCACGAGGTTACTATCCTCGGCGAATATGTTGGCGCCTAGTAATCCTAGAAATCGCCGCCAGCGCTAATCTCGTCCACACTAGATATCAATACCTCGCGCGGCCGCGAACCATCCGCTGGTCCGATAATACCTTGCTCTTCCATTTCTTCAATAATCCGCGCTGCTCGCGAGTACCCAATTCGTAGTTTGCGCTGCAATAACGACGTCGAGGCTTTGCGCATCTCAACGACAACTCGCACCGCATCCTTGAACATATCATCGCTACCATTACTGCCGAAGTCCATCACCACGCCGCCTTTACCGTTCAATTGCACTGGCTGGCTAACGATTTCGTCATTATACTGCGGCGGCGCCTGCATCCGCAGCTGATCAGTAATTTTGTTCACCTCGCTATCCATTACCCAAGCGCCCTGAATACGCTTCGGCTTCGGCATACTAGCAGTTTTGATCAGCATGTCTCCCTGGCCCAGCAATTTCTCGGCGCCAGCCTGGTCGAGAATTGTCTGGCTATCGGTCTGGCTGGCCACTGTAAAGGCAATCCGCGCCGGCACATTTGCCTTGATGAGACCGGTAATCACATCAACGCTCGGACGCTGCGTCGCTAGCACCAGATGAATACCAACCGCTCGCGCCTTCTGCGCCAAACGAACAATTAAGCCCTCGACATCGCGCTTAGCTACCATCATCAGATCGGCCATCTCATCAATCACAATTACAATGTACGGCATTGTACCTTCATCAACTTGCTGTACATTGCCTTTTTCATCGGCAACGCCGATTTTCTTGCCTTTTGCTTTAGCCCGTTCATTGTAAGTCTTGATATCGCGCACCCGCTCTTCGGCCAGCAAGCTATAGCGACGTTCCATTTCGTTAACCGCCCATTTCAGCGCGCTCATTGTCTTTTCTGGCTCAACAATCACTGGCGTCAACAGGTGTGGAATATCCTGATACGGCGCCATCTCGACCTGCTTCGGGTCGACAAGAATTAGCTTCATGTCGCTCGGCGCGTTACGATACAGCAAACTGCTTAGCAGCGTATTAATCATTACCGATTTACCTGATCCAGTTTGACCAGCCACCAGCAAGTGCGGCATTTTGTTAAGCTCGCCGACAAACGGCAGTCCTGAAATGTCTTTACCAATCGCAAAACTCAGCGGCTCTTTGCGGCGGCGCCATTCAGCGCTTTCTAAAATTGAACGGATACGCACGTCGGCCGCTTTCTTGTTTGGCACTTCGATACCGACAGCTTTTTTACCTGGAATCGGCGCCTCCATGCGCAAGCTCGACGCCGCCAGATTCAGCGCAATATTGGTCTCTAGCGCAGTAATCTTGCTCAATTTAATACCCGCCGGCGGCCGCAACGTATACTGAGTCACTTTCGGGCCGATATTGGCGCCTTCCATATCGACATTAATGTTAAATTCACGCAAAGTGTCTTGAATAATGCGCGCGTTCTGCTTGATATCGCCCGCATCAGCTGGCGCTTCCTTCTTCTCTAGCAAATCAAGGCTCGGAAATTGCCAGTTCGGGTCGCTAACCGCCAGCATCGCCATTTTGTCGTCGCGATCAGCTTCGGCTTTTTTAGCTTGCGGTTTGATTTTAAGCTTCGCACTTTGCTTGCTGTCATCTTGCGACACCGTCGGTACGCCTTCATTGAGCTTGAAATCATCCATCTTGCCGTGATCATCCTCGGCAGCTTTGCGCATAACCTGGACATTAGCTTCGTTCTCTGCCTTTTCGTTGCTAGATACTGCTGTCTTGAACATTCCTGCGATATCACTAAACCGCAGTTGCAACACAAACAATAGCGTAATCGCAATCAGCAAAATATAAATAAAAACACCGACTGGTATATTGACCAGCGACAAGACGACCGAATTCAATCCATCACCAACAACACCGCCAGTCGACGGCGCACCCTTTTCACGAAACAGCCCGAATAGGCCGCTAAACCAAACAACTATCAAAATTGAGGCAAATTTCATGACTGCTGGCAATCGGTTGTTTTCGGCGCCAAATATTCTAACAGCTACATACAAACCGACAACTGGCACTATATAAACCGCCCAGCCAATCGTTCGCTTAGACACTTCTAGCATTTGATTAAGCAACGGACCGCCCGCACCGAACCACGATACCACCAGTAATGCCGATAGCGCCATCAACAGCACCGCCGCAACCTGCGGCCAAAACCCAGAGGGTACTTCATGCTGCGGGGCTGGTGCTTTCGCTGCTTTGCTAGCGCGTGCTGTACGAGTTGTTTTAGTCGATTTTCGAGTTCGCGTCGTCTTTTTCTTTGCCATAACCGTTACCTATTGTACTCTGTTTATATCTAAAAGGATATACTACTATTGTAGCATAAATTACTACAAAAAGCAATAGCGCTATCTGTTAGTACGAGCGGCTATCTGAGTGGTCGCGCGGCACTACTGTCTCGGTATCAGGGATTTGTTTACGCGGGAAGCGCTTGTTTGATGGCTGCGGCATTAGCGGCTGGCTAGCAGCTTTGGCCTGCGGGGCGCGGCCGTGCGCTTTCGCTGCGCCGCCAACTTCATTAACTACTGGAATGACAATCGGCGTTCGCCGCGTCTGATCATACAAAATATGCGTTACTTCGTCTTTGATTTCTTTTTTGACCACCTCTATGTCATACTTACCAGAGAAACTGCGCGCTGCTTTCTGCTTGAGATATTGGCGAATCATTCCCATTAGCTCTTCATTATCGCGCATGTAAATAAACCCGCGGCTGATAATGTCTGGACTAGTCAAGAGCCGCCCCGTACCGCGCTGAACCGTCAATATGACTATAAATATACCTTCTTGACTCATGTGGATACGGTCTTTGAGCACCACTTCGCTGACTACCGCGCCAGCATCATCATACATCGTACCGCCAGAGTGAACAATGCGGCCAATTTTGTGCGCGCCATCGCTAGTAAACTCAATAATATCGCCTGGATCACAAACAAATATATTTTGCCGCGGGATACCGCATTCTTTCTCGGCCAAGCGTGCATTGTGCACTAGCATATGAAACTCGCCGTGATTAGGCAGATAGTACTTCGGCTTGACCGCATTAATCACCCGCACGTGGTCATCGTAATAGCCGTGACCCGATAGGTGCAGCGGCCCGATACCAGTTAGGTGTGTTTTGCCATTTTGAATAATCTCGCCGCCCTCGCGCATCAGGCCATCAACTGTCCGCACTACGTATTTTTCATTGCCAGGAATTGGATTCGAGCTCAGTACTACCACATCCGAACCCTTAATTTTAACGTATTTGTGCGCTCCCGTCGCCATCCGATTGAGCACCGCATTGAACTCGCCTTGGCTGCCAGTACAGACGATTGTTATCTTGTTATCAGGCAATTTAATCAAATCTTCCATCTTAACGACGGTATCTTTCGGCACTTTAATCACACCCGAACGCAGCGCCACTTCTAGGTTCTGAATCATACTAAAGCCAGCGAACGCCACTTTGCGGTCGTGCTTTTTCGCTTCCTCGAGAAGTAGCTGAATTCGATGCAACTGGCTAGAAAAGCTACTGACAATAATCCGGCTCTTCGACCATTTATCCATCACCTCGCCCATACTGTGCTGAATATCGAATTCGCCGTGCGTATGCGTACCGTCGCTTTCACAGTTAGTCGACTCGTTCATAAACAGCAAGAAGCCTTCTTTCTCGGCGATTTCGCTAATCCGATTAAAATCGAATTTCTTGCCATCAACCGGATTTTCTTCAATACGCCAGTCGCCGCTCGAGAGGATATTACCAACTGGCGTCCGCACCACTACGGCAGCTGCATCTGGAATCGAGTGATTAACGCGTACCAGCTCAACACTAAATGAATCACAAAGTTGTACAGTATCATGATTTTCTGGATTTAATTCGTGGTATTCTGGCGTGAAAGCGCCGTCTATCTCTTCCATCGTCCGCTGTAGCATGCCAAGCGTGAACTTCGTGCCATAAACTGGTGCTGGCAATTTCGGGATGATATGCCGAAATGCGCCAATGTGGTCGAGATGGCCGTGCGTAAAGACGTGCGCTCGAATCCGATGCTTATTTTCTTCCAGCCACTGAGTATCAGGAATTATATAATTTATACCCGGATAATCACTGCCTGGGAACAAGAACCCCATATCAATGACAATGATATCGTTGTCGTATTCAATCGCCGTCATATTCTTGCCGATACCCATCTCGCCGACACCGCCAATCGGAATCACCTTCAGCGTTGGCCGTGGCGTCCGCGGACGCTTCGGCTGGTCTTTTAGGCTGAATTGCTTGCCGCCATATCCGTTGTATACCGATTTATTAACCGGCACATTAATCAGATGCTGGCTAGCCTGCGCATTCACGCCTTCCGACATCCGCCGCTGCGCCCGAAAGACTTCGCCTTTGCGCGTAGTTGTCGCGTTCAGTACAGTATTGGTTGATTTTTGTTTAACCTGCAAGGGGCGTTTACTAGTATCGTCGCCTTTGGGGGTTGCCAGTCGCCGCTGACCCATATTGTTATACTCCTTTTTTATTACAATAATCTAAAAACCAGGTAGAGAGGTGCTTTTACTCGCTAGAAATTCCTCTCGTTAGTAGCTTTATTTTAGCAAACTGCCCGTATTTTGTCAAAAATGACCCTACGCCAACTAAAATGCCAGCGCCGTTTTCCCAAAGACGCTGGCATTTTCTAAAAGCTTCAAAGAGGATTAATCGTCGCCATCCACCGAAGTATGAGCGAACTTGCGCTTGCCGCGGTAGATGAAGAAGCCGATCATCAGCAGATTAGCCGCCAGCAAGAATCCAGCTAGCACCCACATGCTATCGCTATAGAACGAACTGCCTAAGCCTCCAGAAATAGCCTGACGCAACGCCCGAATAGAATAAGTCATCGGCACCAGCGGATTAACCGCCTGGAAAAAGCCATTGGCTGTTTGAATCGGGAATGTTCCCTCGCTCGACCCCAGTTGCAATACTAATAGTACCATCGCCAAGAAGCGTCCTGGATTATCCAATACAATCACCAGAAGCGACACAATCGACATATAGACAAACGACGTCAAATAAATCGCCCCGATGAAATTCACTGGATGATCTGGCACTAGACCCAGGCAATAAACCATGATCAGCATCAAGATCGTTGCCTGAACGAAGGCCGCTGCGCCAGTAACCGAAGCTTTGGCCAGCCACCAGCGAAAAGCGTTTTCCTGCTCGGCAAAAGTTTTGCGGATTGGATAAATAATATTCAGAGCAATCGCCCCGACAAACAAGCTCAGCGACAACACGTACGGCGCTAGCGCATAGCCGTAATTCGGCACGTCGCCCTGTTTGGTCGTTTCCGACTTCACCGGGTTCGCCATCTGCTGCTGGGTAGCTGCGCCAGTTGGTTGTATTTTGAGTTGCCGAGAAGCGTCCGCCAACTTCGTAGCCAAAGTATCTGCACCGCCCGCCAATTGCGAGGTGCCATTCGTTAGTATACTGGAGCGGCTATCTAACAGCCGCGCGCCATTCGCCAGTTGTTGGCTGCCAGTTTGCGCTTGCGCCAGACCGTTTGTTAGCGATGTCGAGCCGGCCAGCAACCGATTATTCGCTGCTCTGACGCTGTTATAACCAATAAGAGCAGTGGTTGCATTCGGTGCCAACTGGTTAACGCCGTTGTTCAGCGTAGAAACACCGGTTTGCAATTGTGCTTGCTGCGTTGACAGACTTTGAGTGAGCACCTGCAAATCTTTAAGCAGTGCAGCTGCTTGAACGCTAATCGTTTGCGTTTTACTAAGTGCCTGGGAAAGCTGGCTAATTTGCGGTAACGTTATGGTTGTCGAACCGCCAGAAGCTACCGCATCATGTCCTAATGTTTGTAGCGTCCCGCCTGCTGCCGTCAAATCCGCTGCTGCCGTTTGCATTGTTTGCGCCAAAATTTGCGCTTCGCTCTGCACTTTGCTCTGCTGATTAACAAGCGCCGGCGATGGATTATGGACGCTGGTATTTAATTGATTAAGGCCTGCCTGCAACTGTTTCATACCGTTTGTTAACTGCGCAACTTGCGATTCGCTTGGCAAACCGTTCGACAATTGGCCCAAGCCTGCCTGCAATTGGCGCGATCCATCGCCGAGCCGCGCTAAACCATTAGCCATCACCCGCTGATTTACCGCCAATTGCCGGACACCGCCAGTATACGTCTGCGCGCCCGCTTGCAGCTGCGTCAAACCGCCATGCAAAGTAGCTGCGCCGCCCGCTGCCGTTTCCAGACCATCGCCAAGTTTATCTACATTCTCCAGAACGCCTTTAGCATACGCCTGAGTAATTTGCTCGGCCACCGACGTTTTGACTTTTTCAGCCGCTTGATTACTGACCAGCGAACCGATATAGTTCTTGGCTGGCGTAGTCGTGTAGCGAATCACCGCTTGCTGCGGTTGAGCAATAGTAATCGACGCCGCTTTTGCCGAAAAATCCGTCGGAACAGTCACCACCGCATAGAAATGCCCGCTATTGACCCCATCATCAGCCTGCTGTTTATTCACAAATTCCCAACCCAAATCATGATTACTTTTGAGTTTTTGCTCGACCGATTGCCCAATATTGACCGTTTGACCGTTCAGCTGCGCGCCTTTATCCTCATTGACAAATGCCACCGGCAAATTTTTCACCTGCCCATATGGGTCCCAAATTGAACCCAAGAAAAATCCGCTATACATAATCGGAATAAAGGAAATAACCGCCATCGACAGCAGTAATATTTTGTTTTTACAGAGGTGCTGCCACTCAGCTCGCACCATATTGACGCGGCGCCTGCTTGACAGCCGCTTTAGTTTTTCAACCATACATTACCTCCTTGACAACGTCTTCTAACGTTACCGTTTTTAGATACTCGCTCCACTTCTCTTGCGCCTCGGAAAAGACTTTTTCAATCATAGTCATGCCAATTTCCACCTGGCGAGGCCGCGACGCAAACACCCGCTCGACAATTCCTTGAGGCTGGAAGAATGGCGCTTCACCTTCAATCGCCAGTACCACATCATGCAGCGTCACTTGGCTCATTTCCCGCGCCAAAATGAAACCGCCGCCAGCGCCCTGCGTCGAGGTAATCAACCGTGCTACCACCAGCTTGCGGCTAATTTTCTTCAGATAGGTCGGCGATACTGCCATCTTTTCTGCCAAAGCATCGTTGGTCATCGGCGCTTTTCGCTGCGGGTCAGCCAAAATCGCCATGATACAGCAGGCTTGTTCAACAGCTCCCGATAGTTTCATATTAGTCCTTCCGTAAATTAGATATAGTGGATATCGATTATCCACTATACTACGGTTGCTTAATTTTGGCAAGAGTTTAATAAACGAATTGGGGATAAGCCCTGGCTTTTAAGCAGCTATCTATAGGTTGCCAGCGTGTCAACCTTACGATTCAGGATTATTCTGCTGCACAAACGCCGCCGCCCGCATAAAATCGTCAATTAGCGTCTGGCGCATACCGCCATTATATAGCGCTGCTGCTGGATGATATAGCGGAATCACTACAAATTCCAATTCATGCAAGCGCACCCGCCGCGGCCGTCCGTGGTCCTGGCTGATCCGCAGCCCAGGGATAAAACCACCGCCGCTGTGCCGCCCCAATGTCAGCACTGCTTTTGGCTGAATAATTTCTAATTGCCGCATCAAATACGGCCAAAATTGGCGCTTCTCTTCTGGCAGCGGATCGCGGTTATTCGGCGGCCGATACTTCACAATGTTGGTAATATAGACGTCCGGGCGCTGCAAACCAGCTGCCGCCAGCATCTCGTCGAGGAATTTCCCCGCCGCGCCGACAAACGGCTTGCCCTGCAAATCCTCGTTCTTTCCCGGCGCCTCGCCGATAAACACGATATCAGCATCAGCATTGCCATCGCCCATCACCAGCTGCGTCGCTTGAGCCGCCAATTCCGAACAAATCCCAGCTTCGACAATTTCCGCCGCTAATGCGTCTAATTCAGCTTGCTTATCCATAATTACATTTTACCAAAATAGTACCCTCTGCTGATACAGAGGGTACTACCGGCGCGGCGAATATTAACGCAGCGCAGTTAATTTTTGATTGACAACGCTTGAAAAGTCGTTGTAGTACCGATCCATTCCGCTATCGGTAACTTTACGGCTAGCGTTAGTAATTAACGTATAGCCAGTAGTCGACGGCTCTATTGGACGGCGCGGCCGAGCGCTGAAATTGCCGCTGGTATAGGCTCTAGCGTATTCGACATAGTATTTCTTCAGCGAGGTGTAGTAATCGCTCCATTCTTTACCGAAATTAGCCACATTGCTATTATTTGATTTGCTCAGTTTCTGCATCAAGGATGTGCAATCGCCGTATTTTTGACTGATTTCCTTATCAACTTCATCTGGTTTCTTGCTTATATGGCCAAGATAAAATACGTTATCGCATTTTTTTCTGACCTCGCTATAAACCTCTACGTACTGCGACAAGCCTTCCATTTCGGGTTTAGCGACGTCGTAAGCTTTCTTGTATTTGTCGTAAGCTTCTTTGACATCTTTATCGTGCATAATCTTAGATTTCGACAATTTGTCGTTTAACTCGTCGCGACTCTTGATAGCGCTATTAACCGTTTCTTTGTAGGCTTCTGGATTGCGCACAGACGAATACTGCAAACTGTTCAATTTCGAGCTTTCATCATTCATCCACGAAACAGCTTGACGGTAATCTTCTTTGCTCGGCCCCATATTGAGCAGCAAAACAACCACTATTACGATAATCAGCAGTAAAAATCCAACAGAGCCGCCAATTATTCCCCACAAAGCCCCCTTGCTAAGACCTTTTTTAACCGGCATTTGCGGCAGCATCGCTGGCTGCTGCTGCATAGGCGGCACAGACATTGGAGCTGGTTGCTGCATAGGCGGCACAGGCTGCGGCGATTCAGGTGGTTGCGGTTGATTATTCATAGACTTCCCCTCTTTTATAAGTGTATCTCTATTAAGTATAGCAAAACTTAAGCTGTCTCGTACAGTATTTGTTTACGTAGAAATATTATCGCTGTTCAATTCCCTTCATTGTCAAGCTTAGGCGCCCGCGGTTATCAATCTCTGTTAATTTAACACGTACCGTTTGGCCCTCTTTCAAGACATCAGTTACTTTGCCGACTCGTTTATCCGATAGTTGTGAAATATGCAACATACCGTCAATCCCCGGCAAGATATTCACGAACGCCCCAAAATCTTTGATGCTGACGACTTTGCCTTCGTAGATTTTGCCAACCTCCGGCTCTTCGACCAGGCTTTTAATCCAGTTCAAGGCTTTCTCGATCGACTCGCCGTTCGGGCTAGCGATGGTGATCAAACCGTCTTCCTTGATATCAACCTCAGCGCCAGTCTCGCTGGTGATCTTATTAATCACCTCGCCGCCCTTGCCGATGACCGCACCGATTTTATCTGGATCAATTTTTAGCTTTTCAATCCGCGGCGCGTACGGGCTGAGTGTCTCCCGCGGCTCTGGCAAAATACTTAGCATATGATCAAGGATAAATGCCCGGCCAGCCTTGCTCTGTTCAATCGCTTGGCGCAGCACTGCCACTGGCAAGCCATGTACCTTCATATCCATCTGCAGCGCCGTGATACCCTTGGCTGTACCGGTCACCTTGAAATCCATATCGCCGGCAAAATCCTCAGCATCGGCAATGTCGCTCAGCACGTACGGCGTATCACCGTCCATCATTAGACCCATAGCAATACCGCTAACCGGCGCCGAGAGAGGCACGCCAGCATCCATCAACGCCAGACAGCTCGAACAGGTCGCTGCCATCGACGTCGAACCGTTCTGGCTCATAATTTCGGTAACGCTGCGAATGGCGTACGGGAAGTCTTCTTCGCTTGGCAGCACCGGCGTCAAGGCTCGCTCTGCCAAGTAGCCATGGCCAATTTCGCGCCGGCCCGGGCTGCCCATCCGCTTAACCTCGCCAACCGTATAACCCGGCGCATTGTAATGATGCATATAGCGCCGCTCGCCGTCGTTGACCTCCATGGTATCAACCAGCTGGGCGTAACTCAGCGGCGCCAGGGTGACAATATTCATACCCTGCGTCACGCCGCGGGTAAACAGGCTCGAACCGTGCGCTCGTGGCAGCAAACCAACCTCTGAGCTTAACGGGCGAATTTCCGTCAAAGCGCGGCCATCCGGGCGCTTGCCGTCCTCGACAATACCGCGGCGCACATCTTTGTGTAGCGCTAAGGTAAATGCTTCATCGTATTCGTCGCGTACCTCGTCATATTCCTCAGCGCTCAAGCCCAACTTTTCGGCCATCGCTTCGTGGAATGCCCAGCGAATCTCATTGACCACCTCGTTGCGCTCCGGATACGGCCGACGGACTTTCTCGCCCAGCTTGCCATCAACCCATTCGTCAGCCGTCTGCTGAATTGCTTCATCAGGTAAGACTAATTCATATTCCTGCGGGGTCGGCGCGACTTTGGCTGCCAATTCGCGCTGCAACTGAATCGCCGGCTGCATCATCTGGTGTGCCCAGGCCATCGCATCGACGATCACCTCTTCTGATACTTCCTTAGCACCAGCTTCCACCATGGTAATACCGCTCTCAATGCCAGCCACTACCAAATCCAAATCAGATTGCTCACGTTCCTCTGGCGTCAAAAAGGCCTTAAACTCACCATTCACACGGCCCACCCGCAAGCCCGCTACCGGCCCGTCAAACGGTGTCCCGGTCAGCATCAAGGCACTCGACGCCGCAATCATCGCCACCACGTCCGGGCGGAAATCCGGATCCATGCTCAGCACCGTCGCCACGACTTGCACTTCCTGGCGGTAGCCCTTTGGAAACAGCGGCCGAATCGGACGGTCGATTAACCGGCCTATTAGCACCGCCTCGTCGCTAGGACGGCCTTCGCGCTTAATAAACCGCGAGCCAGAAATTTTGCCCGCCGCATAAAATCGTTCTTCATAATCAATCGACAGCGGGAAATAATCCAGCTGCACCGGCCGGCTGCCCACCTGGGCACTGCCCAAGACCACCGTATCGCCGTAGCGAACCAGCACACTACCAGTCGTCCGAAAACCAACGCGATTGACCTCCAACGTCAACGGCCGGCCGCACAGCTCGGTGGTAACGCTAAAAATCTCCTTGCCGCTCGGGTTAATAATACTCATAAAAGAGCTCCTTTCTTCGCGGCAAGTAACAGGGATGAAAAATCGTCTTGGCTAGGCTTGGCAATTCAAAGCCGCGCGCCGCAAATTCTCGTCTCTATCACTTCCGCGTTAACAATAACTACTTTATTATAGCAGACAGCAAAGGTTATTTCATCTATATCACGTCATGCTATTGCTTTTTTATCATGTTTATGCTATAATAGAAGAATGAGCACGCTTCCTATAGTTCTGCTAAGGCGCCGCCAAGACTTCTGGCAAAAAAGCCAAGAGACCGCGAGAGAATTACGGCGAGAAGCGCATACGATCGATCCAGAACGTCCGCAGCGCGGTATCGGGCGAGCTGCGCACAATCTATTGCAATTAATGCAACAAGTTGAACATCCAACTGCTGAGACCAACCAGCAACAAGAATTTTACAAGCTCTATGGCACCTATCGCGACTGGATTGCTGCCGTAACTGCCGAAAAAACAGCTAGAGACTCAAATAGGAGACTTTCTCCTAAAGATCACGAAAAAATTGTTAGTGTGCATTCTTCATTCAACGACTCGCTGCGCGAAATTTTTAACCGCTGGGGCACTGCTATCACGCCAGCTGACACAATGCAACTTCTAAATAATTTTATCCCTATAGCCGACAAACTCCACTACCGCAAGAAAATGGAAACAAGCATAAAAGGTGTACGTACAGAATTACTTGCTGAGCTAGCTCTCGAAAACATGGGCTTTAAAGTGGTCCGTGCGACTACCGAACAAGACAAGAGAGGTATTGATTATCTTATAACTGACAGCCAGGGAAATCAGACAGCAATAGATGTTAAGTCCTCAAGATTTAAAGCGAACAAAACCAATGATCGAAACGCTAGGTATTATAATGACGGTACTATAGCTATCTGTCCATTTTCGCCCGAAACCCTCGAAAGTATTCACACAATTCTGCCTGCCGATCCATACGGGCAAATGCTGGGACCTTCAAAGGAAATGCTTAAAAACCTATCCGATTCTGGTGTTGTAGATAACGATGAATATGATAGAATTAAGGATAAATTAGAGGAGCAGATAGCAGATATGCATGAACGAAATAGCAATCCAACACGCACAGGGAAGAAATTAACTCATGTCTAGCGAGACTAGCTTCTTTGGGGAGGAGACCGGTTCGCTTACTGAATATCACCTAGTCAATCCAGAGAAAGCATGTAGCGATATCGTCAACTCAATTAGGCGCGGAGAAGGAATTATACTATTAGCAAAAGTATCTGCCGGCATGGGAGAAACCTCAGTTAAAGATGCTACTCGGATTGAGGAAATTGCGGCTTCGTTTACTGAGTTAAGTCGAGCAAACGAAGCAAGTTTATTTGGGACTGGCGACTCGCCTCAACTCGAGGCTAGAGGCGTAACCAAACACCCTAACTCTCTGGACTCAAATGATGGTGATAAAAAACCTCTGATCGTTGTTTTCCAGCAAAGCGATGGTAATAATATTGATTCCGGACACTTTTTCCTGGTAGCCAAATAATATCCTTGATATTATATCTTAATGCTAGCCCTTGCTAAATTAAGCTAATCGCAAGCTATTCAAACTTAATCAACAAGGAGGCCTTATGCCACAAACCGAAAGTCTATATACTGGGCGGCGCATTAATGTCCGCGCTATTATTTATCGCGAAGGAAAAATACTCGCCGTCAAACATCGCCGCGGCGACCAAGCGGCCCCTTATTACGCCGTACCAGGCGGCGGTCTCGACCCGCGCGAGTCGCTGGCTGAGTGTCTAATCCGCGAATTACGCGAAGAAACTGGCATAACTGCCAAACCTGGCAAATTGCTATTCATCCAGCAATTCCCATCATCGCGGGCTGGCTACGAAGAGGAATTAGAGTTCTTTTTCGCGGTCGATAATCCTAATGACTTTACCGATATTGACATTAGCCAAACAACGCATGGCGCCCAAGAATTAGCGCTTTGCGAGTATATCGACCCGTCGCGGCATGTTCTTTACCCAGAGTTTCTGCAAAGCACGGATATCGCGCGATATATCAACGGCGACCAACCGGTTCTCGTCGTCGATAATTTCGACGAACAGCACCAACAACTACTCTAGCGTCACGTTTTGCCGCGCCCAATCAACTGCCGCTTGCGCCCGTTTGCGCGCCTCCAAGCTTTTTCGCGGCGGACGATCATCGCCCCACCATTGCCGCCAAGCCCAATCTGCCGGGTTGAGGCATTCCAGGCAATCCATGTGGCGCAATCTGCCGTTCACGAACTCTTCATTGCGTTCGGTATAGACAAGTTCGTAGCCGCACTTCTCAAGCGCTCGCCAGCTCGCCGCGTTGCCGTGGATGACTGCCGACTTAATTCGGTGCAGGCCTAGATTTTCGAAAGCATACCACGTTCGTGCCCGATGGCAAGCACTGGCAATCCCCTGGCCCCAATATTTCTTATCGGCAATAACTATACCGCTTGTCGCATAATGAACGTGATCTTTGGTTATCTCGGTAAGCGCTGTGTTGCCGATCAGCTGGCGCTTGTCGCCATCGACAACCCAAATACCCCAAACCAACTTGGTTTTATCCTTGATCATTTCATCATACCAGGCCTGCTCGGTCTCAATCGTCTGCGCTCGGTGCGCTGATAAGTACTGTGTTACCGTGCCGCGCGCAAAACCCTCGACAAACACCTCTAGATTATCGCGCGCAAACGGCGCCAGTTCAACCGATAAGCCCCTATCGGTTGTTAATTTCATCATCGGCCCAAACGCCATCGCGCACTCCTTTCGCTTAATTGTGTTTACATTATACACAATTGCAGAGGTTTAGTACACAAATAGTTATAAACTATAAACTTTCAATGATACTCTGCAGATCTCTGCGAACTTTGCCAGCAAATTGCTGCAAAGCCGAGCCGCTGCCTGGTTTGGTTTGCCATACTGGCGACTGCGGGTTAGCTTTTCTCACTAAGTCAGACATTGCTTGAAGAGTTTCCGCACTAACGTTTAGTCCTCCTTTAGCTTCTAGCCTACCGGCTAGCTCTACCCTAACATTTTGGTCAAGAAATCCGCCATAAGCCCTCAAGAAGTCTCCCGCCCATTTGTCGGCTCTTTCTTGGTCGAATGGTTGGCGCTCGCCAGGTTTTGTCGTATTTTGCTCTCCAGCGGCCTGTTTTCCGTCTGACTTCGATACGTCTGCTTCAGATTTTACCGTATTTTTTTGATTGCCATCTGATTGAGCTTCGACTGGCGATGTCTTATCTTCTGCTGGCTGTGCGACCTGTTCTGCCGGATTTTTCTCGGCGGTGCGATTACTTGTGGCAGGTTTAGCTTCTGTAGCCTCTACCTTTGGACTTTCGTTTCTAGCGGTTTCTGGCGGCGTGTTTTCTGTCAACGCTTTAGGTTCAGGTTCGCTAGACGGCTTAGTGGCATCAGTTTCTGCTTTCGGAATTTCGGCACGCGGCGGCAACGGTGTTTCTTGTACTTTGGGCACAGCATCGCTAGCACTGGTCTCATGCGATACCAGCTCATTTGACTCCTCGCGTATCGCTGGCTGCTCGTATACTGCTTGCTCAACTGGCGGCCGCGAAGCATATTGAACTAGATTATCGCCTCTATCCCTGTTATGCTCACCACTGACAATACCATCAACCAAATCCTCTGGAACGCCTTTTGCTAACAAATCAGCGCGCCGATTAAGCATTTCATCAACACTTTGCGGTCCTCTCTCGGCATCAGCATGCGACGGCAACTTACCAGTTATTTTCTCGCCAGTCATGAAAACCCGGCGAGTAGAAGCACGTTCGTTGGTCGGCGCTATTCCGCCGTCAGTAGCGGCTTTATAAGCCTCGCCGACCAGCAGCTGCCTGCCAGTGTTAGACTCTTGGCGCGCCATAGCGGGCGGCTTATCGCCGAAGGCAATCGCTACTGCATCGCGAGCATCATTGACTTTCTCGGCCCGGCCAGCTGGCGTCCATTCGTGCGGCGTACTAAAATTATCACCATCAAGAGAGTTAGACTTAACTATCGGCTCAATATCGTACTTCTTATAGTCAAACGACTCGCCGCGGCTGTTAGTCACCTCATGAGAAGATATTGGAAAGCGTTCTTTTGTGATCATTTTTGTTTTGCCGTTTACTTACCTTTTTATACTAGCATAGCTTATGCTTTTTGTCAATAATATTACTTAGATTAGTAATTTTAGCAATACGGCAGCTGCAATCTACCTTTACAAACCAAAAACCGCCTCGATACGAGACGGTTTTTGGCCCAGGCTGCACGTTTATTTGCGCAGACCGAGCTTCTCTAGCGTTGCCTTGTAGGCCTCAAAGTCCGTCTTCTCAAGGTATTTCAGCAGGCGCTTGCGCTTACCTACCATCTGAATCAGTCCGCGGCGCGCCATACGGTCGTGCTTATTGGACTTGAGATGTTCAGTCACCTCTTTGATACGAGCCGTCAAGATCGAAATCTGCGCTTGCGGGCTGCCGACATCGTTCTCGTTGACCTGAGTCAAAGCAATAGCTTTCGCTTTGTTATCCTTTGATATCATAGCTAATAACTTTAGCAGAGATACGCTAATCAGTCAAGATTAAGCCATAGCTTTGAGCTAAAACTAAACAATACGTACGACATAACATCTCTGCTATTAATCTTACATAATATTGCTAGTGCCAGGACTGGTTTATGATTCAACGCCAAAATCAGCTAGCTTTTGCGCTTGGCTAACTTGCCAATCGGCAATCTGCGTACGGCGCAATTCTTGACAGTAAGCGCCCGTATTTAGCGCTTCACCGATATCAGCCGCCAGGCTACGAATATAGGTGCCGCTAGAGACATGGGCTCGAACTTTGAGCAGCGGATAAGCGTAATCAAGCAGCTCCAGCGCATAAATCGTCACCGCACGCTCTGGTATATCAACTTTTTTACCGCTGCGAGCTAATTTGTAGGCCCGCTGTCCGTTAATTTTGATAGCGCTGAACGCTGGCGGACGCTGCTTGATATCACCAACGAATTGCGCTAGGACGGACTTGACGACTGCTATATCCGGCTGTTTGGAGATGGATGAAGCTTGAATATCATTTTGCGGCTTACTATTTGCAACGTACGGCATAATTTCGCCTTCCGGGTCGCCAGTTGTACTAGTCTGTCCCAGCCGGAACGTCACTTCATACACCTTATCAAGCTTGGTATAACGCATCGCGTTGCGGCATTCCTTGCCCGTAACCAAAATCAACAGGCCCGTCGCAAACGGGTCAAGCGTCCCGCAATGACCGACTTTGACTTTTTTGCCAGCCCGATGGCTAAGCACGCGGCGAACTCGCGCCACTACCCCGAAGCTAGTCATGCCTGGCGGCTTATCAATCAATATAACCCTGTCATTCATACTTCAAGTATATCAGCATACCCCGTAGCATTGATTCTAAAATCTTTTCAGAGTCAACCTGAAGTCTATCCGCAAACTTAAGCTTGCCCTGGAATCTTGAACTGAGCCGGATCATTTGATGTTGGTACCGAAACTGCTGGAGCTGGCGGCGGCGGTAGAGTAGATTCTAAAGTGTCAGCTCCGACCCCGCCATTAGCTGGTACTGGCGGCAAGGATGAAAAATCTGGCAACGGCGGTAATGGCGGTAGTGGCGGCAAATCATCAACCGCGCCAGACGATGGCGCAGCTGATGCTGCCGACAGAGCTGCATCAACGGCAGACCGCGCTTGGTCTTGATCTGAACTAGCAGGATTTGCGGCTGGCGCAGCTTCTACGCTAGGTGCTGGCATACTCGGCTGTACCGTTACCCCTTTCGAAGAAACCGCCTCGGGCGCCGCATCAACTGGCGCAACTTCTGATAAGACATCGCGAACCGTCGGTTCTACCTCGGTCTTATCGGCTACGGCATTAAATGGCGATTGCATTGACGGCGGCTGCGACGCCACCGCACCGCGATCGTGGCTTAAAATGACGCGATTATGCATGTCTTTTTCAGCTTTTCTAGCTTCCTCGGCAGCCTGTTCGGTTGTCGCGTTAAAAGTACCACCAATCGACGGTTCGCCCGGGCTAACTGGCATCGCTAGACCTGGCCCTGGCGCAAATGGAGCAACTGGCGGCAAAGCTAGATCTTCTTTGGCCGCTTCATCTACTTCTGCTGAGCTGGCAGCAATATCGCGCTGCAAATCGGCGACCGACGGCATATCTCGCCTATCAGCTTCAGGCTCAACAGCAGGAATTGATGCTAACTGTTCGGCTAATTTCTTTTCGGCGGCAGCGGCGGCATCTCGGCTGCTTCGCTTCTCTAATTCTTCATTGGCAGCCCTCAGAGCTTCATCGGAATGGCGCCTATCAATTGCATTCTTGACGTCGTCAACATCACCAACTGGCTCGTGCGAAATCGACAATGCGCCAATGTCGCCAGAATTTTTAGACTCATCCTTTTTGGAGGATTTTTCTTCGTCCTTGCTTTTTGCTTCAGGCACTGGAATTGGCTTATCGTGCGATTCTTTGAGCTTAGTGGCAATCAGCTGCTGGTTAGCACCATCTGCCATCAATTGAGCAGCCACGGTCATCGCCGCCGAGCTAGTATGCGCATTGCTGAAACGATCGGTTGCTGCCACGATACCTGTCAAAAACGCCGTAGCGATTTGTTCGTCAATCAGCCGGCTCTCGCCTCTTAATTCGTTAGCCAACCGGCACAAGACCTCGCTATAGCAGCTAGCTCGCGGATTACTCCACTCCAGACTACCGAGCTGGGTTGACTCGCCAAGCGATACGCTTGCTACAACCGCATCGTGCAAAATTCGGCCATGGCTCTCGAGCGCATGATCCAAATCAGCTTCATCTTTGACGCCAATTGCCAACACCATCTCGACATTATAGTCTCCTTGGCTAAAGTCCAAATCTTTCTGGTTGATTGTCGTACGGTACGGCGTAATAAAAATCTTGACCATATCATCGACAATCTTGTAACGTAAGTGATCAGCCTTTTCCTTATCCAGCGCGATGATAAAGTCGCGCAAACTATCAACTGTACTTTCAAACGTTTTCTCGGGCTGTAGAAATTTAATCGCTGGCGGCACTGCCCCGCTAAATACTGCCGTCGCATGCTTATTTAACTTATTGATTAGCAGCGTGATGCCCAAAGCAGCGCTCAATTCGTCAACCGACGGATTGGCGCTAACCGTAACGAGAATATTATTACTTTCTTTGACTTTCTCTACTATCTGGTTTAGCACGTCTGCCATATTTTATCCTATTTGTTTTTATTCGCTATAGACTTTATGTACTATAACATAAGCATCACGACAAAGTCAATACTAATTTACAAAACAAGCAAGCGCCACTTTACAAACAGAGGTGTATAAGTTATAATTGAAAACTGATTGTATACACTAAATCAATAACAGAGGTAAAGGAATTTATGCCACTCATCAAATCAGCCGTTAAGCGAATGAAGCAAACCGCTAAGCGCCGCCAGCGTAACATCGGTATCAAACGCGATATCAAATCTGCCACCAAGGAATTTTTGGCCAACCCGAGCGCCGCTACCCTAAGCAAAGCTCAAAGCGAGCTAGATACTGCCGTCAAGAAAGGCCTGCTCAAAAAGGCAACCGTCAGCCGCCGCAAATCAGCCCTAGCCAAGATCGCTAAAACTGCTGGCGTCAAGCTAGAAAAGAAGGCGGCCAAACCCGCTGCTAGCACCAAGAAAACCCCTGCAAAAAAGCCAGCTGCCAAAACCACAGCCAAGAAGACCGTAGCTAAAACTGCTTAATTTATAATAAAGAAATTAAAGCGCTTCGCAAGTCGGAGCGCTTTATTTTTGCCGCGAAGCCACCCGAAACAAAAAATCCTCCAACGCCGCCCACGGATCGACTGATGAGGTTTTCATTTGATAATCGCGCTCCGCCGCTAATTCAGTCAATTCCGCCAAGTCCTTTGGCGACAGCTGCCGAGCAAGCGGCCGCAACTTCTTGGCAACAAACGGATGTATGCCGAGATCAACCTTATCGCTAGCGCCAGCCGCTTCAGCCTTGGCTAATAACACCAGCTGCGACCACTGCGACCAGACCAACGGCGCCACTTTATAAACATCGTCGCTGCGGCGAAGTTCATCAAGCGCGCTCCGTAGATTTATCGTCTCGCCGCGTACCGCCAACTCAATGATATCAAACACCGAAAACTCACGTGCTGGCGGCAAAACCGTTGCAATCGCTGCATCATCAATTTTCATGGCATTTTTCAAGGCAGCTACAGCATGAGTTAATTGTAATTGATCAATTTCGGCAGAACGCGATTTTTCATCGTCGACAATTGCTCGCGCTACCATATTACTAGCCTGTGTTTTCGTCAACTTTACTCCGTGCTCGCTTGCATAGTCTAGCAGCCACTTTTCGGCCGCTGGACGCTGGCGATCAGTCAGCGGTGTTGCTTCAATTAGCTTTGCAGTTTTTTGCAAGGTTTTGAAAGTTTTGGTACGCTTATCCGGGCGCGGCTCAATCAATACCAAGTAGGTTTCTGCCGCAATATCGCTAGACCATTCGCCGAGCTTATCCCACAAGTCTTTTCGTTCCGAGAGCCGTTCAATAACAATCAGCCGCTGTTCTTGAAATAAGCTCAAGCCGCGCACCGTATCAGCTAATTTATTCAAATCAAGACTGCTTGCATCGATTTTTTCGGGCCGAACGCCTAACGATTTCGCTAACTGTTGCAGCTCATATTGCGCACGGTAAGCGTTCGTGCCAATAATCAGATAAATCATTTAACTTCCATCTGGCAGACCGGGCAAATATGCGTACCGCGACCGCCGACTTTTAGCTTGATAATTTCTTGGTCGGGATGGCGATGGCAAGCTTGACCTTCGCGGCGAAACACATGAGCAAACGCCAAATAATTCCCTTTCCGGCCCTCGGCATCAACGTAATTCCTATCAGTCGAGCCGCCCTGATCGATACTCAATTGCAAGATTTGCCGCAACTCATTAAATAATGTGTTCAGCTGCTGATCGCTAACGTTTTTTACCCGCGTTTGCGGATGAATCCGTGCCGCCCACAGCGCTTCGTCAGCGTAAATATTACCAACCCCAGCAATCACCGCCTGGTCAAGAAAAGCTGGCTTGATCATCGAGTTTTGACGGCGGCGAATCCGCTGGATGAAATCCTCGGCGTGCGTCTGAGGATCAAGCGGCTCCGGCCCAACCTTTTGCATGAACGGCAAGTTCTTCACCTCATCAGTCGGTAACAATTTTACCCAGCCAAATTTGCGCTGATCGTTAAAAAACAGCCGCGACTCATCAGTAAAATCAATCTGCACCCGCGTCGACCGATCCGGCAGCTCACCAATCAAGCTATCGTTTGGGTGACCGCCAGCGAAGTTAGGCACCTTGTCATCCTCGAGTATCATCGGAAAACAATCCGGGTCCCGGTGACAAGCACGCCCAGATTTTTTCCGACGATACATCGCAGGATGACAACTGCGAAATACCAACTGCCCCGTCATTTTCAGATGTATCACCAACGAATACTGCGTATCCAGATCAATCATCAGCACCTTTGCCCGCCGCCGCACCGCCGTCACGCGCGCGCCATATAAAAATTGTTCAACATCAGCCAGCGCATTCGGAAAGCTTTTTGGCGAATCAAACACCGTCGCCCGCGCCACCACTCGGCCTGGCAGTAGCTCCGCCAACCCGCGGCGAACCGTCTCGACTTCGGGAAGTTCTGGCATTTATGCCTCCAACAGAGCGTTCAAACGCTTAATAAGCAGCTCATTATCGGTGTACTGCAACGCCATCATTCCCGCTACCTCGGCGCCTTCGCAATTTTCGACACGATCGTCAATCATCACGCATTCGCTAGCGACGACACCTAAGCGGCCAGCTGTCAGCGTGAAAATTTCTGGGTTTGGTTTGGCCAAGCTTTCCTCGTACGACAACACGCGCACATCAAACATTTTTTCTAATTCGCCTGGCGCAAATAGATATTCCAGCGTACCGCCGCCAACGTTACTCAACATCGCCATCTTCAAATTAGCGTACTGCTGGCGTAAATTTACGATATAGTTTATCAATTCCTCGTTGCGAATCCGCTTGTGCATCAAGAAATCATGCGTCTGCTGCTGTGTCCAGCCAAATAACTCAGCAATTCCCGATTCATACTCGCTACCGCTAATGAAACCGTAATCGTGCTGTTTACTGAGGTCGCGCAGCATTACCTTGCCCTCTGGCTCGGCCATTCTTATTAGCGTATCAATACTGCCTCCGTACAGTACGCCAAAACAATCGAAAATAACTGCTTTTATTGCCATGATTAGAAAATATTATTAAATGACGGTTTGAAATCTGGAATCTGATTGACAAAAAGAGCTTGGAGCTTCAGAGTATCAGCGTTAAGCGTACCAGGCGAGTCCTTGCAAGTTGAAGTCCACAAATTGGTATCGGTATTGTCGCCATCGCGCGTCTCGAATACGTAAGCCAGCCCTTTAGTAGCGCATACGCCGCGAATATCATCGTTTGATTTGTTATCAGAGGCCTGAATGTTGACCTTGACTAGCGCATAAGTAAACTGTTCATAAGCATTGCTATTATTAGCATATTCCTTCTTGTCCAAAACTCTATCCAGATAACCCGAATAAATAACGTATTTACGCGATGTTGGACTAACTGTAATCTGGTAGCTCTTGAATTCTTCATCGGCAACAATCGGACCGCGCACTGTCCAGCGCACGCTGCGAATTGGGTCTTGATTTTTGATTTTGCTCTCTAGCGACTGTTCGGGAGTTTGCGGCTGCTCGGTCTTTTTGTCCGGATTCAGCAATGATCGCACAAGTGTTACCAAAATGGCAATAACAACCACCACAGTAATAATAGTAATGATTATCGGTAAAATTCTCGGTCGGGATCCTCTGTACATGTTTGTATTTTAACACACTTGCCACGCAGCTATGCCATCACATCACAAACAGCTGTAGCGCCTAAGTCTAATCCTGCTTGTACACATCGTTCCGCGTCTGCCCCCAATCCTTCATCTCTAAGAGGCTGCACGATGTCATCGAATCTATCTGAATTTTTCTTCGCTTTTATCTCCGCTTCTTTCTTTGCTTTTATTTTTTTCTCTGTCTCTGGATCAATTATTTCATCTAGCGGCAAAAATTCATTGCCAGCGAGATCTCCTACTATGAACCCTCTATGTTTGGCTTCAGATTCAGATTCAGACATCCAAAAAAAATTAATAGCCCTACCGTCTTCAGGATAAATCGTATCAATAGTCTTGACACCAATTGGCCAGAAAGGATATCTTCCGTGCTCAGTTTTTTTCGCGCTACTTATTTTTTGAATTTCTACTCTTATTGGTTGATCTCCCTCAACCTCGCTAGACTCACAACGAACCACTCGCCAATTATTAGATCCTATTCCATGATATCTGTTTCCAATACCCAAAACATTATCATCTGGATCAACAAACAGACCAATTAAGTAACCGTAGCCGTCTCCTTCAAGAACCTTACTCACAGCGTCGCGTTGCTCAATGATACGTCTTAGTTGTTGCTCGTCCTGTTTTAACTGCGCTATGCGCTCTTGCCTAGCCCCTTCAGGTTTAGGGTTGCTATTTTCTGGTGATATATTCCGTACCATAACATCCGCCTTCTTGCTTAAGCTAACTGTAGTTAGATTATACCACAGTTGCCGTCATTTGTCCATATTTGTACGGGTTTTCGCTAATTTTCAGCAAATTTTAAGTTTTTTACACTTCGCCCCAGTTATTGCCGATTTTGACGTCGACTTTGAGCTTGATACCGAGCTGCGGGTAGATATTTTCCATAGTCTCTACCAGCATTTTACTGACCACTTCAGCGTTTTGGCGCGGACATTCAACCATAATACTGTCATGGATTTGCAAGATTTGGTAGCCGAGCGGGGTATTTTTGTCTGTAGATATAGATTTGCTGCCTTCAGAGACCGGCAAATTCGAAAAGAACGAATTCGCCTTGCCGGAAAGGCAAGTCTCTTCAGGCAGCGAATCTATATCTACTAGTACCAAACCCTTCTCTACCGCCAGCATCGCCAACTTCATCAAATCCGCCTCGGTACCTTGTATTGGCATATTAGCTGCTGCACGCTCGGCAGCCGAGCGAACAGCAAAATTATTCGATCTAACATCAGGTGTCGGCCGGCGGCGGCCAAACAATGTCTGCACAAAGCCATCTTCGTGCGCTTGACGGATTGTTTGTTCCATGAACTCTTTGATGTGCGGACGGATACGATAATATTCGTCGATGAAATGCTGCGCCTCGCCGTAACTCATATTAGCAGCCGCTGCCAAGCCGTGCTGGCTCATTCCGTATAATACGCCGAAATTCACCACTTTAGCGCGGCGGCGCTGTGCTGGTGTCACTTCATTAATCGGTACGTTATAAACTTCTGCTGCCGTCTTGGCGTGAATATCAACGTCGGTATTAAAATCTTCAATCATCTGTTTTTCGCCAGCCATCACCGCCGCCAGGCGCAGCTCAAATTGCGAATAATCAGCATTTACGAAAACATTGCCAGGCGCTGGCACAAAGGCATCGCGAATCTGCCGGCCTAGCTCGGTACGAATTGGTATGTTTTGTAAATTCGGATTAGTGCTAGATAGCCGCCCAGTTGCTGTTGCGTCTTGATTAAACGTCGTGTGGATATATCCGTTAGCGTCAGTTTGCTCTGGTAAGGCTGCCACATAGGTATTTTGTAATTTCGACAGTTCGCGGAAACGCTCGACCAACTCAATAATTGGATGTTGCCCGCGCAGCTTATCAAGTTCCTTTTGGTTGGTTGAATAACCAGTTTTGCCTTTTTTAATACCGGCTGTCGGCAAGAGCAGCTTATCAAATAGCGCGCTAGCCAACTGCGCCGGGCTAGCAACATTAAATTCGTAACCGACCATATCATAAATATTCTGCTGAACCGCTGCAATCTCTTGCGCTAATGATTTATTCATTTTTTCGAGTTTGCCGGCATCGATTTTGATACCTCGAAATTCCATTTGTGCTAAGACATTAATCAGCGGAAAATCCATCGTCTGCGCCACCTGCTGGAGGTCAGCCTGCTCAACCAATGCCGACTTTTGTTGTTCATAAACTACCCAAAGTGCTGCCATCGCCAATCTTGGGTCGTCCAAAGATTCTACGCCCGCCAAATCCACTAATTCGCGCGATTTGCGCAAAGGATTTAACAAAAATGAGCCCTGCGCGGTATCGTGTTTAACAGCCGGTAGCCGCTGGCAGCCAGCACCGAGAAGCGTTTTGAGAAACTCCTTTGTGTCGTGGCCAACTATCGAAGCTTCTGCTAAAATAGCGCTTGCTTTAGCCAGCGGCAAGCGAGCGACCTTGCCTTTTTCATGGCTCAGCCAAACCATATCACCATCCCAAATTACCAGTAATTCTGGCGCCATTACCAACATCGGTATGACTTTATCGCCCGATATTTCAACAGCTGGCGCAAGAATATTATTTGGAGTCACTTCTGAAGCACCATCGCGCATGTGTTGTGGTAATTTTCGCAACAATGAGCGAAACTCCAGCTTTTCGAGTAACTCTCGCAATTTCGCCGTGTCTAAGTCGCGCACGTTCATTGCCTCTAAATCGAGTTTCACTGGCGCATCGGTGAATAGCCGCGCCAATTCCCTACTCATATAAGCAGATTTTTTGCCAGCTTCTAGTTTGCGGCGCAAACTGTCTTTAATCTGCCATAGATTCTCATAAACGCCGTCTAGTGTTTCAAATTGCTGTAGTAATTTGACAGCTGTCTTCTCGCCGACCCCCGGCACCCCAGGGATATTATCCGACGAATCGCCTTTCAAGCTTTTCAAGTCGAGAAATTGGCCAATCCGAATACCGTAGCGCTTCTCAAACGCTGGAATATCAAATTTATCGATATTGGTTAAGCCTTTTTTGAGCGCATAAAGATACGTGTTTTGGTCGAGAATTTGCAGCGCGTCCAAGTCGCTAGTAATCAAATATGTTTCGATGTCGCCGTGCTGTTCAGCCTGCTTGTCTAGCGTTGCCATGATATCGTCGGCTTCATAATCGTCGAACTCGTACAGCGGCCAACTAAAGGCTGCCAACAGTTCGTGCAAAATCGGAATCTGCGCGTAAAAATCTGACGGCGCTGGCTTGCGCCCGGCCTTGTAATCAGGATAAATCGCCAACCGCCGGCGAATATTCGTTCCTCGTTTATCCCACGCCACGCAAACATAATCAGGCTCAAGCTGCTTAATTAATTCTAAACTCAGCGCCGCGAAACCATACACGCCGCCTGTCGGCGTCCCGTCTGCGGTCGACAACCCAGGCATAGCATAGTAGCCGCGATAGAACACGCTTTTACCGTCGATAATCACTAAGCGTTTGACCATATTTATATTATACGCTATCTAAGGGCCGTTACTTACAAGCGAATATAGCCATAATCATGTATACTAAGGTTATGACATCACAAGAAAAACCAGCCAAGATTTTGGCATTCGTCGGATTGCCTGGCGCCGGCAAAACCGAAGCAACCAATTTCGTAGCCGCCAAAGGTTTTCCCAAAATCTACGGCGGCGGCATTTTGTACGACGAAATGCGCGCCCGAGGCGTTGAAATCACGCCCGAATCGCAAGCCGAATTTCGCAAACAGTGGCGCGAACGCGACGGCAAAGACGTTATCGTCCGCCGCGCCGCCGAGCAATTGCACCGCTTAATTGATGCTGGCCAGCATCGTTTATTGTTCGACGGGCTCTATTCCTGGACAGAGTACAAGTTTCTCAAACACGAGTTTCCTGGCGAACTCATCGTTGCCGCCATTGTCGCGCCAAAACATTTGCGCCACCGCCGTCTCGCAACTCGCCCCGAGCGGCCATTCACCGCCGAACAAGCTAACCAGCGCGACTGGTCAGAGATTGAGGATATCGAAAAAGGCGGACCAATAGCTATCGCTGATTATTATTTAATTAACGACAGCGATATCACTGCGTTATATGCCAAGATTAATTCGCTGCTCAGCACAACTGGTTTCGTTAACTTATAACACCTAAAACCAAAATTATTGCAGATAAGTATAAAGTTTTTTAGCGTCTTTATGCTTGCGTAATTTTGCTAGCGCTTTAGCTTCAATCTGGCGAATTCGCTCGCGCGTCACCGCAAATTCCTGACCAACCTCTTCAAGTGTATGGCTCTTGCCGCTATCTAATCCAAAGCGCATCCGGACGATCTTTTGTTCGCGATCGCTCAGCGTACCTAGCAAATCTTTAACTTGTTCCTTTAACAGCTGGTTCGAGGCCGATTCCTCCGGACTAATCGTACCTTCATCTTCAATGAAATCGCCCAGCACCGACTCGCCTTCATCATCGCCGTCGCGGCCGACGCCAGCGTCCAAGCTCGAAATGTCTTGCTTGATTTTCATGACATATTCGACTTTTTCTGGTTCCATCTCTAGCTCTTTAGCTAGCTCTTCAATCGTTGGCTCGCGATTCAGCTCCTGCGTCATGCGCCGCTGCGTGCGCAGCAATTTATTGATGGTTTCCACCATGTGAACTGGAATACGAATCGTCCGCGCCTGGTCGGCAATTGCCCTGGTAATCGCCTGGCGAATCCACCAGGTAGCATAAGTCGAGAATTTAAAGCCTTTATCCGGATCAAATTTTTCAACCGCGCGCAACAAACCAGTGTGGCCTTCTTGAATCAAATCTAAGAAGTCTAAACCGCGACCCGAGTACCGCTTGGCGATCGATACCACCAGGCGCATATTTGCTTCGGCCATTTTATCTTTAGCTTTTTTGTCGCCTTCTTTGACGCGTTTTGCCAATTCTAGTTCTTCCTCGGCGCTCAGCAGCGGGATTTTGCCAATCTCGCGCAAATGCAGTCGCACTGAGTCGTCCGAAATATCATCGAAATATTGATTAGCGTTCAGTACATCTTCAGGAGTATCTTCGTCCATCAAATCGTTGATATCAGGCTCATTGATGTCTTGATCTTGTATATTGTCGTCAGATGGCTTCTGCGCTTGGTCGTCGTTTGTCACGAGCTTTCTCCTTGATTATGTTATTGAGTGCCGCACGCAACTCTCTAGCCGCTGCCTCATCGCCAGCAGCTTCAGCGTCGCGTAACTTAGCTAATAATTCTTGTTGAGTTTGTTTGTTATGTTTATCCTCTTTATCCCGCAGCAGTTGGCACATCGCGACATAGCGATCGCCGCTATCCCATGCTGCATAACGCTCCTCAGCGCGCAATGATACCATTTTTACATAAATATCAGCTTTTTGCAACTTTTTAGGGCGATTTTGCGGATCGTCTTCTTCGAGGAGCACCGTCGCTAATAACTCTCGCTCGGCACTGCTCCATTGCTGGCGGCCGGCGCGGCGCAATTCTTCTAAACACCTAGCATCATAAAGCGCCAAAGCCAAAATGTTATCCTCCAGCACCGCCTGTTCGTTCTTAATAATCGATGTATTTGCAACAACAGGTTTGAAGGTTTGTTTCTTGACTGGCTCGCCAGCTAATTTTTGGCGCACCGCCTCCTCGCTAGTATGCGACATAGCAGCTATCCGCTTGATATAGTATTCGCGCTCGACGGGGTCAGCTAGCCCGCGCACTATTCGCAGCGCTGCCGTAGTAAAAGTTCGCCGGCCGACCGCTGTATTCAAATCACAGCGCTCGGCATGCTGGCGCAGCACCCATTCGACAGCTGGCTCGTTGCGAGCTATCGCTTCGCGCCACGTCTGAACACTCGATTTGATCAATTCATCTGGATCTTTAGCACCATCTGGCAACGAAATAATCGTCAGCTCAACGCCCTCGTGCGAGGCCAGCTCAATTGCCCGCTCGGTCGCTGCCACACCCGCTTTATCGCTATCATAACAGAGGCGAACATCGCTAGTCAGCCGTTTGACCGCTTTGAGATGATTTTCAGTCATCGACGTGCCAGCAGTCGCTACTGTTTGCGCTACGGCCGCTTGGTGGCTGCTAACTACATCCAAGTTCCCCTCAACCATCACTACGAAGCCACTTTTACGGATCGCCTCCTTGGCTTGGCTCAACGCGAAAATATGTCGCCCCTTATCATACAGTAATGTCTGCGGCGTATTCAGATATTTCGGCGCATTCGGCACATTGCCAATAATCCGCCCGGTAAAGCCAATTACTTGCCCGCCCTGATCCATCAACGGAATCATCATTCGGCCGCGAAACAAATCTTTGCCATAGCGGTTTAATAGCCCCGCATCGTTGATCTCTCGCTTAGTAAAACCTCTTTTTTCGAGCGCCGCCAGCAACGCCGTGCCGCTATCCGGCGCATAACCAATCTGAAAACTTTGAACAGTTTGCCGCGACAATCCTCGCTGCTTAAAAACATATTCAATCGCCTGCTGGCTACGCAATAAACTCTGTTGGAAATATCGTGCCGCTAGCTCGTTGGCTGCCAACAGCCGCTTTTTGTAGGCGGTGCGCTTCCTGGCACTAGCCGATTGATATTCGCTGAGGTCAACTCCAGCTTTGCGCGCCAAAAATTCCATCGCCTGGCGAAAATCCATCCCCTCGGCCTCCATTACAAAAGCGAAAACATCGCCGCCTTTGTTGCTCGAGAAATCATGCCAAATATTTTTTTCAGGACTTACGAAAAAGCTAGGCGTTTTCTCGCCAGTAAACGGACTTAACCCCTTATAGCTGCGCCCTGCCCGCTTCAGCTCAACATATTCGCCAATCACATCTTCGATATTGAGCCGCGAGCGAATTTCCTCCTTGGCATCCATACATTTTAGTATATCACTCTTTACCTCTGTTATCGGTTGTGGTTAAATAGTAAGTATGAATCAGGACCCGTACACCAATCCGCAACAACCGTATTCACAGGGTTCTGCTAATAATTTACCGCCAGAAAACCCGCAGCAGCCAGCCGCACCGTACAATCAGGTCTACGGCCAGCAAACACCGCAGCAGCAAGCGGCACCTAATCCGTATTACAATAGCCAAGCCGCCCAGCCGCAGCAGCCGGCATACCCACAGCAAACATCCAGCCTGGCAGCTAATCAGCCTGATCAACTACCGCAAATTAACCAAACCGCGCCATCGTACGACACAGGACCGCAGCCGCTAAGCACCTTCCCGGTTTACGCCAGCAGCTCGGATGATGATTATAATACTGTTGACTACCTTAACCGCATCGCTCCGCAAGAACAGCACACCATCAATCGAATCGCTATATTTGCGCTCATTGGCACTGTTATTGCTAGCGTTATCATCATTTTGATTCTAATCATCAACCCTGGCGCATCTGATGCCAACAGTTTAATCCAGCCGATCCGCGATCGCACCGATACACTGAACAAAGTCGTCGACGAAAACGAAGGCCGCCTGACGCAGACTGAAATTGCCGAGGCCAACACTGCGCTCAACAGCACTCTGACGACCATGCAGACTCGGCTAGACGCCATCATCAAAGAGCGCAAAATCCAGAAAAAATCCTCTAGCACCGAAAAAAGCTACCTAGAAGCCCTGCAGAAAAAGCTCAACGATTCCTACCAAAAAGGCAAGCTCGACAGTAGCTACGCCACCGCCATGACTTACGAATTAACCATTTTAAAGTCGCAACTCAACAAGCTTAAAAAGGTTAGCGACTCCAAATCAATCCGCTCGTTCTGCGACGAATCCATTAATAATATCGACGTTATCCTCAAAGCTTACCACGACTTCGCTTCAACCAAGCAGTAGCAGCTATTCCGTCACCAGCCGATAACTTAACCGCGCCAGGTCAAAAAGTTCTTCGTCGCTGAGCTGGCCGCTGCAAATCACCGTAATCCAGTGTTTTTTATTAAGATGAAAGCCTGGCTGAACCGATTCGTATTTTTGTTGTAACTTTAACGACAATTGCGGATCACATTTCAAGCTAATCCGTAACGGTTTTGAATTTTCGGCTATCAACGCAAACATTTTTTCGCTTTGGCCAGCATCTTTGCGGCCGACTTTGTACACAGCCACCTTATCGCCAAACGGATAGTCCAACCAGGCGCCTGGAAAACTTAGCAAAAACTCTTCAAACTGTTGGTGCGTCATAGCCATTTGCTCCGTATAAAGTATACCAGCATCAATATCGGCAAAACGACCAGCATCGCCATCGTTATCCAAAACATTACATCGCTATGAAACGGCAGCTGCGAAAAGTTCATGCCAGCTAGACCTGTCAAAAACGACATTGGCATAAATATCGTTGTTACAATCGTCAAACGCTTCATTACATCATTCATTCGATTAGACACTACCGACAAATACATATCCAGCGCACTAGTCAATAGATCGCGCATGGTATCGATTAGCTCGTGCACGCGCCAAGCGTAATCGTAGCTGTCGCGCGCATAAATCGCGCACTTTTCATCAAAAATACTATACCGGCCGTTACTCAAACCATTCAGCATATTCATCAGCGGCAAAATCACTTTGCGCAAATCCGCCAATTGGCGCTTATACACAAAAAGCTGCTGCAACTGGTGCTTGCCCGGATCGCGAATCATTGTATCTTCTAATTGATCGGTTACGTCGTCAATTGAATTAAGAATCGGCATATATTGCTCGACTGTAAATTGAATCATCGTTGCTGCGATTAGCGACGGCGACAGAGTGCCTGGCCGGTACGCTTCAATCCGCTCGGTAACCTCGCTATCTAATTCGTCGCGGTGCAAGGTGATAACTTTGTTTTTGCTGAGCAAAATCGTCAACCCTTGCCAATGGACATTGCGGCGTTCAATACTCGGGATTTCCGCCTTAATCAGTAGCCAATCGCCGCCTTCGACCGCTTGCGGCAGCCAACGGTTCTCAATCAAAATCCGCCGCTGCAACTCCGATAAGTTTAATTTTTCAATTAAGCTTTGCCGTACTTCCAGCGAATCCTCGCTGATATCATGCCATATTTTATCTGTCACGCCTTCACCTTTTTTAAATAATACTTCAGTTCCATGATGCTGCCGCGGATGTCCTCCAGCGCCCGATGGTCCTCTGGTTTGGCGAATTTCTTGCCATATTTGCCCTCAAACACCACTTTCCAAGCGCTGACATCCAGCATCCGATAGTGTAGTCTTTTTGACAACGCAGGCCACCACCCGTCAATAAACCGCCGATCTTGATGGATTGAGTTGCCGCCCAGCAAAATCCGCGGTTCGTCCGCAAAGTGCTCGTCGCAAAACGCCAGCAAATCGCGTTCCACCTCGGCCAGCGGCTTACCCGATGTGTTTTGTTCCTCCAAACCGCGCCGCGCCTCCAGATGTTCATTCCAAAAGCTAGCATTGCGGTCAAGTAGCCGCTTCAATTTCGCCGGCTCATGCCGCACAACCCCTTCATAGGTCGCAATTTCTGTAAAATCCCAATCCGTCGCAATCGCCGCCACTTCCAAAATCTCATCACGCGCCGGATCCAATCCGGTCATCTCCAAATCCATCCACAAAATCTTTTTTGGCTTGAAACTAGCTTTCATACTTCTAGTATACTACTTTTTGGTATCGTAGTAATCTCTAGAAAACTGTTCCGGCACCTGCTGCAGCAAACGCTCTAATACAAAGAAAATACCCCTCCTGGCGCGAAGAGGGGTCTGCCGTCCCGGCGGAAGTTGCGGCCAAGAAAGGCCAGACAACCTCCGCCGGGGCGGGGTGGGAGGGGGGCATCACCTAAGCGCAGCCGCCCCCTCCCTCAGCCGACGGATGAACTCCCAGGGATCGACCCCTGGGTACGTCAACTTCACTTCTGTTGCAGAAGTGGAATTGACGTAATAAATGGCCTTCCGGGGGTTACCATTCCCCCAAAAGACTACTTTAATCCTGATGGAGCCGCCCGAAAGCGGCTTCATCAGGATATTCATCTCAACACCAGGACGGCTCACGCCGTCCTGGTAAATGAAGCTCCACCCCCCCTCTCCTAGGGAAAAACAGGGGGTAGGGAAGATGTCAAGCACCTTCCCTACCAAGTATGGAATAGGGGGGAGCTCCTGCTCCTGCTCCTGCTCCTGCTCCTCCTCGACCATCTCTGGCCTCCTTTCTGCCCCATCTGGGGCAATAGTGGAGCTTGATCTGTTACCAAGCCCTCTTTAGCGCCGTGAAAACCACCATTTCACAGTACTCAAGAGAGCTCGGATTCTGCCGTCTATATTCTAAAATGCGCCAGAGGCCGATCATCAACCAGCCCCTCGTTACTATTATAACACACTGTTGTAGGTATTACTAGAATATTTACCAATATAATATCCCGATTTGAATGCATGATAAATACACGTAAGAGCCTCTCGTGTTATACTAAACCCATGACCAAACGTATTCTCCTCAAACTCTCTGGCGAGCAGCTCCAGGGCGAGTTCGCCAGCGGTTTTGACCCCGCTCGCGCCCGCTGGATCGCTGAACAAATCAAACCAGCGCTAGAAACTGGCGCCGAAGTCGTCATCATGGTCGGCGGCGGCAATTATGTCCGCGGCAACCAAATCATCGGCCACGGCATCCAGCCTGTCTCAGCCCATAATATCGGCATGCTCTCTACCCTGATGAACGCCATAGCTCTAGCTGACGTTTTCAACGACGCTGACTTGCCGACCCGCGCCCTGTCCACCGTCGAAATCAATCAATTTATCGACCAATACACCTTTCGCCGCGCCCTCAGCCACATTCAAAAAGGCCGCGTGGTCATCGTTGCCTGCGGTACTGGCCGGCCGTTCCTAACCACTGACACTGCCGCCCTGAACCTAGCTTTAGAAATGCAATGCGATGTTGTGATTAAAACAACGAAAGTTGATGGCGTGTACGATAAAGATCCTACCAAATTCCCTGACGCCACCAAATTTGATAAGCTCAGCTATCACGACGCTCTAACCAACCCTGATATCACCGTCATGGACAAAGCTGCCATCGGCCTGGCTATGGACGAACATATCCCAGTTATTATCTGCGACTTACTCACCGACGGTAATATCGCCCGAGCCGCCCGCGGCGAGACAGTCGGAACGCTGATCTCTTAGCCTACTGAGTATGGTACGCACCTTGTTCCAGCATAAATCGTTTTACATAAAAATCCGCCGTACTTGTCCGACGGATATGTTTTTCAAAGCCCAATTAATATTTTTTCTTATCTAATTTATCGAGTTTAAACAGGTGCACAATTGCATACACCACAAAAGCTACCGCCAGCAATGTAATCAACGAGCTAATAAACGCCCCATACAGAAATTCGCCCTTGCGGCCGGCAAATTCAACCGTGAACGACGCCGCCTGCAAGCCTTTTTGCGAACCGACGATCAACTGTACTAGCGGGTCAATAAACGCTGTCACCAGCTTCTTCACCGTATCGCCAGCTGCCGTACCGATCGCCAGACCAACCGCTAGGCCGACTATGCCCTGCTCGCGGATAAAATTAACGAAACCGCCCATGTGGGTGTCTTTAACTATTGTTTGCGCCAATTTTTTGTCGGCTAGCTTTTTGGCAGCTGATTTTTTGGCTTTTTTGACTGTTTCTGATGGCATTTAGACTCCTTTAACTGTTTGATTATAACCTGGTTTCTTGTGATAAATCGCTCGTATTAGTTTATTCCGCGACCTTACAACGTAACCCTACAAGCGCTCCGGCGCCGCGATACCCAAAATCGTCAAACCAGCCTTCAAAATATCCGCGTACACTGCCACCAAACCGACGCGGTGTGCTTCTTTGTCGCTGCCGACGACTTGGTTTTTCTCGTAGTAGCGGTTGAATTCTTGCGCCAGCTCAAACAGGTAGGCGCAGACGTGATGCGGCTCCAGACTTTCGGTAGCGCGGTTAACCGCCTCGGCGTATTCACTCATTTTCCTGACTAACAGCCGATCTTCGTCGAACAATTCTGTCGGAAATGCAACTGCTTGCTCAGATTTTGCCAAAATACCCCGCGCCCGAGCGTGCGCGTATTGCAAGTAGCTACCAGTGTTACCCGTCAAGCTAACCGCGTCATTGATGTCGAACACTACGTCGCTGCCGATTTTTACCTTCAGGAATTGATAGCGCAGCGCACCCGCCACCACCTCGTCGGTCGGCTCGCCGCCAGCTTGGGTGATGGCTTTTTTGAATTCGTTGAACAGCCAATCAATAGTGATCACCTCGCCGGTACGCGAACTCATCTTGCCGGTTGTTAATTTGACCAGACCAGTTGCATAATTAAACAATTTACCTTTCAATTCTGGAATCGCCAATTCACTAGCCGCGATCACCCCGCGGAAATACGCTGCCTGCTCCTCACCGTTGACCGTAATCGATAGGTCCAAGTTTGGATAATCTTGATGCTTCAGCTGAATTAGCCCCATATCGTGTGCACCATATAATCCGTTGCCATGTGAACCGATGAACACATTATCAAACGCACCGTATTGGCTGCCTTTGAAGATATACGCACCATCTGATTTGGTAAAGACCTCTGGGGTTTTTGCTTTGATCAAGGCCTTGCCTGGCACTTCAGTTTCACTCTCGACATACCGCCGTTCAATTGGCACATTGCCTAGCCGCGCCACATTGGCGTCAATTTCATCAAAGCTCCAGGCCTTACAAATCTCATACACCTGCTTATACAATGGATCGTCCAATACAAACGATTGCTTGGCTAGCTCGTCAATTTCCGCTCGTGCCTCTGGCGATTCTTTAGCTGCCCGCGCTCCCTCAACGTACATACGGCTCATAAATTCGTTGCGCTTATCAGCCGGAATAGCGCCTAGCTTACTGACATCGCCGTCAATTTCGCGAAGAATCGCCCACATGCTCTTGCCGACATGCGTGCCGACATCGCCGTGGTAACTGACCCGATGCACCGCCGCGCCGTCCACCGCCAGCAAGTTCGCTATGGTATCCGCCAAAATCGAGTTCAGCGCGTGGCCGATGTGCATGGCTTTAAACGGATTTGGACAATTGGTCTCAATCACTGCCGTCTTGCCAGCGCGTTTAGTTGCCGGACGCACTTTCAGCGATTCCAGCACTGCTTGGTCGCTCAACTTGACGTTGATAAAACCTGGACCCGCCACGCTAACCTCGCTAAACTCCTGGCGGCCACGCAACTCTTCGGCAATCGCCTCGGCAATTTCGCGCGGGTTTTTGCCCAAGGGTTTTGCTAACTGCAACGCCGCATTCGTCGCAAAGTCGCCAAACTTCGGGTCGGGGCGCGTTAACTGTACATCAACCTGCTGCTGATACAGTTTGTTAATTATTTTCTTCAGTGTAATAACACAATCAATCATAGACCATATTATAACACTTTTTTGCTACGGTTAGTCTTCCGTGCCGTCAAAATCTGGCTGGCGATACACCGATACTGGCGTAATATTACGAGCATGATCCGATTGCAGCACCGCTCGCAACATCGCTGTATCGTCGCTGCTCTCGTCATAAGCTGGCTCGAAATCTTCTACTTTTTGTTTTTCTTCTTCTGCCATATTCTCATATTAGCATAACTAGTATAATTTGTCAATAGACAGCCGCTCTAATCAATCCAGCAAACAGCGGATGCGGCCGCATTGGCCGCGAACGAAACTCGGGGTGCGCTTGCGTTGCGACAAAATAGCGGCAATTTAGCGCCTCGACAAATTCGACTAGCCGCCCGTCTGGCGACAAGCCCGACACCGCCACGCCGCCGCGGGCAATCTCATCTAGAAACTGCTGGTTCACCTCATATCGGTGGCGGTGGCGCTCCTCGGTGTGATCCGACTGATATACTTTGGAAGCAAGCGACCCTGGCGTGAATACTGCCGGATAATTGCCCAGCCGCAACGTACCGCCAGTCGATTCTTTGCCCTCTTGGCCAGGCATAATATACACCACATCGTGCGTCGTAGCATCATCAAACTCCGTGCTATTAGCATCGTCGAGCCCAGCTCGCCGCGCTGCCGCAATTACCGCTGTCTGCAAACCTAAGCAAATCCCCAAATACGGCACATCGCGCTCAAGCGCATACTGCGCTGCCGCAATCTTGCCTTCAATCCCGCGCGGGCCAAAGCCGCCTGGCACCAGCAGAGCATCAACCGTCTCGAAATCGCGCTCGGTAACTGTTTCGGCATTGAGCCACTTGATATGCAGACCAACATTTTCATGCCAAGCCGCACTCTTGAGCGCCTCGGTCACCGATAGATAAGTATCCTTGTTTTCCATATATTTAGCGACTAAACCGACAGTCACGATATCGGTTGGCTTTTTGCTTTGCAATTGAGTTAACGCTTGCCATTTCGCGAGATTCGGCTGAGCAAAATTACCAGTGAACTTGTCGAGAATGGTCATCAATGGGCTAGCGGCTATCCGCTCGGGAATCATAAATACGGTATCGAGATTTGGCAGCATCAGCACTCCCGGCAAATCAACGCCGCCGTACAAAGCAATTTTTTGAGCAACCGACTCAGGCGCTGGCTCGTCGCTGCGGACAACCACAATCTCTGGCACAATACCAAAACCGCGCAAATCATTTAAGGCATTTTGCGCCGGCTTGCTCTTGAACTCCTTACTGGTATCAATAAACGGCACATAAACCACATGCGCGTATAAGCAGCGCTCCTTGCCGATTTTGTGAGCAAATTCGCGGATCGCCTCGATGAAGCTTAACCCCTCGTAGTCGCCCACTGTACCGCCGATTTCTACGATGTGCACATCGCTGCCTTCGCCAGCCGCAATAATTGACTCTTGAATGGCGTGCGTTAAGTGCGGGATTAGTTGGACAGTTTTGCCGTGAAATTTACCGGCGCGTTCATCGGCAATCAGCTCTGATAATAAGCGTCCCGCCAGCGTGGCGTTTTTCTGCGTCAACTCTATATCTAGAAACCGCTCGTAATGGCCAAGATCAAGGTCTGTTTCAGCACCATCGCGCGTCACGAAGCATTCGCCGTGCTCTGCCGGATTAAGCAAACCCGCATCCACATTGAGATACGGGTCGCATTTCTGAATTGAGACTTTGATACCTTTGGCCTGGAGAACCGCGCCGATGCTCGCAGCGGTAATTCCCTTCCCTACCCCCGAGAGAACGCCGCCAGTTACAAAGATATATTTTGTCTGTTTGCCCATGTATGATTGCTCTTTCATGGGCCCTTATTATAGCATAACCGCTTAGAGTACGCTATATGTAGCGTGTCTATTGGCAGCCCTCGCACATAGTTAGTGTTGCCGGATCAATTGGCGCTGATGGTACACCGTCAGCTTCAGCTTTTTGATCGGCTTCAGCTTGCGCTTTGGCTATTTCGCGATCAATTGCCTCGAGTTTTTCCTCGAGCGTCATGTCGTCGTTAATTATCGCTGATGGATTCATTATTTCCCCCTTTTGCTTATATTCATTATAGGCTAATAAACTGCTTATTCAATTACTAAAACTACTACTTTACAGTGTTAACTTCATAATTAGTATTGGTGCTTTCAAAGAAATTGACTAATTCAAGCGTATCGTTGGCCGCCGCCATCCACTTGGCTGGATTAGGTACGTTGTATTCTTTCTCGAAGCCTAATTCTTCTAAACGGCGGTCGGTCATAAACTTGACATACTGGTTCACATAATCCGCATTCAAGCCCAAGATACCCTTTGGCAGCATGTCTTTGTTGTAAGCCTCTTCAAGCGCTACCGCCTGCAAAATTAGATCGCGAATCTCGTCAGCGAATTCTTGCGTCTGCAAATCTGGATTCTCGTCAAGAATTGTCAACAGCAAGTTAATGCCGAAAGTTAAATGCAGATTTTCGTCCTTAGTAATCCAATCTAGCAAACTGCCAACATTACGCAGCAAATTACGCCGGCGAAAACTCATGCCAACCATAAAACCGCTATAAAACCAAATGCCTTCGAGTACAATATTATAAGCCACCAGATTACGCACAAAATCTTTCTTGCCCTCGGTAGTAGTAACGTCCAGCTTATCATTCAACATGCGGCCGACATACTTAGTCTGGAAGTCAGACTTATCTTTCAAGCTTTTCTTGCCATAGCCGGCTGCATAAATTTCTTGGCGGTCAAACGGAAACGTTTCAATAATGTATTCAAAGGTCATAAAGTGGTTAGCTTCTTCCCACATCTGTTTCGATAAATACAAGTGCGCCTCGGCGGCATTGACGTATGGATAAATACCAAAAGCTAACGACTTATTAATAAGCAATTCGTTTGGGTTCAGATAACTGATTACCGTTTTCAGCGCATGTTTTTCGTCGTCGGTCAGCTTCTCGAACGCCGCCAAATCTTGCACTAGTTGTACTTCATTCGGGAACCAAGTGTTAGCAACTGCCTGATTATACAAATCCATCGCCCATTGGTAGCGTACTGGCTTGAGTTGCAAGCCGTCGCGCAGGCCTGATCCCAAAATACCTTGCGGTTGTGTTGTTTGCGTCATATTTCCTCCTTATTATTGTGATTTTAGCAACGTTTATGATCGTTTGCGTCGAGCAAAGCCGAAACCGCTTACCCTTTTCGCGCTGTCGGTACGAACTTTTTGTACCGATTGCGATGTGACGGTGGTTTGCTCGGATTGATGGCGCGGCTTGACATGCAGATAATATGTCGTTTTCAAACCGCGGCGCCATGCTTCTGAATAGATTTCGATATATTCATCAATATCGCGTGATTCTAGGTACATATTGCGGCTAATCGCCTGGTCAACCCATTTTTGCGCTCGCGCCGCCACCTCGATAAAAGCGTACGGGCTCAGCTGAAAACTAGTTTTGTAGACGTCGCGGACTGCCTGCGGAATTTGCTCGAAACCTTGAATATCGCCCTGATTCGCCAACAAGTCGTCTTTGAGCGATTCCCACAGATTAAGTTGTTTGAGTTTACGCACCAAATTAGCATTAACCTCTAGGAATTTGCCGTTGAGCGTACTGCGGCTAAAGATTTGGCTAAATTGCGGGTCAAGTCCCGGCGTCGTACCTGCCACATGCGAGATATTAGCTGTCGGCGCGATCGCCATCAAAGTTGCGTTACGCATACCTTTTTTGACTTTTTGGCGCAGCGCTTCCCAATCCAAGCGCGATTTACTATCAATTTTTACCTTAACGCCGCGCTCTGTTGTAAGTTTATCAACGGTATCGATAGGCAGTAAGCCCTTGCTCCAACCGCTGCCAGCAAAGTTCGGATAGCTGCCGCGCTCAGCTGCGAGGTTAGCCGATTCATCAATGGCATGGTAGCTGATAAATTCAGTTAACTGGTCAACCAGATCGTAGGCAGCCTCGCTTTCGTAACTAATCTCTAGCTTCTCCAAAACATCCGATAACCCCATATAGCCGAGCCCCAGCGCCCGATTATGCTCATTACTATACATAGCTTCGGTAACTGGCGTTTTCGTGATATCAATCAAGTTATCCAACTGGCGCGTGGCGGAGCGCACTGATACCGCCAAACAATCCCAATCCCAAGTCTTATCAGCGTTGAGAAAAGCCGACAAATTCATACTAACCAGATTACAGGTCGCAATATTATTTTCGTCCTCGGGCAAAGTTATTTCGGTGCACAAATTACTGAGGTGGATTGTCCCGGTGTTATTGTTGAGCGCCCGCAAATTGATGGCATCCTTCCAGGTTAACCAAGGGTGTCCAGTCGCTTGTAGACTACTGAGAATCTGGCGGAATTGTTGGCGGGCTGGCACGACTTCGAAGCGGTTAATTTTACCGGCTTCTGCTAGTTTGATGTATTCCTGGTAGCGGCGACTGAACGCTTCACCGTATAGTTCATTTAAGTCGCTAACTTCAGCTGGATCAAACAGATACCAATCCTGCCCGTCTTGCACGCGCTTCATAAACTCATCCGAAATAAACACCGCTGTATCTAGAAATCGCGTCCGCAAGTACGGATCGCCTGAATTCTGGCGCAAATCAAGGAATTGCGGAAAATTAAGATGCCAGTTCTCCATATACGCCGCTGCTGCACCCGCTTTCTTACCCTTACGCGATACTGCAAACAGCGCCGTATCAATCATTTTCATGAACGGAATCGGACCAGTTGACTCGGTATTGGTGGTTTTGACAGGACTGCCGGCGGCTCGCAGCTTATTCATACTAATACCGATACCGCCAGTACCTTTAGCGATGAACATAGTGTCGCGAATACTTTTGGCTATCGAAGCCATGTCGTCTTGAACCTCCATGACAAAACAGTTGCTTAGCTGCGGAAACGAACCGCCAGCGTTAACCCGCGTACTGCCGCCCGGACTATATTCCAGATTAGCCATGTGGCGGTAAAATTTTATCGCCGCCTCGGTCGGATTGACTTCGTTAAAACTCAAACCCATAGCAATACGCATGTTAGTGAATTGCGGCACCTCGATCGGATCGCCGCTTTGGCGCCGCAGCGCGTAACGATTGCGGTTGGTAACTACGCCGAGATATTTGCTAAGTGAATCCTTGCTCGGATCAAGCGCCGCCGCCAGCTTTTTGAGGTTAAATAGCTGCGAATCAGCCATTCGCTTATCTAGTAGACCCTCTTTAGCGGCTTGGCGAATATAGATAGGGAACTTTTGCGCGTGTAGCTTTTTAAGCTCGATTTCGTTAGTATAATCGCCGAGCACTTGCTGGTAGATAGTTCGCAGCAGCAATCGCGCCGCAATTGTGTCAAAGTCCGGGTCGTCTTTGACATTTTGAACTGCCGTCTGGATAAGCGCTTCATCAAGTTGCTCGGTAGTAATGCCGTCAAACAGCGTCAACTGCAATTCGGCCGCTATTTGCGCTACCTTCGCAATTTGATTTGGCAAACCTTCGCTAGCTGCCAGCAGAGTTAAATTAATTTTGTTAGCGTCAAACGGCTGCTGGCTACCGTCGCGCTTCACAACTGTAATATCTGCCATCGTTTCCTTTCTTATTTTTAGCTGCTATTTTTGAGCGCAAAAAACTAGCTAGACCATCTAGGTCTGTTTTGCGCAATTTATTTGCATATTTGTCTATTTTACTAAACACTATACATATAGCGTCTGTATATCAAGCATAAACGCTAAATATGGATTTTTCAAGCATTTTTGCTAGTAATTTTCACAACTGGTTTGGCCCATGCTATCATGGAAAATATGGAACCTATTATTTCTATTACTCATTTTAAGATGCGTTTCGGCAAGACCGAAGTCATCAAAGACTTAAGTTTTGAGGTCAAACGCGGCGAAACATTTGGTTTTCTCGGCAGCAACGGCTCAGGCAAAACCACCACCATTCGCGCCCTACTCGGCATTTACCAGCCAACTGCTGGCGAACTGCTAGTCGGTGGCAAACCCTATTCGGTATCAAGCGGTATCAAACTGGGTTATCTACCCGAAGAGCGCGGCCTTTACAAAAAAGAGCCGGTTATCGACATCATGACTTATTTCGGCCAGCTCAAAGGCATGAGCCGCCTCGACGCTCGGCAAAAATCGCTTGATTTTTTGAAGCGCGTTGACCTGCTCGACAAAGCCAAAACTCGCCTCGATAAGCTCTCGGGTGGCCAGCAACAAAAAGTCCAACTCGGTATCACAGTCATCGATAACCCAGAACTGCTAATCCTCGACGAGCCAACCAAAGGATTTGACCCGGTTAATCGCCGGCTACTGATGGAAATCATCGAAGAACACCAGGCCAAAGGCGCCACTGTTATCATGATTACTCACCAGATGGAAGAAGTTGAGCGCCTATGCGACCGGATACTGCTACTCAAAGATGGGACGGCGCATGCTTACGGCACCGTCGCTAATGTTCGCAAGCAATTTGGCGGCAAGTCGCTCGATGATATTTTTGTTCAAGTCTACAGCCGCAACAACGAGGAGAAGCAACATGCATAATTTATCAACTGTCATTCGTTTCGAGGTCGTTCGTGCCCTCAAGAAAAAATCATTCTGGATTCTAGCAATTAGCTTTCCACTGATGTTTGCGGCAATTTTCGGGATGGTCTTTTTGTCCAATCAAGCTACCAACGACGCTGCCGAAAAGCTCAAAAACCAGTCGTTCAGCATTGCTATTACCGACGAATCAAAGATGGTCAAACCGCAGCTAATCGCCGCCTCGAAAGCCACCGAAATTAATCCCAGCGACAAGCAAAACGCTATTGACCGCGTCAAAAACGGCCAGCTTGATGCATACATCTACTATCCAAAGAATCTCGACCAGCAATCAATCGAAGTTTACGGTAAAGATGTCGGTATTTTTGACAACGGCCGCTACGGCAGCCTGGCTAGCAGTCTATTAGCCACCTCTGTTCGGTCAGACGTTAATCCGGCTATTCAAAAAATTATCCAAGGCAAAATCAACTCAACCAGCACTATTTACCGCGATGGCAAAATCCACGACAGCGTCCAAGAGATGATTCTGCCGGGTATCTTTTTGATCCTCTTTTATTTCCTAATCACTTTCTTTGGCAATCAAATGCTGACCAGCACCACCGAAGAAAAAGAAAATCGCGTTATCGAAATGATTCTCACTACTATCGAAGCGCGAACTTTAATCGTCGGCAAAATTATCTCGCTAATAATTCTGGCAATAGTTCAAGGTTTGCTGGTGGTCTTGCCGGTGCTTATTGGCTACTTGTTTTTCCACGACCAGCTCAAGCTACCATCAGTTGACCTCAGCAGCTTGCCAATCGACCCGCTGCGTATCGGCATCGGCTTTCTAGCCTTTGCTAGCAGCTTCATGATGTTTACCGGCCTGCTAGTAGCTATCGGCGCCGCCGTGCCGACCGCCAAAGAAGCTGGCAGCTTTTTCGGCGTAGTAATGATCTTACTATTCGGCCCGCTTTATGCCGTTTCAATGTTTATATCAATGCCAGACGCACCGCTAGTAAAATTCTTGTCGCTCTTCCCGCTGACATCGCCAATCCCGCTGATGCTGCGCAATGCCGCCGGCAATCTAGGAATCAGCGAAGCAGTAATCGGTATCGCCCTGCTGGCCGTTTCTGCCGCTATCATCATTGCCATCGCCGTACGCATCTTCCGCTTTGGCGCGCTCGAATACAACCGCAAACTCAGCGCCAAAGAAATCTTCGCCCGCAAGTAATACTCGCCGCTTATTAAGCAGACTATTGCCAAAATTCTCTTTACGTTGTAAAGGAGCGAAGTTGTAGTAACCGCTGTGACTTCGCTACTTTACAGAGAGGATGACACCATGTCTCGTCAGCGAGACGCTAAGCTTGACCGTTTGCGGTCAGCTCCGAGTCTGCCCGCCAGCGACAGCAGGCAGCCTGGCAGGCTCAGCAGGTCGCTTGGCAGCGCCGCTCCTCGGCTCGTGCGGTCATGAACCGTGCCTACGAAGTCAAGTAGGCCGCCTGCGCGGATCAGCAGGCAGCCTGGGAAACTTATACGTCTGTCAAGCGGGCCAACGGCCCGCGAATCGACAGCTTGAATGCTCAGCAAGAGCGGGCGTATCAGAACATGAAGTCGGCTTTCGAGTCGGCTTCGTTGGCTCACGATATGCACGACGGCGCTAGCGCACGTATGTACGCAGATCAGGGACATGCTTACAAAGCAGAGTCTCAGACCTGTGTTGCCGAACGGAGGCAGCTCGTCGCGGGAATTCGCACCGCACGCGAGCGGTTCGATGCCGTCAAGCCAGCTTTCCAAGCGGCTAAGAGCGAGTTTGCCTGCGCACGGCAGGCATTTCAGTCTGCCAAGGCAGAGCACGAACGAGCGCAGAAGGACTTCAAACGTGCCAAGACCGAATTTGACTCATGCGCCAAGGCCTTTCAGGCTAGGCTTAATGAGCTCAAAGCAATGAACCGAAAGCGGCGTGAAGACAAAAAGTCGATCGCCGCAAAGGCTAGAGTTCCGCTTCAGTACCAGGACAACGTCTAGATCTCGACAGATTCAGACGGCAACACCAACATCTACTTCGGTGGTGTTGGCAAGCCTGACGGGCCCGGCCACGGACACTACGTCATGGATCCGGGCGGAAACGTGACGTATAGGCGCGATCCGTTTGACCCGCATGGTGCGCAGAACTTCGAGCCTGGCGGAACACTGTATGACCGCCGCGCCCGGAGAGATACGCCGCCACTCGGTGTACGAAACCGCGACAACGACACCAATGATCGCAGTGGAGTGTTCTACGATAGGAGTCGTCAGATAGACCTGCATGTGACGCAGTACTATGGAGATAACTATCGCGTCTCGTGGGATACTGACGGAAACTCTGACAGGAGTTATCACTGGACAGACCAAAACCTTCCGTCTAGCCATCCCCGCAGCCATGTTCCGCCCGAAGATGCTCGGTAGATAGAAAGGAAACGACCGTCCCAGACTAATACTTATGTTATTAGTCTGGGACTTTTTCATGTTATATAATTATAAAATATGAATAACGGCGAGAATCAATACCCTCAAATGACCTACAAACAAGCAGTTGAATACTGCAAATACTGGGCGGACAAAATTAGGTATAAAGGACTTGATTTATTAACTACTGATTACAGTGAAGTTATTGGAATTTCTTATCAGTTAGCTTATGCGCTATATATGCAGACTTGGATTGATCCGCAAAAATATTATCATTTGTATCGAGTTCGTACATATGCTATAGACATTGACTATAATAATTACACCGACAGAGCTTCGTGGGAAAAGTTATTGGAACTAATTGATGATCTGCCAGAAGAATACGGTAAAAATAATCAATACCCTCAAATGACCTACAAACAAGCAGTCAAGCATTGCAAATATTGGGCAGATCAAATTAGGCATGATGGGCTTGACCTATTGACCACTGATTATGGTGCGGCTATTGGAGTTTCTGATCAGTTAGCTTATCCACTAGATATGCAGGAGTGGATCTCAGCCCCAAGATATCCAGATATTTATGCAATACGATACTATGCTGGCGTTGTCGATCGCGACCACACCGACAGAGCCTCGTGGGAAAAGTTACTCGAGCTAATTGATAAATTATAAGGCCAAAATATTATACGTTCCGCATACGCAGCGCGATATGTATGATCTGCAACAAAATAGACGATACTAACACGATTAAATGTCTCAATATTTGTAAGCAGTCAATCTAGAAATTTATTCCAAGAGCATGATAGCTTAAAAGTTAGCGTCATCCTCTTGGCGGAGAGGGCGGGATTCGAACCCGCGATACGTTGCCGCATACACGATTTCGAGTCGTGCGCCTTCAACCACTCGGCCACCTCTCCTTGCATAGGTAATTATACCCTACGCTGCTCATTTTTGCTAATATGTTAAAAATATGTAAACTACATACATATACTTTACATATTTTTTACATTATGCTACCATTATGATGTCAAATATATACATATTATGGAAAAAGATTTTGTAATCATCCGAGAACAGCCTACTATATCTACGAAACGCCGATTAGATTTAATCGACATGTATTTTAATGAGTCCGCGGCCGCAGCTCCCTACTTGCAAGCAGTCAACGAATCAAAATACCTTTACTGGGATAAGGCGCGCTTTATTGATCCGATTCCTAAGCTTACCCCAGCAGAGTCGTGGCAGCTAGCCCACACTGTTAGGCGTTTTAACTCGCAGCCGACGCCTATTCACGCTAAAAACGGCGCTCATTTCGGCTGGGTTAGACAAGAGAAAGTTGACGAAGCGCAGCGAACTGTCGATATGTATGCTGGCGGACAATTTCTTACAAATACGCCGGCAATTACTACCCGATCTGAACGGCAAAAATATATCGCAAGAGGTATCCTCGAGGAGGCTATCGCATCAAGCCAGCTCGAAGGCGCAGACACTTCTCGGCGCTACGCTAAGCATATGATAGCCGACAACATCAAGCCGCGCAACAAAAGCGACTGGATGATTCTCAATAACTATCGAACTTTATCGAAAATCGAAGAAAATTTCGTCGAACGCAGTCTATCGAAAAATTTACTCTTAGAATTGCATCAAGAGCTAACCCGCCACACGATTCCCGACGCCGATTCAGGTAGATTTCGCAAAGACAGCGATAATATAGTCGTCTGGTTTAACGAAAAAATCGCCCATGTGCCGCCAAACCAAAGTTTCGTCGAGAATGAGCTTGATCGCTTGGTAGAGTATGCCAACGACAACAGTAAGTTTATCCACCCGTTAGTCAAAGCAACTGTGCTACATTTTTGGCTAGGATACCTACACCCCTTCACTGACGGCAATGGACGTTTAGCGCGCAGCTTGTTTTATTGGTACATGCTGAAAAACGGTTATTGGGCGCTAGCTTATTTTCCAATTTCTACAGTCATTAAGCGAGCGCCAGCGCAGTACGCCTACGCTTATATTTACGCCGAACAAGATTCGTATGATTTTACCTACTTTTTTAATTATCACACCGAAAAAGTTCTGGAGGCTATCAAGGAATTTCGAGATTATACTAAAAGAACCGATGAAGAAAATAGCGCTATAACCAAGAAACTTCACTCTATCAAAAACCTTAATGACCGGCAAAAACAAATCATATATTATCTAATATCCGATGATAGCCATTACGCTACCATTTCCTCGCACGCAGAATTAAACGCCATCTCTCGCCAAACTGCTGATAAAGATATAAAAGGCCTCTTGAAGCTAGGTTTAACCTTTTCTGTCAAGCAGGGGGCTTCCGTGCTGTACTACGCGTCTGATAAACTAAAAACTATGATAAACAAGGAGTAATCATGGACGATTCAATTTTTACCAAAATTATCAAAGGCGAGATTCCCTGCCGCAAGGTTTATGAGGACGACATGGTTATCGCCTTTCTCGATATCAACCCACTCAGCGACGGGCATGTGTTAGTGGTGCCCAAAGAACAGGTTGATTTAATTTGGGACCTCGACAACGAGACTTACACTCACCTCTGGCAAACTGCCAAAAATATCGCTCAGGCTATCCAGGCCGAACTCAACCCCCTGCGCGTCGGCGTAGTCGTTGAAGGCCTCGACGTACCGCACGCCCATATTCATCTAGTGCCGCTGTATGACCGCGACACCTTGCAGCTCCATCACGACTACCCTGTTGATATTTCAGATGAACGGCTCGATAATATCGCCAACAGTATCAAAGAGCGCTTAATCGCCATATGATCACTGTTGTCGCCGTTGGTAAAAAGCATGAAGATTGGGTATCCAACGGCATCAAACGCTACCAAACGCGCTGCAAGCAGCCTTGGAGTTTTGAGTGGCAATTGATACCGCATAGCAAGCTAGATGGCCAGCAGGCCCGCCAAGAGGAGTCTGAGCGAATTTTAGCGCGTTTACATCCCCAAGATTTCGTAATTCTGCTCGATGAGCACGGTCAGACGTTTGACTCGCCTGCCCTATCGCGCCAGCTAAACGAACTCTTTGTGCAAGGTAAAAATATCACGATAGTTATCGGCGGCGCCTTTGGCGTCAGCGTAGCACTGACACAGCGTGCTAACCTGGTTTGGTCACTGTCGCCATTAGTCTTTCCACATCAGTTAGTGCGACTGATCCTCGCTGAGCAGCTATACCGAGCGCAAGAGATTGCTCGCGGCGGCAAATATCATCACCAGTAGATAGCCAACCTGCGCGCTAAAACCTAGCGGTAATCTGTTTATGAACCGTCCGAACACTGCCTCAGACTAACTTATAATCTTATTTTATGACATACTATTGACTTTTTATCATACTTGTGCTATATTTGTAAGCACAATACCTTAAAACAAACATAATTATGACATATTTTACTTACATCATTAACACCTTATTCGCCACGCTCAGCTTGCTGATAGCTAGCGGCGTTGCTGTCCACGACGGACATTTCGGGCATGCTATTGATATCAGTTTGACGCATGATCATTCCATGCAAAAGCTCAGTTCACAAGATTTGCGAACCATCAACGAGTCGCGAATGCAGCACACTCATTCCGAGCATAATCTCTCGGAAGACATGCTCAGCAATAGTTTTCGCTACCAATCGCCTAGTATTTCGCCAGATCGCCGTCATCATCACAAAAACATTTTAGCCTTATTAGAAGAAGGCGGCCGGCACGCTTTTGATAACGCAAATTTGCCAGTTATCGACTAGCTTTTACTTATTCGACACAACTTGCAGCTCGTTCTGTAGCCGGGTAATTAGTTCTTGTTTTTCACGGAGTGTCTTGCGCGACTCCTCGACCAGAGCCGCTGGAGCTTTGGCTACATAGTTATCGTTTGCCAAGCGCGTCTCGAGCGTCCGGATATGCTGGCGTTCTTCGGCTAAACGTTTCTCGAGGTTAGCTTGATGCTCGTAAAGCGTTTCGTCGTCAATGTCTAGCCAAACGTCTCGCCCGCTAGCCGCCAAGCGCAATCCCCTAGCCTGGTCAACATGTTCTACCGAGGTAACGCGCGCTAGCTTCTTGACAAGTTCGATATTATCAGCCACCAGCGAATCGTCCATATACAACAGACCATAACGTTTATTGCCCGGCAGTTCGCTAACTACGTAGCGTGCTTCTGATACTAAATCTTTCAAGCGGCCGAATGCAGCAGCAGCGATATCGTCGTACTCTAGGCGGTCTGGCATAGTTTCGCTAGCCAAGATCGTATCGTGCCACGGCAAAGCCTGCCAAATTGTTTCGGTCAAGAACGGCGCGAATGGGTGCGTTAACCGCAAAATTGTGTCTAAAACATACGCGTTCATGTCGATATTTTGCTCAACTTTGCTAGCCTCGATGTACCAGTCGGCTACATCATCCCAAACGGTGTGATAAATCGTCTCGCCAGCCTCAGCGAAATGATAGGTCGCAATCTGCCGGTCTAGCGACTGCGCCGCCTCATCTAGTTGGCGAGCAATCCAATAATCGGCTAGCGATTGTAGTTGCGGACTGACCGCTGGCGTGCGGTCGCCAACCAAATTTTCAGTATAGCGAGCAATATTCCACAGCTTGTTGCAGAAATTGCGGGCTGCTACTACCTTGCCAGTATTAAACGCTTGCGGCTGAGCAGCACTGCGGCTAGCAATGATACCCATACGTAGCGCATCCGAGCCATATTTCGCCACTGTCTCCATCGGATTGATGACATTGCCCTTGCTTTTGCTCATCTTGATACCCTTTTCATCAAGCACTAAACCATGCAAGTACACATGCCTGAACGGCACCTGGCCAGTCCGATACAGGCCCAGCATAATCATTCGCGCTACCCACGCAAACAAAATGTCGCCCGCTGTTTCCATGACGGTATTCGGGTAATACTTGGCTAGCTTGCCAGTATCCAAATAATCGGTAGTGATATACGGCCACTGGCCGCTGCTGAACCAAGTATCAAGCGTATCCTCCTCGCGGCGATACGTTGTACCATCTACAACGATTTCTTTCTTATCAACTTCGGTGCTGTAGCGCCAATCGTCTAGATTGGTTTTGGACTGAAACATTGGAATCGGAATGCCCCACGGTATTTGGCGGCTGATATTCCAATCTTTGATATCTTTGAGGTACTTAATGACAACATCGCCTTTATTTTCAGGGGTAAACGTCACTTCCTTGCGCTCAATCGCTGCGATAGCGTTATCGGTCAATTGGCGCATTTTGACGAACCATTGCTCTTTGGCGAGCGGCTCGATGACCGAACCGCATTTGTAGCAATGTCCAACTTGGTGCTCGATATCTTTTTCGCCGCGCAGCAATTCGTCTATTTCGAGCGCTGCTAAAACGCGTTTACGAGCTTCTAGCGCCGTCATACCAACAAATTGACCTGGCACATTGATCATTTTGCCGTCGAAATCAATTACTTGAACTAATTCCAAGTTGTGGCGCTTGCCTACTTCGAAATCATTCGGATCGTGTGCTGGTGTAATTTTCACCATACCAGTGCCGTAAGCTGGATCAACATAATCGTCAGCGATGATGGGAATTTCGCGCTTGACAATCGGTAGCAGCGCTTTGCAGCCGACAAGGTCTTTGTAACGCTCGTCGTTTGAATTAACCGCTACAGCTACGTCGCCAAACATCGTCTCGGGACGCGTCGTAGCGATAACGATTTCGCCAACTTTATCGATTAGCGGATAAGCGATTTCCCACAACTTCCCTTTTTCATTCTTGTGAACAACCTCGTAGTCCGAAAAACTCGTCTGATGCTGCGTACAGTAATTGACAATGCGTTCGCCCCTATAAATATAGCCGTCCTGCCACATCTTTTCAAAAGTATCGTAGACAGTTTTGATAACTTTATCGTCGAGCGTGAATACCAAATCGTCCCAATCAGCGCCCACGCCAATCGCCCGCAGTTGTAATTCCATATCGCCGCGGCGTTTAGCTACGAAATCCCATACCTGCGCGTATAATTCTTCGCGATTGAAGTCAAAGCGCGTCTGGCCGTGCTTTTCTAGCTCGCGCTCGTAAACTACCCAAGTTTCAAAGCCAGCATGGTCAGCCCCCGGTATATATACAGCATCATAGCCTTGCATACGGTGATAACGTACTAAAATATCTTGAATTGCCGACCCTAAAGCGTGCCCGACATGCAAATTGCCGTTAGCATTTGGCGGCGGCATCACAATCGCGTACGGCTGGCCCTGCCCTTTCGGTTTAAATACGCCAGATTCTTCCCACAAGGCGTAAATTGACGGTTCATATTCGTTCGGAGTATAAGTTTTAGCTAAGCTCATTTCATTCTCGATTCATTTCACGTGAAAATTAGCAAAATAACCAAGCATAGCAATTCCACAGTTTGCTATTCCTCACCTCTTGCTGTTTTTTATTCCACGTGTTTGTGTTCTATCCTATTATAGCACAGACGATGTATACTAAACATATGATTGATACAATACTATGCGACGAAAAAGCTGCCTGGGACAAGACTGTTGCTAAGTTTGGCGGGCACCCGCTGCAGCTCTGGGGATGGGGAGAAGTAAAAGCGGCGCACAATTGGCGCGTTCAGCGAATTACTATAGCTGACGGCAACGAAACAATTGGTGCTGCGCAAATATTACTGAGAAACCTGCCTAAACCGCTTAATCAGTTAAGCTACATTCCTCGCGGGCCAGTTTACAAACAAGGTAGGGAAGACGATGTTTTGGCGGCAATTGTTAATTACGTTAAGCATAAGCTGCCATGCGCTGTGCTAACTATTGAGCCAGATACTGAACATCCGCTCCGCACCAAAGGTTGGCGCCAATCGCCAAACAATATTCTGCTATCGCGTACTTTGATTTTGGATTTGACTCATACAACCGACGAACTATTGGCCGCAATGACCAAAAAAACCCGCCAGTATATCCGTAAATCCGGCCGGGCTGGACTTGATATCAAACCGGTAAAAACGCGCCAAGACATCACTGCTTGCCTCGAAATTTACCGCCAAACTGCTAAACGCGCTAAATTCGCTCTGCATGACGACCAGTATTATTACGACATTCACGACAAACTAGGGGAGAACTCGCAGATTTTTGCTGCTTACGAAGATAACCACCCGGTATCATTTCTCTGGCTAGCAACTAGTCCCGAAACTTCATTCGAGCTATACGGCGGTATGAACGATCGCGGCCAAGCTTTGCGCGCTAACTACGCGCTAAAATGGCACGCTATCACCGAATGTAAGCAGCAGGGAATTAAGCGTTACGATATGAATGGCCTACTCAACGACGGCGTTAGCAACTTCAAGCGCGGCTTCGCTAGCCACGAGAATAAATTAGCTGGTACTTACGATTATCCGATGAGTCAATCCTACCCAGTTTGGCGGCATGGATTACCGCTAGCTAAAAGAACCATCCGCAGCATCAAAAAATTACTTGGTAAATAACCGATCAATATCAACAGCCCCGCGGCGAAATATAATGATATTTGCATGCTCATCAAGGCTGATAATAGTTGACGGCTGATTATTAGTTATAGTACCGCCATCGACATAAAAATCGACCTTGTCGCCGAAATAGGCTTTAGCTTCAGTAATTGTCGACGAAATTGGCCGGCCTGGCACATTAGCGCTAGTAGTCATCAGCGGGCCAGTCCGCGCCAAAAGCCGCGACAGCGAAGGGTCATCGGGAATACGCACGGCTAAGTTATCTCGCGTTTGCTTGAGATAAGTAGCGACATTATAGGCATTAATAACAACGCTAATTTGACCAGGCCAAAACTTGGCTGCTAACGATAATTGGCTAGAATCTAGTCCTAATTTCGCCAAATCATTAATTGAACTAGCGATTAGCGTTCCTGGTTGGCTAGCGCGCTTCTTGGTGTCGTACATTTTTTGGATCGCTGCTGGATCAGCGGCCGGTGCTACAAGTCCATAAACTGTGTCGGTAGGCAGTACGCCAATACCGCCGCCATTCAAAATATTGATCAACTCATCATTATCAACAGAGGTAAATAGTTGTGCCATTTACAACGCTCCTACCTTGTTCCAAACAGTTTTCGTCATTGATAGGCTAGGGATTACCTCGAGAGTGTATGGATCAGCTGGATCGCTCAACCGAGCTTGCTGATAGCCTAGCGCCGCAATCATTGCCGCATTATCGGTACACAGCTGAATCGGCGCGTACTCAATGTTAATCGGTAGTTTCTGGCGCAGTTGGCGGCGCAGTTCTTGATTGGCAGCCACGCCGCCAGCAATTACCACTGATTGCGGTCGAAAGTCCTGAAAGGCGCGCAAGGTACGCTCAACTAGCGTTTCGACGGCTACTTTCTGGAAGCTAGCTGCAAAATCGTGCTGCTGCGAGCTCGTGACAAGCCCTGGGAGCTCGTGCGATGGAAAAGTGAAGTCTTTGCCCACTTCACGCTGTACAGCCCTTAGAACGGCTGTCTTGAGGCCTGAGAACGAAAAATTGTACGGATTATCGAGCTTAGCTTTGGGTAAATGGTATCTATCAGGATTACCCGACTCAGCCGCGCGCGTAATCGACGGACCGCCAGGGTAGGGCAGGCCGAGAATTTTGGCCACCTTGTCAAAAGCTTCGCCGACAGCGTCGTCTTGGGTTTGCCCCAGCAGTTGATAATCACCGTGGCCGCGAAAGAGCACCAACTGCGTGTGTCCACCAGAAACAATCAAGGCCAAAAGAGGAAAGCGCGGCTGAGATTTTGGCAAGGCAAGCTGAACAGGCCCGGGTGCTTGCTCGGTAATAAAATTGGCGTAGACGTGTCCTTCGACGTGATGCACCGGGTAGAGCGGTTTGCGATGTAAAATTGCTAACGTTCGCGCCGCCAGCGAACCGATTAGCAGCGAACCAATTAAACCTGGCGCATAGGTCACGGCGATAGCGTCAATGTCGTCCCAAGTACAATCCGCTTGAGCGAGAGCTTCGTCGACGACTGGGCCGATAGCCTCGATATGGCTGCGCGCCGCGATTTCGGGCACCACGCCGCCAAAATGCGCGTGAATATCAATTTGCGATTGCACCACATTTGACAACATCCGAAAACCGTCCTCAACTACGGCTGCCGCGGTTTCATCGCAGCTTGATTCAATTCCCAAAACCTTCATCTACTTAATTGTACCACCGCCAAGAGGTCGATGCTATAATATCGGTATGAATTCACTCAAGAAAACTTTGAAAAAGGCCATTCCCGCTAGTTTATACCAATCAATTGAACCAACTTATCATCTATTGACAGCTACTGCCGCTGCTACCAAGGCCGGTTATCCAGCGCACAATATGCGCGTCATCGGCGTGACTGGCACCAACGGCAAAACCTCGACCTGCTTCATGATCCACAAAATGCTAACTGAGGCTGGCCTCAAAGCAGGGTTGATGACTACTGTCGCTTACGGTGTCGGCAATGATATTACGCCGCAAGTTGCTCATATGACAACAGTTTCAGCGCCGCTGCTACAAAAACGCTTAGCGGAATTCAAGAAACAAAATGTCGAATGGGTAGTTTTGGAAGTGACTAGCCACGCGCTAGCCCAGCACCGTACCTTTGGCGTACCAATCGAGATCGCCGTCATGACTAACGTTACGCACGAACACCTCGACTATCACAGAACTTTTGAGCGCTATTTAGCTGCCAAAACCAAACTATTTAAACTAGCCAGTCGCGTCGGTGTCATTAACGCCGACGATCCGTCTGCTGAAACTTTTCGCCAGGCCGTCAAACAATCGGTCAGCTACGGCCTCAAATCTGGCGATTGGCGAGCCCAAGATATCAATTTGAGCGCCCACGGCAGCGATTACACAGCGTTAATTGATGGCGATTCTTACCACATTCATGTTAATATTCCCGGCGAATTCAATGTTTATAATAGCCTAGCGGCGGCTGCCGTTGGCCGCGAGGTTGGCTTAACCAAAACCCAAATTGAGCGCGGAATTGCCGCTTTAGCGGGCGTAGAAGGCCGCATGACAGTGGTCGACGCTGAACAGCCGTTCTCGGCGATTGTTGATTTCGCGCACACGCCAGACTCGTTTGAACGGTTGCTAAATGATGTTAGAAACACAACGAAGGGCAAGCTAGTGGTATTGTTCGGCTCGGCTGGCCGCCGCGACGAAGCTAAACGCGCCATTCAGGGCGAAATCGCTGGCAAATACGCCGATGAGATTGTCTTAACCGAGGAAGACGATCGCGATATCGATGGCAATACCATCCTATCACAAATCGCCTCAGGCGCCGAAAAAGCTGGCAAAAAACGCGAGAAAAATCTCTTCCTAATACAAGACCGCACCGCGGCCATTAATTTCGCCGTCTCGCGAGTATCCGGCTCGAAAGATACTGTTATATTCCTGGGTAAAGGACATGAAAAAACCATTGAGCGCGCCGACGGAGCTCACCCTTGGAACGAAATCGAAACAGTGCGGCAAGCTATTTTGAAAAAGCTAAGTAGCGATGATTAGGGCTAAGAATGCTTCTAAGCGGCCTAATAGTATGACTCATGATGACGCATGAAGTATAATCGGCGCACTAATCGTTCGATATATTTGCTCCAAAGCCGCGACTTAATAGGCGAAACTGGAATCTCGAAAGCGCCAATATAGTCAGTGATATGCTTATTGAAGCTAGTTTTGAAGCGCCCCAGACCATAGCGCGGATGGTTTGGGTTACTCATTTCGTCAGAAGCTGGCGTACCACAGAGGTCGTGTTCGAGCGAGCCATGCTCTTTAGCCCATTTGATTACTTCCCATTGCAGGCGGTGGCTAGCGCCGTAGGCCGTACGTTTGCGAACCGAAGCGCCGTCTTTGTAAGTACTTTTAGTACCCAGAATCACCGCAAAAGCACCAGCTACCAGCTGATCCTGATAATAGGCAAAAAATAGCTGGCCTTGGTTGGCATCAGCGTATTGCTGGTAGAATTCGCGGTAGTATTGCGGCGAACGAATCGTAAAGCCAGCGCCATCGGCCGTTTCTTTGAACAAATCATACATCGCCTGGCAAGTTTCATCATTGACTGGCACCCGCTTGATGATAACACCGTCGCGATCAGCGCGGCGAATAGCGTGGCGACCCTTTTGCGGCAGGTCCTTAAGGATTGTATCAAGATCACTATGTAAATCGACTATCACGGTCGAGGCATTGTATTGAATCGGCCGAGTAGGCAATAGTTCAATCGCAGAAATATCGGTGCCACGCAGCAATTCCGGCTCAATTTTGATAGTAAAAACGCCTTGCTGGCGAGCAAAATCGCGCAGCACCGGCACTATTGAAGCTAACTCGCTAGCGGTTGCTACGCCCGGACCTTTCGGGATATACCACACTTTGCCGAACAGGGGAATATGCTTTTCGATAGCGCCAATTGCTAACTCGCCGCAGATAATAAAACGCGGCCGCCAGTTAGCTAGCCGTTTCAAATTTAAAAAGACCGACCCTTGCAGCATATTGCCGCGATCGCTATTATGAACCACTAGATCATCCCAGCGGTTGATTTCATCATCAGTTGCAAAACGAATAGTCATAACTATAGTATAACACCTCCGAGGAGGGCTTACGGAGGCGTTATCGCGTGGTTAACAGAGAAAATCTATTACGGCTGCGGGTTTGATAAGAAATCAATCTCTTTAATGACATCAAGCAAAGCCTGAGCGCGGCGAGATTCATCAGCAATATTTTTGGCGGCTTCATGCGCCGGCGCAATCAAGGTTTTATCGTCCGTCGAGCGGATCAATAGCAAATAAGTGTCAAATTTTTCTTCGGCAGAGATATTGAGCTTGTCCACCAGCGGTCGAAGCTCTTTGATGGCTTCGTTCTTGACGCTATCAAGATCACTGTTGGCTGCTGGCACAACCGTGTTTGACGCTTTAGCTGGCTTTGGCTGTGCCATTGGTTCTGGCTCCGGCGCTGGCTCTGGCGGCAAATCAGGCAGCGGCGGCAACGGTGCTGCCGGCTGCGCGCTCGTTGCACTCGCGCCGTTACTTACGCCAGCCAAAACCTTAGCGAGATCCTGATCGTCGCTAATTGGCTGCGTTGTTTGCGGTTTTATATCCATGTGCCCACCCTCTTCATTACTTTTATGCTTTATTTAGTATATACTGTATCATAGTTATAGGAAATATCGCAAGAGAAAGGTGATTTTACATGCTAGATGACTCTAATATTTTGAAGCAAAGAGACAACGGGGGCGCTCTCGAAGTTGCGGCTAAACTCTATCAACAGGCAAATTTTGACTGCCAACTGCGCGATGCCGAGCACGACGGCCGCGAACTGCGCAACATCATCGTCGCTGGCATGGGCGGCTCGGCGCTAGCGGCCGACCTCGCTAAGTCGCTGCTCAACGACACGCTATCAATTCCGTTCAACGTCGTCAAGGACTACGATTTGCCGCATTACGCCGATCACAATACCTTAGTTATCGCTAGCAGCCATTCAGGAAACACCGAGGAAACTCTATCATGTCTCAAGCAGGCGATTGAACATGGCTGTCAAATTGCTATCATTGCTACCGGTGGAGAGCTTAACGAGATTGCTCAACGAGAACATATCCTATCAGCACTCATTCCCAAAGATTGCCAGCCGCGCATGGCCGTTATTTATTCGCTGCGAGCGCTATTTGAGGTGCTTAATGCTTTCAAGTTGATTGACCGCACCTACATTGACGAACTAGCAGCTATTAGCACTTGGCTAGAGAAAGAAAGCGCGCTCTGGACCAAAGATGTACCGACCAAGCAAAACTACGCCAAGCAGCTGGCCTTAATCGCTGTCGGCAAAACGCCGGTTTTCTACGGAGGTAGTTTGATGGCGCCGCTAGCTTATAAGTGGAAAATTAGTTGGAACGAAAATGCTAAAAACGTTGCTTTCTGCAACTATTTGCCAGAATTCAGCCACAACGAATTTATTGGCTGGACTAGCCACCCGGTCGAGAAGCCTTTCGCGGTATTTGATTTGCTAAGCGATCTCGAACACCCGCGCATCCTCAAACGCTTCTCGCTCAGCGATCAGATGCTATCTGGCAAACGCCCGAAATCAAATGTGGTACCACTCGCAGGCAAAACACCGCTACAGCAGATGCTGTGGGGTTGTATTTTAGCAGATTTTGCCAGTATTTACGTGGCAATTCTCAATAATGTCGACCCGACCCAGGTTAATTTGATTGAAAAGTTCAAAAAAGCCCTCGAAAAATAAACGCGCGTTAAGATAAGTAAAAACAAAATAGACAGTCTGGTGCTGTCTATTTTGTTTATTGTCTATCGGTAGAAATTCAGCTTCTAATGGTATTGCCGCAGCGATTCAATAGTGTTCTTGCGCGCCGCTTTCAGGGCAGGGTAAGTACCGAAGATTACGCCAGAACCAACCGCCATCAACAACGCCGCAATCGCTGTTGACCAGGTCATTGTCGGCCCAAAGCTCATTTGTGAACTAATGATCACAGCTAACAAACAACCAACCAGATAACCGCAAGTGCCGCCCAGCAGGCTAATCATCAGCGACTCGACTAAAAATTGCCCGATAATCGTCCGCTGGCTAGCGCCAACTGCTTTGCGGATACCAATTTCGCGGGTGCGCTCAGCCACGCCAACCAGCATGATATTCATGATACCGACGCCGCCCACTACCAGCGAAATCGCTGCAATGGCCGCCATCACCGCTGTTAAGGCACTAAACAATTCGCCAGTCGGCCGGCCAATATCAGCGCCACTTAGAATAGTAAAGTTGGCTTCACCTAGGTGTTGTTTGAGGATTTTCTCTTTCAATTTATCTTTAACAGCCGAGACATTATCCTTGTCCTTTACCAGAACGTTAATTTGTTGAATCTGCGTACTGCCTTTGTGCAGCAATTTACCTTGATTATAAGAGACAAAAATCGCATTACCATAATCAACGGTATTATAGTTAACAGGGTTAGCGCCAGTCTTGACAACGCCGATGACCGTAAACTGCTGGCCGTACATCGTGAACATCTGGCCGACCGAACGATCGGTATTGAATAGTTTAGTTGACAGCTCGCTGCCGATCACCACCGCTGAATCGTCAGTTTCTTCGCCGAGAAACTGGCCGGCGTTCATTTTGATATCTGCCGTCTTGATAAACGCAGGAGTAGTAGAAAGTACAACATTATTAGCCGCCTCGGCTCGAGAGGTTTTAGCGGTAGCATTCAAAATCATTAGCGGCACCACTGCGTCGATACCGTCAATTGACTTAGCAGCCTCGATATCAGCCTCGGTTAATGAGCTAGTGCCGAATAACTGCTGTCCGGCTGGATTGAGATAGGCATTCAAATCGCGCGTCTGCGCGCCCGGACGGACGATCATTAGCTTGCCGTCATAGGTATTAACTTGGTTAGAGATCATTCCGCGAGCACCGTCGCTAATCGCCAAAATACACGTCACGCTAGCCACGCCGATAGCAATACCCAGCGCGGTCAGCACCGTACGTGCGCGGCTGCGCCGCAATGTTTGATAAGCGTCGGTGATGTGTTCAACTGTCATTAACCTCATTTTTCGTCGTCCTCGCTCTTTTTGGCTGTCTTTTTAGGCTTATCTTTGGTAGCTTCTTTTGTTTCTTCTTTGGCTTTTTTAGTGTCCTTATCCTTGGTATCCTTAGTATCTGCGTCATTCTTGTCTTTGGAAGCGTCTGATTTGTGCAGCGGGATTGCTACTTCCTTTGATTCGGTATGCGATTCAACCGTTACACGGCGGTCGCTGGCAACCTTGCCGTCAAGCATGTTAATCACGCGGCTAGCATAGCTAGTCAAATTCGGGTTGTGAGTCACCATGACGATAGTATTGCCTTTTTTGTGCAAGTTAGCCAGCTCCTCCATGATAACGTGGCTAGAGCGGCTATCAAGGTTACCAGTTGGCTCGTCGGCTAGAATGATGCTCGGCTTATTCACTAAAGCCCGCGCAATTGCCACGCGCTGCATCTGGCCGCCCGATAGCTGCCACGGCATGTAATATTCGCGCTCCTGCAGATGGAACGATTTTAGAATGCTACTAGCCATTTCCAGACGCTTGACGCGCGGTACGCCTTTGTAAATCAGCGGTAAAGCGACATTTTCGAGCACTGTCAAGCGATTAATCAAATTAAAACTCTGAAAAACGATGCCAATCTTGTTAGAACGAATTTTGGCGTACTGCCGCTCTGATAGGCGAGCGGTCGAGTGCTCCTCGAACAGATATTCGCCCTGGTCAGGCCGATCCAAAAAACCAATGATATTAAGCAAAGTCGTCTTGCCGCAGCCGGACGGCCCCATCACAGCGATGAACTCGCCCTCGCGGATGGTCAGATCAATTTCATCGAGCGCATCGTGCGCCGCGTCGCCTATACCGTATATTTTTGTAAGTTTTTTAAGTTGAATTATCGGCCTTGCTGTCTTTCGCGCTGTCATATTAATCTATTATAGACAAGTGACGTTTAATAAATCAACCGATGAAGATTGTGTAAAATACTACATTTTTAATTAGTCGGACGCAGAGTGAAGCGCAATTCATATTTCTGGCGTTTTCTGGTAGAATTGTAAGCGAAGGAGAGGTGACCGAGTGGTTGAAGGTGCACGCCTGGAACGCGTGTGTGCGAGCAATCGTACCCAGGGTTCGAATCCCTGTCTCTCCGCCAAATATCACACCGCTTGGCTCGACGCCAAATCAGGAAACTTTGCTTCTAGTCGGCGCAAGCGCTTGTCTAACGAACCATACAAAGTATCGTCCACCAGCTCGCGGCTGCCAGATTCGTGATAAAGTTCAAGTCGCAGACTAGCAATCTCGGCATGAATTTTGCCGTCTTCAGCTTTTAGCTCATTGAAGCCCTTATCCATTCGCAAATCCATATCTTTCACGATATCAACCAACGTTTTATGGTCGTTGCGAATATCGGCGAGCTGTTCATCAATACTGTTGAAACGTTCGTCGATCTGTGCAAACTGCTCGTCGTTTTTTTCAAAGCGTCTGTCTATTTGGGCAAAGCGCTTGTCTATCTGCTCAAAGCGCCTATCAATCTGAGCAAAGCGTCTGTCGATTTGCTCAAACCGTTCGTTCATCGTTTTCGCCAAATTGGCAACGATATCACTTAGTTTTTGTATCTGATTGGATAATTCCTCATTAGTCATACTTCTATTTAATCACAAACATCAGCAGCATAGCAACTGTCTACCAAACGAAAAGCGCCCGCCCAGCAGGGTAGCCGCTCTCAATTATTAGACACGAACCATCCAATCCAGGCTCGTATAAAAACATGTGGTACACCCGGCGCGATTCGAACGCACGACCTCTGGTACCGCAAACCAACGCTCTATCCAGCTGAGCTACGGGTGCTAACTAGCTGATAATAGCATACTCAAACACTTTTCACAAGTGAAGCTTGGCTAGTATCCGATCGATAAAATCTGGCTTGACCTCTTTCATCGGCAGGCGCGCCGCTAGCATGTCAACGATTTTCTCGCCTGATTCCTCAGGAAAGTAAATATTCTGCCCTAATTGGAAGCGCTTGCGCGGAATTAACGCAATATGATGAACATTATTGATAGTGACAACATCAAACGATTTAAACTGATCATACAGCATTAGCCGGTCGCGAACATACAGACCCTTGCGGGTCAAGGTATAATCAATAATCTCTGGCGGCCGATGCGCGTACACGCCCAGCGCCACCGCCATCACTGGCAACAAAATGGTGAATGTCAGCGAATTAAACGCAAAATAAGCAATCGCCATCATTATGAGCGTCGCTAGCGCCAAAGCTGCATACCACATCATTGAACGCTCGCTATAGAGATGCTCTGGACCTTGCCAGCGCACAAGAATTTCGCTATCGTCAGGCTCGACCGCTGGCGTTACATCATCGCCAAATGTTGGAGCATTGTCCTCTACTGAATTAAGATCAGTTGGAGCAGCTGAATCTGCCACCTCGGCATCAACTGAAGCTGGCTGGGCCGATTCTGCACTCGTATTTAACTCTGCTTCTGAAACAGCCGCTTGAAAAGGCGCCCCAGAAGCTGTCTCTGCTGGTTTTTGCCAATCTTGCGATGAGTCGTCTTGCATAACCGCATTATATCATGGCTGCAGTGATTACCACAAAAAAATAGAGGACAACAAACGGCCTCTACTTTTCTTGGCGGAGGAGGGGAGATTCGAACTCCCGCTACAGGTCTCCCCGTACTAACGATTTAGCAAACCGTCCCCTTCAGCCACTTGGGTACTCCTCCGAACGAAGCTATCACCAATAGTAAAGCTCCAATCGCTACCAGTTTAGCATATTTTACCATTGCTGCATAGATTTTTGATGATAACCATGTATACTAATAATTAGAAGGATTCAAGATTATTATGAAACGCAGTAATATCATCATCGGAATTTTAGCCTCAATCAGCATTGTCGCGGCAGCGCTGTCGCCGCTGCCGGTAGCAGCTATCGGCTCAATCGCAGACGGCGCTAGTTCGGCGCGCGGTGCCGACCAGCCAACCACCTTATTCGGCGAGTCTGGCGTATTTTCACGGGTGAGCAGCGTCTTGCTATTCATCGTTGGCGCCGTTGCTGTAATCATGCTCATCATCGGCGGGCTAAAATATATCGTATCTGGCGGCGACGCCTCGAAAGTTCAATCAGCCAAGAACACTATCCTTTATGCGCTAGTCGGTATAATCGTGGCAATTCTGGCCTACGCGGCCGTTAATTTCGTCATCGGCAATTTTATACCTAGCCCATCAGGTAGCGGTATTGGCGGCAGCGGTACTACTACTGGCGGCTATGGCGCCTCCAGCCGCTAAAATAATTTCATTTTTATAAAAGTAAATAAGGTATTTTCTTGGCGGAGAGGGCGGGATTCGAACCCGCGGTGAGTTGCCCCACGCTGGTTTTCAAGACCAGTACCATCAACCACTCGGTCACCTCTCCAGCGAACCCATTATATCAGAGATTAGCTACCCTGGGTAGGCTGCCGCGCTACTACTGCTACCGACACTTTTTCGACTCCGCTATCCAGTAGAGCTTTGGCAGCATAATACAATGTCGCTCCAGTAGTGTAAATATCATCGATCAACAAACAGCTAGCGGCCTCTGAGCTGTCGCAAACAAAAGCCTGCTTCGCTTGCTGCCAGCGCTCGCTCTTATCGGCAGTATGCTGGACTGATGAGGTTCGCCGATGCAGTATCGTACGATAGGGGAGCTTTCGGCGCCTAGCAAACTCCTTGGCTAACCTCGCTGCGTGATCGAAACCGCGCTGGCGAACGTGCGACGCGATCGTCGGCACTGGCACCACAATTGTCTCGACAGGTAATTCTGATACGCGCGTATCTAGCAAATCAACAATCTCGCGATAAGCACCGCCAACTCGTTCGAATTTATAAGCACCAATCAACAGCTTCAAAGCGCCGCTTCGTTCGCCAACATACCAAGCATTTTCAAAAGGCGCTCTCGGCTGGCAGCGCTGGCATAAACCGCTGGAATTACGAATATTTTTCGCGCATAGCAAGCACCGCTGCGAAGCTCGCGAGATGATGTTATTTTTACAATTATCACAAATAATCCTGCCAATTTCACCGCAAGAACAACAGTAGTGGGGCGCTAGTATATCGAACAGGGAAATCATCATTGTGTTTTTTACACTCTTATGGTTTATACAGTTGATTATACGCTATACATAGTCTATAATGATAGTATAAATTTCAATCAGCCAACGAGAATAGTGGAGGACATCAATGGCACGTAAACAAGATGACGATCTGTTGATCGGAGACGAGCTGGCTGCAGCATTTCTCAACGATGACAGTTTAACGAACGACAATAACTCGCCAGCCGCGGCAGCACCTCAGCAGCAGACCGATGATAGCGCCTGGCAAGAGCAAGAAGAAGACTTCCCAGGCCAGCTAGCCGTTGACGTCTACGAGACTGACGAATTGCTAGTGATTAAGGCTCGTACCGCTGGCGTCAACAAAGAAGATCTCGATGTTAGTATCTCTGACGGCATCTTGACCATCAGCGGCACGCTATCAAGCGGCGACGACACCGCCGTTTCGCGCTGGCATATCCAAGAATGCTATTGGGGCGAATTTAGCCGCACGCTAGCATTGCCAGTAGCTGTTAAAGAAGACGAGGTTTCGGCAGTACTCAAGGATGGCGTCCTAACAATTAGCTTCACCAAGGTCAAGCAAGAACAAGCCAAAAAGATCGCTATCCAATAGAGAAGGGAAAATTAGATAAAATAACCCGCAAGCAAACGCACAAACGCAAGCGGGTTTTTTGTTGTATAAACCAAAAACTAGCATACCAGCGGGAGAAAGCGAAACATATAAAATAACCGCACCAATTTAAGCGCGGTTATTATGCTTTGAAAACAACAGGTACTATTCTGACTTAACGAAGCTAGAGATCACGAAGTTGACCGCCGCGTAAGCTAGAATTGCCACTACAATACCAACTATTGAATACAAGATGGTATTCTTGGCCGACTGCACCTGGGTCTGGTCGCCCTGCGAGGTAACATAGCGAAAGCCGCCGATAATTAGCATAATCACCGATACAGCGCCGATGACAAACAATAGAACGTTAGTGACGATGCGGAAAATAGGCGTCTGTCCCTGGTCGCAACCTTTTTCATTGCCAAACAGACAAGCTGATTGGTCATCACCTTTAGCAGAGCTAGCTCCACCCGACACAGTCAAAGTTGGCTTTTCAGTTGAAGGGTCAGCAAATGCTGGCGTCGCTTGAAACATCACGCCCGCCACCGATAGCGCCAGTGCTGGCACCGCTAGCAAACCGACGATACTATCTTTATTTAGTTTAATTCTCATACGGTCGATCCTTTCTGTATGATTTATTAATCTTATACAGGTTATTATACAACATTCGGCAAATAATTGGGATTGTTTCACACTGCTAGGTAGTAGCGGGGGTAGCAGGAGTTTCAATAAATTGAGTAACAACAAAGCTAACAATCGCATAAGCAGCTATCGCCACTATCAACCCGATAACAGCGTACAAAATAGTATTCTTGGCTGATTGCATTTGCGTTTGGTCACCCTGCGAGGTGACGTAGCGAAAACCGCCAATGATAATCATAATTACCGAGATTGCACCCATTAGAAACAACAATACTTTAGTAATATTTGCAATGATATCACCTAAGGTCGTATTATTATCTGCTGTAATAGTTTTATTAAGTCCTTTAGAAACACATCCTGTAGGCGATGTGCAATCAGGACCACCACCTTCAGCACTGGCAGTCAACGAGCTGCATATAACTACCGCCATCATAATCATTGTGATTAATAGTTTTTTCATTGTAATTTCCTCCTTCTTATTAGGCTAAATAAGGTTGTCTGCAAAAAATTGTACAATGATTGCCGCAAAAAAAGAAACTAGCAAACCAATAACTGAATATAGAATAGTTTTCTTAGCAGATTGTATTTGCTGCTGGTCACCCTGCGAGGTAGCATAACGAAAACCACCAATGATAATCATAATTACCGAGATTGCTGCTAAAAACCATAAAGCCCACGATAATTCACCTCTGAAGGTCCTGCCATACAAACTACTCTTGGGTGAAAGACCACAGTCAGGGTCTTCATCTTCAGAACAACCTAAATCAACAGCGTCTACAACTGTCCTTACCACTACATTAGTAACTAACGCGAGCACAAATATAGAAACCTTACGGTGTATAATATATTTATATATTATATTCATAATACTCCACCTATCATAATCATATCATTACCTACGGAAGCAAGTTCTATCAATTTAGTATAAGCCGAAGGTGATAGTTCTGTTGCCAAAATGAAGTTTACTATCGCAACCGCAGCCAAAACAATTATTAGACCAACTATAGCATATAGTATAGCGTTTTTTGCTCTAGCAACTTTATTAGGGTCTCCCTGTGACGTAGTGTACATAAAACCAGCAATAACGATAACGATAACCGCCACGATTGTCGCCCAATAGTATGCGCTGTTTAGCAAACCTTGCACAGTAGTATCTTCTTTTGCGGTAGGTTTGTATCCGATGTCGTCGGTAGTGATTTTGTACACTGCTAGACGGAACATATCAGACAAGCGCGTCATATTAGTTCCCCTATAGTGGCTACTATGCCATTAGAAAAAACTACAATGAGTAGTCCAATCATAGAATTCTGAATTGTCTTCTTCGCACCGCTAACACCTTCTGGCGAACCAGTACTATATATATATTGGAACCCACCTTTAACCAAAAAGAACACAAAAACATAAGCGGATGCTACTAGAAGTGCACGAATAACATTTAGAATTATCTTGAGCAATGTACGTCTAATGTCAAGCTTGTTAGAGTCTGCTTTGATACCTTCAAATTCGCAGTTATCACCATTCTTCGTCATCATTCCGTTGTACCAAGCAGGTATTGCAAAAACATAAGCATTACAAGAAGCATCAGCTGCATACGATTTTATTGGAATGATTACCGTAACAAGAGAGCTGATGATAACAATCATACTCAAAAATATAACAAGGCGCTTCATCAATTGAAAATTCCTCCTGGTATTAACCAATTCAAACCCAAATACATCAAGGCAAAGGCAATAACACCAATAGTCGTATTGGTCATAATCGTTTTGGCTTGGGCAACGCGATTACTATTAGAATCACCGCTAATATACAAGATTCCCGCCCAAGTAAACATCGCAACAGCTCCAACACCAACTATAGCAACACATATATTCAGGATAAATTTGAGCAATTCAAACATAGCTTCACCTTCTCCAGCTTTCGAACATATCTCATCAGGCAACACCGCGCAATCCAACGCGTAAACCGACCGGCTAAATAGCAACAACGCGCCAACAGCGCTGGTTAGAGCAATCAGACAGGTTGTTAGTTTCTGTTTCATAACGCGTATAGCTTCCTAATTAGAGTATAGCGCTGGTAGTCCATATTTGCAAACATTTTTGACAAACATTAATATTCCTGATAGCGCTCGTTGACTTTTTGTAGCAAAAGTGCTATAATGAATAGTAGTATGCGGGATTGGGTAAGAACATGCCTGCAGGGTAGGATATCCTTGCGGCAAGGATTTTTAATGCTCTCGGCAGTAACGATAGCATTATTTGCTAGTGTTCTAGCACTATCGCGGCCAGCAGCAGCTGCCGATGCCGAGCGTTCTACCAAAAACGATACCGTTATTTACCAGAAACATACCTATACCAGAATCGACAAAGCGTCGTTTGCTAGCGGCGAAAAAACCAAAAGCCTGCCGATCGCTGGCTACGACGGCTACAAATATGAAGACAACGATGGTATCCACCTCATCTTGACCGAAGGCGACGCCAAAACTGCCACCGAAGGCCAGGCGGTTAGCTATCTTTTGCGCAGCGGTATATACGATCCATCGACGCAATCCTCGTCAACCAAAGTATCTATCGCCAACGCACCAGAAGCAGACGGCGATGATGACGGCGACAACTGCAAAGTTAACGTCGGCTGGTTCGTCTGCCCAGCTACGCAGCTTATCGCCGACCGGATGGACGGCGTACTCGACATCATCAAAAGTTTCCTGATCGTCCACACGCTGCAAACCGACACCACCAAAAACAACCCGATTTACGAAATTTGGCAAAAAGTCCGCGACGTCTCCAATGTCTGTTTCGTCCTGGTGTTTTTGCTGATTATTTACGCGCAAATCACCAACCAAGGCCTGAGCAACTATGGTATCAAATCAATGCTGCCGCGCTTAATCATTGGGGCTATTTTGGTCAACGTTTCGTATTGGATATCTGGCGCTTTAGTCGATACCTCGAATGTACTCGGCTCGTCAATACAACAGTTCTTTACCGACGTCCGACACGGTTTGTCTAGCCACGGCCGTCTCGGCGACGAGCTGTCATGGACTGGCGTCACTGGGGTAGTGCTAGCTGGCGGTGGCGTACTCGGCAAGGTGGTCGTCGCTAACGGCGGTATCGGCCCGTCGCTGACACTGCTAACCACGATGTTAGTCGGCGCTATCGTCGCAGCCATCGTGGCGATGGTGGTTCTGGCTATGCGCCAAGCGCTAATCACCCTGTGTATCATCGTTGCACCGCTAGCTTTCGTGGCTTACGTATTGCCGAGCACAAATAAATATTTCGATAAGTGGAAAGATCTTTTTGCCACCATGTTGCTAATGTTCCCGCTTATATCCTTCATTTTCGGTGCGGCGCAGCTAGCCGGCTACGCCATCATCGCTAATGCCGGCGATTCAATTACCCAAATCATCATCGGCCTAGCTGTGCAGGTTGCACCGATCGCCATTACGCCGCTTATCATCAAGCTTAGCGGTAATTTGCTCGGCAAACTCGCTGGTATTGTCAACAATCCGAACCGCGGTATCATTGATCGTACCCGCAACTGGGCGCAGGAACGCGCTGCTTACCAAGCCGCCAAAAACCGCGCCGGCAAGAGCCTAATCAATACCGACAGAGGTATCTTCAGAAGGTCGCCGAAGCTAAAAAGAGCCGCCCGCGCCATCAACAGAGCCCACGGCAGCCGCGCTAACTTTGTCAACTCGGCCGTACGGCGGCAACATCGCCGCACACAGCGCCGCAAAGGCTTAACCGCCGCTTACGAAGCCGCTGCCAGCAACAACGCCACTGAATGGGACAACGACCGCTACGGCCGACGCTCCGTCCAGACAGTCGAGGGCGAGAACGAAGCCCGCAAATCAGAAATCGGCAACACCTTCTACGCCACACCGCACGGCCAGGCGCTTGAAGCACGCCGCCGCCGGGCCAGTATCCACAAATCCGAGCTTGACAACACCTTCGACCGCGGCCATCAGAATCTGACGCACCGCCAACAACTCGCCGAAATCGACAAAGCCCGCGTCCAAAATGAATTCAACGAAAGCAGAGCCGGCCAAGAAGTCGATACCGCCCGGCGCACCGTCGAGGCGCACAAACAGCGTATCAGCAACGACCAGCAAGCCCGCTGGGATACCTTGGCGCAAACCAGCCCAGGCTACAAAGCTCTAGAATTGAGCGTCAAGAAGAGCGAATTCGACGCTGCCCGCGCTAAAGAAAAACTTGGCAAAATGCACGCCGAAATCATCGCCCAGGGCGACCAAAGCGAACATGTTGTCAACCTGCGCGGCGCTAATGCTCCAACACAGGACTATGTACTACACGTTGCCCGCGACATCAAGCGCGCCAACATCGAAACCAACCTGACCGCCGCTGCCAAACGCGCCGCCGAGCAGGCGCTATCCAGCGAGGTCAATACTATGATGCTCGACAACACCGTCCGCGTCGACGGCAAACTAGTCCGCGAATACGCCGCTGGCATCGGTAACCAATCAGCTGTACTGGCCGAATACGTGGCTAAATCGCGCAAAGAAGCCGGCGAAAAGATCGCACAGCAAGCCGAACTGGCCCACCACTTCAAACTCGACCCTGGACAAATTGAAGCGCTGGCTACTGGCAAACTAGGCACCGACGCCGCTGGCCAGCCGGTTACCCAGCTGCATGTTACCGACGCCGCTGGCCGCAGCTATTCATTCGACGCCCGCGACGACTACGTCCGCGACATGTCGATCGCTGAACTGTTCGACGTCGGCTCGTACGAACAAAAGATGAATGTCATTAAACAAACCGGCAGAGTAGTCGACGAGCATGGCAATGTGATAGCCACCGGCTACAACTACGACTTCCGCCGCTCGGTCGAGCAAGCTATTATCAAAACTAAATTCATGCAAGCAGCTCCAGCCCTCAGCGACAAATCGCTCAAGGCTGTCCTCAACGGCGAATTCTACGGCGACGAAAGCCTGCAATACCAGTCCTTCCGCCAGATTCTCGAGGGCCGCATCAAAACCAGCACTATCGCTAATGCTAACGCTAACGCCCTAGCTGTGATGTTCGCCGATATTGATACGAGCGACCTGACCAGGACACAGTTCAATAAGCTCATCGAGGATAGCATCAGATCCGAGCAGAAGAAACTCGGCGATAAAGGCCTGCCAAACAGCGAAGCAGACGCCCGCCAGAGCCTGATCAAGCGGTTCAACAAGCGTCGCCGAAATGCCCGCAAGATGGCTGTCCAAATTCTCAACACGCCAACCGTGCGCCAGCCTATGACCGACCAAGCCGTCGACGTCCTCAAGGAATTCGCTGGCGATTTGTACGACGGCGATGATGACGATGACGACGAAAATTAGCAATTCGATAATAATTTAGCACCGCTGGCTTGATTATTTCGCCATAAAGATGTATAATAATACCACAAATGCGAGGTGGGTCGCATAGACATCATAAGCCACTAATCCCGAAGGAGGGGATTGAAGTTTTATGGTAAAAAGTCCAGATCTACTAAGAGGTCTACTCGATAAAAAGGTTGATCGCTGCAAGATGTTAAAGATTGCAGGGTTTACTGGTGCATTAGCGGCGCTCGCAGCCTGCTCTGACGATAATTACCCTAAAAAGGAGCCAGCCAGCCCAAGTACCGCAAACATACCGATGGAGACAGCTGATGCACAGCCCACTCAAACACCAACGCCAGAGATAACACCAACGCCAGAAACAGAGACTCCGATAGATCTATCCGAAATTGTTCCAGAAGATAAGCTACGTGAAAAACTCGTGTTACCGAATTTTAAAGAAGTAAGAAGTAGATACAGATGGGATAGCGACGCCTGTCAAGAGATAGCTGGAGCACTTATGGGAGCCATTAATTGTCTTACCTGCCCCACCGTACTCAACCAAGGTACTGATAATGTATTCGGCCAATACGTAGTCAAAGAAGGTACTTCAGGATATCTGGCCGACTCTATCTGCGACCATGTAAAAGAAAATTTTATTAAGTTGACTATGAGCTCAGATGCTCTTGATAGAGAAGGTGTTCCAGAATTCTTTGATTGGGTAAATGAACGATGCTATGCTAACGTTGGTATAGCTGTAGACGGCAATGCAAATGAAAAATTTTTCGATCATAGAGTCGCCCCGCTCACAGAAGGGAGAGAATTCTATAGGATAGACGAAGTTACGCCAAAAAACGAAAAAGGCGATATAGCAGAAGCTTCGGTGCTTCCTGACAACACTGTTAGATTAGTGTGGGATACTTGCGCAAAGACCAACCTAGACCCATCAGATCCTAGATACGCAGTGATGGATCCGGAAAACGACAGACGGCGTTTCACCGCTTATCTTGACAAAACAAGTGCAGGCGAGCTATCTATCAAAAAAATAGCTGTCGAAGAACTCACCGGACAGACTAGATCAAAATAAATAAACCGCTTAAATACTAAGAAAAAGCGCTATTACAGCGCTTTTTTGTTTTATTTACTACACAGATACTGTATAGTATATTATGGTTATGTATAAAAGGATAGCGCTTTTTGTTTTAGCTCTACTACTAGCGATATCTTCTTTGTCGTCTATGATAAACGAGGTCGCTTTCGCAGCTAGCGATAGCTATTTTACTGACGAAATCGCTAGTAGCGCTAAGAAGAATAGTACAGCACATGTGTATTTTTCATGCTTCAAACAGGGAAATTATATTTTTAATCCTGACGGACAGAATGCTGCAAACAATGGAGATCTAAACGACAAGAAAGAAGCTCTTCTTTTTCATAGCGCCTCAGGTAAAGTTAATGCTGGCGTAAGCGGTTACGGCGGTGATGATAACGTACAGAACTGTGGTAGTTTATCTATAACTAGTTTTGTGAGCTTTATGAATGGTATAGGATTTAGCGGCAGTAACCCTCGAGCAATTCTATGTTCAATAAATAAAGAAAGTCAGGTGTTGTTTGATTTTAAAGATGACGGTCTTACCGTAGATAAACAGTGCAAGGACGGCAAGAACTTATATGTTGTCAGAGCCACTCTCATAGAGGCGATAAAGAAGAAAGGTAACTTTACGATTACCGACGCCCAGCTGTACTATATATACTATCAAATCGTGCGCAAATACTGTAATGTAACAGATAAAGGCACTGACAAAAGCGCAATTACTGAAACAAACTATCCAATACAGATATTCAACAAAGATGGAACCAGTGAAGAACATAGGTTCACTACCGACAAGGCAAAAGATAAACTAAATACAATAAATAACGAGAGCGACGGTTCGCAAATGACCGAATTTAGTTCTGGCGATAAAGATGACAAAGCTATAACATGCAGTAGTGTTATGCGTAGATTGATTGGTTACTCAGAACAGCCACCAGTAGCAGGGTATAGAGAATATTTAAAAAAAATAGCTGCGGCTGAAGCTGCCGCCGCAGCTAGCAAAGGTGGAACCGCCGCCTCCACATCTGGATCAAAAGAATATGAAGAGGCCTGCAAAAGTTTAGGCTATTCTAGCGGTAAAGCACTAGAAGCCTGCGCAGAAGGTTTCAGACATCTAAGCGACGGAGCATTCTGTACAACCAAATATAAAGATTCACCAGAAGAACTGGCTGCCTGTCAAGCAGCTCAGGGCTCCACAAAAGAAGCTCCACCACCAGCAGACGAGGAGGCAGAAGACCAGGAAAACTGCAAAATTGATTATATTGGTTGGGTAATTTGCCCAGTTGTCAACACTCTAGCTAGTATGTCCGAGGGAGCACGCGCGAGACTAGTCAAAATGTTAACTGTTGATACAAAAAGCATTCTAGGCGATACTTCCGAGGGCTCTGTCTATTCGTATTGGGCAAAGATTCGCGATTATGCCAATATCCTTTTCGTGGTATTTTTCTTGTTCGTCATCTTTTCGCAAATAACTGGATATGGCCTAGATAACTACGGTATAAAGCGAATGTTACCGAAGCTAGTCATCGGTGCAATAGTAGTTAACTCGTCATTTTATATATGTGGATTATTAATAGATCTGTCTAACGTCGTTGGATCAAGCGCTTTCAATTTCATCTCGACCGCTGCTGTCGGTGGTATGCCAGCAGGAGATTGGAATGATAGCGACCAAGGATGGATTAGTGGCATCGCGGCTGGTGCTCTATTGTTGACGGTAGGATATTTCGCGTTAGCGACAGTAATTTCGGTACTACTATTCGTGGTAATTACGGCAGTGACTACAATTTTCTTGCTGGGCGTACGAGAGGCTATCATCATCCTATGTACCGTAATATCACCACTAGCATTCACCGCGATGATAATGCCAAATACCGAAGGTCTATATAAGAAGTGGTGGAATGTCTTCAAGGCTGCCCTAATGGTCTTCCCGATGGTGGGATTAGTATACGGAGCTAGTAATTTAGCAGCAAGAGTTCTTGGCGCCAGCATTGAGGATAATGATTTCATCTTGAAATCTGTTATTACTCTATTGATATTCGCACCTCTATTAGTGGTACCGAAACTAGTTAGAAATGCTGTCGAAATCATCGGTATTGGTGGAGCAATTGCCTGGGCTAATAAAAAGATGAATAAGGGTCGAGATAAAATGACCGACAAGGTCGGCAAGTGGCGAGAAAATAAACTCACTAGCCAGTTTGGTAAGCATCGGCGCGAAAAGGCACAGCTTAGGAACGCTCAGATACGCGGCGGCACTTATCGGGGTAAAGGAGGTATTGCTAACTTTAGAAACTGGCGATCGGCAGCCAATAGAAGACTTAATGCTAAGAGCGGCGATTTCGGCCAGAAACGTAAATTGGTTGGATCGATGGCCTTATTAGAAGAAGATAAAGAACGCATGAAGATGGCCAATGCCTGGATCGCCGACAATAATATGTCGTCTGATCGTTTAGCTGAGATAGCTACTGGTGTAGATAAAGATGGTAACAAAGTAGATTTAAAAGGTATATCATCCTATCAGCGACGCGCCGCCATGCAGGCTCTAGCCCCACATATGACCGGTAAACAAGCTGCTGACCTAGCCATAGCTTCCGCCTCATTTGGGGACGCCTCGCTACAAAAAGAAGCTGCCGATGCCATCGGTCAATCTGGCGCCAAAAAAGCACCATGGGTAGGCGGCAAGCAGCTCGAAGCTATCCGGCAGGGTACTTACAATGAACAAGCAGCTATGAGCGATTACATAAGGGATAAGGTTAGCGGCGAAGGTCTAGCTAATGCGGGAGCAGAACAAATTCGGCAAATGGTAACGTTTGCTGCGCAAAACTCTCGGAATGGCGACAATTCATATATGCATTCACTGTCCAGAGCCCGCGCTGATCTGGAAAATGACCCTAAACGAGCTGGCGGACTTCAAAATGCAGTACGTAGAGAGATTAATAATATTCCTTTACCGCAAAATCATGGTTCTGGCGGTGGTAATAATCAGAATAATCAGAATAATCAGAATAATCAGAATAATCAGAATAATCAGAATAATC
>CALHTM010000003.1 GCA_938039975.1 uncultured Candidatus Saccharibacteria bacterium
TGAATACGGCATGGTATAATGGAATTCAGGAGGGCGCATGGCACTAACTAATGACGACAAGCAATGGATTAAAGAAGCAATTGTTGAAGGCGTTAACGGAGCGTTGGAGACAATTGTACTACCGCGATTTGACGCAGTCGAAGCAGATATATCGGAATTGAAAAGAGATGTCTCTGGGCTGAAAGAAGATGTCTCTAGTTTGAAAAGCGACATGCACGAGGTCAAAAGCCGGCTCGACAGTGTTGAGAGTGATATTCGCGAAGTCAAGGATCGACTTAACGGTGTTGAAAGCGAGATGCGCGAGGTCAAAAATCGACTCGGGCGAGTTGAAGGCGAGCTGCAAGCGCTTACTAACGATATTGAAGAAATATACGACGTTATTTATGGCAAGCCGAACAAAACCCTGATGAGCGCTAGCTTCGCCAAGATGTCGTCAAAAGAAAAGCTGCTAGTCATTAACGAAGAATTGTTAAAAATAGCGAAAGATACGGGCGTTGTTTTGCCGCGCTAAAAAGCGATCGTATAGAAACTTATAATCTAATACATCAATCTACAAAGACAATATTAAGACCTTAATTTAAGATGATTCGATTTTATTTACAAAAACTAGTTCGCGATAAAGTCGTGAAAAAATGTCTGGACGACGAGGAGGTTTTACATACGGAGTACCGCATATTAGACAAACAAGAGTTTCGCCGCGAGTTGCTCCGCAAGGTTCACGAGGAGGCGGACGAAATTCCGCTGGACGATAATCAGCGTGATGAATCGCTCAAAGAGTTGGCTGATTTGCAGGAAGTCGTTGACGCACTGCACCAGGATTTTGGCTTTTCTATAGAACAAGTCCAAGAGGAAATGGCGCGTAAAAAGCAAGATAAGGGCGGCTTTGACAAACGACATTACATTAAATATCATGATTTGGCTGATGATAGTAAATGGGTGGAAATCTTCCGCGCTCAGCCAGAGAAGTATCGCGAAGAAGCTGCGGATAGCAAAGAACGGAGCCGTTACGCGAAAATCAGCAAGGGCACGTACAAGCATAGCAAGTCAAGCAAGCTATACGAAGTGATTGGCCTCGCCTTAGAAACTGAGACGGAAGAGCTCCTAGTAATTTACCGGCCTCTCTATGAAAATGAATACGAATTATTCGCCCGCCCTGCTAGTATGTTTACGGAAACAGTAGTACTAGATGGGAAACCTGTACCGCGATTTCGGAAAATAAATTCTAAAATTAAGGCGTAAGTGTGATAAAGATAATCACTTTTATCACTGGCAACCAGCACAAACTTGAAGAAGCCAAGTCGGTTCTGAAAGATTATAGTATTGTTGTTGAGCCGCTGCAAATTGACATTGATGAAATCCAGCATCATGATCCGCTGAAGATTACCGAAGCGAAAGTTAAGTCGGCGTACGAAAAAGCAGGCCAGCCAGTTGTCGTTAACGATAGCAGCTGGGAAATTCCAGCACTCGGCGGCTTTCCGGGTGGTTATATGAAGGACGTTGCTAATTGGTTTACAGCTGAAGATTTTTTGGCTTTGATGAAAGATAAAAATGATCGGAGAATTATATTGCATGACGTCGTGGCGTATTTTGATGGCGAGCAATTAAAGCTGTTTATATCTGATCAAACTGGCGTGTTTATAAATGAGCCGCACGGCGAAGGAACATCAATGAATCAGGTTGTGTCGATGGAGGATAGCGGCGGGTTAACGATTGCTGAAGAATTTGCGCTCCGTCATGACGGCGCGGAGATTAACCCTGCTCATTTTCAACATTGGCAGAAATTTGGCGAATGGTTTACTGCTCGCGACAACGATTAGCTACCGCAATGGTGTATAATTCATCATATGAATAAGCTTAAGAAGCCGAAACTTTACTGCTTTTCGCCGCCAGTGATGTTGGCAACGCTGGCGATTGAAATTACTTTGGCAATTTATACGTTTTGGCGCTATAAGCTAAACGCCGTGACGAGGATTACTATGGCGCTGCTCGTCTGTCTGGCGCTATTTCAGTGGGCTGAGTATAATGTCTGTGAAGGTACAATTTTTCTTGATAGCCTAGGCTGGGCGAAGCTTGGTTATGTGGCGATTACTATGCTGCCGCCTCTGGGTATTCATTTGATTTATCAACTTTCTGGCGATAAAAAGCGCTGGATTCCGGTTCTAGGTTATATTTTGGCAGCACTATTCGTCGGCTATTTCTTATTGGAAGCTGACGGTGTAAAAGCTGGCGCTTGCTTAGGCAATTACGTAATCTTTGAGAATCGCGATGAATTTTATCCGATTTATGCGGGATACTATTATGGTTTGCTGATTACTGCTATTGTATACGCTTACACCCAAAGTAAAGCTGCGGCAAAAAATATTCGCCAATCTCTGTACTCGCTAATGATTGGCTATGTCTTGTTTATGGTGCCAACAACCTTTGTCAATATCGTAGATCCGTCGACAATTTCCGGCATTCCGTCGATTATGTGCGGTTTCGCAGTGCTGTTAGCGGCAAGTTTAGAGGGCAAGGTCTTACCAGAATACTTTGATAAATAAGGCTGCGCGATATTGACGAGTTGTAACTAGACGTGCTATAATAGTAGATGTAATTCTATTACGCGTAATATTAAACTTATAAGACTCGCGCGAATTGGCAAGTCCGGGCAACGGATACTACCAGCCGCCGAGGCTTTTAAATGGGAGCAAGAGGGCAATGAAAGCACTTTTCGGTACCAAAATTGGTATGACCCAAATCATTGGCGAGGACGGCACCACTATTCCGGTGACGCTGATCCAAGCCGGCCCGATGACTGTGACTCAGGTCAAGTCTGTCGAAACCGACGGCTACAACGCAGTCCAGGTGGCATATGGTACGGGTAAGAACCTGAGCAAGGCCGTGGCTGGACATGTCAAACCAGCCGGTGTGACCCCGAAAAAAATCGGGGAAATTCGTGTTGACGAACTTGGCGAAGTCAAGGTCGGCGACACATGGAACGTCTCGGAGTTTGAGCTCGGCGACGTTATTGATGCTACAGGCATCAGCAAGGGTAAAGGTTGGGCTGGCACTATCAAGCGGCACAACTTCAAACGCCACCGCAAAACCCACGGCGGCAAGGGTAACACTCGCAAAGTCGGTTCAATCGGCAGCATGTACCCGCAAAAAATATTCAAAGGCAAGCGTATGGCCGGACACATGGGCGCCGAACAGGTCACTGTCAAGAACCTGAAAGTCGCTTATATCTCGGTTGAAGACAACTTGATTGGTGTCAAGGGCGCAGTGCCAGGTCCTAAGAAGGGCTTAATCAAATTAGGAGGTGCTAAGTAATGGCTGAATCAACCAAGCCAGCAAAAGCAGCCTTGCCAAAGAGTGTGTTTGAGGTTGACGTACCAAACCACGAGCTGCTAAAACTTGCGTACGACGCGTTTTTGGCCAACAGCCGCCAGGCAAGTGCTACCACCAAAACCCGCGGCGAAGTTCGCGGCGGCGGCAAGAAACCGTGGAAACAAAAAGGAACCGGCCGAGCACGTTTTGGCTCGACCCGCAACCCAATCTGGCGCCACGGTGGTATCGTTTTCGGGCCGCGCGGCAACGAAAACTACAGCAAGAAACTATCCAAGACTAGCAAGCACGTCGCTTTGCGCCAAGCTTTGACACTCGCCAACCAAGATAAGAAAATCTTAGTCAGCGATATCAAAACTACCGGCAAAACCACTGAAGTCGCTAAATTCCTCGCCGCCAAGAAATGCAGCGAGAAAGACCGTGTTCTACTCGTCGTCGACGAAAAGACTCCAGAACTGATGCGCGCTACAAACAACTTAGCCAATGCCCTCTTGGTGCGCGCGCAATACCTCAGCGTTTACTACATCTTGAACGCCGACAAAATCGTAATGACACCGGCTGCCGTTAAAGCTGTCGAGGCGTGGCTAGCAAAGGAGGCGAAGTAGTGAAACTCGTATTAGTCACTCCGCGCGTCAGCGAGAAAGCTTACCGGCTAGTTACCAACGAAAATACTTACATTTTCGATGTGCCGATGAGCGCTAACAAAAACGAAATCAAAGCGGCCGTCGAAGCGCAATTCGAAGGCGTCAAAGTTGCCAAAGTAACGACGCTCGTTCAAAGCGGCAAAGCCGTTCGCTTCTCGCGCGGCAAAAACCGCTACCCTGGCACTACTCATCGCCAGGACAGCAAAAAGGCTTACGTTCGCCTGAGCGAAGGTAAAATCAAAGTATTTGAGCAAGAAGAAGTCAAGGAGGATAAGAAGTAATGGCTGTCAAGCAATACAACCCAACCACTCCTGCCCGTCGCGGTATGACTTCGCAGGATCTCAGCGAGGTAACTACTCGTAAACCGTTGAAAAGTTTGGTTAAAGCTGGCAAGCAAAAAGCTGGCCGTAACAATACCGGCAAAATCACCGTGCGCCATCGCGGCGGCGGCGTCAAGCGGCATTATCGTTTAGTTAATCATGCTATGCCAGCCAATATGACTTTGACTGTTGAAGAAATTGAGTACGACCCAGGTCGCAGCGCTCGTATCGCCCGCGTCAAAGATCAGCACGGCTTGTACCACTACATTCTAGCAGATACCGCCATGACTAAAGGCGCAGTCATCAAAACTGGCGCTGATGCTCCTGTCGAGGCTAGCAACCGCATGCCGCTAGCTAGTATTCCAGTTGGTACGCAGATTTACGCTATTGAGATTAATCCAGGCCGCGGCGCCCAAATGGTTCGCTCGGCTGGTACTAAGGCTCAATTGATGGCTAAAGAAGGCAATTACGCCATGGTGCGTATGCCATCAGGCGAAGTTCGCAGGTTCCGCTTGGAATGCGAAGCTAGTCTCGGCGTAGTCGGCAATGTCCAGCATCAGAACGTCAAGCTTGGCTCGGCTGGCCGCCGCCGCCGCATGGGTTGGCGCCCAAGCGTCCATGGTAAAGCTATGAACCCAGCCGATCACCCAATGGGTGGCGGTGAAGGCAAGACCGGTCCTGGCCGCATCCCGAAGACGCCGTGGGGCAAGCCAGCAATCGGCTTCAAGACCCGCCGCCGCAAATCAACTAATAAGATGATTGTCCGCAGTCGTCACGAAGCTAAGAGGAAGAGGTAATTATGAGTCGTTCACTCAAAAAAGGCCCATTCGTCGACGCGAAGCTTGCCAAAAAAGTGGCAGCGCTGAAAGTTGGCGACCGCACCGTGATAAAAACCTGGGCACGCAGCAGCACGATCACACCAGAGATGGTCGGGTTCACTTTTGCAGTGCACAATGGTCGCGTACACGTACCGGTGCTTATTACTGAAAATATGGTTGGCCATAAACTCGGCGAGTTTAGTCCGACCCGCAAGTTCCGCAAGCACGGTGGAAAGGATAAGAAATAATGGCCGAAGCAACTATTCACACAGTTCGCGCGATGATCAAAGGTGTCGACCAAGCACCGCGCAAAGTCAGTCTAGTCGCCGCCTTGGTGCGCGGCCGCAGCGTTGCCGACGCCGAAGTTATCCTTGACCACACGCCGAAGCGCGCCGCTCTGGCTGTCAAGAAAGCCATCAAAAGCGCTGCCGCTAACGCTGTCGAGAATCACGGCTTAGACGCTAAAAGCTTAGAAATCACCACTCTTAGCGTTACTGCTGGTTCGCGTATGCGCCGCTACAAACCAGCTTCGCGCGGACGTGCCTTGCCGTTCGAGAAAAAATCGAGCCACATTCTAGTCGAGGTCTCGGGCGTCGAGAAAGTTATCAAGAAACCTGCCAAGAAGACCGAAGCAAAAGCTGTTAAGCCAGCAGAAAAAGAGGAGAAGAAATAAATGGGACAGAAAGTTAACCCGTTGAGCTTCCGCCTTCAAACCAGCAAAGCTTGGAACTCGCGCTGGTTCGCCAGCAAGAAAGACTTTGCGGTTTGGCTAGCCGAAGACGGCAAGATCCGCGACTTGATCGAGAAGAAATTCTCATCGCGCCCGACAATCGCTAAAGTCGAAATCGAGCGTAGCGCCAATCTTGTTACTATCACCATTTACACCGCCAAAGCTGGTGTAGTGATCGGCCGTGGCGGCGCCGGTATCGCTGAGCTCAAGAAGGAAATCGAAAAAATCGTCAGCTTGCCGATTCGTATCAATGTCGAAGAAGTACGCCGGCCAGAATTAAACGCCAAGCTGGTCGCCGAAAACATTGCGCATCAGCTAGAACGCCGCGCTAACTTCCGACGTGCTGTTAAGATGGCAATTCAAAGCAGCCGCAACGCTGGCGCCAAAGGTATCCGTATCGAAGTCGCAGGACGGCTTAACGGTGCCGAGATGAGCCGCCGCGAAAAGTTCATCGAAGGTTCAGTACCACTGCATACGCTGCGCGCCGACGTTGATTTTCACGTCGCTCGCGCTCAAGGCCCGAACGGTACTGGTATCGTTGGTGTCAAAGTATGGATTTACAAGGGTGAAAGGAGCTTGAAGTAATGTTATTACCAAAAAAAGTTGCTCACCGCAAAGTCCGTATCGGCAAAAACCGCGGTAACGCTACGCGCTGCAACTATGTCGCGTTTGGCGACTACGGTCTGCAGAGTCTTGACAACGAGCGTATTACCAGTCGCCAGATCGAGGCAGCTCGCCAGGCGATGACTCGCTACATCAAGCGCGGCGGTAAGATTTGGATTCGCATTTTCCCGCACACGCCAGTCACCAAAAAAGCTTTAGGCTTGAAAATGGGCGGCGGCAAAGGCAACCCTGAATACTACGTCGCCAAGGTCAAAACCGGCACGGTTATGTTCGAGATGAAGGGCGTTAGCGAAGAAATCGCTCGTGAAGCTATGCGCCTCGCCGGCCACAAATTGCCAGTCCGCGTCCGATTTGTTAAGAAGGAGGAAGCATAATGGCCGAAACCAAGAAAACCGCCAAGACCGCCAGTGTCGTCAAATCAATCGACAAACTGCGCGCTGAATTAGCCGCCAAGCGCCAGCAATTGCTCGACAGCTGCCGCAGCCACAAAGCCGGCGAGCTCGTCAATCCGCGCGCCCTAGGCCAGATTCGCAAAGAAATCGCGCGTCTACTCACCGCGATCCGTGCGCAAGAGTTAGCAGCAGAACAGGAGAATAAGTAATGGCAAAGACATTGACAGGCGTCGTGACGTCAGACGCCGCCGACAAGACGATTACCGTTACCGTGACATCTCGCGAAACGCACCCGATTTACAAGAAGCAGTACACTGTGACTCGTAAATACGCCGCGCATGACGAGAAGAATGACGCTCGCAAGGGCGATACGGTACGTATCATCGAAACTCGTCCGATCAGCCGCCGCAAGAGCTTCCAGCTCGACAAAATCGTCAAGCGCTCGGTCGGCTCAGTCGAGCTCAAAAGCGACGTCAACAGCGAAGTTAACGACAAGGTCGACTACGATCACGACACCGAGGAGGAAAAATAATGATTCAGCAAGAATCCCGCCTCAAAGTCGCTGATAACAGCGGTGCTAAAGAAGTATTGTGTATCCGCGTTCTCGGCGGTACCCGCCGCCGCTACGCCCGTGTTGGCGACGTGATTGTCTGTTCAGTCAAAGACGCCAGCCCAACCGGTAACGTCAAGAAGAAATCTGTCGTCAAGGCTGTGGTGGTTCGTACCCGCGACCAAATCCGCCGCAAAGATGGCTCGACCATTTGCTTTGATGACAACGCCGTAGTGATTATCAACGATGACAAGCAGCCAAAGGCCACCCGCGTCTTCGGCCCAGTACCACGCGAACTACGCGACATGGGCTACATGAAGATCGTCAGCCTGGCTCCGGAGGTACTCTAATGACTCAGCGTATTCATAAAGATGATACTGTCAAAATCATCGCTGGCGCCAACAAAGGCACTACCGGTAAAGTACTAGCCGTCTTGCCGCAGCAAAATGCGGCGCTAGTTGAAGGCGTCGGCGTCAAGACTCGCCACATCAAGCCTAACCAGCTTAATCCGCGCGGCGGTAAAAAGGATATTCAAGTACCAGCTGACTTAAGTAAACTGGCGCTCGTCGTCGACGAAAAATCTGGGCAAACCAGCCGTGTTGGCTACTCAATCAAAGACGGCGCTAAAGTTCGCGTCGCCCGCCAACTTAATAATAAGGAGATTAAATAATGGCAGAAGCTAAACAATCAGCCGTTTACACTCCTCGCCTGAAAGCCTTGTACAACGAAACGTACCTCAAGGAACTACAGGCCGAATTGAATCTCGACAATGTGAACCAGGTTCCTAGCCTCGAGAAAATCGTCGTGAGTGTCGGTACCGGCAAAAGTAAAGACGACAAGCGCATGCTTGCCGCCGTCAAAAATACCTTAACGCGTATCACCGGCCAAGCGCCAGTCGAACGCCTAGCCAAAAAGTCAATTGCTACGTTCAAGATTCGCAAAGGCATGGGCTCGCCAATCGGCGTGATGGTAACTTTGCGCGGTGTTCGCATGTACGAGTTTCTTGACCGCCTAGTCAACGTTAGCTTGCCGCGTGTTCGCGACTTTCACGGCGTTGGCAGTAAATTTGACAAAAGTGGCAACTACAACCTCGGTATCACCGACCAGTCAATCTTCCCAGAACTAACATTCGAGGAAACTCAGCTAGTACACGGTTTGCAAGTAACGTTCGTAATCAAAAACGGTAGCAAGGAAAATTCGCGCGCATTGCTCGAGAAATTTGGCCTACCATTTGAAAAGGAGGACAAATAATGGCGAAAAAATCTATGATCGCCCGCGACAAAAAACGCTTGAAACTGATCAAGAAGTTTGCCGCTAAACGCGCCGCTCTAAAAGCTACCGACCCTGATGCTTTACAGAAATTACCGCGCAACTCTAGCCCAACCCGGCGCAAATTTCGCGATATGTCCGATGGCCGTCCGCGCGGCTATATGCGCCGCTTCGGCATGAGCCGCATTCGCTTCCGCGAAGAAGCCAGCAAAGGTAATATCCCAGGCGTCACAAAGAGTAGTTGGTAAAGGAAAGGAGAAAAAGATATGAGTTTACAATCTACTGACCCAATCGCGGATCTCCTGACCCGCATCCGCAATGCCGCACTAGTCGGTAAAACTGAAGTGCGCGTACCTACTAGCAAGCTCAAGAAAATCGTCGCCGAGCAATTGGTCAAGAATCACTACTTGGCCGACGTCAAGCTCGAGGACGGCAAGCCGCGCGGTACGCTCGTCATCACCATCAATAACAATGGCGAGAACGCAGCTTTTACCGAGCTAGCGCGCGTCTCTAAACCAGGCCGCCGCATCTACGTTTCTAGCGCTGACATTCCAAAGGTCAAGCAAGGCCGCGGCATCGTCCTAGTTAGCACTAGCAAGGGCGTCATGACTGGCGCTGAAGCTGTCAAGAATAAGCTTGGCGGCGAAGTATTGCTGAAGGTTTACTAGCCACAACCCTAAATATAAAACGAGCATCCTTATCATGGATGCTCGTTTTATATTACGTAATAATACGCAGATCTTAACTCTGATGATGAAATCATTATATAATGAGTATATGGTTGATCTTAAAAGAATATCTTACGAAACAGGTAACCGAGAGTTATTCCGTAATGTGAGTTTTACTATCAACGCAGGCGACAAAATTGGATTAGTTGGTCCAAATGGAGTAGGTAAAACTACTTTACTAAAAATCATTAATGGAGATCTTAAGCCTACCTTCGGTAATGCTATTTTGAGTGGCGAGAAAATTGGAATTTTGCCGCAAAACCTAAACAAATGGCTTGACAAAACAGTCTATAGCTTTATTGAAGAAGTAACCGGCGTTAAATCAGCCAGAGAAGAGTTTGCCGCTCAATGCGAACGGCTAGCACAAGACACTAGCGAGAATACACTGTTAAATTATAATAAAGCTCTAGAGCAATACGAGAAATTTGAGGTTGCAAATTTTGATGCAACAATCAAAAAAGCTTTGTCACGAGCTACTTTGCGCGACATTAATCCAGAAAGACGTCTCGATACGTTTTCCGGCGGACAACGCACTCGGATAGCTTTAGCGGCAATTTTTGCATCCCGCTATGATCTGATTTTACTTGACGAGCCAACAAATAATCTTGACGATAACGGAGTGGCCCTACTCGAAGACTTTATTAGCAACTCACCAGTTTCATTTCTGATCGTATCGCATGATCGGCGGTTTTTAAGAAACTCTACAAAACAAATCATAGAGCTAGTTGGCAACAAAGGCATCAATAAATATAACCTTGGCTATGACGAATATATTAAAGCAAGAGCCAAAGATCGTCAGGCAATGATTAATCGCTACGAACAATACGAGAAAGAAAAAAAGCGGTTGCGCCGTGTTGCACGAGATGCCAATATTCGCGCAAACTCGGCTGGGTCCAATCGCAAAAAATCTGACGGTGATAAATTAAACGAGCATTTTCGTAAGGAACGAGCATCATCAAACTTGGCTAGCGCATCCAGCGGCGCAGAGTCTCGCTTGCAGCAGTTAGATGAACCAGAAAGAGTGGAGGACGAAATTGCTATTAAATTTACTTTTGATGAAGTTTCCTCCAAAAAATGCAGTCTTGTCTCTGTACGCTCCTTGAGTATTTCACACGATGGAAAAAAAATAATCGGCCCTGTCACCTTTAATGTACGTCCTAGCGACAGGATACTGATTCAGGGAGAAAATGGCTCAGGTAAGTCCTCGCTGCTAAATTTAATCATGGACAACTCATTATCGTATCGTTCTGGAGAAGTGATTAAGAATGAGAATGTAAAAACAATCTACATGAATCAGTCGCAAACCTTGCCGCTCGAAAACAGCTCGCCATTAGATAATCTGCGACATTTATCTCCAGAGCTTGAATTGCATGATGCAATCAATACTTTGATTCGTTTTGGTTTAGATAAACGAACAATCTCTTCGACAAGAGCAGCTGATCTAAGTGGTGGCGAACGAGCTAAAGTTCTATTAGCAGCAATGTCAACAAGTTCACCTGACCTTATTATCCTTGACGAGCCAACAAACAATCTTGACATTCCTACAATTGAAGCGCTCGAGCTAGCGCTAAATCGATATAGAGGAGGTGTGATAGTAGTATCTCACGATCGAGACTTTGTTGAAAACATTGGAACAACAAAGAAAATTAAAATATAAAATATAAAAAGCCTTGACAGAACCCGCTTTTTTTCTAATATCTAAACAACAGAGGAAGTTCCTCTGTAAGACTACCCGTCTTCGTCACAGAAAGGACAAACCATGGGTGGCATCAACTGCCCTCCTCCCTTCAGGGAGGGCGAGCGCGAGGAGATCTCCAAGGAGCTCCTCGCTACCTACACCGATAGGCTGGCGCGCTACTGCCACGCCCTGTTCAGCGGATCGGCTAGCTTCTTCGCTGCCAACGTGGCAATCGAGAAGGCCGTGCTGAGCGGGACCGGCAAGGTCTCCGACGCTATCGAGAAGCTCGAGGCTTCGGAGAACATGCTCGGTGAGGCCATGACCAATCTGGGCAGTGTGGCTTCCATGTGGGCGATGATCTCTGACAAGAGCGTCTCCTTCAAGGACCAGCAGGAACTCCTGGTTATCGCCACGAACAGGGTGCAGATCGCCAAGATGGAGCTCATGGCCATGAGCGTCAAGGGATCGTTGCAGCAGTCTCTGTGGCGTAACTCGGCGCTGACCGAGAGCTTCACCAGGACGCTGCTGGCTATCAACGCGACCACCGCCTGGCAGTCTGGGTTCGCCCGAACCTTTGCGTCGGTCGGTATCACGGCCTAGTAAGGCCAACGCGACCTCGGCGAGATATATCTTCTCGCCGAGGTCGCCACTCAACTATGTACGATATTATTCAAACACCTTTTTCTGGTATAAAAACACTTCGTTTATCAGAGAGCGATACGTTTCGTCCTTGCTCAACGGGCACAGATCTAGAAGAGATGCAATTACACACCGAAATGGAACGCTATGAGAATAGAACTCTGTCTAAGTTGCGTGATATGGGGATAGCGGCTATAGCCTCTGCAGCTCACATAGAACAGACAAAAGCTAAAGAAAATGCTATAACAGAAACAGTTGAAAGAGTGTCTTTAGCGTCTTGGTGGACATATAGAATACAGCCTGTTTATATACTTACTACCTCAGAATCTAAACAGCTTCTGGAAAATGTCGGTATTGATACTCCTAGAGATTTTTCTTTTTCAATTGGTTTAGCACCGTCTAGCTCCTCAGAAAAAACGGTAGCATATTCAATACTTTCTAATACAGCTAGTTATCCTTTCGCAGTACTCGGCGGCGGATGTGACACTGATGAATATGTCGCTATAGAAAAAGCTGCAATTGAATCAGTACAATCATGGGTTGGGTCTGTATGGATGAGTGAGCACAGAGAACCAATCTATTGGGATGTTCACGAACTACTCAATAGAGCAAATTCGATTAACACAAAGCCTTACATCACCACTAGCCGCCTACTAGACAAGATTGATATTGATTGTAATAAAGATGAGTTTGCCTATTGTGCAATTGCAACAAGCTCACTTATAACATCAATACGAAGCTATGAATTAGCAAAACTAGACCGTCAACCAGGTGAGTATCCTATGGTTTTTACTGAACATAATTTTTAGATTGCATTCTACTGATTATTGAGACATGAAAAAGTGATAACACACAGAAAACTTTCAAGAGCGTTTTTATTTATTAACTTCTATCTATTCTGATAGATTTTGCCAGCGCGGCGGGCCAGATGCCATTGCAACAGGGCGGCAATTACCACCACGCCAGCGACCGGGCCAATCATTGCTAAAGTGGGTATCGTGAAGTCAAAGAATCGGCGTAACAGCGGTACAGCAAAGCTAGTCGACGCTACCAGCAACGCTGCCGCTATATACAGCGTTCGCGCTGTCTTGGCGCGCCGATCCAGTACCACGCCCAACATCGGCCCCACCAAAAATACCAAATATACGCCAAAAAACGTTGCTACTAGCACCGTCATCGTCGATACCGTATCCTGGTCGTGCGGCTGCATAGCGCGCAGCATCAAGTACGTTATCGATACCGCCGCACCCGATACCAGCGCAATTGGCGTCACCGCGCCCAGCGTATCGCGCCAAAAATTGTGCGGGTTAATTCGATGATGCGACCGCGGCGGGAAGAGAGTCCACATAATCGTCGGCATCGTCACCAAGAAAATATTCAAAAAAGTAATGTGACGCGGCGCATACGGGTGTATCACGCCCAGCACTAGCGTTACCGCCAGCAGCACCAAACCGTAAATAATTTTGTGGAAGAACAGCGTCGCTATTACCTCGATCGCTTGCATAATTTGATTCCCCAAACGCATACCCAGCGGCAATGAATTAAACGAATTATTAAGCAAGATAATATCCGCTACCCGCCGGCTAGCTGGCGCCCCGGCATACATGGCTACACCAAGGTCGGCTTTCTTGAGCGCTAGAGCGTCATTGACACCATCGCCAACCATGCCAGTAAATTGATGGTTTTGCTGCGAGAAGTGGGCGATTAGACGTTCCTTTTGTTCTGGTAAAACGCGCGCAAAAATCGTATGCTGGTCGGCAGCTGTAGCAAATGCCGGCTCGTCAAGCTCTGCCAGCTCGGCGCCAGTAATTGCCGTATCAGGATTGTTAATTCCAGCAGCGCGCGCCACATACTGAACCGTCCGCGGATTATCGCCGCTGATAACGCGAATGTTTACGCCCTGGCGCTGCAAAAACGCTACCGTATCGACGACGCCATCGCGCAGCAAATTACGCAGCAAAACTACCGCCAACGGCCGGCCGCTGCCCGACTTTAAAGATTTCAATGGTGTGTTATTATCATCAAACTCCGCCAGCAACAATACACGCAGACCATCGTCAGTCCACTTCTCAATCTGTTGCTGTTCGGCTGTCGATAGCGGCGCCATCCGCGCCACATATTCCGGCGCGCCCATGATAAGCGTCCGAACTCGGCCATCGACTCGCGCTCTAACGCCAGCAAATTTACGCGCCGAAGAAAACGCTAATATATCATCTACGGTATATTCATAAGGTAAATCAAGCGCAGTAATAATTGCTTGTCCGGTAGCGTTACCGCCGCTGGTCTCGTGCGCCACCATTGCCGCCAGCTGCTTGACTGGCTCATCATTACCACCAAAAGGCTCGACGCGCTCCAAAGTAATCTCGTCGCTGGTCAGCGTGCCCGTTTTGTCAGTACATAATATATTAAGCAGCGCCATCGCCTCAATCGCTGACAACTTTTGCGGCAGAACCTTGGCCTGAGCTAACTTTAGCGAGCCAAACGCCAGCAGCAGCGAGCTAGCCAGCAGCAACCCCTCTGGCACGATGGTGATAGCACTGGTGATAATCGTTTTGAGAATTCGCACCGACTCGAAGCCAGCAATACGGTAGCGCGCGAAAACCAGAAGCGACAATACAATCGCGCAATATGTCAAGAAAGTAATCGCATTCTGAATCGCTTGCTGTAGCGGCGTCAAGCGCGGCATATACTGCTTGAGTGTAGCACTGATTGCACCCGCTTTGGTGGCATCGCCAACCGCCATCACTCGCACTCGTGCGCTGCCCGCTATCACCGTGGTTGCCGCGTAGACTTCATCATGTTTCTTCTTATCAATTGAGGCCGATTCGCCAGTCAGCATGCTCTCGTTGACCTCTAATCCGCGCGCCGATAAAACTACGCCGTCCGCTGGCAGTTCATCGCCAGCCTCGAGCAAAATCTCGTCTCCAACCTGCAAGGCATCGTACATCACTTCTGCAACTTCATCGCCGCGGACTAATCGTGCTCGCGGCGAGCTCATTAACTCCAGCTGTTTGAGAGCATACTTGGCGCGAACTTCCTGAACAATACCAATTATTGTATTGACAGCAATCACTACCGACATAAACCAAGCATCGCGCCGCTCGCCAGCGTACAACAGCGCTAGCGCCAACAAAAAAATCGCAATGACAATTGGCGACATCAAATTACGGCGAATAATATCTAAATAATCCCGCATTTAACTCGTTCGGAGCCTCCGATAGACAAACTTCGCTGCCGGCCGCCAGCCAGAACTTGCATCATGATCAGCACAATAAATGGTGCCATTTTTGACTTCCTCGACCAAGAAAAGCGCCGGACAATACGGCACCAGCGTCCGATAGAAACGCAAGTCGTCCTGGCTGATATCGCGCCGGCCTGGATAGACCTTGACGAACATATCGCGGGCAATTTCCTCGAAATATTGCGGCTGGCCTTTCGGCGGAAAAAATATTTCGGGCCGCACACCCATACGCACCGCCATCTTGCGAATATCACCCAGCGTCAGCTGCGACGAGCCTTCGATGTAGCAGTATAACTGCTTCTTGGCCGAGAGAAAAAAAGTCGCCAAAGCAGCTTGTCCGCAATCAATCCGCCGCGCCACCACCGTGCTCACCTCTAAGGACACGCCAAAGCGGTCTTTGGCTATTTGCTCGATTGCAGCATCGTCAAAGAAATCATTATTCACAATCAAATTATACCATAAAACATTAGGGCATTTACCGAGCTTTGCGCTACAATGAGATAGATGGAAAAGTTCAAAACTCGCTACAATAAGCTTAATTCTGCTCAAAAAGAGGCCGTTGATACTATCGACGGGCCGCTGCTAGTCGTCGCTGGCCCGGGTACTGGCAAGACCGAGCTACTCAGCATGCGCGCCGCTAACATTTTGCGCGCCACCGACACGCTGCCCGAAAATATTCTCTGCCTGACTTTTACCGATAGCGGCGCTAACGCCATGCGGGCGCGTCTAGCGTCAATCATTGGTACCGATGCTTACAAAGTAGCAATCCAAACTTTTCACAGTTTCGGCACCGAAATAATCAACCACCATAGCGAGTATTTTTATCGCGGCGCTGATTTTTCACCAGCCGACGAAGTGGCCACTTACTCGATTCTAACTGATATTTTCGAGGAGCTCGACTACAATAATCCGCTAGCCAGCAAAATGAACGGCGATTTCACGCATCTGCGCGACACGGCGCAAGTAATAAGCGAGCTAAAGCAGGCCGGCCTATCTAGCAGCGAGCTGCTGCAAATCATTGATAGCAACGAAAAGCTACTTGACGCTGTTGAGCCAGAGCTCACAGCTATTTTCGCTAATCGCATCAGCAAAACCACTATCGCTCTACTACCGCCAATCGCCAACAAAATCGCCGAATTGCCAGCGCCGCAATTGCCGCCAGCTATTGCGCCGCTAGCTGACGCTTTGGCATTAAGTATGGCGCGCGCTTTCGACGAAGCAGTCGCTAGCGGCAAAACAACGCCGATCACCGCCTGGCGCAACACCTGGCTCGAAAAGGACGCTCGCGGCGAGTTCGTCTTCAAAGACCGCAAACGCCACGCAAAATTACGTGCTGTCGCACCGATCTACGACCGTTATCTCGCCGAAATGCGCCAAGCCGAGCTATTCGACTACGACGACATGATTCTGAACGTCGTGCAAGCGATTGAGCAGTATCCAGACCTGCGCTTCAATCTGCAAGAGCGCTACCAATACATCATGGTCGACGAATTTCAAGACACCAACCTAGCGCAACTGCGCATTCTCTTCAACCTAACAGATACGCCGCACGGCGATGCGCCAAACATCATGGCGGTAGGCGACGATGATCAAGCAATCTACAGTTTTCAAGGCGCCGATGTCGGCAACATCCATCGTTTCCGCAAGCGCTACCCAGATCACGCTAGCGTCGTTTTGACCGACAACTACCGCTCGTCGCAAACCATTCTCGACCGCGCCCGTGAAATTATCGTTCAGGCTAGCGGACGCCTAGAAACATCTATGGATATCGACAAGCAGTTGCAAGCACATACTAACGACACTAACAGCCAAGTCACGCTATCCGCGCTGCCAAGCCGCCAGGAGGAATTCGCCTGGATCGCCGAATCAATCCAAGAAAATATCACAAAAGGTATAAAACCATCAGAAATCGCCGTCATTGCTCGGCGCCACAGCGATTTGATTGCGCTGCTACCGTATCTGAACCACGCTGGTATTGCTGTTAACTACGAGCGCCGCGATAATGTTCTCGACGACGAGCGCATCCAGCTACTAGAGCTAATGACGCGCGTTTGCGTCGATATTGCAGCAGGCGAGCACGACGAAGCCAACAGCCTGCTGCCCGAGCTGATAGCTCAGCCAATGTTCGGCTTTGACAGCGAAGCTATCTGGCGGCTAAGTTTGCAAGCCTACCGCAACCGCACCAACTGGCTTGAAGCGATGCTGACGTCGCCGACTTTTCAGCCGCTAGCCAAGTGGCTGCTCGACCGCGCCAAGGCTAGCCTGACCGAGCCGCTCGAAACTTTCCTAGATACGCTCATCGGCGTACCACAAAACTACACAGCCAACGACGACACCGATGATGATAACGACGCCGTGCGCAAACCGACCAAATCGCACCGCAACGCCTTTATCTCGCCGTTCTACCAATATTATTTTAACAGCGATATTCTTGGCAGTTCACCCGATACTTACCTAACTGCCTTGGAAGCGCTGCAAACCTTGCGCAGTAAATTGCGCGAGGGCGCGCCAGACGGCACGCTGCTAGCCAGCGACTTCTTGATGCTAATCGACACCTACCGCCAACTTAATATCCCTGTCGTTAGCATTCGGCGTGCCAGCGAAACTGCTCAAAATGCCATCAACCTAATGAGCGCCCACAAATCCAAAGGCCTAGAGTTCGACACCGTCTACGTCATCAACTCAATCGACTCGATGTGGGGCGAACGTGTGCGCAGCCGCAGCCGCTTAATCAATTACCCCGAGAACCTAGCTATCTCGCCCAACGCCGACAGTTACAACGAACGCATCCGCCTGTACTTCGTAGCTATGACCCGCGCCAAACGCCAGCTTTACCTGAGCTATGCCCGCAGCGACGACACCGCCAAAGACACACTCAAAGCTAGTTTTCTGGCTGGCACCAATTTGCAAGAAATTGACCGCCAGCCAAGCAGCACCGCCGCGCTCGCCGAGCAAAGCGAAATCGCCTGGCACGACCGCTTGACTGCGCCGATCAACCGCACCATGAAAGAGCTGCTAGCGCCAACGCTCGAAAATTACAAGCTATCTATCACGCACCTCAATAACTTTATCGACATCACTCGCGGTGGCCCGCAGAACTTTTTGCTAAATAATTTGTTGCGCTTCCCGCAGGCCAAAAGCGCCAACGCCATCTACGGCACCCTGATTCACACCGTTCTGCAGCACGCGCACAGCCATTTAGCGGCCAGCGGCACTCGTAAACCAATCGAAGACATCACCGGCGAGTTCATCCGTCTACTACACCAGCAAAATTTAAGCGACGCTGATCTGGCATTGTATAGCAAGCGCGGCATTGAGGCGCTCGAAGTCTTTCTCACCGCCAAATACGACACTTTTGCGCCGTCGCAAAAACCCGAGCTTAGTTTTGCCGGGCAAGGTGTCGTTCTCGGCCAAGCCCGCCTGACCGGTTCGCTCGACCTAGTCGACATCGACAATCAGACTATCACCGTCACCGATTACAAAACTGGCAAGCCGTCAACTTCGTGGACTGGCAAATCAGACTATGAAAAAATCAAGCTCCACAAATACCGCCAGCAGCTAATGTTCTACGAGCTGCTCTGCGCTAACTCGCGCGACTACGCGAAATACGATTTCGGCGGCGCCATACTGCAGTTTGTCGAACCAGACTCCCGCGGCGACATCTACCAGCTTGACGACCGCTTTAGTCGCGACGAACTAGCCGATTTTCAACGCCTAATCGCCGCTGTTTGGCGTTGTATCACTACGCTAGAGCTGCCAGACATCAGCAGCTACCAAGCAAGCTACCAGGGAATGATACAATTCGAGAAAGATTTGATATCAAATAAATACCTAGCTCGCGAATAGCCGAAATTAGTTACTCGACAAGCTGATTTTCGCCAATCATCGCTTTATGCCGTAATTTTAACAAATCTATTTGACATTTTATCCTAATATTGGTATGCTTTTGTTCATGGAGCGAGACTAGACTCAGTGAGAAACTGGGTCATGGTAGCGCTCCTGCACGGAAGCGCTATTTAAAATAGTTTCCGCTCCTTTTTGCCTCTAGATGGGGCGGAAAGGAGGTGAAAACCTCGTGGGCTTTTTCTCCGACAGGTCCACAGCTGCGTATCGCCGCGCAGCTGAAGCCGTTCAGGCTGGCAACCCCACCACCGAGCAGCGCGAAATGAACGAGCGCGCTGCTAAGGTAGCTGGTACGAACAGTGTCGGTAGCGACGCACGTGCTGCCAAGGAGGGTAGGCTGCTTCCTAGGAAGTGAAGTAATTACACTCACGAATGACGGCTCGGGGCGTGCACCCCGAGAACCGCTGGCACCAGGCCAGCAAAGGGCGTCCGTCCGCCCCTATACCTCCGCTACAGGCGACACGTATACCATCCTCACCTCCGGGTGGTATGCTGTCAGCGGAATGGTAGGCACTATGAGGGTCGTTAAAACCGATAACGACCTGGTCTACCATCGGAACGGAATCTGCGTGCCTGGATCGCTGCCGTTCTTAAACTTAGAGGCTAGAGCATTATCCCGCTCGCCTCACAACCAGGGCTCGCGAGATTCACTCGTAGAGTTGCCCTCAACGCAGAGGACGATTCTGAGCAGAACCGCTCGAGCCCGCCACCCCTCACTGTCAATGACGCCAGTGAGGGGTTTTCCTTTTTGTGATAAAATAACAGAGATGACATCATTTTGGGACAACCTACCGCAGCCATTTTTCATCTTGGCACCGATGGAAGCCGTCACTGACGTGGTATTTCGTCATGTCGTGAAGCAGGCGGGCGCACCCGACGTGTTTTTCACGGAGTTCGCTAACGCCACTGGCTGGGTGCACGCCGGAGACAAAGCCATCGCTGGGCGGCTCGTCAAGACCGACGATGAGCATCCATTGGTCGCCCAAATCTGGGGCGGTGAGCCGGGCGACATGGAGCAATTTGCCGCTCACTGTATGGAGCTCGGCTTTGACGGCATTGACATCAACATGGGCTGCCCCGCCAAATCCGCCATCAAAAGCGGGGGAGCAGCGCTGATCCGCCGGCCAGAGATAGCAACTGCCGCCATCGCCGCCGCCAAAACTGCTGGATTACCAGTCAGCGTCAAAACCCGCTTGGGCTACAGCCGGGTCGATGAGTGGCATGACTGGATTGCAACATTGTTGCAACAAGACCTCGCCAATCTAACCATCCACCTACGCACCAAAAAAGAAATGAGCAAAGTCCCGGCGCACTACGAACTTATCAGCAACATTGTTGCAATACGCGACGAAATCGCCCCGCAAACCTTGCTAACCATCAACGGTGACATCCGCAACCGCGCTCACGGCGAGGAGCTCGCCCGCCAGCACCCCGGCATCAACGGCCTGATGATCGGACGGGGAGTTTTTAGCGATCCGTTTTGCTTCAGAGAAAGGGAATTATCGTCGGGCATTGAAGATAAGCGGGTGGCAGTCGGCGGGGCGGCGCCCGCTTCTGAACAAATCTCTGATTTTTCAGAAGAAGGGGCGGACCGACTGACAGGACCCGCGTCTAGCGACCTACGTGCCGTCGCATACGGCGACGACGGGAGCGATAATAACAAAAAGGATCTTATCAACTTACTCCATTACCACCTCGACCTCTTTGACCACTACCAGCCAACCCTCGGCCGCCCCTTCGAAACCCTCAAACGCTTCTTCAAAATCTACATCCGCGACTTCGACGGCGCCAAGGAACTGCGCGACCAATTAATGCGCACCAAAAACACCGACGAAGTCCGCCAACTACTTGAAAATGTATAGTATTTATGTTATAATAAAAAGATGGAAGAGCGTCTAAACCTTAGTACGAATTTTATAACACCAGAACAGACCCAAAAAGGTAGAGGCTTAACTCGGAAACTAGGCGAGCTAAGCACCAACCAACTATTGCTCATTACCGAAACCGAAACGCCCGAGCAACTATCGAATACTGCGCATCTAACTGTGCGTCCTGACTATAGCGAAGGTCGCCGCGAAAGTTTCTTTGGGGTTTGGTTTGCGGACATGACGATACACGGCAAGGGCGGAAGTGAAGACGACACCTTAGCAAGACAACCCGTGGCTATCAAGCCGCTAGATATACCTAGTCTCGCAGCTCAGGAGCTCCGTACTGCCACCGACATCAACAGTCACGATCAACGACGACTAACATTCCAACCAATAGGTTTTGCAAACATAGGTAGGAGTGATGGCAGTAGCAATCTATCTATCATCACTGAATTTGAAGAAGGCGTAACAAGCTTTGATAATGTTTTGTATAAAAGTGAAAAACTAGACGATGGTACTGTAGCTTGGGCGCTAGGCTGTGCTGCTAGAGGCTTAATAATTTTGCACGACTTAGGCTATGAACATGGTGATTATCAAGTCCAGAACACTGCCTATGACACCGGACTTCAACCGCGAATTATTGATATAACTAGCTCTAAGAAACGAAACAACCCGCGAGACTTTACTGGAGACCTTAAAACATATATAGGCTCGCTATCATATTTCGATACGCGCAAACCAGTAGCATCCAAAGAGCAAATACTAGATTGTTTTCTAGCACCATATCGCGAGGAAATTCCGAATATGTTCCCGCGCGACCACCTACGGCGTGAAGTGCATAAGGCCGTGGACTGCATAGCAGCAACAATCGACGATATACTATCGCCATCTGGCGATAACAGAGCATAGACAGTCGTAATTATCGCCGGCGATGGCGGCGGCGCAAGCCAGCCACGTGCAAACGTACGCGGTGGCGATCGACCAGCTGGTGAGCCTTTTCGAGCTCAACCTGATCCTGAGCCTCATCGCGCATCTTGAGAGCGCGCTCGAGAGCGGCCTGAGTCTCGGCTTCAACGATATCGTCGCCGTGTTCGGCTTCGTCAACTAAAATCCGCACGCGCTGCTGGTTGATTTCAACCACGCCGCCGCTAATCGCGAAGTATTCCAGTTGGTCATCGCTGTCGGTTTTCTGGCGGCGGACCGCTACCGCGCCAGGCTGCGCCACTGCTACTAGCGGTTCGTGACTCGGAAAAACTGCGATTTGCCCTTCGGTAGTTGGTATCATCACCTCGTAGACTGGCTCGTCGAGCTTAACGCCAGCTAGCGTAATTAGCTGAAACTGCATCATCTCGAGCTTAGTCCTTCTTCTCGCTGAGCGGCACTGGCGACATATAGAACCAGCTTTCTGGCTTGTCATCGTATTTGCCGTCGAGAATGTCTTTAGCGTCCTTGATAGTATCCTCTAATTTGAAGTAGCTACCCGGATTACCAGTGAATTGCTCGGCAACATGGAACGGCTGCGCCAAGAAGCGCTGCAAGCGGCGAGCCCGTGCCACAGTTTGCTTTTGATCGTCTGATAACTCCTCCATACCGAGAATAGCGATGATATCCTGCAGCTCTTTATATTGCTGCAGCACGCGCTGGACTTCACGAGCCACCGCATAATGCTCCTCGCCGACAATCTCTGGATCAAGCGAGTTGGAACTGGAATCCAACACGTCCACGGCAGGATAGATGCCAATTTCTGTCAAGGCACGGTTCATCACGATAGTGGCATCCAGGTGGGCAAAAGTGGTCGCTGGTGCTGGGTCGGTCAAGTCGTCAGCCGGTACGTAGACGGCTTGGACAGAGGTGATTGAACCTTTTTTGGTACTAGTAATACGCTCTTGCAGGGCGCCCATTTCTTGCTGCAAGTTCGGTTGGTAGCCGACCGCACTTGGCAAGCGGCCTAATAGCGCTGAGACTTCGGCGCCCGCTTGGGTAAAGCGAAAGATATTGTCGATGAATAGCAGCACGTCTTTACCTTCATCACGGAAGGACTCGGCAATCGCTAAGCCCGATAACGCCACGCGCAAACGAGCTCCAGGCGGTTCGTTCATCTGGCCGAATACTAGCGAAGTCTTGTCCAGCACGCCCGCGTCTTTCATCTCGTAATAGAGGTCGTTGCCTTCGCGGGTTCGCTCGCCAACACCCGCAAAAACCGAGTTACCCGAGTGAAACTTAGCAATATTGTTAATCAGCTCTTGGATAAGAACTGTCTTGCCAACACCGGCGCCAGCAAACAAACCAGCTTTACCGCCCTTGGCTAGCGGCGCGATCAAGTCGATAACTTTGATACCGGTTTCGAGGATTTCAGTTTTGTTGGACTGCTCAGTCAGCGCCGGCGGTTGGCGGTGAATTGGTGCCCGCTTAGCGCTCTTGGCAATCTCGCGGCCGTCGATTGGTTCGCCAACTACGTTAAACATGCGGCCTTGCGTATCTTCGCCAACAGGTACGCTGATCGGCGCGCCAGTCGCTGTAACAACTTGGCCGCGGTGCAATCCGTCGGTGTTTTGCAGACTAATCGTTCGTACTGTCTGTTGGTCGAGATGCTGCGCTACCTCGAGCGTAATCGTCTGCTGGCCGCGCTTGACTGTCAACGCTTCGTATATTTCTGGCAACGAGCCATCATCAAACTCAACATCGACCACCACGCCCATGATTTGGATGATTTTCCCTTGGTTTTTACTCATAGTAACTCCTTTTTTTATCATTGCATCGCCTCCACGCCAGCGCTGATCTCGGTCAGTTCTTGGGTGATTGCGCTCTGGCGTTCCTTATTCATTTCTAGCGTCAAGTCGGCTACCAAATCGCTAGCGTTATCAGTGGCGTTCTTCATCGCCAGCATTCGCATGCTATGTTCGCTAGCACGCGAGTCAAGCAGTGCTTGATACAAACGAGCGCTAATCAGCCGGTAAGCTATATCATCTATGATATATTTAGGACTTGGCTCAAACTTAGCTTCGCGGATGTCATCGCTAATTTCATCGTCGGGCACAAAACCGGCAGGGAACAAGCGAACGATATCAGCTTTCTGCGTCATACTACTAACAAAGCGCGTGAAAATCACGTCGACAGCATCGACAGTACCGGCCTCGAACATGTCTTTGGCAGTGTTGAGAATAGCATGAAACTGCGCACCTGGCACGCGGTCGGGCAAATCCTCGTAGGTACCGACGATTTCAGTATCCTTGATGCGCGTTGCTGCTTGAGCTATTTTGCGGCCGATAGCGATAGTTTTGTTAGCGATGCCCGATTGGTCATCTTGATGCAGTTCGTGCAGATAAGTCTTGATGATATTAGCGTTATAAGCACCAGCCAGCCCTTTGTCGCTTGCTGCCACAATCAGCAGGCGCGCTTTGACCGGCCGCTGCACAAACCAACGGTGGTTATCGGTCGCACCTTGCTGCGCTAGATACGCTAGTAATTCGCGTGCTGCTACCGTATAGGCTTGAGAACTTTTGGTCGCCTCTTGAGCGCGGCGCATTTTGCTAGCTGCCACCATCTGCATAGCTTTGGTGATTTGCCGAGTGTTCTTGACCGAACGAATACGCGATTTAAGCTGCTGAGTCGACGGCATCTAGTTAGTCCTCAAATCCTTTAGCAACTGCTAACGCCGCGTCCTTGACAATCTTGGCGGTAGATTTGTCCTCGCCAAATTTTTTATCGCCTCGGTTTAGCGCTTTCATTTCAGCTTTGTGGTTCGTCCACAAGCGAGCCAGCAAGTCGGCCTGCGCGTCTTTAATCTTGGCGGCTGGAACTTCATCAAAATAGCCCTCGCTAACCGCAACGATGCTAACAACTTGCTCCCAGACGCTCATCGGCTGATACTGCGGCTGTTTAAGCAATTCAGTTAGACGCTGGCCGCGTTCAATTTGCGCCTTGGTCTCGGCATCGAGATCGCTGCCAAACTGTGCGAAACTAGCTAATTCGCGGAACTGGCTGAGGCCAAGTTTAAGGTTGCCGCTGACGCTCTTCAGCGCTTTAGTCTGAGCCGCACCGCCGACGCGCGACACCGACAAACCTGCGCTAATCGCCGGGCGAATACCTTGGTAGAACAGATCAGTCTCCATAAATATCTGGCCGTCGGTGATAGAAATAACATTGGTCGGAATATAAGCGGAAATATCACCAGCTTGCGTCTCGATAATCGGCAGAGCAGTCAAGCTGCCAGCACCTAGTTCGTCCGACAACTTAGCCGATCGCTCCAGTAATCGCGAATGCAAGTAAAACACGTCGCCCGGAAACGCCTCGCGGCCTGGCGGACGGCGCAACAGCAGCGACATCTGGCGGTAAGCGACTGCATGCTTGGTTAAATCATCATAAATCATCAAGGCGTGCTTGCTATTATCTCGGAAATATTCGCCCATAGCGGTACCAGCATATGGCGCCAGATAGAGCAGAGAAGCCGGGTCGCTCGGACTAGTCGCCACCACGATAGTCTGATCCATCACACCTTCAGATTTCAAGCGTTCGACTAGGCGAGCAATCTTACTGAGCTTCTGGCCGACCGCTACGTAGATATTGACCACGCCGGTTTTCTGGCGGGCTTGGTTGATCATCGTGTCAAGCGCAATGGCGGTTTTGCCAGTCTGGCGGTCGCCGATAATTAGCTCGCGCTGGCCGCGGCCAATCGGGAACATCGCATCGACGCTCATAATGCCCGTCATCAGCGGCTCGTGAACTGACTTGCGACCCATTACGCCGATAGCTTCGCGCTCGACCAGACCGCGCTGCTTTGATTTGATCGCTGGACCACCATCAAGCGGTTCGCCCAGCGGATTAACTACGCGCCCCAACAGCTCTTCGCCGACCGGTACGCTCAGCACTTCGCCTTTTAGTTTGACTTTATCGCCAGCGGAAACACCTTGGTCGCTGCCTAGCAGCACCGCGCCGATTTCATCTTCCATCAAGTTCAAAGCAAAGGCTTCAACCACGCCCTCGGCTGTTTGGATCTCCAAAACTTCGCTATAACCAGCCTCGCGCAAGCCATGCACCCACGCCACGCCGTCGCCCACGCGAGTCACAATACCAACTTTTTCTAAACCTTCAGACACCTCGAGCTGGGCAATCGCCTGGCGCAGTTCGTCCGACAACTCTGTCACTGTAATATCAGCCATTCTTTTCCTTTACTTTATACCCTTGAGGGTTGTTAGTTTATGTATCACTGTGCCATCAAACTGGCTGCCAGGCAATTCAATCTTGAAACCGCCGATAACGCTCGGGTCAATCTGTTCGCGAATATATAGTTTGGCGCCAGTCGGCGTAAATTGCTTAACAATTGCTTGCTTATTTTCTGGCGAGAGCGGACGAGCAGTCGTAACCGTCGCTACAACAGCGCCGCGCGACGCTAGCGCCTCTTCAATAGCCGCCACCACTTGATTGAGATCGCGTACGCGGCCAGTTTCGATCAAATAGGCTGCTAACTCTTTGATAAGACGCTTCTTATCGCCGCTTGCAAGCAATTGGCCAGCCACATACGCCGCTAATCTTCGCTGCGATATAGTACTGGCCGCCACGCTATTTGATCTCCTCTAGCTGTTTTTTGATCAAGCTAGTGTCTTTGCTTGGATCGACCGTATCCAGCGTAACTTTCCTGGTTGTATCGACCACTAGGTCTACCATCTGGTCGCGCAAATCCTTCTTGGCCTGGGCAACTTCTGCTCTGACGTCGTTGCGAGCCGATTCGAGAATAGAATCGGCTTGGTTCTTGGCCTTTTGTTCGGCTTCAGCAACCATTTCAGCCGCTTCATTCTTGGCAGTAGCAACAATAGTTCGCGACTCTTGCTGGGCCTTTTTCAGCATAGCGGCCGTGCGCTTTTCGCTTTCGCTTGCCGCTTTTTTGGCTTGCTCGGCAGCCTCTAAACCTTCTTTGATAGACTCGTCGCGCTCATCAAGCATGGCCAGAATAGGCGGATAAACCCATTTTTTCAGCACTAGCAGCAAGACCGCAAAAGCAACCGTTTGCAGCACGAACAACCGCCAATCAATTCCTAGCGGCCCCAATAGGCTATCGCTTCCAGCTCCAGCCGATGCAAAGTAGTGCAAGTTATTCACGCGCGCGAATCCTTACATCACTTTGCCAACAATAGCTGCCACGAAACCGATAATCGCCAGAGCGTCGATAAACGAGATACCGAGAATCATCATCGTGCGCAAATCGTTGATTTTTTCTGGGTTGCGGCCAGCAGCTTTCATCGCCGAAGCGCCAATCCAGCTACAGCCGATAGCTGCAAACGATGCAGGGACGATATAAGCTAGCGTAAATGCTATAGTTTCCATAATATTTTTCTCCTTATGGTTTAGTTATTACCTAAATTTATTTTACTCCCTCGGCCGTTAATTTCATGCCGGAAGAAGTCGAAGAATCATCATGCGTTTGTTTTTCCTCATCACCGCCGTGATGCGCCAAACCGAGCGATATAAACACTGTCGAAAGCATAAAGAAAATATAAGCCTGAATACCGCCGATAAACAGCTCAAAAATATAAAATGGCTGCAGAACTGCAGGCATCGCAACTTGTGCTAGATAAGCAATCATAGCGATCAGTATTTCGCCCGCCAACACGTTGCCGAACAGGCGGAACGACAAACTAAGCAAGCGCGAAAACTCCGCCACCAGCTCCAGAATACCAACAAACGACATAATCGGATCGCGCAACGGATTAACGAAGTAACGCTTCAGATTACCAACAAAACCCAGCTCGCGCGCAGCATACACCTGCGCCATCACGATAGTTACCGTCGCCAGCGCAAACGTCATATTCAAATCGGCATCCTGACCGCGGAACAGCGGCGTATGGCCGACAGTTATCGGCCCAACAATCGGTAGCAAACCGAGCCAATATTGTCCGGCTATGAAGAAAAACATCGTCATTACCAGCGGCGCCACTCGGCGAGCCCACTTTTGGTTAGGAATCACTTGTCCGACCGTCTTATACAATCCTTCTATGCACCAAAGAGTTAAGCGCGTTGCGAAGTTTGATTTTTTGCGGCTAAGCACCGCTGCCCGCGTACGAAACATCAGCCACACCAGAAGCACCAATCCTAGAATGCCAACCAGATTAGCATTAGTTATTGGCAAACCGGCGATCGAAAACACTTCGTCGGCCTTGACCGATATATGGGGTAGCGCCGCGAACATCATTTCTTATTAACCTTTTTTATCTGTTGCCGCACCAAAATCGCTGCGGCGGCCGCGCCTACCGCAAACCCGATGAACATCAACCACGGCTTACTATTAAATAAACTATCCAGCCACAAGCCAGCAAAAAACAAGCCAAGCATCGGTACATACATCCTCCACGTCACGCCGACCATAGCCAGCCCTAACGATGTAAAAGTTTCTCGAGATACAGTATTATCAGAAGTCCGCGTCTCGGCGGTATTGTCAGCCCCACTGGTCATAGCGCTATTGTAGCAGTATGAGCCGCTATATGTAAAGTGTATAATTTAAGACATTATGCCTAGACGAAACCGCACCCCTAAACATACACCGTACCAAAACAAAAGCGCTCGCGCGCCGCAAAAGAAACGTTTCGCTAGCCGGCAAGCCGCCCTAAACGCCATCAAAGAGCTGCAAAAATACCACCTCGACCTCGAGCTTGACATTTATCAATCGCCAGCTGACGGTGGGTGGTATTTGACTAGCCGTACATCTAGCGCCGATAAATAGCTTGCATACGCTAGATGTTGTGTATATAATGATTGTAATTAACGAAGGGGGATAATTATGGACGACCAGACGAGTCATCGAGACGACCAAAACAATCAAGACGATCAAGATAATCAAGTAATCATTTACAGCGCCACGTGGTGCGCGTACTGTAAAACCGAAAAAGAATACTTAGACAAATTAGGCGTCAAGTACACCGTTCGCGACATCGACGAAGATGAGGGTGCAATGGATGAACTCCTCGCTAAAGTTGGCGACAAATCTAGCAGCATACCTGTCACCGACATCGATGGCGTAATCATTCGCGGCTTCAACCGAACCAAAATTGACGCTACACTCAAGGAGAAAGGACTTGTCAGTTAGCTAGATAATCTACTACGTCTGTATAGTACGGGTCGGCGTCTGAGAATTTAGGCAGGGACTTCAACTCCTCCGGTGTTATCCATCGGTAGCTTTTATGTTCCCAACTTAAAGCGACTTTCGCGTCCGGTTCGGTGAGCTTTGCCTCAAATAACATATGCGTCGTTTGCCGGTATTGTTTGGCAAATAGCTTCTTCAATTTATTTGGATTAACGGATAGTCCTGTCTCTTCCTGTATTTCGCGCATTACTGCCGCCTCTGGCGTTTCTTTTGGCTCAACCTCTCCGCCAGGAAAATCAATATGCCCAGGGAACCGCGGATGCGTATTACCTCTATGTAGTACCAAACATAACCCTTCAGAACTCCGCACCAGCGCTTTTGCGACAATCTTAGTCATACTATTACCTTATTTTTATGATAAAATTTTATCACAAAATGACTGAAAGATTGAAGAATATAAAATCAGCATATCGGGTAGTAGTCAAGGGATTGGTACGTGATTCTTCAGGCAAACTACTGTTTGTTCAAGAGAGGAGTGACTCATGGGATCTTCCTGGCGGCGGTCTGGAACATGGTGAGGATGTTACGGAAGCGTTGAAACGAGAGTTCCTGGAAGAATTAGGAACAGATATCGAAGTCGCTGCAGAAAACCCCTTGATTATTCCAACTTGGAATACAAAGTTCGATGACCCTGTTCTGATTATTGCCTACGAAGTTACTCTATTAACGGCACCTCGTAAAACAGATGAAGTTTCAAATTTTAACTATTTCGATATTCATGAGATCAAACAAGAAAAGTTGGATTCTACGCTGGTTGACAACCTTTCAAAGATATACAAAGCTAGCCGCCAACCCTCTCAACTTACACATCCACTATAGTAAATTATTCTCTGTAGACCGCGCATCCATACAAATATCACGATACGGCCCAGTAATGAGTTCAAACTCCTGAACTCCTATCCGCGCTTCAATATCCTCAATTCGCCGCAAGGCAGACTCTTTATCTCCACTAATGATTTCCGTTTCTATGAAAATACCTGCATCGCTAATCTCATCAATAGTAATTGTCAGTCCCGGCTCATCATCACGCTTAAATATCCATCGAAACTTATTGACTTCAGCTAATTACGTTGAATTCAATTCTCGGCGGCTGTGTTATTGGTGGTAAAGGGTGGCTAAAGATGGCAGACAATACGCTAATCGGGCAGATACTTAAGGCGATCGAGATAGACGTTTACGATATTTAAGAGTTATATTTTGCTATACTGTAATCATATGCGTAGCTTCCTCCATATGACAAAGACGTCAAACCAAGCAGAAATAACTGTTAAAGATGTCTTCACCGTTGATTTTTTGCCCTTATTGTTATCTATTGTCGTTATGGTACCACTGTTATACGGAATAGGCTGGCTTATCGGCAGTGCTGACCCCAGGCAGGGAGTTCCCAGTTATTATATTCAGGTGCTATTTATGCAAAATCCTCTCGTTGAGTTAATCATGGTCGCCGCTGCCTGCTTTATTGCTGTCGGACGAGAACCCCAGATACGCTTTTGGTCGACAATGGGGACGGCTACATTCATTGCCCTAGTTGATGCATCAAACTTTCTTTGGCATATTGATGTCAGCGGCTATTTAAGTATCTTCGCTGGTATTCTTTTAATGATCTCTGGTTGGCGGCTATGGGATTATTACGAAGTGAGTAAAATCTACGATATGAAAGAGCCGTATTTGACCAAAGCTGCGCTAGCAACATATATTGCTCTCGGCATTTTGGCGATTGTTCTGCTCATTCCGTACGGTAACTAAGCAGAACGATCAAAGACCTTGCATTTCACCCCTAATCCATGCTAAAATACCAGGGTTAATATCAAATCACACGAAAGGTGAGTAATGAGTCTGAGTCGAATCGGAAAACTGCCGGTGATTATTCCGGCCGGTGTGACAATCACGGTTGACTCTGGTGATGTGGTCGTTAAAGGACCAAAGGGTGAATTGAAGCAATTCATCACACCAGCAGTTGAGGTGAAAGTCGAAGACGGACAAGTCACGGTACATCCTAAGGACGAGTCCAAAGTAGCCCGTAGTCAGCATGGTCTGATGCGCGCGCTAATTAACAACATGGTAATCGGTGTAACCAAAGGCTATGAAAAGCGCCTAGAGGTTAACGGTGTCGGTTTCCGTGTTAGCTCAAGCAACAACGAGCTAGAAATGGCACTTGGATTTTCACATCCAGTCAAATACAAAGCCCCAGAAGGCGTAACTGTTACCAACGAAAAAATGATTATCGTTGTTAGCGGTATCAATAAACAACAAGTCGGCCAAGTTGCAGCGGAAATCCGCGCCTTGAAGAAACCTGAGCCATACAAGGGCAAGGGTATCAAGTACGTCGACGAGCAGATTTTGCGTAAAGCAGGAAAGACAGGTAAGTAATCATGGCTGAAAATAAGAAGCTGCTCAACCGCGCTCTTCGCAAAAACCGCGTTCGCGCTAAGGTTTCAGGTACGGCAGAGCGCCCACGCTTGACAGTTACTATTAGCAATTTGCACGTTAGCGCGCAATTGATTGACGATGTGGCTGGCAAGACATTGGCTGCAGCAACTACAGTTGGCACAAAAGCGACTGGCACGATGACTGAAAAAAGTGCTGCTATCGGTACTGAAATTGCTAAAAAAGCAAAGAAAATTAAGATTAGCGCAGTAGTGTTTGATCGCAATGGTCGTCAATACGCTGGCCGCCTAAAGGCTTTGGCTGATGCTGCGCGCCAAGAAGGATTGGAGTTTTAGTATGGCAGAGCAAGCTGCAAATACTACCCCACGTGCAGAAGGTCGTCGACCTCGAAATCCACGTGGTGGTCGCCGCGATGACCGGCGAAATGTGCGCGATGACGCACCAAAAGAGTTTGAAGAATTGGTAATCAACATTGACCGCGTCAGCCGCGTGGTCAAAGGTGG
>CALHTM010000004.1 GCA_938039975.1 uncultured Candidatus Saccharibacteria bacterium
CGTTCAGATCGCGCCGGTTCGGCATGATCATCTCCTGTCTACTCAAGGATGGCTGCATCTCAGCCTAGAGTGTATGATATAGAATAGAATAGAATATGTCAACCATTAGCGTCTTTTGACAAAGAAGATTTTTATTAGAACATAGATTAAACCAACAAACTGTATATTTACTCTCGTTTTTGCCTATACTGAAATAAAAATAATCAACGTCCACGTATCATTTCTTGTTGGTCAGCTAGGCAGGTGACGCTACAGTCCCATACAAATATCCCGATAAGGCCGCGTAACAACTTCTGCCGACTCAAGGCCGAGCTTGGTTTCAATGTCACTAATTATCGCTAGGGCACTAGTCTCATCATCTGATAAAACCTCAACTTCCACGAACGTCCCAGCGTCTTTGATTTCGTCTATGGCCACCGTTGCTTGCGGAAAATCAGGGGACTGGAACGAGCGACGGTATTTGTTGACCTCGACTAGCCGCACCATGCCGAGGTTGGAGAGCAGCTGTTTGGCGATTGCCGCGTCCTCGGGTTGAATTGGCAGGTTTGTCTCTGGCTTAATGATCACATCGTTTTTCGTATGTGTCGCAGCGGTCGTCGCTGGCTTGTAAGTCAACTCAGCAAAACCATCGCGCTGGCGAATCCGCAAGCATTCAACTGTCTGCATAAAGTCAACATCCGGCCGGGAATAGTAGGTATCGATTTCGTGGAGATTACTCTGCAGTTCAAAACCAAGTTCTTGCAGCTGCTTGATTAATTCTTTTGCGTCACCGGTTAGCTGGCGTTTGCGTTCGATTTCTAGTAGTTTTTTGGTCATTTGGTGGCCTTTCGGGTTCTTACCTAGCACTGTGTTTACCTAGATAATTAATTCATTAGCGCGAATAGCAGCGGCGATTCGACGGGTAATAGTGCTCACAAATTAAGGATAGAGCAGTTTGCTGCATCATGCAATAACTATTTAGGAGAGTGTTGTAAGGTTTATGCTATAATTAAGTTATAAAGGTTATCAATACTGCAATCCTTGCTGGATATCAACATCCAGTAAAAAGCAAAGTTCGCTTATGAAAGGTGTAAAAATGTCTGTAGCGCTCAGTAGCAAAAAGATAATACTAATCGTAATATGCGTGATACTCGCGCTGATAGCAGGATTCGCGGCTTGGGCATTTCTGTGGCCTAGCCGTAGTGCCGACTTGCAAAAAGCCGATATCCAGCGGCGCGATTATAACCAGTCGGTGGCAGATATCCAAAAAATCATTGCCGATGATACCGCCAATAATGAGGTGCGGCCAGATTGCCGGCCAATTTTGAAAACTCACGGCAAGAAAACTGCCCGAGCGGTGATGATTCTTCACGGCGTTAGCGCTGAACCTTCAGGAATGGTTGAGCTGGCAGACTGGTTTTACCAGGCGGGCTACAATGTGTACGTACCGCGAGTACCGCATCACGGCATGAAAGACAATAAGCTCCACGGGCAAGTTCGCGCCAGCGAGTTGGTGAAGTTCATGGGCGACAGCGCCGGGCTAGTCAGCGGCCTGGGCGACGAGCTGGGCGCGATCGGCCATTCTGGCGGCGGTACGCTGGCAACGTGGCTGGCGCAATATGGCGATGGACTATTCTCGCGGGTATTACTGCTCTCGCCGTACTATGAACCAGACGCTTCTAAAGCACCGAAGTGGCAAATGGCGCTGCTGCGCAATGTCTATGGCAACCATTTGCTGCCAGATCAATTCTTTGACGGCAATTTGTCGTACCGAGCGCTGGCAAATTATGTCATTATCAAGCAGAATTATCGCAATGATTTGAAAGCTGAAGGCCTGAAGCATCTCGGCTTGATAATTGGCAGCGAGGACGATTTGATTGATAAAACCATGGCACTGAATATCGCCGAAGGCATGGCTAAGGCCAGCGGTGCCGAATTTACTTACGAAACGACGCCAGCTTATATCGGCGCTGGCCACGAATTAATATCTCCAGAAGACAAAGCCATCAAGAAATACAAGAAAGAATTGTACGGCATGTACCTGCGGGTGTATGAGAAATAGTATTTAGTAGTTGCGTACTATCAGATGTTTTTCATTTTCGGCTTAGTTAGGCAGAGGTCTGTTATAATGGTCTATTGTGACTGCACGTAAAGTAAATATATCCACGAGACCGTTTAGGAGTGCCGTTTCTGGCGGCAAAACCGCCAAACCGCGACTGCATAAGGGGTGTCGCCGAAAAACACAGTCTAGCGGCCAAGTCATGCTTGCTCGTAATATTAAGTATCATCAGGCTGCGCCCGCTCGAAAAATGAGGATTAAAAAGCCATATTACGACGCTATCATGTCGGGTCGTAAAACCTTGGAGGTCCGCGTTGGCTATGGCAGTATCAAGCGCTTGCGGGCTGGCGAGCTATTGCAGCTAGAAGCTAGTCATGAGTCTGGCGCGGTACAGATTAAGTCGATTCGTATCTACGATAATTTTGCTAAGATGCTGGCAGCTGAGGACTGGCGGCAAATTGTACCGCAAGCCAAAGATAGAGCGGAAGCGCTTCGGCTTCTTCAGAAAATCTACCCGCCGCGTAAAGAAAAACTTGGCGTGTATGCTATTGATATTGCGAAAGCAGAGAGCAGTACTGTTCAGTGTATGTCCTAATATTTCATTTCATAGAGTGATTCTAGGCTATTTCAAGAATCATTTTATCTAGTAAATTAGTAATTGTTTTTTCTTCTGCTAATTTCTGCCAAGTTTTTTCACCAGCAACAATGCCGATTTCTGAAATGTACATATCGATATTTGGAACGTTCATTTTTCCGTCGTTGTACGAAAAGGATTTAATGCGGCGAGAAATGCGGGTTAGTGCTGCTTTTTCTAGCATTTTTCCGATAACTTCATGGTATATGTCTCGTAGTTTGGCTCTGTCTGCTAAATTGCTAAGTGCGGCAAAGTCGCAAATACAAGACGTACTTTTATTAATTCGTTCAGTATGTTCACTAAGATCATAATATCCCAAACGAACATTGGCTGTGTCGGATACTGTACCATGAATGACAAAAGCCAGATAATAAAATAAAGCTAGCAGCGTCGCGTCGCTATTTGGCGGTTGCTTAAGGGCGCAAGAGATACGACTAATCGACGTAGTAGGATTGTCGTTCTCGTACAGGAATTTGTGTTCGGCAAGCTGACTAATAATAAGCGGCTGGTCGATTTCTTCAATTGATTGCCAATCGTTTTTGTTTAATTTAGCTATGTTATGTTGGAGCCTATCAAGATTGTTGCAAATAATCGTACAATCATTTTCTGCGGTGATTTGACTCATGGCTAGGTTCAAAGATTCGTTATCCGTAAATGCTTGAAGTTGCCGCAAATCATGCGCCAGATTAACTGCTTCTTCTGTATATAAATCAATATCAATAGTGACAAATCCTGTACCCGAATAGTGCGTACCAAGCGCAAAATAATCAATTTGTCGTAATAATCCAAATTGTTGCATAATCTGCTTTAATTTGGTCATCGCTAAATGCTCGTAGATATGCGCCTCAATGGGCGAAGTAGCTTGTTTGCAGATAAGGATTCGTTGCATGTCATCTATATACTATCACAGAGAATATGGACAGTTTATCGACTTGTCCGGGTCGGAATGGCTAGCGCCGCTTGCCGTTGCCGCTACGACCGTGGTAGTTACGACCCTTAGTGTCGTGCTCCCTACGGTTGGTGCCCTTGCGGTCTCTCCGCAGGTTACCACTGCGCTGGATGGCGTTGTTCTGTCTCGTGATACACTTGGAACACAGACACACGCTACGCTTCAGTCCAGTGGTGGGACACTTGCTGCTGCGAACCATAGTAACTCCTTCTGGAGTCGGGCGAAATGATTATCTCGCGAAGTGGAGTGTCTCAATCTTAATGATCTTGAGTGAGACGCTGGCTTCTGCAATTACAAAAGCTGATATATATATCAATACTAGAAGAATATGTCAAGGGCTTTTAGCTGAATCCTGTTATAATTATTGGCAATAATCTTAAGAGTGAAAGGATTTTGCCATGGATAAAACAGTGCTATCGCTAGCGGGAGTACTGTTTGTTTTGGTGATTTTTCTATGGTCTGAGCCGAGTGATTTGAAGAAGCGGGTTGCGAAATTAGAGAAAGGCAAATCGGCTAAAGGCAAGAAAAGCAAATAATACTTTTTAGGCGCCTCGACGGTGTATTTTTGCAATTAATACAATTTTGTGACATTATAAAAGATAAATGATTCAATATGAAAGGAAATTAGAATAATATGAGTGAACTTCCATACTTGTTAACAGCGGCTCCATCTGAATATCCTAGTGGCGCGTCATCGCTGTCAAGAATTGATCCTATGCCGACACCACTGACTGCTAAGCTAGCTGGGGTGCCAGGGTTGGATATAGCAGGAATAGTGAATCGTGGTTTGGAGAAAAATGAAGATGGTAATCCTTCGGTAGAAGCCGTACAAGGCATTGGTGAGACGGCAAGCCGTGCTATGCTCAGAAATCTAGCAAATCGAGTAAATTCCATAGACCCAAATGCTGTCGTAGGGACTCAGGGAAAAAATAATCAGACGGCCAAAAATATGCTATACGATCTAGAAAACGCGTAGAAGCTGGAGAGGCAGGCGCGCTTGCTGCTCCTATTCCTTCAGAATCTCTAGAAATAATCAATAATTTGAACAGAAGTGCCGAATAAAGAAGCAGCCAGGCTGGCGAATGGCCTCTGAATAATATGATGAAAAAGGTAAAAATATGGGTGTAGAGACTGGGAAGTCCCATGAAAGTCCTGAACGTGCGAGTATGCTTGCGGCGTGCGAACTCAGGAAAGTTGATATGGATATAGACAGACTGATAAGAGAGCTTGCGGCAGCAGCGGCACAGCGAAAAGCTATTTTGAAAGAGCTTAAGCAAACTGCGGAAGCAAACGGTTTAAATCTTAGTGATTATCATGAAGGCGGTATGGATGCAGATATTACTTTACCGTGGGGCAAATAGGAGGCGTATACTATGAATTGGCTTGCGGTTGTTGGCACCCGCAAAATGAACGACGCGATTTGCCGCGATATTGAGCGATTTGTTGATCAGAAGATTGCTGAGGGCAGCGGTATTGTATCGGGCGGTGCTACTGGTGTCGATCACGAGGCGGCTCGGCTGGCGTATGAAAACGGCTTGGACGCGTCGCGGTTTAGTATATTTCTACCGGTGAAATTAGAGTTGTATTGCCAAGCATTGTACGATCGAGCGGCAGCTGGCAAATGCCGCTACGACGATGCGGTCGATACGGAAAATCTTTTGCAAAAGATTTTCCGGAATAGGCCTGGTGTTGTGCACGATATCACTGAGTTCACTGAAGTCAACGCCGAATCATTTCATGCGCGCAACTGTCAGATTGTTGACTTGGCGGATGAACTAGTAGCTTTTCGAGTGAATAATAGCCGAGGCACGACGTTTACTATTGATCGAGCCCGAGATAAAAACATTCTAGTAAAAATTTTTGACTACTCAATCACTTCGCTCTGATTGCCATACTTAGCGATGATTTGCGTTGCTTGCGCCACATCGTTTACGTTGTCTGGTGTAGCAATTCCGTGCCAGCCGTCACTACCGAGCAAAATGCCTAAATCAAGCAGCATTCGGTCGATGTCGGGCGCTATCGAAGGCTCATCAGTATAAGATATGCTATGCAAATAATCGGCAAAGCGTTGATTCAGATCGGGCGAGCGTAAATCCCGGGCGACGGCCTGGACGCAGCGGATAATGTCAGCAAATTGGATTGGTCCCGATTGTACACTGAGATGCAGCGTATTAGTGACAGACATGTCTTCGGCGTGATATTTGATATGATTGTCGTCGGTGTAGGCGCCAAATTGGAGGCTAAGCTTTTGACTGATTGATAAGTTCAAAAAGTGTACATATTCGTAAAATAGCGGCAACGTTTCGGGTCGTTGCTGGCGGAATTGCTGAGTTAGCTGAAAGGATATATAGAGTTTGCGCGGAATTGCTGACGGCTGGTTAGTCGAGTAAATTATACCGCTGATTTGGCTAGTGCTGCTATTCAGCCGCTTGATATTATCGATGTTTTGCCATGGCCGAGAGTCAAGCTGTCTTAACTCGTGCATCATTCGGCCGCTGTCGGCAACGTATAGCTGGTTTGGCTCTTCGGCCAGCAAATGGTACAGAGCTAGCGAAACCGGCTCATTGTCCATTTCGCCAAAATCAGTTGGCAAGGTTAATATCTTGTTGGCTAACCGCGTGGCATCGACCGAGTGCCAAATACTCTTAATAATGATAATGCCGCCAGGGTAAGTGTGTCCGTCTAGCATGTAGTCGATTAGCTGGTACTGGCCTTGCTGGTACATGAATTCGGCCGCCGTCGCCAGAAACATATGCTCGTATAAATGAGCCAACTGCGTGCATGGATGGTGCTTAACCATAGTGATGCGCTTCATTATATTAATTATAGCAGAGAGTTAGAGCTGATGCTCTTTGATGCGGTAGCGAACGGTTTTCACGAGCAATTTTAGCTCGCGTACGATAGTGTTATACTATATGTAATATGAAAGTCAGCCTAAACATTATTAAACAATTGATTAATTTTGAATTACCTCCCGAGGACGAGTTGGTGGCGCGGGTCAATCAGCAGCTTGGCGGTGTCGAAGAAGTGATCGACTTCAACGCTAAATATGGTGGCGCGCGGATCGTTCGGGTGGTTGAGTGCACCAAGCACCCTAATGCTGATCGGCTGAGCGTGACCAAGATCGATGATGGCGGTGCGGTGGCGGATGTGCCGCGTGATGAGAACGGGCTGGTGCAGGTGGTCTGCGGCGCGCCGAATGTTCATGCGGATATGTGGGCAATTTGGTTGCCGCCGAAAAGTACGGTGCCGGCAAGTTTTGATGACGACGAGCCATTCGTGCTGGACGCGCGGCCACTGCGCGGCGTGCTCAGCCAAGGCATGTTGGCGGCGGCGGATGAGCTGGCGATTGGTACGGATCATGAGGGAATTGTTGAGATTCGTGAACAGGACGTGCCGGCGGGAGTTGAGCTGCGGGCGGGTGCGAGTTTTGCTAAAACGTTTGGGCTGGATGACTACGTGCTGGACATTGAGAACAAGATGTTTACGCACCGGCCGGATTGTTTCGGTCAGCTCGGTGTGGCGCGCGAGATTGCCGGGATTTTTCACCAGCAGTTTACCAGTCCTGAGTGGTACAATGTGATTCAAGAATTTGCTGGTGGCGACGGTCTCGAACTTGAAGCATTCAATAAGGCAGCTGAAGTAGCGCCGGTGTTTTCGGTGGTAGCTATCAAAAATATCGAGGTGCGTCCGAGTCCGCTATGGCTGCAGTGTCAGTTGGTGGCGATGGGCGGCAAGCCGATTAACAACATCGTCGATGCCACGAATTATATGATGCTCATGACAGCACAGCCAACGCATGCCTATGATTATGACAAGTTGCGTGGGCGTACGCTCGGGGTGCGGATGGCTCGTGATGGCGAGAAAGTTAATCTGCTCAATGGCAAAGAATATGAGCTGACGGCTGACGACATCGTCATTGCTGATGGTGAGGGTGTGATAGGTCTGGCGGGGATTATGGGTGGTGCTGACACTGAGGTCTCAAATGATACCAAAAATATTGTCCTAGAGTGCGCTAATTTTGACATGTATGCACTGCGCCGCACGGCCATGCGTCACGGTATTTTTACTGACGCGCTGACGCGGTTTAATAAGGGCCAGTCGCCAGCACAAACAGATCCAGTACTCAAGCGACTCATGGGTATGGTTGGCGGTGAACAAGCCAGCCCCGTGCTGTTTAAGAATCATCAGTCTCTGCGGTCTGTGTTGACTGATGGTATGCATTGGTGCGGTGGGCTGTTGGTACCGAGTGGATTTGTTGAAGAGCGGCTAGGGGCGCATTTTGTTGATGATGAGATGAGTACGTTGCTAAAAAATGTCGAATTTATAGCCAAAGATGCGCATGAGTACGATGAGCAGGGTATGATGATCTATGTGCCATTTTGGCGCACTGATATTGAGCTACCTGAGGATATCGTTGAAGAAGTCGGCCGGCTGTATGGCTTTGATAAACTACCGCGTCAATTGCCAATGCGCAGTATCAAGCCAGCGCCGAGGAATCCGCGCCGCCAGCTCAAGCAAGCGATTCGCCAGAGTTTGTCGCGCGCCGGCGCCAACGAAGTCTTGACCTATAGTTTCGTCCACGAGCATGTCCTGAAAAACGCCGAGCAAGACCCGAGCCGCGCCTATCGATTAAGCAACGCTTTAAGCCCTGATTTGCAGTATTACCGCACCAGCGTGCTGCCGAGTTTGCTAGACAAAGTTCATGCCAACATCAAAGCCGGTCACGACGAGTTCATGTTGTTTGAAATCGGCAAAATTCACGATAAAGAATTGCCGCTTAGCGACGAGGGTCTGCCGAGCGAGCAGACGTTTGTCGACGGTGTTTACGCTAGCAAAAAGCCGCGGGCGGGCGCGCCATTTTATAAAGTTAGGAAGCTAGTGGATAGGCTGTTGGCGGATATTAACGTTGGGGCTGATTTTGTAAAAATAGTAGAGTCGGACGCGGACGTGCCAGCGCCGTTTGACGGCCAGCGCAGTGCTTGGATTGTCGCAAAAAATGGCGAGAAGCTAGGCATCGTCGGTGAATTATCTCAGACGGTGCGGCGTAATTTCAAGCTGCCAGATTACACAGCGGCGTTCTCACTTGACATTGAAAAATTACAAGTCTGTCTGACTGAAAGTCGCGAGCATAATTACCGGCCGCTGAGCCGTTTCCCATCAATCAGCCAAGATATCTCGCTGCGCTCAAGCGTGGAAATTTCTCATAATGAGTTACTGCGAACGGTTCGGCAATGCTTGGACGAGTCAAAAAACCTACATTGCCGCGTACAGACGCTTGGTATATACCAGCCGAAAGACAATGCAGCTATCAAGACTACCACCTTCCGATTGACATTTACCAGTTATCAGCAAACCCTGACTGACGCTGAAGTCAAACCGATTATGGATAATATTGCGACGGCATCGCTTACTAAACTTGACGCCGAGCGAGTGTAGTTTATTTTAGTTGTTTTTGATTAGAACGCAGCGGGCGTTCTGGCAGGTTGTTGCGCAACGTTACTAGGCTGCGCCGTGTTGGGCGGCCGATAAGTACGCCGAACGAGGCGCCAGCAGCAATGGCTACCGCAATCAGTATAGCTCGCATCAATAACAGAGTACCGTCTACAGCGGCCGGATTAGCGATTAGTGCCATTAGTCCGTTATACAAGGTTAGTCCGGGAACCAGCGGCACGATACCAGCATCGATGATGGCTTGGCTAGGAATTCTGGTCAAACGTGAAACAACAGTGGCTGTAAAGCCAACAGTAAATCCAGCGACGGCGTTAGCAGGGATAATTATCAAGCCTAATTCTGATACAGCTAACAGCACATAATAACCCAATAGTCCGCTGGCGCCAGTGATTAATAATCCAACTGGCCGCGAGTTATTACTTAATGCAAATGATGCCGAGATGATGACGGCGCCAATATACTGATAGGTGGTGTTTGTAAAGGATAAGCTGTCAGGGGTTGCGACGAACGCTAAGCCAAACTGCCTGGCGGCATACAGGCCCATGCTTACGCCCAGTACAATACCAAGCGTCAACATCACCACCTTTAATAGCCGAGCGCTAGCTGTGACGTAATATTCGTCAATTGCGTCTTGAAAGGCGCCGACAATCATCATGCCGGCTACTAACAAGACGATACCGCCAACGGTTAATATCGTCGGATCAATCAAAGCAAAAAATTCCCAATATTTATGATTAACTAGCCACAATATACCAGTAGATACTAACGTGACTGATAACGCGGCAATAATCTGAATGAAAAATGGTGGCAGCGCAGCGCGCCCTAGTAGCTTTATCAGAAGAGTAATTAAAAAACCTATGATAAAGGCAGCCAAGATAATCGGTATAGACGTCGTGTAGAGCGCAACCGAGCCGGCACTCAGGCCGCCGCCAGCAATATAACTGATAATGCCAGGATAGCGCTTATTGTTGGCAATAATGGCATCGAGTTCATTTTCGGCATCATCTAGAGTGACTTTATGGTTGGCAATTTGGCTGGCTAGGTTTTGTAATTTGCGCATTAGCCGGTAATCGGTAGCGCGCGGCGAGATAGTGCGGATCAGCGTTAATGGTTCGCGATCGATGCCGCGGTCTTGCGAGAGCGTAATTTGATTAAAGCTGACATCTATATGTACTTTTCGCTTGCAATATGTGTCGGTTACCCCGAGCGCCATATGTACGACGCTATTCGCTGGCGTGCCCATTGATAGTAGATGGTCTGACATGTTCATAACTAGCCGCAAGGCTCGCATATTCGGCGTCAGTGTCTCGTCGATTTTCTCGATATCAACTTGATCAGCATCGTCGGTTGCTGCCAAGATGTTTGTTAGCGAGTGACGCATAAAGCGAATAAGCGGATTCATATCTTGATTATGGCAAAAAATCTATTAGTATTCTAGAGATATGTGATGTCATTTTCACAACTAATTAACCTGGTGGTAATTTTGATTACTCGTGTACTGTGTTCTGTCAAAACTAATCCGCTTTTGCTATACTGTTTTAATATGGATATACAGGGGTTGTCGCGCGATCAAGTAGCCGCTCAGCGCGAGAAATATGGTGAGAATCGATTGCCTGACCGCGAAAATAAAAGTATTGTTAGGCTGATCTTAGCGATTATTACCGAACCAATGATTTTCTTGCTACTAGCGGTGGTGGTAGTGTACTTTTTCTTGGGCGATTGGCATGAAACGGTGGTCCTGGCACTGTCGGTGATTGGCGTGGTGGCTCTAGAATTGTATCAAGATTCTAAAACTGAGCGAGCGTTAGAGGCACTGAGGTCGTTATCTGCGCCGCAATGCCAGGTGGTGCGCGCTGGCGAATATGTCACCATTCCTAGCGTGGAGGTGGTAGTTGGCGACATTTTGGTTATCGGCGAAGGTAGCCGAGTGGCTGCTGACGGTAAGCTTATTGAATCGTCAAACGTCGCTGCTAACGAAAGTATTTTGACTGGCGAATCGCTGCCAGTCGAGAAGACAGCTGGCAACCAAGTCTTCTCTGGTACGGTAATAACATCTGGACACGGACTCGTCGAAGTAACCGCTGTCGGCGAGCAGACCGAAATGGGGCGCATTGGTGTGTCGCTGCACGAAATTAAGCCAGAAAAGACATTATTGCAAAAGGAAGTTGGCCGAGTCGTGCGCTATATAGCGGTGGCGGCAGTGCTCTTGGCAATGTTATTGACGTTGCTGTTTTGGCTGCTGCGTGGCGACTTTCTACATGGATTTTTGGCGGGACTGACGTTGTCAATTGCGATTTTACCCGAGGAATTTCCTGTGGTCTTGTCGGTATTTATGGCGCTGGGAGCTTGGCGCTTGGCCAAGAGCAACGTGCTAGCGCGCAAGAATCAGACTATCGAGACGCTTGGTGGCGCAACGGTGCTTTGCACGGACAAAACCGGGACGCTGACCGAGAATCGTATGGCTATAACTCAGGTGATCGCGACTAGCGGTGAAGAACCTAACGACACTCGGCGCAACGAGATTATTACCTATGGTATTCTCGCGTCGCAAAAAAATCCGTCCGATCCGATGGAAGAGGCATTCTTGGCGGCAGCTGATGACCTAGCAGCGATTTATAACGGCATGGATATCGTCAAAGAGTATCCGCTAGACGACCAATCGTTTTCGGTAGCGCAAATTTGGGGGCGCGGTGGTAAGCCTGAGATTATAGCGCTGAAAGGCGCTCCGGAGGAGGTTTTTCGACTATGCCGCTTGCCCAGTGAGCAGCAAAGACGACTGCAAGAGATTGCTGATGATGCAGCCGATGACGGCCTGCGTGTATTAGCAATTGCCAAGGCAGCAGCGAAAAACATCGAACCCTCTCGTGATGACTATCAATACGAGCTGCTAGGTTTGGTGGGGTTGTCTGATCCGATTCGTACCGAGGCTAAGGATGCTGTCGCCTTGGCACACCGAGCTGGCATCAAAGTGATTATGCTAACTGGCGACCACGCCGAGACGGCACGGCGTATCGGCCGCGAGATTGGTTTGAATACTGAGCAGGTGGTAACCGGTCAAGAATTTTTGTCGATGAGTGAAGGGCAGCAGCGCGAGCTTGTTAAAACTACAGAAATCTACAGCCGCGTCGCGCCAAATGTCAAGCTGGCGATTATTTCCGCTCTTAAGCAAAACGGCGAAGTGGTAGCGATGACTGGCGATGGAGTTAACGACGGTCCGGCCCTCAAGAGTGCGCATATCGGTATCGCCATGGGCCAGCGCGGTACCGACGTTGCGCGCGAAGCGTCATCGATCGTGTTGCTGGATGATAACTTCGCCTCAATTGTTCAAGGTGTGCGTATCGGCCGAAGGATTTTTGCTAACTTGCAAAAAGCGGTGATGTATATCATGATTGTGCATATACCGATTGCTGTATTGTCAATTGTACCAGTGTTGCTTGGTTGGGAATTGATTTTACTGCCAATTCACATCGTATTTTTTGAATTTATTATTGATCCTGCTTGTACGTTAGTATTTGAAGGCGAGCCAGAGGATGAAGACACGATGCACCGGTCGCCGCGGCGAATTTCGCAGCCATTATTTAGTCGAGCGGTAGTGCTAGAAAGTTTAGCAATTGGCGGCTTGCTGGCGCTGATGGCCGTTCTAATTCATGGTGGAATGCTGGGCAGTGGTGCTTCTAGCGATCAAGCGCGAGCGGTAACTTACTTGACGATAATTCTCGCTAACATCGGTATGATTTTGGCGCTATCCGGCCGCAAAATCATTCGCTTGGCCGTTAAACAGCGTGGCAAGAATGCCTTGGCTATTGTGGTGGTCGCAGCTTCTGTCGCCTTGGCGGCGGTCTATAGTTTGCCATTTCTGCGCAATTTATTCAAAATCGCACCGTTATCGCCAGCTGAATTCGGCTTAGCGGCAACCGCGGCGATTATTGCGTCGCTACTGGCGGCAATTGTGCGTAAACTATGGCAATAATCGAGATTTTATGCTATAATGAAAGGATAAACTAGAGAGGGGAAATAATGGCAACGTCAAAGAAACAACGCGCTGGCATTCTGATTATCATGGTTGCGACCATCCTAGGTACGCTAGGGTCTTTCGCGGTGATGGTTTTGTCTATGCAATCAAACCAAAAGGCACAAGCAGATTACCAAAAAGTTCTAAGCGAATATAAAAAAGAGCAAGCTGCTTACGAGCAAAAAAAACAAGCGCAAGCCGACGAGCTATCAGCCAAATATTACGAGACGTTCAAACAGTATTCTAGCCAAGTTGCAAAGTTCGAAATCGATAGCGTCAAATCACTAGCAACCGAAGATCTAACAGAGGGCGATGGCGCATTGGTAGACGATAAAACTAATTTTGCGGCTTATTATATTGGCTGGGATGCAAATGGTGATATCTTTGATCAGAGCATTGATAACAATAAGCTGAAAACGCCATTGCCAGTAAGCGGGTTGAGTACGGCTGGTATAATCAAAGGCTGGAAAGAAGGTCTGAAAGGAATGAAAGTCGGCGGCGTGCGGCTGCTGTCTATTCCCGCGGACAAAGCTTACGGCGAGGCTGGCAGCAAAGACTCTAAAGGCAAGCAAATTATCGCGCCGAACATGCCATTGAAATTCGTCGTTATGGTGATTCCAGCACCAGAAACTATCACTCCGCCAGATATGACGAAGCTGATGAACGCATACCAAGAAGCTCAACGAGCGCAGTAAGACGAGGAGGAAATCTGCATGGAAGATATAAAACCTGTGGTGATGATTGGCGCTGGCCCGAGTGCACTAGCGGCAGCGATTTATACTACGCGCGAGGGTATTGACACTACTCTCTACGAGAAGGGCGTTGTTGGCGGTCTAGCGGCAATTACCGATAAAATCGACAACTATCCTGGCTTCCCTGACGGTGTCCCAGGAATGGAATTGGCAGACAATTTGCGCAGGCAAGCTGAACGCTTTGGTGCCAAAATTGATTACGGCGACGTTTCAGCACTGCGCCATCAGGATGGCGTTAATATTTTGACAGTTGACGGCCAAGAGGTTAAAGCTCGCGCTGTACTGATTGCTACAGGCAGCGGTTATAAGAAACTTGGCATTCCTGGCGAGGCAGAATTTTATGGCCGCGGTGTGCATTATTGTGCGACCTGCGATGGTGCTTTTTATAAAGGTAAAAGGTTAGTCGTTGTTGGTGGCGGCAACTCGGGTGTGCAGGAAGCGATGTTTTTGACGCGATTTGCCGAGCATATCGATTTGCTGGTGCGAAGTACTATCAAAGCTAGTAAGACTTTGCAAGACGATTTGCAGAAATACATTGATAATGGCAAAATTACCGTACATTTGCAAACCGTAGCACAAGAAATCGTCGGCGAGGACGGTGTGGTGGCGGCGGTACGGACGCTTGAAAACGGCGCAGAAACGACTTTCGAGGCTGACGGCGTGTTTGTTTTCATTGGCTTGAAGCCGAATACGCAGTTTTTGGCGGATAGCGGCGTTGAGCTTGATGAGTACGGCTTCATCAAAACCGACGACCGTTTGGCGACGGCTTTGCCAGGCGTATTTGCTAGCGGCGATGTCCGTAGCGGCGCTACCATGCAGGTAGCCAGTGCTGTCGGCGAGGGGGCGACGGCGGCGCTGAGTATCCGCGAGTACTTAGAGGGTGTGAAGGCAGAATAGTTTCGACGTCGTATATTGGTATTATTCGACGTATTTCTTGCGGAAAGCTTCGAGTTGTTTAATGATGGCTGGGTCGCTAGTCTCGAGAGCGATTTCGCGTGTGCCCATGATGCCAGAGCCGCGCATGAAATTGTGCGACCCTGATAATGCTATTTTCGAGCCACCAGACATCGTGAAAACAATGAATTTGGCGTGCAGATATTGCGGATGCTGATATAGGGTTTGTTGCCGGCTGGTTAAGGTGCCGAGTTTGATAAGAAGTTTATTGATCGGCGAGGCGGTACGCCAATTATTGAAATATAATTTGGCATTTTTGCGCTTGAGAATGCGGTTGAGTTTGCCAGTCGGGCAGTACTGCGATACTAGTACGATGTTCTCAGCTTGTTCAGCTAGGTCGCAGGCGCGCTTGTAAATGAGAGAATTAGTTGGCAAACCTTGGTCAACCAGGACAGTCGAGTGTTCGTCGAGACCAAACATTGAATTGCGAATCGAACCGCCGCGCTTGTCGGCGCGAGCGATAAGGTATTGCTCGTTAGATAGTTTATCGGCTAATACTTTATTATCAAATCGGAACATGTAATCAACGTTAGCTAGGCTCTCGTGGTCCATATTGACACCGCCGCAAGCGTAGACTATGTCGTCAACAATCGACCACTTGCTATGAGTGCGGCCAGTCATTAGCATATTGGCCTTTTGACCGAGCCAGCGAAAAGCCACGCCTGCTCTTTTTAGCCGCCGTTCTAATTTCATGGCGTGAACGGCGCGCGATGGCTGGCGGCGCGGCGAACGCAGAATGAATTCCTTCGGTTCGAGATAAGTGAATGAATCAGCGCAAACCGAGGCTGGCACGCCGCGCTCAGCCGCTGCGCGCTCGACGGCAGCGATTACGGCTTCGGTGCGCTTGTCATCGGCGCGAAAGGTGGTCGCTACCATATTGACGCGCTGCTTGGCGTTATCAATTTTAACTGCTAAATCCGACATATAGTCTTCTGCTGTCAATAGCGTCGGACTCTTTTTCTTACTCATATCTCTATTAGTATACTCTATAGCGTAAAAAACTGGTACTATATAGGTAGTAACTGTAAGCAAAGGAGCAATATGGCAGATTTTAATAAAGTTCTTGACCCGGGAGATGTTGATGGCGGGCTAGTCAATACCGTAGTAGAAATCCCTGAAGGGTCGCGCCTGAAGGTCGAGTGGGATCGGCAGCGGGCGGTCTTTATGCTGGACCGCGTCGAGCCGAAGATTTTTGCTAAGCCGTGCAATTACGGTTTTATTCCGCAGACGCTTGACGAGGATGGCGACGAGCTAGACACGCTGATTATTTGCCCAGAGCCGCTAACGACTGGCGTGTGGTTGGAGGCGCGTATTATTGGCGTGCTGCGCTTCGAAGATGACGGCGAAGTCGATGACAAAGTAGTCGTGGTGCCAGCTGATAATCGCGACGACGATCGTATTAACTCGCTCGACGACATTCCGCAGCTGGTTAAGCAGCTTGAACATCACTTCACTCATTACAAAGATCTCAAGAAGCCAGGCAGTACCATCGTCAAGGGCTGGGGCGATGTCGAGGAAGCCAAGACGATTGTCAAACAATGCATTGACCGCTATAATAATCAGTAATAAACTTAAACGGAGCAAATTATGGATTATTATGATTATTCAACTTCGACTTATGCGGCTAGCAGCGATGTCGGTGCGGTTGCAGTTGTAATTTGGCTGTTTGTCATCTTAATTGTAATGGCAGTTTCCATACTAATGATTATCGCCATGTGGCGAATCTTCACCAAGGCTGGCAAGCCAGGCTGGGCGTCATTAGTGCCAATATACAACATGGTAGTAATGATGCAGATTGTCGGCCGGCCAGAGTGGCAAGTCGTACTGATGTTCTTGCCGTTTGCCCATATATACATTTCGATCGTGTTACCGCTAGATTTAGCAAAATCGTTCGGCAAAACGACTGGTTTTGGCGTTTTGATGATCTTCTTCCCGGCGATCATGAATCCGATTTTGGCGTTTGGTTCAAGTCGCTATGTTGGCCCGGTTGTGCAGCAGCAACCTGTCTACGGCCAGCCGCCGCAGCCTGGGTATTACGCACCGCAGCCAGCTTACGGACAACCGCAGCAACCGGTAGCTTATGCTCAACAACCGCAGCCATACGCTCAACCGCAACAACCAGCTGCAACGGTTACCCAGCCGCAACCGCCGGTAGCTGAAGGCGGACAGCCGCAGCCGCCTCAGCAGCCGCCGCAGGCATAAATAGAATAAACTTTTAGTTGCAAAACCTAGCGAAATAGCCAGAATTTGTCTGGTTATTTTCGTTTTGGCTGCTGGCCGCTATTTTTTGTTACGGCGAAACGGTGCTGTGCGCTGCAATAGGCTGCCAGCGCGGCCTAGTAGTGAGGTTTTTTTGAGCTGGGCCTTGAGCTTCATACGGGCGTGTCCAGTGATGACATATTCGTTCCAGCCGGGCTTTGGGCGAGCGCGCTTGTTGGTTAGAATCTCGACGGTATCACCGTGCTGCAATTTGTAGCTGAATGGTTCCATCTTGCTATTTACTAGAAATCCGCTTGATTTAGCGGCTAGATCAGAGTGCACACGGTAGGCAAAATCTAACGGGAAAGCGCCGTCTGGCAGATCGTAAATATCACCCTTTGGCGAATAAATAAAAATCCGGTCGCCGAACAAATCGACCTTCAAATTATCAACGTCGAAATCTTTACCCTCGCGAATCATCGATGCTGCCGACTGCAAATGCTTAATCCAGTGTAAATCTGTCGGCAGGCTGGTCATTTTGCCCTTGATGTAAGCATCAGTTAGTTTTTGCTCATTATAATGAAAACTGGCTGCCAGTCCGCGTTCGGCGTAATCGTGCATCTCGCGGGTGCGGATCTGGAACTCAACCGCTTGGCCGTTTTTAGTAACCACCGTAGTGTGCAGTGATTGGTAGCCGTTGGGCTTAGGCTTCGATATGTAATCTTTGATTCGCCCAACCATCGGCTCGTACATATTGTGCAGTTCGTTAAGTACCAGATAGCAAGTGTCGATATCGTCAACGATAATTCTCAGCGCGATCAAATCATAAATATCGTCGATATTGGGGACGCGCTTCATCTTCTTGTACAGGCTGTAGGTACTCTTGACGCGGCCGTCGATTTGGTGCTGGATTTTCTCGTCGCTGAGGCGCGAATCGACAGCGCGGCGGACGGCATCTAGCTTGCGTTGAGATTTCTTTAAGCGGCTATCCTTGAGGGCGACAGTTTGGTTGTATTCCTCGGGCATTAAATATTTGAAGCTCAACTCCTCGAGCTGTACGCGCAGCCGACCCATATTTAACCGATCGGCTAACGGTGCGAAAACGTCTAGTGTCTCGCGAGCGATTTTCTTCTGCTTTTCCGGACTTTTGAATTGCAAAGTTTGCATATTATGCAGGCGGTCGGCCAGCTTGATGATAATCACTCGCACGTCTTGGCCGACAGCGATGAGTAATTTCGTCAAATTATCGGTAGTGCTTGGCAAATACGATTCGAGGTTTTTCATGCCGGCGCGGGCTTGGCTAACCTTGGTGACACCGTCAACCAGAAAAGCGATATCCCGGCCGAATAGCCTGGTGATTTCCTCTAGTGTAGCATCAGTGTCCTCGACTGTGTCGTGCAGTACGCCAGCAATCACCGAATCAATATCCATGCCCCAGTCGACCAGCATAGCAGCGACTTGCAGCGGGTGAGTGATGTACGGCTCGCCGCTCTTGCGTAGTTGCCCGTCGTGTTTATCGGTAGCATAATGGATTGCTTTTTCTAACAATGCGACCTGCTCTTCACTGTAATGGCTTCTAGCCAGATTAACCAGCTCGACCTCGTTCATATCCTTATTATAGCAAATTTGCCAAAGCTATTGCGCTTTTGCTAAAATATTAGCAAAGATGGCTTAATCAAGGAGTGGGCATGGTGAAAATAAAAGTAGCGATTAACGGTTTTTGCCGGGTTGGCCGGAGTGTTTTCAAAATTGCGCAGAGCCGTTCAGATATCGAAATAGCGGCTATTCGGACGCATCTGAGCGCCGAGCAGTGCGCTTATCTGCTGAAGCACGACTCGATTTATGGCCATTATGCCAAGGCGATTGGCACTGGCGACGTGTCGCTATATGTTGGCGACCGGATCATTCCTATCATAAGCGACAAGCGGACAACCAAATTGCCGTGGGACGACCTCGGTATTGATGTTTTGATCGATGCTGGATGTCAGACTGATGCTGCTGAACTACGCCGCCATCGGACAGCTGGCGCTCGGCGCGTGGCGTCGTTGTCGCAGTGCGCTGATTTTGCGACGATTGTCATGGGCGTCAATGACAGATTGGTTAACGCCTCGACGGATATTGTCTGCAGCGGCGATGCGGCGATTAGCTCGGTAGCGCCGGTTATCGCTACGCTTGACCAAGCGGTTGGTGTCGAGGCAGCGACGATTACAGCGGCTGGCAGTTATTATTTTGCTGGTTCGCTGTTAAAGACTGAGCGTCTGGGCGACAGCGACTTGGTGGCGATGGCGGCTGATTACGGCCAGCGATTGCAGGCAGTTCTGCCAAATGTTGCGAGCGCAGTAAGCGGGCTTGCAATTAGCAGCCGCCGGTATGGTAATGTCGGTCTATCAACGATTTCGCTGCTGCTGCGCGAACCAGTCGCAGCCAAGAAAATAAACGAAATTTTAACGCATGCTGCCCGCGAACCGCTATATAATGGTATTTTGGCGGTTACCGATAAAGAGCTGGTAGCCGAAGATTTTCGCGGCAATAGCTACAGCTCGACAGTTGATGCCGGGCTAACCACCGTTGTCGGCGAGCGGCTGGCGCAAGTGTCAGCCTGGTACGATGGCGAGTGGGCCAGCGCCAACCG
>CALHTM010000005.1 GCA_938039975.1 uncultured Candidatus Saccharibacteria bacterium
TTGGTAGCACTGACTGGGATCGAACCAGTGACCTTAGGCTTATGAGTCCTACGCTCTAACCAACTGAGCTACAGTGCCGCAAGAGTAAAGCACTGTAGATTATAGCAGATAACAGTAATCGGTGGCAAGCTAGGTTTTTTAAGGATAATTTAATGAAGCTGGCGGACAATATACTTCGAGAAATATTTCCCGTACTTCTCTAGTGGGCCGCCCTTCTGTGTCAAGGGCGGTTTGCTATTCTGTGCTATAATTTTGCCGTGAACGATGAGCTAGAATTAAATGAACGAGTAGAAGTTATTGCGACGTTTGGCAGCGGTTTAGAATTGTGCGTGCCGCGGCGGTTTAGGCGTCCGAATGGGCGTGAAATTGAAGTAAGCGAGCTAGGTTTGCGGCATCCAGTAGCTAAAGGACGGCGAACGATGCATATTTTTGATGTGACGGACGGGCAAGCTGATTATCGGCTGGAATTCGATAGCGAGCGGTTGACTTGGCGATTGACGCGCGAGGCGGAGCATGGCTGAACCAGCTAGCCAAAGAAAGCAATCCCTCTCAAATGGCTTAAACTTGGAACATAATCAAACATTACCGCTGATTATGCATATAGATCTCAATAGCTGTTTTGCGACTATTGAACAGCAGTCGCGGCCGCTGTTGCGCGGGCGGCCAGTGGCGGTAGTTAATCGTTTGGTCGAGAACACTTCGGTTATCACCGTGAGTTACGAAGCGAAAGCTTACGGCGTTAAGGCTGGCATGAAATATCGCCAAGCTAAACGCCTGTGTCCCGAGCTAGTAGCACTCGACAGCGATCCGCCGAAATATCGCTGGGTATATCGGCAGCTGCTACGAATTATGAACAGCTATAGTCCGTCGGTGGTAATGAAAAGCATTGATGAAGGTATAATTGATTTTGCAGTAGCGCCCGAATCGATGCGGTCGCGCGGTTTAGAAGCCATCGGCAAAGAGATAAAGCAGCGATTGCGCACCGAAGTAGGTTCGTATATGCGTTGTAATATCGGTATCGGTACTAACCGTTTTTGGGCCAAGATGGCGGCTAGCTTGCATAAACCTGACGGGCTTGATGTCGTGACGGCGCAAAATGTACAAACGGTGTTAGCTAACTTAACTTTACGCGATCTAACGGGAATTGCGCGGCACAACGAGCAGCGGCTGAACGCGGTGGGTATTTTTACGCCGTTGCAAATGTATGAATCGTCGCCAGAGGCGCTTCATGCTGCTTTTCATAGTATTAATGGTGAAAAATGGTATCAACGTCTGCATGGCTGGGAAGTCGATGATTTGATAAGCGACGTTAAAACATGCGGCCGCCAATACGTACTAGAGGAGCGCAATATGCCGCGGCAACAAATAGCCGCTCGATTACATAATTTAGTCGAGGCGGTTGGACGAAAATTGCGTTCACAGCGCAAGTCGGCGCGCGGCGTCGGTATTTATGTGCGAATGGCGGGTGTGGGTAGCAGCTCAAAGCTATCGTCGAATAATGGACGCTGGGGTCGCGCGGGTAATTACTGGCAGCGTAAATATTTAGCGCCGCTGCCAATGTTTAGCGATGCTGCGTTGTGGCGCGTGGCCGAAGAGCTATTCTGCCAGGCGCCGGCTGGCGATATACGCGAGATAGGCGTGCACTGTTATAATCTGTATAACAGCACCAGCGATCAACTGAGTTTGTTTGGCGACGAATTAGCGCGCGAGCAGCAAACCACTTGGGCGATTGACGAGATTAATCAGCGGTACGGCGCTCGGACTATTCACGCTGCTAGTACGCTTAATACCGAGGCGGTTCGCACCAAGATTCCGTTTGGTAGTACGCGCTATTTATAAATGTATTACTGCATATATTATCAATTAATACTAGCGTCCTGATGGATTATAATAAAAAGTAATATGACTTACCTAGTGGCAGTTTCTGGCGGCGTGGATAGCGTGTGTTTATTGGATATACTGAGCCGGTCAGATCATCGGCTAATTGTAGCGCATGTCGAACATGGAATCCGCGGCGAGGCTTCGCGCGCTGATGCACGGTTTGTGGCAGCGTTGGCGCAGAAATATAATTTACCGTTCGTTTCGACGGCGCTTAATCTCGGGCCGAATGCTAGCGAAGAATTAGCGCGCCAGAAGCGGTATGACTTTTTGCTAGCACAGGCGCAGAAGTTTGGCGCGGTGCTAGTTACGGCGCATCATGCTGAAGATGTTGCCGAAACGGTTGCTATCAATATTGAGCGAGGTACGGGGTGGCGCGGGTTGGCTGTGTTAGCGCGCGCAGGAGTTAAACGTCCGCTGATTTCTTTTACCAAGACGCAGTTGTACGATTATGCGCTGCAGCATCGCTTGGAGTGGGTTGAAGACGGAACGAACGCAAGCGGTCTTTATCAACGCAATCGTGTCAGAAAAGCACTAAAAAGTGTTATTAATCAACGCACAATTGTAAAACTATTGCAGTTGCGTGCTAGACAGTTAGCTTTACGGAAAGATATTGAACGCGAAACTGAGCGGATCATGCTGCATAATAGCGGTTCGCGATATTTTCTATCGCAGATTGATGATGATGTAGCGTTAGAGCTGTTAGCGAGCGATATTGCTGGGCAAACTGGCGGATTGCGCCCGACTCGGCCGCGTACTCAGCGGGCTTTGCTGGCTATCAAGACGGCGCGGCCAGGTGCCAAAATTGATGTCGGCGATGGCGTGCAATTAGAAATTGCCTCTCGAACTTACTGCGCGAAGGTGGTATAATTACAGAGATATTCTGAATTTGATTATAAAACCACGAAAGGATATATATTTCAATGCCTAAACCTCGTAAACAAAAGGTGAGTAATAAAGTTCGGCTCGGTTTATTCTGGGCAATTATCGTTTTGATAGGACTGTCGCTATATGCGGCATTTATGCCGGCTAAGCCGCTCCAGGAAGTACCAATCGCTCAGGTGATTCGAGACGCCAACGAAGGCAAAGTAGCCAGGATCGAAGGCCAAGGCGGCGACCTTCAGGTGACCATGAAGGGCGAGAATAAGCCGTCTAAGCGGACATACTTAGGCGGCGGGGTTTCGTCGCTACTGAAAGACAATATACTTAACGAAAAAGGCCGTGCGGTTGTTTCGGATAGCGCGCCAGTTGATAATTCTTTGATGCTGACTTTGATGACGGTGGTTTTGCCAGTGCTGCTGATCGGCGCGCTGTTTGTTTTTATGATGCGGCAAGCTCAGGGCCAGAATAGCCAGGCGATGAGTTTTGGTAAAAGTAAGGCTAGGCTATACGGCCTTGATAAAGAGCGGGTGGTGTTTGACGATATTGCTGGCAATGATAATGCTAAACAGGATTTACAAGAGGTCGTTGACTTTCTCAAGCATCCGAAAAAATATCAAAGCCTCGGTGCCAAAATCCCGAAGGGTGTGCTGCTAGTCGGCGATCCAGGTACCGGCAAGACAATGCTAGCGCGGGCAGTCGCTGGTGAGGCAGATGTACCTTTCTTCTCTATTTCTGGTTCAGAGTTTGTTGAAATGTTTGTCGGTGTTGGTGCCAGCCGTGTGCGCGACCTTTTCCAGAAGGCCAAGAAAAACGCGCCGGCGATTGTTTTTATCGATGAGATTGACGCCGTCGGGCGCAAACGCGGCAGCGGTATGGGCGGCGGTCATGACGAGCGCGAGCAGACGCTGAATCAAATTTTGGTAGAGATGGACGGTTTTGAAGCGGACACCAATGTGATTGTAATCGCGGCGACCAACCGGGCTGACGTGCTTGATCCAGCGCTGCTCAGGCCAGGCCGCTTTGACCGGCACGTAACGATTAGTTTGCCGGAGCGCAAAGATCGCGAAGCTATTTTGAAAGTTCATTTCAAAAATAAGCCGACTGACGACACGGTTGATCTTGATAAATTAGCAGCCAAGACGGCTGGTTCCAGTGGTGCTGATTTGGCGAATATTGCCAACGAGGCGGCAATCATTGCAGCGCGGCGCAACTCCAAGAAAGTGTCGAATGACGACCTGACCGAAGCTTTTGAAAAAGTGGCTATCGGCCCGGAGCGTAAAGCTAAAGTGATGAACGATCACGAAAAGGAATTAACAGCTTATCACGAAGCTGGCCATGCCATTGTTGGTCATGTCTTGCCAGATAGCGATCCAGTACACAAAATCACTATCATTCCGCGCGGCGGTACGGGCGGCGTGACGTGGTTCTTGCCTCCAGAAGACAGAAGTTACACTAATGTTTACGAGTTCAAAGATATTCTAGCGCGAGCGCTGGGCGGTCGGATTGCCGAGAAGCTGATTTACGGTGATGATGGTATCACTACTGGCGCTGGCAGTGATTTGCGCCACGCCGCTAAAGTTGCCCGCAATATGATAGTTGAACAAGGCATGGGCTCGAAACTGCGCGACCAAGTCTTCCACGAGGACAATGGCGGCATGGTTTTTGACAAAATTACCCACGACCGGCCATATTCAGAAGCAACAGCGCAAGAGATTGACAACGAGGTCGAGGCGCTGATTAAGGAAGCGTCGGTTCGTGCTGAGACAATACTCAGCAAGAATCGGGCAGTGCTTGAAAAGCTCAAGGATGCTTTGCTCAAAAACGAAACTCTCGAAGAAGAAGACGCCGCTAAATACATGAAGGATGCGGTGCTGCCAAAGGAAGTAAAACTACACGCATAAACTATGGCGGGGCGAGGAAGTCGAGTACGGTCGGTTGTTGCGAAAGCGAATAGCAAATTGTCAGTACAGTGGGCGGCAATTCTGCTGTCTGGATCGACAATGCTGTCAAGCTTGCTGGGGATTTACCGCGATCGTTTAATTAATGGCATGTACCTAGACACTTATAAAGTGGGTGCTGATGCCTATGTAGCGGCGTTTACCGTGCCGGATTTTATGTATTTCCTGCTAGTGTCGGGCGCTTTGAGCGTATCGTTTATCCCAGTGTTTAATCAGCGTTTGGCGAGCGGCAATAAGCGATCGGCGTGGGAGCTGAGTTCAAGCTTGCTGAATCTCTTTGCGGTATTGACGTTAATCACTAGCGTGCTAATTATCATCTTTGCCGACCCGCTGGTGCGCTATGTTGTTGGCCCGGGCTTTGGCGAACAAGGACATGCTTTGGCGGTGAGTATGATGCGTATAATTGCTGTCAATCCGTTTTTGTTTGCGATTGCGACGGTAGTATCGAGTATGCAGCAGGCAATCGGCCGGTTTACTTTTTTGGCGCTTGCACCAACCATCTATAATTTAGGCATCGTCGTCGGTGCTAAGTATTTTACTAACGGCATTAATATTTTTGGCTGGCAGATTTTTGAAGGCGGCATTATGGGTGTGGCGCTTGGCGTGGTGCTAGGGGCAATTCTGCAGCTAGTGGTTAGTTCAATTGGTCTGGTTGGCGTAAACTTTGATTATCGCCCGGTGATTTCTTGGCGCAACAAAGGTTTTCGTCAAGTCTTGAAACTTCTACCGCCGCGCTCAATTGATCAAGGAATTGATTATTTTAATGGAATTGTTGAAATTAATCTAGCGTCACGAATGGGCGACGGAATTATGCGTGTTTACCAGCAGGCGTCGAGCTTGAGCTTGATGCCGGTAAATTTAGTCGGCGTAGCTATTAGCAATGCGGCTTTTCCGCGGATGACTGAACGGTTAGCGGAAGGGCGAGTTGACCTCTTCAAGAAAGAGCTGCGCTCGGTTTTCCGCTGGATTGTCTGGCTGGCTTTGCCGATTGCTGTGATTACTTTTTTTGCGCGTGGTTATGTGGTGGCGTTTATCAAGAACGGCGGGCAGCCGGCGATTGCTAGTGTTCTCGGCGCGTTAGTGATATCGATATTCTTCCGGACGCTTTATCACATCATGGCGCGAACGTTCTACGCGCAGCAAGATACGCGAACACCTCTGTATATTTCGATAGCGACGATATCGTTGAATATTGTATTGGCAATAATTTTCACGCAGCTGTTCGGCTGGGGAGTGTTTGGTTTGGCTTGGGCGCAATCGATTGTTTCAGTGGTAGAGATTGCGATTTTGCTGACTATATTACACGTACGTACACCAGGTATTTTTAATCGCAAGACACTGCGCAGTATTATTACTATGATGATTGCCAGTGCGATTATGGGTGTGGTGACTTATTTTGTGGTACAGATGCTACAGCTGCAGTCGCGTGATATGAATTTTATGGCGGTTTTCCCGAAGTTTACTGTTATTGTGGTGGTGAGTTTTGCGGTATATATAGCTTTAAGCAAAGTATTTAAGCTTGAAGAGGCGGATCCGATTGTTGCGAAATTACGACAGCTGCTATTCGGCAGAGTGAGGCGTTAGAGTGGAGCGTATCCGTAATTTTTGCATCATCGCTCATATTGATCACGGCAAATCGACGCTGGCCGATCGGATGATGGAGATGACGGGGACGGTGGAGAAGCGCGAGATGAAGTCGCAGCTGCTGGATAGTATGGATTTGGAGCGTGAGAAAGGGATCACTATTAAGCTCGCGCCAGTGCGGATGAAATATGAATATCAGGAGGTGGAGGTGAGCGGCACATCACCGCTCCCATCGTCGAAGACTCTTGCAGAGTCTTCACGTCGGTCGCTAGACGCGGGTCCTGTCAGTCGATCCGCCCCTTCTTCTGAAAAATCAGAGATTTCTTCAGAAGCGGGCGCTACCTCATCGACTACTACCCGCTTAGCGCAGTCTGATTCTCGGGCTTGTGCAGGTGTTGGAGTGAATGGGCTGACTCAGCCAACTGTCTACGACCTCAACCTCATCGACACGCCCGGCCACGTTGATTTTAGCTATGAAGTTAGCCGCTCGTTGCAGGCTTGCGAGGGTGCGGTGTTGGTGGTTGATGCCAGTCAAGGCATTCAGGCGCAGACGCTGGCGAATGTTTACTTGGCGATGGAGCAAGACCTCACGATTATCCCGGTGCTGAACAAGGTTGATTTGCCGGCTGCTGATGTGCCGCGCGTGTCCAAGCAAGTGATGAATCTGCTGGGCTGCGATGAAAGCGAAATTATTCATATTTCTGCTAAAACGGGGCAGAACGTCGACCAAGTTTTGGAGGCGATTGTTGAGCGAATTCCGGCACCGACTGGCCAGCCAGACGACCCGACGCGGGCGCTGATTTTTGATAGTTATTATGATGATTACCGCGGGGTGATTTTGTACGTGCGAGTGGTGGATGGGCAAATCAAAAAAGGTGAAGCGATTCGCATGATGGCGACTGGTGCTAATGGGCTGGCACTGGAAGTTGGTCATCTCAGTCCCGGCATGATTGCCGATCCGTCGCTGGACACCGGTGAAATTGGCTACATCGTCACCAACTTGAAAACCACGCGTGAAGCGCGGGTGGGTGATACGGTGACGCTGAAGAAGTACTTCACGAAAGAGACCAAATAGGAGACTAGAAGTGAGCAAAGGCATCATCTACGTCATGACCACCGCAGTGTCAGGCCTTATCAAAATCGGCAAGACACAAACCAAGCAGTACTCAGAGCGGATGCGTTTCCTTGAGGCGAATGGCTACTACAATGTGGTTGGCTTGAAGCGGTTGTTTGCGATCGAGGTGGTTGACTATTCCGAAAAGGAAACGCTACTGCACGAAATATTCGCCAAGCATCGAGTCGGTAGTAGCGAGCTTTTTGCGCTTGATTACGATTTGGTGCGGCAGCTGTTGCTGTCGTTTGAGGGCGATGTTATCTTTCCGGAGCAAAAGAACAAAGAAGCGGAATTTGACAAAATCACCAAAGCTAAAAATAGTAATCAAAAGTTTAGCTTTTATCGAAAAGGCCTCAAAAACGGCGATGAGGTTGTCTTTCTCAAAGATAAAACAATTGTAGCAAAAATTGTTGGCGAGCGCGAAGTTGAATATGGCGGGCAGCGATGGCTACTGTCGCCGCTGGTGCGAAAAATATTTGAGGACAGGAATCAAGTTAATGATAGTGGTGCGTATCAAGGCGCAGCCTACTTTTGTTTTGACGGCAAGAAATTGAAGGACTTACCGGATGTAGAGCTGTAGTAACGTGTGCTATTATTAAAATGTACAAATGAAAACAAAAATACTCAAATTAATCTTAGCTTTAGTGTGTTTCAGTGTAAGCGCTTACACTTCGTATGATTATTTGCTGCATGAAGTGCCAGTCTATCTGAAAAGTAAAAATTTGGTTGAAGCAAGGACTCAGAAAACCCGTTTTCTAATACCAAAGCAGTGGCAAAGGATTGATGTAAAAAACGGTAAAACTGAAGGTTACGGCGATAAACTGGGCAAGGATAATAAGTCAATTAGCGGTGTTGGCGTGACTCAGGATTCGGAGCGGTTGGTGTTACCAGCTGCGCCTGATGAAGCTTATGAATTAGTGCGCAAAATGGCTTATGATAGCAAAGAGTTGCGCGAAGACGCGAAAAGATTCTTTACTATTAAGGGATTGGAAAATTGTCAAGCGACTGTCGATGTCAAGGACGATACTTTGGAACAAAATGGTTTAGTTGGTATTGTCAGAATTACATCAAGTTGCGGTTCTCGACCTGAAAATACTAAAATGGTAACACGCTTAGCTGTTGGCCGCGAAGACGGATGTCTTCGCTACATATCGGTATTCTCTTACAATGAATATTGGAAGCAAAATAGCAAAGTGTTTGAAGAAATATTAAATAGCGTATCGTATATAGATACGCAAAGCGCATGAAACGGAAATTGGATATAGAATGAATAACTTCAAAAATTTTACAGAGAAAATTAGATGCCGCGTAATTCCGATAACACGCGACCGCCGCGTGTGGCTGGATGAAAAAATTGTCGACGATGATTTGTATTGTGCTTTTATAAATGGCCGATCGTACGAGCTCGGTGAGGAATATGATGATTTTTTATGCGTTACGGCTGACAGTTTTGCCGAGCTAGCAGACGTTATTCTCCGCGAGTTGTATGCGCGCGGATTTTCGTCGTCAGGTTATAAACTAATCAACGAAAATCGTGTTCATCTGGATTATAGCTTTATGAACGATGGCACACCTTGGATTGCTTGGCATAATGTTGATGCGATAGTTAAGGGCGATATCACTGATGAGAAGGATTATCGTCGCGACAAAACTAAACGCGGTCAGTGGATGAGCTACTCTGAATTGGTTCAGACTATTGGCAAGAATCAAGCCCATAAGATTTTTGAGCAGTTATAAATTAGTTTGTAATTCTCTGCTGAATCAGTATGGATACTATAAATCGATTTACTGTAAAATCCCCACTACCTTTGCAATAGTTTTAAAGGTTATCTTGTTTTTCTGCAGAGGTGGTGGCTATTATAGATCCCTTGCAATGTCCAATGCCTAATGCTACAATATAAATCATAATCATTAAATAGAAATAAACAGTCGCAAAATACGAGGAATTATGACAACAGGCAACTCTGAACACGTAGCCAAAGGCTCTCTGGATCCTGAAGACCCGACAAAGTATTCTACAGATAACCCTACAGAGAACTCAGTAAATCATGAAGAGACTCCTCTTTCTCGTGTCGGTAGTTCTCTTGCTGATCAAGCTATACGAGATAGTGAAAGAGGCGTCCAGCAGACACCAGAAGATAAAGAAGACACGCATACTGTCGCTGAATTGCTTGAGATTCTGGAAAGAGGAGGAGACTCTAGCTATCAGTTGACGAGCCATGCCGCCCACCAACTCATCGACGCTGGTAATGGTGGGTATGTAGCCGGATATCTCAATAACTTCACCGGCCTCAACCACAGCGAAATCGCCCACCAACTCATTGACGCTGGTAATGGTCGGGAGGTAGCCGAATATCTCGATAACTTCACCGGCCTCAACCACAGCGAAATCGCCCAAAAACTCATTGACGCTGGTGATGGTCGGGCGGTAGCCAGAAATCTCAATAAATTCACCAACCTCGACGCCAGTGTCGCCCACCAACTCATCGACGCTGGTGATGGTGGGGCGGTAGTCAGAAATCTCAATAAATTCACCGGCCTCAACCACAGCGAAATCGCCCACCAACTCATCGACACCGGTAATGGTGGGGAGGTAGTCAGATATCTCGATAAATTCACCGGCCTTGACCATAACGAAATTGCTCACAAACTAATCGACGCCGGCAGTGGTTGGCTAATCGCTCACAACCTCGATAAATTCACCGGCCTCGATGCTAGCGTCGCCCATAAACTAGTCGACGCTGGTGATGGTGGGGAGGTAGTCAGATATCTCTATAAATTCACCGGCCTCAACCACAGCGAAATTGCCCACCAACTAATCGACGCTGGTGATGGTGGGGAGGTAGTCGGAAATCTCGATAACTTCACTGGCCTCGACGCCAGCGTCGCCCATAAACTAATCGACGCTGGCTACGAATTACAAGTATTGCAATGTGCACATGTCTTTGGTGAATCTACCTCAGAAATAGTTCTTGGTTGTATAGATAAGATAAAACTAGACGCTGATGTAGCGGACGCTGTCCTCGAGCATTTATCAGATTACGGCATGGATACAGCTGCGCAGTGTACTGTATTGTGGGCATGCGCCAATCACTATTCGACCGCGCAAAAAGTTGCTCAGCTTGACTTAGAGGGACTTATTGGTTCAGAAGAGGCGTCTAAGCTACGTGCGCATATTGCCGAACTCAAGCCAGATCTGCAGGGCGTAGAGAAATATAATCCGTATGCTGATGAGGCGGGCGATATGGAACACGTGACATCATCTCGACCAGGGACGAAGTTTCACGAAAGAGCAATCCAAGCCAATCGACGTTTGCGATCTCCCGAGACCGAAGAAGATAGAGAACTTGCAGAGACAATTCAACAAGCTTACGATAAACTACGGGCAGATATAGCGTCGCAGTACGGAGACCAATATTCTCAAGAGATGTTTGGTAAGCGTGGTGACAAGTTAGGCGATATCTGGCCAGCTTATCGTAGACTGGTAGCAGATTATATAGCCGTAATGGACGAGTATGGTCTACCTGAAGCTCTAGAAAGAGCGGCTAAAGCATTCAATCAGGTACTTAGAGTTGATACTAAATATTACGATAAATTGTTTGCCGAGTGGGACGCTAAGCGAATAGGTGAGAGAGAATTTCAAGAAGTATTCCTCGGTCGTGACGGCGTCTATGCGTACGTGGCGCGTCGCGCTCAACTCTACGCGCGCCGCCGCAGGCTTGGTATGAGTAGCCACGCGGCGGGCGGGTCGCTCATGGAGTTCCCTACCTACCTTGTGTATCCGCGAGGGTTCCGCGATGAGCTTGATGATGTAGTGAAAGATGAATATCTGCATCCTCGTATCCAAAATCCAGATGCTGCCCATTACTACGATACTGGATTTACAGGAACGATTCCTGAAGACATTATGAGAGTGCTAGGAGTGTCAGAATCAGACCGTGACAATCAAATTAGACTGCTTAGTGCAAGTGACCGACCAAGAACAGTGCTGGGACTAAAAGGTGACAAGCCAGAAAGAGATCAGATAGTAAATACTATAGAACACCATGTCAAGGACGAAGAGTCGGCAGAGGGTTTGTATCGCACCGAAGATGGCAGGCTGGAACCATATAGCCGACCGACCGAACCTGATGAACGGCTGGCTTTTCGTATGACACAGCTAGCTCTGAGCAGGCATTATTATACTCGCGAGCTAAAAAGCACGGAGCCAGTCAATTTGGGTTACGAGGTGAAGCGCCTAGAAGGCCAACGAGAAATGAGAATCGATGGGGAATATAGCGAGGCGGTGAAAGGCCGGCTGGCTGAATTGTTCTCGAGCCATGATATTGGTGCTGAGCTATTGCAGTCTGCGACATCGCTCAAAATAGCGAACCCAAACGATCCGTATCCTGGTGAGGCGGTTTTTGAGCTATCAATTGGCGGCGACACCGAGGTGATTGTGAAAAACGTCGTGAAGGCAAAGCAGCAGGGGCCAATCGATGAATTTGAGGCACTTTTATTGCTACGCAAACTTGGTGTTGATACGCCAAAGCCAATCGCCCGGGTCTTTACGAGCGGACAGCAAGGCTTTGTAGTGATGGAAAAGATAAATGGCGATAGCGGACGAACGGTAAAAGATTTCTTTGCAAACAATGCTGTGTCGGAGGCAAATCAGCGAGAGTTGATGGCCGACGCTCTTTCGCGCATGCGAGACATTGCCGAGACCGTACGGCGCGACACCGGGATTGATAAGCCGTGGCGCTTGAAAGACTTTATTATTGAATACAACAGGGACGATAATGGTCAATACCATATCGCATCAATGCGGCCGATCGACTTTGAGCGCGCAAAAGTCTTTGATCCGGACGATCCTCACAGTATTGAACTTGGCCAGGGGTTAGATGATCTTGTGAGGAATACACAGACAAAATAATTAAGTGGCGTTGTTCATTGTTGCACTGCATATGCATAAGTGATGTTGTTGATTTGCGTATTGTAGCGCTTCATCAGGTATGATCGCCTAGCAGTTAGAGTTTCTGTTGAATAATAGGTTACAGGATATCATCATGAGGAAGAAGTTTGATTTTTTTCGCGAGTACGAAAATGCATGCTGCTATTGTCGTAAGACTGATGTTGAAAAGCATTCGTGATATGCAAACACAAAAGCTTACGACTTTATAATAGTGAAATGTAGGATATAATAGAGCAGTGAGTCAAGTTATCCAGCCCCTCCCCGGCTACAAAGAAGTCAAGCCCTTCGTCTACGCGGGCTTCTTTCCGGTATCTAACGAAGGTTACAATGATCTGAAGGATAGCAACCGAAAGCTTAGTCTCGGTGATATTGATTGACCTCGCTCCTATAGGGCGAGTATACTTGGTCATAAGAAGTAGCTAACGAGATGGGAAGGCTCGCGTATTGGGTAGAATTATGGTAAGAATGTCTCGCAGTAACAATATATCATCAGCTAACTTTGAATTTTTGGTTGCGCAAGCTGTCAAGGCGCCATCAGGTCATAATACTCAGCCGTGGCGCTTTCGTCAGAACGAGTCGGCAGTAGAAATTCACCCTGATTTTGACAGAAGGCTGCCGGTAGTTGATCCTGATGACAGGGAGTTGTTTGTGAGTTTGGGCTGTGCAGTAGAGAATCTTTGCTTGGCGGCGCAAACTAAGGGCTATAAATCTGCCGTTTCGGTTGGTGATACAGGCGTTGTTACGGTTTCGCTCGCGGAAGAGGCAGGCGTCAAACCAAGCCCATTGTTCAATCAGATAGACGCGCGGCAGACTAACCGCAGTGTTTATAACGGTGAGGAAATTGCCTTAGATGTACTAAAGAAATTACAATCTATCCGCAGTGAAAAGGGCATCTCGGTTCATTATTACGCGCGTCAAACCAAACAGTTTAATGATATTGAACAATACGTTCTTCAGGGGAATACGAATCAAATGCAAAAAGAGGCGTTTAAGGCTGAATTGAAAAGCTGGATGCGATTTAATAAGAAGCATCAAGATCAAACACTTGATGGGCTGAGTTACGCCGTGTTTGGCGCGCCTAATGTGCCGCGCTGGATGGCTGAGCCAATCATGTCGATGGCTATCAATGCTAAGACGCAGAATAAGGCCGATCGCGACAAGATAGCATCGGCTTCTCATCTGGTTCTTTTTACGACGAGAGAAAATAGTCGGCGCGAATGGGTGGATCTAGGTCGGACGCTGCAGCGTTTCTTGCTGACTGCCACGGAACTTGGGATCTCTCATGCCTATCTGAACCAGCCAAACGAAGAAGCAGAGATTGCCTCAGAGATGGCAAGGACGCTGGGTCTGGCCGGAGAATACCCGACTATTTTGCTACGCATCGGTTATGGCAGGCAGCAGGCTTATTCTAAGCGTCGAGCCGTTAAAGACGTTATTGAGCGCTAGATCGTTGTGAATTATAGATATTGTTGTGTTTGATTGACGACGATATAAGTGGAGTGCATCAGTCTTCGCCAGGAGGGTGGTATAATTGACTATATGTCAAATATCACCATCCAGCCCCTCCCCGGTTACAAAGAAGTCAAACCCTTCGTCTACGCGGGCTTTTTTCCGGTGTCTAACGAAGATTATAATGACCTGAAAGAGGCTATTGAAAAGCTGAGTCTGAGCGATTCGGCGCTGCAGTTTGAGCCGGAGAATTCACCAGTGTTGGGGTATGGTGTGCGGATTGGCTTTTTGGGGCTGCTACACATGGATATCATTCGCGAGCGGCTGGAGCGCGAGTATAATTTGGATCTCATCGTCACCAATCCGAGTACGGATTATCAAGTCAGCCTGACCAATGGCGAGGAGTTGGATATTAAGTCAGCCAGCGAACTACCTGACCCAGCGCAGATCAAAGAAATTCGCGAGCCGTGGATTGATGGTGAAATTGTGGTGCCACAAGATTATATCGGTGCGGTGATTCAGCTGATTGTTGCCAAGCGCGGTCGGCAGAAAAATCTCAGTTACATCGACGAGCGGGCGCTGATTTCTTTTACGGCACCGCTGGCTAATCTGCTGACGGATTTTTATGATCAACTGAAGTCGGTAACCAGTGGCTACGGCTCGTTTAATTATGAGCTAGCGGGGTACCAGCCGGAAGATTTGGTGCGGGTGGATTTTTATGTAGCGGGCGAAATGGTCGATGCGCTGAGCGTGATGTGCCACCGCTCGGAGGCACCAGGTTTGGGTCGCGAAATCGTCAAGAAATTGAAAGACGTGGTGCCGCGCCAGAGCTTTGAAGTGGCATTACAGGCGGCAATCGGCGGCAAATTTATCGCCCGCGAAAACATCGGCGCTTACCGCAAAGATGTCACCGGCTACCTCTACGGCGGCGATGTCAGCCGCAAAAAGAAACTTCTCGCCAAACAAGCTCGCGGCAAAAAACGCATGAAACGCTTCGGCAAGGTTGACATTCCGAGCGAGGCATTTACAATAATGCTAAGGAGAGATTAGTGCGAGTAGAGGGATTTAAGTCTCAAGGGTGGTTAATTGATAATCTGTATCAGACACCGACATTAGCCGATAAAGATGTGCGACCGTACGCTGGTAGTGATATCTCAATTGAGGGTGTCTGCATAGGTGATTTTCAGCCGACGCAGCGGTATGTTATTGACGCTGGTGTACGCAAGCAAGAGGGTTTAAGAGAGCTTGTTTTGCCGTACGGTGAAGATACACTGTGCATGGGAACTGGTGGAATTGATATTATCGATGAAGAAAATGGGGAGGGCGGAGTCATGCTCCCGCCTATTATTGAGGAAGATGATCATGAAGGATTACTGCTTGTTGACGGTATGCATCGAACAACATTGGCGAGGCGTATGGGCATAAAAATAATTAGAGCTGTAGTTATTAGAGGTGTTGACAGCGACTTTGCTGTCACGAAACGTCGCTTGCCAAACGAATGGAATGAAGTGACAACATTCCCTACACTTGGCGACTTGAAAATTGCTCGTAAACAGGGCTTTGTTCACCGAAATAAAGGTAGTGCACCTGGTGATGGAAGTACTGTGTATCGTGATTTTTCATCCTTCACTGGTAGGGGTAAAGATGTGCGAAAATAAGAAGCCGATTGTCTATATCGATATGGACGGCGTGCTGGTTGATTTTGAGTCGGCTTTGACGAAGATTCCGCCGGAGCTGCTCGAGAAGTTTGCGGGCGAGTATGATAATATCCCGGGCGTTTTTGCGCTGATGGATCCGATGCCGGGGGCAATTGAAGTGGTCGACAAGCTGAAAGAAAAGTATGATTTGTATATCCTGTCGTCATCGCCATGGGAGAATCCGACAGCGCTAGGCGATAAATTGGCGTGGGTAAAGAAGTATTTTGGTGGTGATGGCCAAGAAAATATTTTCTTTCGTAAAGTCGTATTTTCGTCGGTCAAGCAGCTGAGTCGCGGTGATATTTTGATTGATGACCGGACAACTAAAGGCGCTGCTGAGTTTGCCGGCCGGCATATTCACTTTGGCAGTCCGCAGTTTCCTGATTGGCAATCGGTGCTGGATGAGTTATCATAAATATCATGTCGAAAATTGAAAAGCTTATCAAAGAATATCAGCCGAGCGAAGCGGTTCGCCAGCTTGTTATTCAAACCAAAATTGTGTTGCTCGTCGGCATATCGGGTGCAGGCAAGGATACGACCAAGCAGCGATTAATGCAGTCGCCGGAGTTTGCTGATATTGTGTCGTATACGACTCGCCAGCCGCGTCAAAATAAAGGTGTATGGGAGCGTGAAGGTATTGATTATAACTATATTGATGAAGCGACTGCCGCTAGGTTGTTGGAAAGTCATGCTTTTGTCGAGGCGAAATTTGTGCACGGTACAGTTTATGGTACTGGCGTCAAGCAGATTCAGGATATTCATGATGCTGGTAAAATTGCGGTTACTGATATTGACGTGCAAGGTGTCGATGAATATAAAAAGCTGTCGCCAGGCGTGGTAGCGATATTTTTGTTACCGCCAAATTATCAAGAATGGCGTCGTCGTCTCAGTGTACGTTATGCTTCGCAGGAAGAATTTGATCGCGAATGGCCGAAGCGTTACAATAGTGCAATTCGTGAAATTACTCATGCGCTCGAGGTGCCGTATTATCACTTTGTTATAAATGATGACATCGACGAAACTGCGCGTATTGTTCGCGAAATTGCCTCGAAACCAGATGTCTATAACCGCAAGGACGACGAAGCCAGGTTGGCGGCACGCGACTTGCTAGAGCAGTTGAAAGCAGCCGATTAGCACTCGGCTTGCAAGAGTGCTAAATGTGCGATATAATAAGGGTATGACCGAACGTCAACAGGCGATTTTAGCTGCCATTATTGAGCAATATGCCGAGATTGCGGCGCCAGTTGGCAGCGTGACGCTGGCCAAATTGTTTGGCGTGTCCAGCGCCACCATTCGCAGTGAAATGGCCAAGCTCGAGGAGATGGGTTTTATCGAGGCGCCGCACACTAGCGCTGGGCGCATTCCCACTGATAAGGGCTACCGAGTGTATGTCAATGGAATTACTGATGCTCAGATGACAGAGCTGCCGAGCGGCATCGATCGCAGTGCGAGAGCGATCGAAGCGCATGTTAACTCGCACGTTGATACGTCCGATCGGGCAATTCGCAGCGCCGTTGATAGTCTGGTTGAACTGACGGGCAATTTTGGTTTCGCCTCATTTGGCGATCACCTATACATGAATGGTATGACGCAGCTTTTTTCTCAGCCGGAGTTCGCTGGAGGCGATCATGTGCAGGCGATTGCCAGGTTGATTGATAATATCGAGCCGTGGCTGCACGAGGCTGCGCCGAACGAGCCGCTCAATGTGTTTATCGGCAGCGAAAATCCAATTGGTAAAGCAAGCGGCGCTACGCTGATTATCAGCAAATTCCGCTCGCCGTTTAGCGACAGCAGCTACATTGGCGTCATTGGCCCGACGCGGCAAAATTATCGCCGGACTATGGAGCTGGTGCGCCGAACCGGTGCTATGCTAGAGGGAATGTTGTAGGAGGAAAAAATGACAAAGAATAAGACTAACAAAACTGAAGACTTAGAGCAGCAATTGGGCGAGTTGACGCTGGATTTGCAGCGGACGCGGGCGGATTTTGAGAACTATCGCAAGCGCGTCGAGGCGGAAAAGCAGTTAGCGCATCAAATGGGCCAGGCGAAGTCGGTGATGAAACTATTGCCAGTGATCGATACGATTGAGCGGGCGACTGCTAATGTGCCGGAGGAGCTAGCGGATAACGCTTGGGTGAAAGGCGTGTCTGGCCTGAATAAACAGCTCGACAAACAGCTCAAAGAAATCGGCCTCGAGAAAATCGACGCTAAACCCGGTACGCTATTTAATCCCGAATTACACCAGGCTATTCAGTTTGATGAAGAAGCTGAGGGTGAAAAAGAAGTGATTGCTGAGGAGTTACGTGCTGGCTATACGCTAGACGGCGCGGTGATTCGCGACGCGATGGTTAAAGTGACGCGCCAATAAATCCAGCATTCCCGTACTTATTTCGCTTGCATTGTATCGTCATTAGCTATATAATCATAAGCGTCATCAGGCGTTAAAACAAAAAGAGTTGAGGGATTCAATGAAAAAGAAAATAGTAGGATTATTCATCGCCGCTGTTGTTGCGGTGAATTTTATCGCGCCGCCGGCTGCGCATGCCGGTTCAAAAACCATTCGGCTTCGCAGCGTGGTCAAAAGTTCGCTATCGAAAACCGAACAGAATTCCATCGCCTCAGGAAAAATAACGTTGACTACTAACGACGCCAATTCGGAATTTTTGCTGGCGTACCAAGGCGGCGGACGCTTGGCTGAGACGGGTAGCGATGCGAGGATTTTGGTAGCGTATTTTGCTGTTGGCGGCTTGCTGGCGGCGCTGGGCGGCTATTTCTTGCTGCGCAGCAAAAAGGGCCGAGCTCTGCTGTTACTAGCGGTTAGCGTTGGCGGGTTGGCGCTTAACAATCAAGCGGCTTCGGCTATCATTGATAGTATCGGCGCAACCGACACGGTGACCGTGCAAGACGGCGAAAGTGTTGAGTATTCGCCACCAAAGATCGACGGCTATGGGTATCTGGGGTATGCCAAGAGACCGGTTTCTGCGGCTTCGACAAATAATAACACAACTCCAAATCCTACACCTACACCTACACCTACACCTACACCGACTCCGTCGCCAACCGTCCCGGCAGCAGCTGGCAGATATAATCGCTTGGCTTTTGAAGATGATTTTGAATCAATCAGCACCATCGACACCGGCAATACTGGCGCGCCAGGCTTCAAGTGGTACCCGGCGGGCGTACACAAATGGGGCAAGCCCGATACCCAGCCCAACGAGTATTCCGTGAATAATTCGGTGCTGCGGATTGCTCCGACGCACAGTACTTACAACCGTAATTTCATGACGCGCGACCCGAATACGTATGCAGGACAGTCGTTTGAACATGGCTATTACGAAGTGCGGATGCGCGTTGACGCTAATGGCGTGCGCAATGTGCCGCCGGAAAATTCTTCATGGCCGGCATTTTGGGCGCAATCGCATTCCAGGCATCGCAATAACGCCATACCGTCTGCTGAACTTGATATGGTTGAAATCATGCGGCCGGGCGAGATGTTAGGGTCGGCATGGGCGTATTATGATTCAATGGATCAAACTAAAATTATACGCAACCGAGGACATTATACTTCGCAGGCAGGGCTAGATGTGTCGCAATGGCATACATACGGATGTTTATGGACTACCGAAAAAATTGAGTGGTATATTGATGGTAAATTAACTATACGCTACTATTGGGGTGCTACCCGCGATCAGCTAGCGCCGAACGACCCTCGGCAAGACCCGGTGACGCAAGCCGGTGGTCCATCGCCAATTAGTAACCCGCTCGCGATATTTGATTCAGAGACAGCGATGGATGTCATATTGGGCACGGGCAAAACCTGGCCGATGGAAGTTGACTGGGTTCGAATTTGGCAGCACCCTTGATAAGCTGGTATGAACTCCTTGTTGCGATTTTCGCTGGCAGTCTATAAAATAAAAGTATCAATAAGCAGGAGGTTGGAATGAAAAACTGGAAAATCCCAGCAGTCATCGGCGGCGTGGTATTGCTGCTAATAATGATAGTCGCTGGATCTTATAATAGCATGGTGGCTAGCCGCGAGTCGGTTAATACTGCATGGAGCAAGGTTGAATCGCAATATCAACGGCGCAGCGACTTAATTCCTAATCTCGTGAACACCGTCAAGGGCGCGGCTAATTTCGAGCAAGAGACATTAACAAAGGTAGTCGAGGCGCGCGCTAAAGCCACGCAAATCAAAGTCGATGCCAATAATCCAGATGACATAGCCAAATTCCAGCAGGCCCAAAGCGAGGTTAGCTCGTCGCTCAGTCGGCTGTTGGCGGTTGCCGAAAACTATCCGCAGCTCAAAGCAACGGAAAACTTTAAGGATTTGCAATCGCAGTTAGAAGGTACAGAAAATCGTATAGCTGTGGCGCGCAATGACTTTAATGACGCTGCTAAATCATATAACACGAAGGTTAAATCTTTCCCGACAAATTTGTTAGCTGGCATGTTCGGTTTCAAGGAGCGACCATATTTTGAGTCGGATGCTGGTGCTAATAAAGCTCCATCGGTTGATTTCAACGCAGCAAATTCAACCAAACAAGAAAACTAGATATGCGTTGGCGAAGCTCTGTTATTAATTTAGTTGGATTGTTGTCATTGGCAGTGTTATTTGGCTGCTTGTTTAATAATACAGCTTTCGCTAAACTAGAAGTGCCAGCTGCGCCGCCGCTTGAACGTCCTATAATTGACCAGACGGAAAGTTTGGCAAATGAAGATATTGACCGCATTGCGCAGCTGATTAATGCTGAGCGCCAGAAAAAATCATTCCAAATTGGCGTGTTGATGATTCCGACGCTTGGCAGTGATGATAGTCTAGAGGAATATAGTCTCAAAGTAGCTCGCCAATGGGGTATCGGCGACAAGAAAAAGAGTAATGGCGTATTGCTGCTTATTGCCAAGAATGACCGTAAAATGCGAATCGAGGTCGGCAATGGTATGGAAGGTTCGTTAACCGATGCGCTAGCTAGCCAAATTATCCGTAACACAATCGCGCCAAAGTTTCGCAGCGGTGATTATGCTGGCGGCGTTGA
>CALHTM010000006.1 GCA_938039975.1 uncultured Candidatus Saccharibacteria bacterium
CGGATGGTTAGCCTGAATGACGTGTTTGATAAGAGCGAAATCGAAGCGTGGATTGAGCGTACTGATAAATTGATGCCGGGACATAAGCATGAATTTTTTACCGATATTAAGATGGATGGCCTGGCGTGCGCGCTGATTTACATTGATGGCGTGCTGGTTCAGGCGGTCACTCGCGGCGATAGCTTTATCGGCGAGGATGTGACGAACAATGTGCGGACTATAAAAAATGTACCGCTGCGGTTGCATGAGGCGCCAGGCTTTGAACAATTTTTGCGCGGACGGACGGAAATTCGTGGCGAGATTGTGATGTTGAAGCGTGATTTTGAGGAACTTAATGAAAAGCAAAAAGCCTTGGGGCAGCCGGAATTTGCTAATCCGCGCAACCTAGCGGCAGGTACGATTCGCCAGCTTGATCCAGTCCTTGTAGCCGCACGACCGCTGCATTTTCGCGGTTATGATGTACTGCGCGACAATGACGCTGAAGTGCCAACCAACAGCTTTGCTTACGAGGCGCTGACCGCCCTAGGAATTACTCGTAATCAGCAGGCGAGCGTTTTTACTACTTTAGCTGGTGTGATGAACTTCGTTAACGAGTGGGATGACAAGCGGCACGATTTGCCGTTTAATACTGATGGTTTGGTAATTAAGATCAATGACCGAGCGTTGTATGAAAGTCTCGGGTTAGTTGGTAAAAATCCGCGCGGCGCTGTGGCCTACAAGTACGCCGCTGAGCAAGCCACGACCATCGTCCGCGATATCGTTATTTCCATCGGTCGAACCGGTGCGGCCACGCCAGTAGCGGTGTTTGACCCGGTAGTGGTGGCAGGTACGACGGTGCAGCACGCCAGTCTGCATAATGCTGACGAAATTACTAGGCTGGATGTGCGCCGCGGTGACACGGTGGTTATTTTCAAGGCCGGCGACATCATCCCGCAGGTACAAACCGTGCTAAAAGAATTGCGACCGGCAGATGCCAAGCCAATTGATTACCTGGCAGAATTGGCACGCCAATATCCAGAGTTAGAATTTGTGCGGCCAGCAGGCGAGGCGGTGTACCGGGTTAAAGGTTTGAGCGGCCCGCTGATTTTGAAGCGGTCTCTGGCACATTTTGCCTCCAAAGGCGCACTGGACATCGATACGCTGGGCGAGAAAAATGTCGAGGCACTGGTCGAGGCTGGGCTGGTTAATGACTTGGCGGATATTTACCGGTTGACGAAAGATGATTTGCTTAAGTTGGAACGTTTCGCTGAGATTTCCGCGCAAAAGCTCATCGATGCCATTGCTGCCAAAAAGCAGCCAGCCCTGGAGCGATTCTTGTTTGGTCTCGGTATTCGTCATGTTGGTGCGCAGACGGCGATTGACCTCGCAAATCACTTTGAGAGTCTTGAGGTTATGTCTCGCGCGACCATTGATAAGCTGCGCGAAGTGGATGGTGTGGGTGAAATTGTTGCCGAATCAATTGTGGCGTGGTTCGCTGATGAAGATAACGTGACGCTGCTCGAAAAATTTGCTGATTTGGGCGTGATACCGCGGTTTAGTCAAAAATCCGACCGACTAGCTGGCCAAAGTTTCGTCATCACCGGCACCCTGCAGTCGATGGGGCGTGACGCCGCCGCTGAAAAAATCCGTAATCTAGGCGGCACTTTCCAAACCGCTGTTGCAAAAGATACAACATATTTAGTAGCCGGCGGCAAGGTCGGTGCCAGTAAGCTGAAAAAAGCCGAACAATACGGCACCAAAATTATTGACGAGCAAACATTATTAGAACTCATACAGTAACGGAGGCATAACCATGATACAGCAATCACATCGCGCCCTTGCTATCAAACCCGCCGACACGGTTGTGTTTACCGCTATGTCCAAGAAATATTTTTACATGAGATTTTTTGTAACGAAATTTGCACTTGATCAAGGCGTTGTGCCGATTAATCCATTTACCAGTTTTGATTATTTTTTGCTCGACGCAGTGGAGCGCGATACTGTACGGCGCGCTAATAATACGCTGGTGGCGCGCGCTGATGAGCTGTGGGTATTTGGCGATATTGCTGATGGCGTGCGAGCGGAAATAATGCAGGCCTGGCAGCAACATAAAACCGTCCGATTTTTTGCGTTTCGCGACGATAAACATATTTACGAAGTCACGATTGACGACTTAGTTTATGAAGATGGCGTCGAGCCTTTAATCCACATAGGAGAATAAAATGAAGAATGGCAACGCTGATCTAAAGACTATCAGAGTCATTCGCCAGAATCATAGGTTTGCGGTTAGCGAAGTAGATTGGTTTGGCGAACGCGTGTTTTGCAAGCAGTCGCAGCCCGGGGCGACTGGCAAAGATGAAATATTGCGCGAAGCGAGTGGTTTGCGAACTTTTGATAAATTGACTCGTAATTTTAACGATATACCATTTTCTGTGCCAAAATTGCTGTATCATGACGATGTGAAAATCTTAACGCAATTTATCGACGGATGGACGCCAGAGCTAGCCAACGTGCCTGATGACTTTTTTGTACAAAGATTCGTGCAAATGGATCGCTATTTTCGCAATCAGAAACGTCGTTGCTCGCGCTGGTCGCGACAAAATAAAGACGGAGAATATATTTGGCAGAAGTTAGAACGAAGTATATCTGGGTTTAATTTAGAAGTGGTGCCGCCGGAAATATTTCGGGCTAGTTTGGATTTCTTGCGTGATAATCATAGCTTGTGCGAAGCTCGACCAATGCATGCGGATTTTACCGAAAATAATCTATTGTATGACGGTGATAGATATTGGTTAGTTGACTTCGAGAGTTTCCGCGATGATTGGCCGCGCTGGTACGATGTGGTTAATTTTACTTACAACCGCGAGATGGAACGTCCCGAAACCGCTGAACGTATGCATAATATTCGGCGCCTGGTCATTGAGCAGTTGGGCGAGGAGCCGACGACTCAGCGAGAAATCGCTTGTATCAAGATCGTACGCGGTTTATCGTTAATTATTGAACACATGACTCTCGGCGGGCGTAATCACGCAGCGATAGTCCCGTTTGATAACGCTTTGCGCCAGAGGATTATAACTTCTTTTACGAAGCTTTTGCCAGCTAGATGATAAAATAGGATTATGAAAAAGCATAAAATATTCTGTTCGTATGCTTTTACTGGCGAGGACAAACTAAAAGTTGAAACTCGCATGCGCCGGGTGGTTGATTTGCTTGAGAGGTGCGGATGTGAGGTCTATTGTAATTTGTTTGATGGCGCGACCGAAAGTTACGACAGCCCGCGTCAGTTTTTGCGGCGAGCAATTGATCAAATGAATGAGTGCGACAAAATACTAGCGATTCAAACTTCGTCGCGCCGCAGTGAAGGTATGCTGATAGAAATCGGTGCTGCTATAGCTCGCGATAAGTCAATTCTATTGGCGCAACATCAGAGCACTGCCGGCAAATCGTATTTACCAGATCTCGCTAGGCGGACGCAAACCTGGCATAGCGAGAGCGAGCTAGATACTGCTATTATTACCCTGATAAAATCTGAATGCGATTAATCATGGCAGAACCAAAGAAGCTATCTTTCAACGAAACTTTAAAAGCTTTTGGCACGGTGGCGATAACGACTTACAAAGCTTCTCCGCTGGCGGCGATTACCAAAATAATCGGTACGATTATCGGTTCGGCTATCCCGTTAGTTACTGCGTTTGTGGCAGCGCAAGCGACTACTTATCTGGCGGCTGGCTTCGCCGGTGACGAGCAAGCAGGTGCAAGGGCAATTTGGTGTGTTGCAGCGACTGTGCTGTTGGGAATTCTTATGATGGCGTGGAATAGTTTGCAAAATTACATAGATCAATTCACTTCATATAAAATCAGCTCGGCTATTAGCGACCAGCTGTACGAGCATTTTGTCAGTATTGATTTTTGGCGTTACGATGACAAGGATACTGCCGATATGTTTGATAAGGCACAAAGTTTTGTCTCGTTTTTTTCGCAGTTTTTCGATGCTATGGCTAGAATAATAGCGTCAATTGTTAGTGTAATAGTAGCGTTAGCTTCGCTATTTTCTGTTAGCTGGTGGATTGGCTTGATATTATTTTTAGCAATTATTCCTAGCGCGATAGTTCAGCTAAAATTGTCGCGTTTGCAGACAGAGCATTGGCGTAAATATACCGAAGCTCGGCGCCGCAGTAATTCGATTTCTTGGAGTGTGATGCAGCCGCAAAATCTGGCGGAACTGCGTATTTATAACGCAGCGCGCTATATGTTAGATATGCGAGCGAAGTGGCGAGACAAAGACCAGCTCGAGCGTATTCAATTTGAGCGCGCTTATATTATCAAACGGTTGGCAGCCGACGTCGTCGAGGCAATAGCTCAGCTAGTTGGGTTGTTGTCGATTGTTCTGCAAATTATCCATCGTGCTCAGCCAATCGGCCAGTTTGTCCTGGTCGAGCAAATGATGTCGAGAGCACTTGGCGATATGGGCAGTTTAATCACACAGTTCAATAGCATTGATCAGGATATTGCAGCGATGGTCGATTTCCAAAACTTTATGCAGTTGCCGAGAAACTTGAACAAAGGTCGGGAGCTGTCTGAACCGCCGCAGGCGATTGAATTGCGGAATGTTTCGTTTCATTATCCCAAAAACGACAAGCTAGCGCTAAGTAATATTAATCTGAAAATTAGCGCTGGCCAACGGATTGCTATTGTCGGCGAAAATGGCGCTGGCAAATCGACGCTTATTAAATTGTTGCTGGGGTTGTATCAGCCTACGCGCGGCCAGGTCTTGCTTGACAATGTGTCGCTGGCGGATATTAATAAGAGTTCGTGGCATAGCTATCTCGGAGTATTGCAACAGGATTTCATAAAATATCGATTTGCAACAGCTTACGAGAACGTTGTGTACGGAGACGTTCAGCGCAGCTATGACGAGCAGCATTATCAAAGATCAATCAAGCAGGCTGAAGCCAGCGCTTTCATTGACAAATTGCCCAAGAAGCGCGATACAATTCTCGGGCAATGGTTTGAGCACGATGATGGTACTAACGGCGTCGATTTGTCGGGCGGACAATGGCAGCGGTTAGCATTGGCGCGTAATTTTTATCGCCAGGCGCCAATTGTTATTCTAGACGAACCAACTAGCGCTATCGATGCCTTGGCAGAATCAAGGATTTTCGCTCGGCTATTCGGCAAGCATGGCAATACCATCATCGCTATCAGCCATCGTTATACAACTATCAAAAAAGCCGATGTTGTCTATATGATGCAAAACGGCAAGATTGTCGAGCAGGGCAGTGTTGACGAATTGGTAGCTCGCCGGGGTGAATTTTATAAGATGTTTGCTAGCCAAATTGAATAAGCGCTTGCAATTTACTAAATGTTGCGCGATAATATGCTTATGCTGGTACGCAATGGGGCCGCCCTGTTGCGAAAACAAACATCATACCAACGCCGTGCCCCGGGTGGGCGCGTAGCAGCACAAACCGCTACTAGAAATTGTAGCGGTTTTTTGATATTGTAGATAGAGGGGAGATTGTTTGGGGCATTAGCTCATTTGGGGAGTCTTCAGCAGAAATATTGCGCAAGCGCTCTAGCCAAATCGGCGACTGTCCTGTAGTAGTTTGGGGCATTAGCTCATTTGGCTAGAGCGCTTCGCTGGCAGCGAAGAGGTGACCGGTTCGAATCCGGTATGCTCCACCACGGACCTTTAGCTCAGTTGGCTAGAGCGCACGATTCACATTCGTGAGGTCGCAGGTTCAAGCCCTGCAAGGTCCACCAATTTAGGCGTAAACGGTTTTTGGGAATAGTTATCCTTGTAAACAACTTAGCCACAAGCATGGGGATATAGCTCAGCTGATAGAGCGCAGCATTCGCATTGCTGAGGTCGAGGGTTTGAGTCCCTCTATCTCCACCAGAATAGTATGAAAGCGGTAGCGTAATCATGAACGCTGCCGTTATTTTATTTTTCAAGACATTATTTACTTATTATTACCAATTCAACTTACTGGAAAATCTCGTCCGACTACTGATGATATGCGTCCGTCTTTTGAAAGATTACTTGCGAAGCGAAAACCAACTTCAAACCAGATTATCAATTGGACAGGTTTGCATATGTTGCCAAAATTGACCGATTATATTGAAGAAGGAAAAACAATAGATGCTGTAATATTTGAGCCGGCAGTTTTCTTGATTAATGAGCTGTTCGAATCTTGACAAAGCTCCGCCGTCCTGCTAAGATTTTCAGAGGTCAATACGTTGCTTTTGTCCTGGCAAAGCGTAATGTTGTAAAAATAACACACCCTAGTTGCACCGATAAAGCGCAACTTTTTTGTTGCCAAAAAATCATTAATCAAAGGAGTAAATATGCCCCGCACTAAGCGAGAAGGAATATTTTATGGCGTCGTGATGGCGTTTACAATGTCGATGTTTATGAATTTGCTGAACACGTTTTTGCATGCTGGCGCGTCAATGCAATCGCTAGGAAGAGCGCTGATACTACAGCCGGTGATCTTTGCGATTGTTATGATTGTTGAGGGTTTGCTCGTGTCGAATCTGGCGCAAAAAGCCATGAAGCGGTTTGTTCGGGCGAAGGACAGCGCGGAGGCTCATGCACTGGCGCGAACAGTGTGTATGGTAACGGGTATGTCGCTGGCGATGAGCTTGATCGGGCTTGTCTTGGCTGGTATACCGCTAGCCGAGCTGCCGCTGCGCTTTGCCTCGGCATGGCCGATTAATTTCTGCGCGGCTTTTTGGTGGCAGATATTGGTCGCTGGACCGGCGGCGCGCATGGCTTTGCGAGCATTAAGGACTTATCGGTCGGGAAGAGTGCTGGCGGCGGAGGAGCCGTAAAGTCCTTCCAAAAAACCGCCTGCCACCTATTGATCTATTGTTCATAGTGTGTTATAAATAATTTTATATGATTAGACTGAGGTCTCCTGAAATATATGTCGGTTTATTTGATATAGAAAGAGTGGGCTCTAGCACGATTACCGAACCTATAGGTGTATCGTATCGTTATCCAAATAGTAATATAGTTAATATTGCCGTAGCAGAAAGGGGGTTTCATCACCAATTACATAATGCTTATATGTATGATGTTTATGGCCCCGACTCTAGACCGCTTGTTCAATCTGATAAAGTCAGTGCTTTCGCCTATCAGGATATACCTACGGAAGGATGTCCAATTGAAGATATAAAGACTTACGTTTACTATTTTGCAGCAGATAAACAACCAGATCTCTCATCAAGATTACGTAAAAAACTTAACGCGCAGAGAAAACTAGCAGCGCGCGTTTTAGCGGCAGTACTAAGCAATGAAGTCTATAAAGGACTGCCAGGTGACGGCACTATGCACAGAAAGCGTATTCCTAGGCGGATTTTGAACAGTAATCCAGATAACATAATGTATTGCCGTGTCTCTTGATATACGAAACTTTGCCTTTGCTGAATAAATCGGAGCGATATGTAAAAAGCAGGAAGAACGTGCGGCCGACTAATCTCGCGCGTACAATTCTCGAATCCTACATGTAAGATTTTGAAATCTTCCGCGTATGATTTGTAAATCTCATGCCTAAGATTTTCTCATCTCGCGCGGATGATTGGAACGGGCCGCGGACGAGCTGGCAAAATGTCTCGCTAAAGAGTGGTGCGCTACCGGCAGCGTTGATAATTTGCATTAGCCGCGTGTTGCTAGTTGCGGTAGTAATTCGACCAAGTTATCAATGGTGGTGATCGTGTTACGCTAGTTGCGGTAATTAAAGCCGTCTTAGTCGCCTGCGTTCTTAATTGGCGTATAATATAACTATGGGGCGAATTCCGCTGGCCGAACAGATGCGGCCACAAACGCTGGATGAGGTGATTGGACAGAGTCATTTGCTGGGCGAGGGCGAGCTGCTCCGCCAAATTGTTAAGCGTGGCGAGCCGGTTAGCTTGATTTTGTGGGGGCCGCCAGGGACAGGCAAGACCACCTTGGCGCGGATCATTGCCCGCGAAGTCAATGCCGAATTTGTTGAGCTGTCGGCGGTGACTAGCGGCAAAAAAGATGTCGAGCGGGTAATTGAACACGCCAGGCAAAACTGGAATTTAGGATTGAGGACAATCTTGTTTGTCGATGA
>CALHTM010000007.1 GCA_938039975.1 uncultured Candidatus Saccharibacteria bacterium
CCTGACAATAAGCCAGAAACAGCAGTTAAATCAAATAGCTCTTACCAAATAACCCCATCAGCATAAGCCTGCCATGACTGCTGTTCGTCGACTGTCATTGATCGAGCTAAGCTGACAGCTTGCGATAGGACAGCACTGTCGATTTTTATGGTTTGTCCAGTGTCTACCTCGGGCCAACCGGCTTGTTCTGCTAGCTTGGTTTCGGCAGCAATCTTCTGTGCGGGATTTAATCCTGAGCCGCCATGCTCGCTGATAGCGCGACGAACAATCGTCGCATACGAATCACCGTCTTGCACAACGTAAGTGTAGCTGCCCGACTGGGGTTTCGACTTATTCACAGACGACTGCGCGGCTTTATCGTCTGGTTTATTTTTCTTTTCTGTCTCATTCTTATCACTTTGCTCCTGGCTACCAGTAGCTTTCTTGGCGGCCCCAGCATCTTTGTTGGCGTTAGCGGCATTAGCATTATTTTTCTGCGGCACGAGTTGCTGAACAGTACTGTCATCCGACTTGACTTTCATCTTCTGCTCAACCGATTTAGAACTTTTTTGCGGATCTTTACTTCTTAGTAAATTCTCTGTATCAGCCGCTGCGTTTGTTTGCTTGACAGCTGCAAACAGTGAAACCACTAGCAATACAACTGCGCAAACGGCTGCCACTCTTTTCTCTGTAATATCATACCCTCTAATTTTCATAAGCACCCTCCTTAGCGCCCTACAGAAATAATAGCAAACTTTGCATAAGCGTAACAAGCATAAGCGTTATAAAGGTCCATCTAAGCTGGGTATGGCTTAATAGTCATAAAAGCCTTAGCACTATCCCACGATAATATTTACAAAAAGAGAAATTTATGCTACAATAGAAAGAGTAATACATTGCAAATAACTTCAAGGGAGCTCTATGGAAGAGATTAATCTTTACGATTTATTGCGCTTTTATGCCAAAAGATGGCTAACCATCGCTATCGCTGCTATGATTGGCGCAATTATCAGCATTACCTATACTTATTTTATCCAGCAGCCACAGTACAAAAGCTCAGCGACTATCCTGCTGGTTGGTGCCGACCATTCGAGCAGTAATCAGGGTTCAGTGACTCTCAATAACTATGTAAAATTATTCACGTCGCGCCGTGTACTTGATCCGGTTATTACGAATAACGATTATTCGGAAGATTATAAAACCCTATCTGGCAATACTACAGCAGAAAACGTTAAAAACACCGATATCATCAATGTATCGATGAGCACCTCTAATCCAAAAACTAGCAAAGCGCTTTTAGAATCAGCCATACAAGAATTTGAAAAGCAATCCAAATCGCTTTACGGTAACAGCTCTGTCAAAATTAGCGTCGTCGACTCGGCTGACACGCCAAACGGCCCATCAAACATCAAGCCGCTGCAGCAAATCGGCTTAGTCGCCGCTGCCTCGGTAGCACTGACCGTAATCGTACTGTTCTTCATCTATGACTACAGAAAATCACAGTTGACCGCTCAGACGAAACCAAAGATTGCAAAATATAATTAAACAACACTAAGGAAACCGAAACAATGTATCAAAAATACGGAAAGCGCCTCATGGACATGCTTTTCTCCGTAATCGCGTTAATAATATTGTCTGTGCCTATGCTAATCATAGCTGTAGCCATAAAACTAACGTCGCCAGGGCCAGTATTTTTTCGCCATCAACGCTACGGCAAAGACAAAAAGCCATTCACTATCAACAAATTCCGCACGATGTCGGTAAAAGCTCCAAAAAACATGCCGACTAACAGTTTTTCAAACGCTTCTAACTTTATTACTCCATTTGGCGCAATCTTGCGAAAATTATCTCTCGACGAACTGCCTCAATTATTCAATGTATTGCTAGGCGATATGAGTGTTATTGGACCGCGTCCAGTTATTTTGGCAGAAAAATCGCTGATAGCTTTGCGCGACAAACACGATGCTAACTCTCTAAAACCAGGCATCACTGGATGGGCGCAAGTCAATGGCCGCGACGAATTAGACGATATAGATAAAGCCACCCTAGACGGTGAATACGCAAACAGCGTAAGTCCAAAAACGGACATTAAAATATTCCTCAAAACAATCGCCATAGTGCTGAAAAGAACGGGCAACCGAGAGGGAAGCGAACAAGAAAGTATTGGAATTAACGATGCATCAAAATAGAAAAAGCTCAAAGAAGATATTGTTCACGTCGCATACTGCAAACTTCCAAAAATTCAACCGTCCGTTCATGCATATGATGAGCGAAAAAGGCTGGGAAGTTCATTACGCATCAATGGGCGAGGAAGAAATTCTGGATTGTGATAAGTCATTTGTTGTACCATTCACGCGAAGCCCGTTCAGACTGAGTAATATTACCGCTTACAGACAGTTGAAAAAGATTATTAACCAAGAAAACTACGACATCATTCACACTCACACGCCGATGGGTAGCGTGGTAACGCGGCTGGCTGCCAAAAAGGCTCGTAAAAACGGTACTAAAATTATCTATACAGCCCACGGTTTTCATTTTTTCAAAGGCGCACCTCTGTTAAATTGGCTAATTTATTATCCAGTTGAGCGCCTGATGGCTCGCCACACGGACACGCTTATTACTATCAATAAAGAGGATTACCATCGCGCTAAAAAGCAATTCAAGACAAATGTTATATACATGCCAGGCGTGGGTGTTGATCCGAAGCGTTTCAAGCCGAAGCTCACTGCCAAGCAAAAGCTAGAACTTCGCAAATCACTCGGTCTTAAAAAAGACGACTTCGTGATGATTTACCCGGCAGAATTGAATAAAAATAAAAATCAAACCTTACTACTACATGTGTTGCACGAAATCAATAAAGAAGATAAATCAGTACATTTACTGCTGGCTGGCAAAGATAATCTAAATGGTTACCATAAAAAACTTGCCGATGACCTAGGCGTGGCAAAAAACTTACACTTTTTAGGCTACCGTTCTGACATCCCGCAATTACTACAAATGTCCGACCTGTCTGTATCGGCTAGTCACCGAGAAGGTCTGCCTGTCCATCTTATCGAAGCAATGTTCGCCGGTCTGCCAATAGTCACTACCAAATGCCGCGGAGCAACTGAGTTAGTGGAGGACGGCGTGAATGGGTTTGTAGTTGGATTTAATGAAGATGAATTCATAGAAGGCATACAGAAAACTAGGAATAATAAAATTTTAAAAAAATCAGTAAGGATTTACTCGATAGATAATATATCAGTGAAAATTAATAAAATATATAAAGAAACGCTATGCAAGAAAGTCTGATTTTTTACATATCTATCTTTTTGGCTTCTGCGGTGTTTATGCGAATTGGCCAAAAAAGAAAAAATAGGCTATTTTTACTGATATCTTTGCTGATCCCAATTCTGGCGTCGGGTCTTCGTTATAATGTTGGCACTGACTTTAAGAACTATGAAAATATTTACAACGGAATAGTCCCTAACTTAGATCTAAAAGGTTATATGACATACGGTCCAACAGAATTGGGTATATACTTTATATCTAACATAGGAATCGCCCTCAATCTTGATTCTTGGTTCATGTTTACTGCTTTCTCCGCGCTGACTATATTACCGATATATTACGGCATTAAGAACTTTAATCTGAAACATCCCAGTACTGCCTATCTGCTATATTTATTAGTGATTTTTCCAGTAAGCTTTAATGCGGTTAGACAGCTAGCAGCTATGTCTATGGTGTTTTTATCGGTCAGTTTATTATATAAGCGCAAAAATATAGCAGCAATTGTACCGTTTATTGTAGCAGTTCTCATGCATAAAAGTTCTTTGATTTTAGCAATATTTTTGCCAATCATACTTCTATTTATACATAAAACTAATTTTAAGTTTCGTGAAATATTCTCAATGTTTATCGTAGGGACTGCTATATTATTAGGCGGTTCAGCTATATTTTCAACATTTATGCAGAGCTCTATATTTTCAGATTATTCTCAGTACTCATCTACCTCCAACGCCGCAGCAGGCAGTATGTTAATGCTAAAATTTATCATATTCTCTGTCTTTTTAACTCTCATAATTATGGGCAAATTCCACAAATTAGCTTACTCAAGACTATTCATAGCAATGTCATTTCTAGAGATTGCTATGCTAGTGATAGGTTTGTCGTCGGTTGATATTAGCCGGTTTGCAATGTATTTTTCTGTGTTTTCTTTGCTATTCATCCCCTCTATAACGGAAGTATTTACAAGACAGATGCAGAGACCTATTCTACTACTAGTATCACTGTATGGTTTGATTATGTTCTTTATGCAATATTTTGTATTAAAAGGCTCTGATATATTTCCTTATCAGAGTATATTTGGAGGATTTTAATGAGCAAGCCAAAAATTAGTGTTATCATGTCGGAATATAATACCCCGCCAGATTACCTTAGAGCCTCAATTGAGAGCATTTTAAATCAAACATTCAAAGATATTGAGATTATTATAGTTGATGATTGCGGTAAAAATGACTTAAGTAGCATAGTCAAAGAATACAAAGACAAAAGAATAAGAATTATTAAAAATGATGAAAATATAGGATTAGTAAAATCTCTAAATAAAGCTATAGCCGTCTCTAAAGCTGATATTTTGGCAAGAATGGATACTGACGATATTGCCGACGAAAATCGCTTAGAGGAGCAATATAAGTTTATGATAAATCATGAAGAGTATAGCGTTGTAGGAACGCTTGCGAATGAATTTTCAAAAAATAGTAGTACTACGGGAGTTTTAGGAAAACCTGGCGAAAAAACAGCCAAGTCGCTAGCATATGGTGATAGTATCATTCACCCAAGTGCAATGATGAGGAAGAAAGATATTCAATCTGTCGGAGGATACAAAAATTACAAACGGGCAGAAGACTTGTCTCTTTGGTTTGAGTTAGTCATGAAAGGGTTTCGTCTTTTTGTGATTGACAGAGTGTTATTAAACTATAGGGTTAATAAAGAGGATTATTCGAAGAGAAAGCTCAAAACACGCAGAGGCGAGATTAAGGCGCGCTTGCACTACTACCATTTGACTAAAGCTCCTGTTCTAGCCTACCTGGTAATCATTAAATCTATTGTGTCTAGTATATTGCCGACCAGAATAGTGGCATTTTTTCGCAGAAAAATTATACTAAAGCCTAGTAGAGAAGATGAAAGATCTGATAAGAGGCCCTTGGTAAGCGTAGTCATACCAGTCTATAACTGTCAAGAGTATATAGGCGAGTGTATAGACTCTGTTGCCGAGCAAACTTATGATAATATTGAAATTATTGTTGTTAACGACGGCTCTAAAGATAAATCTGAAAATATTATAAAAGACAAGAAAAAAAGATATCGCAATATTTTATACTACAAGCAGCGAAACAAGGGCGTGTCTGCAGCGCGAAACTTAGGAATAAAAAAGGCAAGGGGAGAATATATAACCTTCGTGGATGGCGACGACCTAGTTGGAAAATATTTAGTGGAGTGTTTAGTAAATCAAATTATATGTACTCATCCTGAGTGCATAATAGTTAGCAAACCTACGCAAAAAATTAATGAATTTGAAGAACGTGTGTTAGGATATAAAAAACCTGTCGTAAAGTCCATAGGCAGCAACCAAGCTTTAATAAAATTATTGTACCCTTATGGAATTGACAACGGCCCTTGTGCTAAATTATATCCTACAGTTCTGTTGAAAAAAAACTTATTTAATATAGATTTATCGATAGCAGAGGACCTTGAATTAAATTATAGATTAATAAAATCTTCTAAGATAATTAAAGTATTGAATGAAAAACTGTATTTTTATAGACCAAACCCGAAGAGTGCAATGAACCGGGAATTCAATGAGAAAAGACTAAGTGGATTAACTGCTACTGATATTATCGTTAAGGATGCTTTATCTACAACAAATAACAAAAAAATACAAAAAGCAGCCGTAGGGCGTCATTTTATCGAAGCAGTTCTAATAGCCTCTGATCCAAGTGTAAATAAATCAGTAGAGGGGTCTGCTATTATAAAGAGGGTCATACTAAAGAATGCAGGATTAGTTATGCGTGATTTTAATATGTTTTATAAGTACAGAATTGTCGCTGCTATAGCGCTAATCAATTACGATATTGCTATAAAATTATTACAATCCCGTGGACGCTAATACTATAAATTAAGGATATTTATGAGAATTGTTAATATACGACATTATGATGCAGTGAACCTAGGGGACGACTTATTTATAAAAATTCTAATTGATCGGTATAGGAATAAATTCCTTGTAAATTATGCAGCTTATAGAGTTGTAAAAAAAGAATCTGCTAATAATATAGAAAAAAGAAATAGTTTTACGGTATCTAATTTAACAAAAATATTAAGAAGAGTGCTCCGAAATTGTTTTTACATCGTACCAGACCAATTAAATAAAGGCGACCTGCTAGTATACATAGGAGGCTCATTATTTATTGAAAACAATAATTTGGATGCTTGGAGGCGAGAGAAGCAATTTTATGATAGCCTAGGCAAACCATACTATATTTTAGGATCCAATATTGGGCCGTACAGTTCGCCTGAATTTATCGAAATTGTACGTTCGATTTTTAGCAAAGCAGAAGATGTGTGCCTGCGCGATAGCTATTCCTATGAACTAGTAAAGGATTTGGACAATGTTAGGCTTGCGACAGACATTGTATTTACTTTAGATGTCTCCAAATATAAATGCGACACTGATAGCAATAATCATGTAATATCTGTGATTGATGCATCAAGAAAGTTTGATAGCGAAACCTCTAAAAAATATAATGAAACAATTGCTAAAATCATTAAAAAATTGTTAGCAGATGATGAATCGTCTGTTACGCTAATGTCGTTCTGCGAGAAAGAAGGCGATGAAGATGCCTGCACTACAATTATGTCGCTACTACCAGAAGGCATAAAGGACAAAGTTGAAACATATCGATATAGGGGTGATATAAGCGAAGCGTTGCAAGTTCTGGCAGGCGCCAAGACTATAATTGGATCGCGATTTCATGCCAATATATTAGGCATGGTGTTTGGCAAGAAAATTTTGCCAATAGCCTACAGTGATAAAACGATAAATATACTTTCTGATATGAAATATCCTGGTCCAATTGTCGATATCAGGGCTATTGATAATTTTGATATTAATGAGCTTGACTTTAACAATATACAGGTAGTTGATATATCAAAGCTTAAAATACTGGCTGAAAAGCAGTTTAGCGAATTAGATAAGGTACTTGTGAAAAAATAAAATGTCCAAAACCTCGTCTCTCATAAAAAACACCATTATCATAGCGCTCGGTAAGATATCGACGCAATTTATTAGCTTTTTATTATTGCCGCTGTACACTGCTTATCTGGCGGCGGGCGAGTTCGGCGTAGTTGATCTGATAACAGTCATAGTTTCATTAACAGCTCCAATTATTATGCTGTCGCTGGAGATGGCAGTTTTCCGATTCTTGATCGATGGGCGAGGGGTTAAAGAGCGGCAAGCTTCGGTCATTACCAATTCGTTGCAAATGGTGGTTTATAGTACGCTGGCGGCTTCATTGGTCTATGTAGTCGTAATGCAATTTGTCGTGATACCGTACGCCTGGTTGGCGCTCTGTTCGGTGTTGGCATCAATTGGCTCAAACTATTGTTTGCAGGTTGCTCGCGGGTTTGGCGATAATGTCAAATATGCCATTGGCAGTGTTATCGCTGGAGTTTCAGCAATCTTGCTAAATATATTGTTTATCACCGTGTGTAAAATGGGTGCAACTGGCATGCTTTTGGCGACGGTAATTAGCAATATATTATCCGCGTTATATCTGACATATTCATTAAAAATACAAAAATACATCAATATTAAACTAATAAACGCCGATAAAAAGCGCGAATTGTTGCAGTATTCGCTACCGTTAATTCCGAATGGTGTGTCGTGGTGGATTGTTAATGCCGCTGATCGTATGATCATCGCCGCGATGCTAGGCGTGACTGCCAACGGTATTTATGCTGTTGCTTATAAATTTCCACAAATTTTTACCGCTATTTATAGTTTTTTCGGATTGTCTTGGACAGAGTCGGCGTCGGTTCATATAAAATCAGCAGATCGCGACGCGTTCTTTTCCAAAGTTGCCAATATGAGTTTGCGCGTCTTCGGCAGCTTTGGCGCTATTTTAATCGTCGGGGTGTCAGTGTTTTTCAATATTTTAATAAACGCAAAGTATAGCGAGGCGCGGTTATATGTGCCGCTGCTTATCGTGGGGTCGTTGTTTAATTCTGTCGTCGGCATTTACAGCGCAATTTATATCGCTAAGAAAGAAACTCGCCAGGTGTTAAATACTTCCGTCGTGGCGGCGGCTATCAGTATCGTGCTTTCTGTGATTTTGACGCCGTTGATTGGATTGTATGGGCCGGCTATAGCGTTAATTGCTGCTTACCTCGGTATGGCAGTCTTTCGCCATTTTGACGTTAAAAAGTCTATTAAAATAACTTACGAGCCAAAAACTATTACAGAAATTACCACGTTGTATATAATATGTATAGGCTTATATTACGCAAATTCTGCCTATGCTACTGCAGTCAATGTGGTACTAATCGGAGCGGGCGTCGTGCTTATTAATAAGAATACGCTTAAAATAGCCAAGGATACTATATTGAAAAAGACGCGCGGATTAAGGCGAAAACAAGCCGATAAGCTAATGCAAGAATGGGATTCTGAGAATGGCGCAGACTAAGAAAATATCTAAAATCCGCCTGCTTCTCCCGCTACTTTGGATGGCGGTTATTTTCATGCTTTCACAGCAGTCGGCTTCGGTTTCTAGTGGGCAGAGCGGGGTATTTGTCGAGCAACTGCACTACATTGCACCGAGTATTGACCAGCAGTTATTAACTTTTCTGGTTCGCAAAGGAGCGCATATTTTTGCTTATTTCGTGCTGGGTATTTTGGCGTTTAACGCCTTATGGCGGGTGGATTTAAGTAAGTTCAAATTTAACCGCCCGGCTACGCTGTCAATCATTGTTTGCGCACTTTACGCTGCCAGCGATGAATTCCACCAGCTATTTATCATCGGTAGAAGCGGCGAGCTTCGCGATATTATGATAGATAGCTGCGCCGCAATGGTTGGAGTATTTATAATAAGTATTTTTGTAAGAATATTGCAAAAAAGTAAAAAATAAAGTATAATATATAAGATATGGTGTCTGAAGTTACTAAAACCACTAAACTAAGTGTCGGCTTGCGAAGAATAGTCGCTGGTATTTTGTTGTTATCGTTCATAGCGCTGGTGGTTAGTGTTTTGCAGGCGGGGATTGTGCCTGAGCGTTATTTGTGGATTGGTTTACCGATTTACGGGGTGGTGACTGCTGCTATAATCTGGGGGTTGGTGAGTCAGGAGCGCTTTGGCAATATTCATACTGGCGTGCTGGTCGCGCTTGGTGTAGTGGCTTTGGTGATTACTGCTGTGAATATTTATATTATTAATACGGCGCGAGCTTTTGATAGTTTGACGTCTTCGATACAAAGCAGGAAGTCGTCGTATGTTGAATATGTGATTGCTGCCTATAAGGATCATAATACGTCGCTTAGTAATGCTCAATCGGTCGGGATGCTTTCTGCTGATCCGCTTTATAATAAAGTGACTAAGGCAGTCAAGGACGAAACTTCTGCCAATCAACAAGCGCTGGATAGTTTGGCTGAACTTAAGAATAAACTAGAATCAGGCGACTTGCAGCTGGCAACTATTCGCAAGGCTAATATGCCAATTATTGAAGAAGCTGATAAAACTTTCCACGATAATTTGGTAGTGCTGCAAACTATTCGCGTAGAAGGGGAGGCTGCGAAACAGTCTTCGGCGATTAATGTCGATAAGCCATATGTTCTTTACATCAGCGGCATTGATACGGCTGGCAAAATATCTACCGTATCGCGTAGCGACGTCAATATATTGATGGTGGTTAATCCAGCCAAACATTCGATTCTGCTGGTAAATACGCCGCGCGATTATTATGTGCAACTGCACGGTACAACTGGCTTGCGTGACAAGCTGACACATGCTGGGGTGTACGGCGTTGATATGTCGGTGAAGACATTGGAGGATTTATATAGTATCAATATTCAGCACTATATCCGCATCAATTTCACTTCTCTGGTAACTCTGATCGATGCTATCGGTCCGATTGAGGCTTATTCGGATTATGATTTTAAGTCTTACCATCAAGGATATAACACATTAGATAGCAGGCAAGCTTTGGAATTTTCGCGCGAGCGCTACAGCTTCCAAGAAGGCGATCGCCAGCGCGGACGCAACCAGCAGCACGTTATCGAGGCGATTATCGCCAAGTTGTCGCGTACCGAAAACGCCGTGAAATTACCGCAGATTGTCGATACTATCCGCAACTCCATCGAGACGGATTTATCCGAACAGTCAATCAAGACAATCATCCGCAAACAGCTTGACGATATTCATCCATGGAAAGTCGAATCGACTAACGTCGACGGCGCAGGCGCCATGGAGCCAACTTACAGCTACAGCGGTACGCCGCTTTACGTGATGATTCCGTCCAATGAATCGGTTGATGCTGCCAAAGCGAAGATTTCGGCATACTTGCAACAATAATTAATAACACTTTACTTTCTGCAGCAGGCTGCTTATTGTAATAACGTGCAATAAGCTATTTCACAGCAGATTCTGGTTTGATAGCCTTCTTCATACAGCTAACGATAACTTTGCGCGTACGCTGGCGGATGGCGTGGGTGGCGGTAGCTAGCGAATGCAATGTAACTCGCTGATTCTTTTCGACAATGTGCTTTAGATTCTTTTCGACGATAAACGGGTCTAATTTGCCATATATAATATCGGTATCGATGCGTGTTTCGGCCAATTTGCGGCTAGCGTTTTGGCTAATAATACCAGCTAACAGCGTATCGCGAAAGGCGCTAAAGTTATCTTGAGTCAGCTGCGTTTCTGAGAAGCCAGCCAATCCCAACTTAGAGTATAAATCGTAGCCCGCCACTACCGCCTTGGGTGTTTTTAGCGCTTGGCGATAGATTTCACGTAGTAGATTGTCCTGGCGTAATCGCGCCGCGCCTGTTTGAGAGCTATCACGGTAAATCGGTGGCGCCACCAAGATGCAGCGCTTAACAATACCCTTATACATACTAGCGAACTCAATCGCCACCAGCGAGCCAAACGAATGTCCGACCAGCACTACCGGACCGCTCAAGCCATTCGTCAAGCAGGTAGCCAGCAGGTGGCGGGCTTGTTCGCGGGCACTATACATCCGCCGTGTTTGCGCCAGATAAGAATCGCCGTGGCCCAACAAATCAACTACGATATAGTTGCAATTAGCTGGCACATTCTCGATAAAAGGCTGCCACAATTCACCAGTATCCGCCAGACCGTGAACAAAGACATAAGTCACCGCGAATGGCCGCCGCAAACGTTTATAACGGACGCGCAATCGATAGGGAACATGCAGCATCTTGTGCAGGATTTGATCGCGGAACTTGCGTTTAGCCGCCATCAACGCCTACTTGTCTAGTTCTTTTAAGCGAGCAATTCGCGCCTCGGTCGACGGGTGAGTCGAGAAGAGAGCTTGCAAGCCACCCAGCGAGAACATATTCGAAAACATTAGATGAGCTGAAGCTTCTTGGCTTGGCGATGGTGCAATCGGCGGTACGCTAGCTTTCCAGTTTTCTAGCTTCATCAGCGCCGACGCTAAATCATCGCCAGTGCCGAGAATACTGTGGCTATACTGATCAGCCGCATACTCGCGGCTGCGCGATACTGCCATCTGGATCAACATCGCAGCGATAGGCGCCAAAATTAGCGAGGCAATCATCGCAAAGATATTACCGCCGTCATCGTCGTCCGACGATCCACCGAACAGGAAGGCTAGCTGTGCCAGATAACTAATCGCACCCGCCAGCGTCGCGGCGATGGTCGAGATTAGCATGTCGCGATGTTTGACATGTCCTAATTCGTGCGCCAAAACCGCCCGCAGTTCATCCTCATCCAGAATATCCATGATACCAGTCGTCACCGCTACGGCAGCATGCTGCGGCGAGCGGCCTGTCGCGAAGGCATTAGGAATCGGCGTCTCGACGTAATAAAGCTTTGGCATCGGCAAATTCGCTTGGGCTGTTAACTCGCGGACGATACGCTCGACCTGCGGGTAACGATTGCCCAGCGGTTGGGCACCTTGCATCTTAATTACCAGCGACGAACTAAAAAAATACATAAAGAAATTAGACGCCGCCGCTATGCCTAGCGCCATCAACATGCCTTGCCGGCCGCTCAGTGCATAGCCGACCGCCATGAATAGACCTGTCAGAATTGCCATAAGTAGGGTAGTTTTGAAAATCTGCTTCATATCTGCAGTTTATTATAGCAAATTGCCTTAAAGCTATCTTAAAGAACGTACCAGAGGGTTGCAGCAAAACGGCTTGTCGATATATACTAATCATAAGCAACTCTAAATTAGGGGGCATCACGTCTAACTATATTGATCGGTTTTGGCATCACCGCGCCAGCGAAGCAATTATGCTCATCCTCGCTGTTGTAGCTGGATTGTTTGCTTGGTCTATTGGCAGTGGAAGAACACCAGACAGCCCTTTGTACGTGTCTATACTACCAGGCTCGTTAGCCGCGATTGCTTTCGTGGTTACTTTGATATCATATTTTGTTGTTAAACGAAACTTTTACCAATCGCTGCTAATTAATTATATCTTGTTGACTGCAACGGGCTGGCTGCTAGTTTTTGTCTCTAGCAATCAAGGAGTGCCACATTTAGCACTATTTGCGGCAATCATCGCTGTCGGGCCACTACTCGGGACTTACGGCCTCTTGACGGCTGTCATCGCCGCTGCGGCTGCAGTGGCGGAGCGTTTTATTATTGAGCAGACACCCTTGGGATCATTAGCAGCATTGGCTATGATGCTATTTACGCCCTTACTAGCTGCAAGTTTACTGTGGCTGCGCCGACACCAATCTGTTGGCGCTAGTGAACCAATCTGCGAGAGTTTAGCTACCGTGGCTGGCCCTCAAGCTTCTGACATTGTTATCAGCGCTATCGGCGACGGGGTAGTAGCCGTCGATGCGAAGGGTATCATCACCTTGATCAATCCAGCAGCCCAGCAGCTAGTTGGCTGGGGTAATCAAGACGCCATCGGCTTGTCGTACAAATCAGTCATCAGGCTGATGGACCAGGACAATAATACCATCAAAGACAACGATAACGGCGACATCATTGCTCGCGTCCTCAACACCAACAACCCGCTCAAAACTGACGATTTCAAGATCAAGACCCAATCTGACAAAAATTTTATGGCTAGCATCTCGGTCAAGCCAATTAGCAGCAAACGCAATGACGGCGCAGTGATTGTCTTTCGCGATATTACCGCTGAGCGCAGCGACGAACGCCAACGCGCCGAATTCATCAGCACCGCCAGCCACGAGATGCGTACGCCAGTTGCTAGCATTGAGGGTTATCTCGGCCTAGCACTTAACCCGCAAACCGCCACCATCGACACGCGCGCTCGCGGTTATATTACCAAAGCGCATCAATCAGCCGAGCACTTGGGCCGGCTTTTTCAAGATTTGCTCGATATTAGTAAAGCCGACGATCACCGCCTCAGCAACAACCCAAAAATCGTTAATGTCATCGACTTCATCAAAGATATCGCCGACGGGTTAACACCGAAGGCCGAAGAAAAAGGCTTAAGCGTCAATTTCGTACCATCGACTAGCGATGTTTCTAGCAAGGAGGTCCAGAACCGCCGAATCAACCCGATTTTATATGCTAATGTCGATAACGACCACCTCCGCGAAATCGTCCAAAACTTGATTGAAAATGCTATCAAGTACACGCCGTCGGGCAGTATCACCGTTGACGTAACTAGCAACAACGACCAGGTGACGATTAGCGTCGCCGACACCGGCATCGGCATCCCGCCAGAGGACGTTGGCCACCTCTTCCAGAAGTTCTACCGCGTCGATAACAGCGACACTCGCCAGATCGGCGGTACTGGGCTGGGCTTATATTTGTGCCGGCGACTAGCCGAAACTATCGGCGGGCGGTTGTGGGTTGAGAGTGAGTACCAGCATGGCAGTACATTTTTCTTGGCTATTCCGCGGGTTGATCATGTTGCTGCCACTTTTCTAAATGATAACAGCGAAACCAAAAATAACACCAGCATTGACAGGTTGTCGGCCGAAGATATGCTAGCCAACAATGCGCCAGAAATTCTAGCGGTTGCGCCAGCGGCTGCCGAGTTTGAGCAAACGCCGCTTGACGCACCAACACCAACAGCTTCGACTCAGACCTTCACCGATACCAGCTTGCTCAACTATTCGCCGCCGCCAGCACCCAAACCAGACGATTTAAACCAAAACGCGGCCAGTACAACCAAGCAATTTACCAACACGCCGCTTAGCGATATTGAAGCTGCGCCAGATAAATACGCCGAACAATTGCGCAACGAAATCAGATTAAACGTCCCGCCGCGGCGAAATTAAAACTATAGGGTATAGCATTTTTAAACCATAACCGTTAAAATAGGGGTAAGATGACAAAAATATTACTAGTAGAAGACGACAAAAGCCTCAGCGAGATTTATAGCGTACGGCTGCGCGCCGAGGGCTACGACATATTATCTGCCAGCGACGGCGAACAAGCCTTGGCGCTTGCCATCAAAGAAGTACCCGACCTAATAATTAGCGACGTTATGATGCCGAATATCAGCGGCTTCGACATGCTGGATATTCTACGCAGCACCACCGAGACACGCGGTATTCACGTCATTATGATGACTGCTCTGTCAAGCGATGAGCAACGCCAGCGCGGCATGGCGCTCGGTGCCGACCGCTACCTAGTCAAATCGCAAGTCGGCATCGAGGACGTCGTTCGCACCGTCCACGAAGTTCTCGGCGACGCCTCAGTGCCAGCCGAAACGCCAGCACCTCTTGTCAACGAGCCAAAACGAGCTACTATCGAGCCTGGTCCTAGTGCTAGGGCGACGGAGCCAGCGCCAGCTAACAATTCTCCAGAAAAGGCTGAAAGCGATAACACTAAAGCGAATGAACTAAATCCAGGCCCTGAAGCTCCAGGAGATCCAGCTTCTAGTTCTAATCCAGCAGCCAGCTCGACCGCTCCAACACCGGCTAACCCAGCGGCGACCGATACGGCGGCAGCTACCGCTACAACGGTGCCTGCCAGTACTACCGCAGCGACACCTCCAACCACCCCTCAACCAGCACAGCCAGCACCAGCAGCTATTCCCGCAGCTCCATCGGCGCAGCAACCAAATCCGCTAGTTGCCGCACCGCGCGAAACTCCAGCAGCTAGCGCGCCTGCCGCCGTCACTAACATCCCAGTCACTACTCCGGTTAATCCAGTACTCAGCCAAGCTGCGCCCGCAGCTACTTTGCCACCGCCAGCTAGCGCGGCAACTGCACCGAGAACTAGCACTTTGCCGCAACCAATCGCGCCGTTTTCAACTAACCGGCCAGGTTCGTCAGGCCGAGTGATCCAGCCAATCACCCCAACCGATCAAGAACCAATTGATTACACTGCTCGCATGAGCGAGGAGCTAGCTACCTACCAAAACCTTAACACTATCCCGGCGCCACAGGCCAATCCTACGAATGTGTTCCCTCAGGCCGCACCAGCAGCAACCCCTGCGGTCGCAGCCGCGCCAACTCCAGCGCCAGCTGCACCCGAGCCAGCTTCTATAGCAACAAACCCAGCGCCATCAGTAGCGCCGACTTCACCGTCTACTAATACCACCATGGTGGCACCTCCGACCGCTCCTCAACCAGCACAGCCAGAGACAGTAGCCGCTCCTGCAGCACCAACGTCAACTATACCCCACATAATGCCAGGCCCAGCCGCAGTTGCTGCGCCAATCAGTAATATGACCGCATCAGCAGGGGGCGCTTTGAATAATCCTTCCGCGCAGCCTGCGCTTAACGCCACACCGCCAGCTGCACCAGCTATACCAGCGCCAAACACTAGCGCACCAGAGCCAGCTGCACCATCAGCAGCACCAGCCTCTTCCGATGAAGCCGGGTTAAAGTTTGAAGAAACCGCAATTTCCTCAAGCCAACCAAAATAATCGTCTTATGGTAAGCCAAAAATCAGCTAGTGGCGCCGAAACGATTCGCCTCAATAAATTCTTAGCACTCCAACTCGGTATCTCGCGGCGCGAAGCCGACAATCTCATCTCAACAGATACCGTCACTATTAACGGCGAGCTAGCGACGCTTGGCACTCGTCTATCGCCAACTGACACTGTCAAAGTTGCGGGCCGCGACATCAGCTCTCATGCTATCAAGAAAGTCTATATCGCTCTCAATAAACCAGTTGGTTACGTTTGCTCGCGGCGCCAGCAGGGTAATGCGCCGACAATTTATTCATTATTGCCGCGCGATTTACATCACCTCAAGCCAGTCGGCCGCCTTGACAAGGATAGCTCTGGCTTGATTCTGCTGACCAACGACGGCGATTTTGCTCACCGCATGACCCACCCGAGTTTTCGCAAGACTAAAATATATAAAGTCCGCCTCGACCGGCCGCTTGAGCCGCTGCACCAGCAGATGATTAGCGATTTTGGCGTCAACCTCGAGGACGGCCGCAGCCAGCTGGCTCTAGAGCGCCTCGACGATAGCCGCCTCAACTGGCAAGTCATCATGAGCGAAGGCCGCAACCGCCAAATCCGCCGCACCTTTGCCGCGCTCGGCTACACCGTCGTGCGACTGCACCGCGTACAATTCGGCAATTATTCGCTTGGCGACATGGAACGAGGGGAGTGGCAAAGTGTTTCCGCAACATGCTGATACAACATTACTATCGACACTGCATAACGCCATTTCAATCGGCTTATTATAGATTCTGCTATACCGCTAGCGCTCGCCAAATCAACTCACCTCTGTTATAATTAAGTTAATTATGGCAACCAAACTTCCTACCGTCGCTATTATCGGTCGCGCCAATGCTGGTAAAAGTTCGCTATTCAACCGCATCATGCGTTCGCAGCAAGCCATCGTTGCCCGCGAAGCCGGCACTACTCGCGACAATGTCATCGGTAAAGCATCATATCAAGGCCGTGAATTTTGGCTAGTTGACACCGCCGGCCTCAAGCCCGCCGAGGACGAATTCGAAGCCAGCATCCAAGACCAAATCACCGAGGCCGCCGAAGCCGCCGACGTCATTCTCGTGGTCGTCGACAGTACCAAATACCCCAGCGACGAAGACCGCCGTGTCGCCAAAACTGCCCTAAAAAGCCGCAAACCCGTCATTCTCATCACTAACAAAATCGATCTGAAAGGCAACCTACCTGATAGCGAATTCTTGCGCCTCGGCATCAAGTCGATCATTCGCACCTCCGCCGAACATAACTCTGGTATCACCGACGTCCTTAGCGAAATCTGCCAACACATCCCCGCCAAACAACAAGCCGAACCCAGCGAAACTCTCAAAATCGCCCTTATCGGCCGGCCAAACGTCGGCAAGTCTAGTCTGTTTAATACGCTGGCTGGCAAACAGCAAGCCATCGTTGCCAGCCGCGCCGGTACCACCCGCGACGTCAACCGCGTCCGCCTGCAATACCACGGGCAAGCGATCGAACTGCTCGACACCGCTGGTATCCGCCGCCAGGGCAAGCAAGAGATCGGCATCGAGAAGTTCAGCGTCCTGCGTACCCTCGCCGCCATTGAAGAGGCTGATATTTGCTTTTTGCTAATGGACGTCAATGAGTTAAGTACCGCCCTAGATCAAAAGCTAGCTGGCATTATCGCCGAAGCAGGCAAGGGGTTAGCTATTGTCGTCAGCAAATGGGACGTCGCCCTCGGCAAAGATGCTTACACCCGTGACGCGCTGGCGCCAAAAATCTCGGCGCAATTCGACTTTACACCGTGGGCGCCATTGATTTTCACCAGCTCGGTCACCGGCCAGAATGTTGCCAAATTGTTCGACTTAGCCCTCAACATCAATGCGCATCGCCAGCAAAAAACTACTACTCGTAAGCTTAACGATCTCCTGCAGCAATCAGTTCAAAAGCATCCGCCAGCTGGCCTGAAAAACACCCATCCAAAGCTGCGCTACATCGTACAAACTGATACCAATCCGCCATGGTTCGTCATTTACGGCAGCAATTTGAAGTTCGTCCACTGGAGCTACAAACGCTACCTAGAGCGCCAAATTCGCGATATTTTCGATTACACTGGCACGCCGATCAAACTATCTTTCCGCGACGAGAAGCAGCTCAAAGCCAACCGCGAACGCGTCGCCCGCGGCCTAGCACCCGTCACCAAAGCCTACAAACAAGCCAAAAACGCCGAAAAACAGCTATAAAACCACATTTTTGACAAAAACCCTTGATGTTTTGTTCTATTAGTGATATATAATATATATTAGCTTTTGTTGACAGATGTTTGACGTTTTGTCCAAAAGTGTATTTTGACAAGCAGTTGAGAATAGAGCAAGGTGAGATTTTATGGCGTTATTTTAGCGAAGGCAAAATAGTGTCGTGAAACCTCATTTTGCTCAGGCGCCATCCGGGCGTCGAGCAGTGTTTTTTGCAAGAAAGCACAGGCATCCCGCCTGGGTGAGGAGAGAGTGGCAAAATGCGATACCGCGACAACTCAGAGAAGGGGCTCGTCCTGGCCATCGTCTTTATCATCATTGCTATTTTCGGCATCCGGGGCTGCGCCACTTCGGTGGCGCAGTCTAGCAGCTACACAGAGGTTGTGGAGATCTGTGGCAAGGATGTGGTGTCTACAGGAGAAGGCAGACACGAATACCGTGTCTACACTTCTGGCGAAACCTACGTGGTGAAAGACTACTACGGCACGGGTGGTGCCAGATTTAATAGCGCGGATACGTATGGAAGAATCCAGGTAGGAAAGACCTACCTGGTTCGGTCTCATGGACTGAGATTCGCGCCTTTCTCTGTTTTCCGAAACATCGAGACGGTCACAGACACCACACAGCGGGCCACCGGCACCTGCGGCTGAGACCCGCGAGCTGGCAAGCCGCCGAGAATACTTGGCGGTTCTCTCCGCCGCACATATTCTCCTGCTTGTCAGTTCGCTCCATAGATGCGTATCTATGCTGATGAGTCGGAAACGACGAAAGCGAACTTTTATCCAAACATCACTAGTTGCGCCACTAGTGCTTCGCGCGTGATTTCATCTGCCCGTTCGCCGATGAGCACAATTTTTGCCGCCTCCTCAGGCCTGGCATGAGCTATCTGAATTTGCTGCTCGGTCGCCTCCACATGCTGGCGCGCGCCGTTATCACTAATAAAGCACCCCTTCATCCGCCGTAGGCCATACGCCGCAAATAATTCCGGCCATATTTTCTCCAACGTCGTCGCCGTAATTTTCATGCCCGAAACATCCAGCACCGCATACGTCGGATTATCCGGCACCGCCAGCTCGCCGTCGTACGTATCAAAGAAAGCCAATAGTCCCGACGGCGTAGTTATTTTACTGAGGTCAAACCGACCGTGCGGCGCGCTGAGCACCTTGGCGTAGGACAGGGCGCGCCGTTTTATGTCGTATTCAGCTCGCTCGCTATCATTCAGCAAATCTTCCTTGGTCACCAAAATCACGTCTGCCGCCTGTAGCTCAACTTCGCGCGCTGGCTCGATCCCGCGTAAAATCTCGTGCGCATCGATCACGTAAAAACTCTGCATCAACTCATACTTATTGAAGATTTGTGCATTTATCAATTTCTCGACCAAGTTCATCGTTCGCGCCAC
>CALHTM010000008.1 GCA_938039975.1 uncultured Candidatus Saccharibacteria bacterium
GGAGAAATTAAGGTGTTACTTGACAAGATTGCTGTCGTTTTGCGCGAAAGAGACTATAATGCTGCAAACCAATATTTGGCGCAAACCCGCAACTCTGTCAAAAAATATTCTGCAGCTGTAGAAGAAGTGAATAAGGCTGCTAGCGAGTCCAATTTGTATGCGGGATGTCTTTTCTTACTGACAACAATTGCTGCAGCGGCTATGGTAATTGGATCTTTTATCTGGTTTGCTATAGGTCGTAGCAAGCGGTTAAACCATAGTCTTCTAGAGGCGCGTAAAGCAGTTGCTCTTTCGTCGCTGACTCCGCTAGCTGGAGCCGTCATCCTGTATACCACATTTATACTTACTGGCAGCACTAACAGTGCTGACGGTATTTACATTGTTGCTAACGTGCTAATCTTGATCGGTTTAGCATCTTACGTAAGTTCGATTATAAAATATATTAAGCTAAATGATAACACGCCAACGGCATTGCCAGCTCATTCAACTACTAAAAATAGACGTTAATGTAAAATTTAAATTAGCACTCTTGACACGTGAGTGCTAATTATTTATACTGAAATAGTTGGCACTCGATGCAAAAGAGTGCTAAAATGAATATAAGAAAAACCAGATGTGATCAGAATAAGAAAGGGGAATCATATGGGTAAAATTATCGGAATTGACCTTGGTACAACCAACAGCGCCTTTGCGTATATGTTGGCGGGTAAGCCAGAGGTCATCGCTAACGCTGAGGGTAATCGTACCACGCCGTCAGTGGTGGCGATTAACAAAAAGGGCGAGCGCTTGGTTGGACAGGTAGCTCAGCGCCAGCGCGTGACCAATCCAAAAAACACTATTTACGGGGTGAAGCGTTTAATTGGCCGTAAATTTAATGACAAGGAAGTCCAAAAAGACTTGGATATCATGCCGTACCAGATTGTCAAAAAAGGCACCGGCGTGGCGGTAAAGATGGGCGACAAAGAATACACGCCAGAAGAAGTCTCAGCCATGATCCTCAGCAAGATCAAAGCTGATGCTGAGGTATTCCTAGGCGAGAAAGTCACCGAAGCAGTCATCACCGTGCCGGCCTACTTTGACGATTCGCAGCGCCAGGCGACTAAAGACGCTGGTAAAATTGCCGGCCTGGAAGTTAAACGCATCATCAATGAGCCAACGGCTGCTGCCTTGGCGTACGGCCTGGAAAAAGGCAAAAATGATGAAACCATCGTGGTTTTCGACCTCGGTGGCGGTACCTTCGACGTTTCCATTTTGGAGCTCGGCGACGGCGTGTTTGAGGTGAAAGCCACCAATGGCGACACCCACCTGGGCGGCGAGGACTTTGACAATATCATCGTTAACTATTTCCTGGATGACTTTAAATCTAAAGAAGGCATTGATCTGCGTAAAGACAACGCAGCCATGCAGCGCTTGAAGGACGAAGCGGAAAAAGCCAAGAAAGAATTATCGACAGTTACTGAATACGAAGTCAACATTCCATTCATCACCGCTGATGCTGACGGACCAAAGCACTTTGAATTGAGCTTGACGCGGGCTAAGCTGGAAGATTTGGTGAAAGATTTATTGGCACGTCTTGACGGCCCAGTTGAAAAAGCGCTGAAAGACGCTAAACTCTCTAAATCAGACATCCAAAACGTGGTCATGGTTGGCGGTATGACTCGTATGCCAGCAGTGGTCGAGCGGGTGAAGAAGCTGTTCGGCAAAGACCCAATGCAAGGTGTCAACCCAGACGAAGTGGTGGCTGTTGGTGCAGCCATTCAGGGTGGCGTGTTGGCTGGCGACGTCAAGGATGTGCTGCTGCTGGACGTAACGCCGTTGAGTCTTGGTATTGAGACGATGGGCGGCGTGTCGACCAAGCTAATCGAGCGCAATACCACCGTACCGACCAGCAAGAGCGAAGTATTCTCGACGGCTGCCGACAACCAGCCGCAAGTGGAGATCCACGTCTTGCAGGGTGAGCGCGAATTCGCCAATGACAACAAGAGCTTGGGTCGCTTTGTACTTGACGGCATTGCGCCAGCACCACGCGGCGTGCCGCAGATTGAAGTGACGTTCAATATTGACGCGAATGGCATCCTCAATGTCACTGCCAAAGACAAAGGTACCGGCAAGGAACAATCGATTACCATCCAAAACTCTGGCAACATGAGCAAGGAAGATATCGAAAAAGCCCAGAAAGAAGCTGAGCTGCACGCTGACGAGGACAAGAAAAAGCGTGAAACCGTTGACGCTAAAAACCAGTTAGAAAACGCCATTTACCAGGCAAAGAAAATGCCGGATGAATTCAAAGATAAGATTTCTGACGACGACAAGAAAGCGATTGACGAAGCGGTCAAAGAAGCGGAAAAGCACAAAGACGCTGACGACAAAGATGAGCTGGAAGCAGCAGCCAAAGCCTTGCAGGATGCCATCATGCCAATCGGCGCCAAAATGTACCAGCAAGCTGCTGAGGACAACAAAGCTGACGAATCTAAGGATGACAAAAAATCTGACAAGGAAGAACCAGTCGAAGGCGAAGTGGTCGACGAGAAATAGCAGAGTCTATCTAATTTAGGCTAATATAATACCCCAAGTCTCTGGGGTATTATATTTTTCGCTGGACGACACAGTTGAGCGGTGGAATTTCGGTAGTTGGCGGCGCGCGATAGACTAAGGCGAGGCTCTGAAAGGCGAGCAAAAACGTTATTGCTACTATAGCCCGGTGTCTCTTTCGAAAATTTCTCCATGAAAAAGCCCTCCCGTGCTATACTAAAATTAGCATAAGGGGAATTAAGCATGGAATTAATTTTTCTGTTAGTGATTGTCATCGTGATAATTAAGGTGGCGCAGAGAGGTAATAATCGACTACCTTGTCAATCCGAGGGTTACCGGCGCGGTTACTGGGACGGCGTGTGCGATGCGCAGAATGGCCGTGCGAAAATTGAAGGTAGCGACGGTCAGGTCAAACTTATTACCGAGAATCAGGCTGCAGCTTCACAATTTGCTGGTTTTGTAGTAACTCGCAACGAATCGAACGAGCCTGATGTAGTATTGCCTACTAATGCTGTGCCAATTGAAGAAGATACAAATACTCCTGACGAAAAGACGCAGATTGTCCAGTGGCTATCTCCAGCCAGTAATAAAGATAAAGAGAAAAATCGTCAAACCACCATCAATGTGGCGCTCTACACGGCATCATTATTGCTAACCGCTGGTATATTATTGTTGGCGCAAACGATTGAACTTTCAGCGCCGCTCAGGTTCAGTCTGGTGTGGCTGTTTATTTTTGTCTATTATGCCACTGGCCAGGTGCTATATGCCCGCCTCCCAATCTTAAAGCCGGCCTCAACGGCGTTTATTGGTACGGCGCTGGCTGCTGTGCCGATCGGCGGGTGGAGTATGCATTTACTGTTGGGGATTGATCCGGCATTGTGCTGGCTTATTACCTCCTTCATCGGTACTTTCCTATGCGTGGATGCTACAGTCAGGCTCAATAGCCAACCGCTTGCCTATATTTCGCTGTTGTCGATGTTTACGATGACGACCAGCTTGCCGGCTGTCATGCATGCTCAGTTGGTGTGGTATTATGCTGCGGTGCTATTGTTCGGATGCCTGATGACTTTGGCTGCGTATTTTTCTAGTCGTTTTCCACGCCAATTCACCGAGCCGTTGACGCTGGTTAATCCGTTTATCGTCCCGTCCACTTTGCTTCTCGCTATCGGTTCGTCGGTGCATATGGGCACGCTTGACGTCAGCATGCTGCTGCTCATCAGCGTTATATATTATTTTACTGTTGCTTTTGTTGAAAAATCAAAGGATATGCGCACGTATGAACTAACGACGGCGCGCGTGCTGCTGATGGCGGCGACTGCTAGTTTTACTATGTATCTGTCAAATAATGATGGTCTGGTCACGGGTATAGCGCTGGGTGTAGCGGCGCTTGGTAATATGATTTGGTCTATTGGCTCGATGTATATCCAAAAACAGCCCGATAAGCAGCACGAAATAGTACTGTGGGTTAGTTTCGTTGCGTCGCTGGCCGCTTTCTTGGTTGTAGCTGGCGTCGAAAGTCCGCTAAGAGATATGGTCATATTTATCCTGCTGAGTACGATGTCGGCAGTGAGTTTTATGGCGCTTTCATTGCTGCGCCGCGCCCGTTTTGGCAGCATGGTAGTAATGTCTGGAATTTTGTTAGTGCCGGCTGGCGTTAGGCTATTTAGCCTCGAACCCATAACAACCTTGCATACATATTACTCTATCTTTATGCTTATGGCTTTCTTGCCAGTTGTCTGCCGATTATTGGTTTTGAAACGCCCAAATATTACTAAAAGTCAAGCAATACTAGTGTATGGCGCTGCGGCCGCTTGGTGGTTAATTACGGTGTTTATAGCCTTAGCTTTTTTGACTGCTCATCCAGCGGGAGAAGGTTTGCTGTATCTGTCAGATTCGGTGGCGGTTGCCGCTATCGTCATGGGTATTGCTGCGTGGCGTGAGAAGGTTTATGGCTTAGTGATTGGTATTCATATTTCTCTACTTCTGATGGCACTGCTGATAGCTTTGTATTTCAAGCTGGCTGGCGAAAATCTTGCTATTTTGATGGCGTGGCTGAACGGTTTGTCGTTGCTATTGTTAGTAGAATGGCTGAATAATTACCGTAGTGAGGCGGTGGTTAAGTGCCGCGAATTGTTGTTATATTCTGCTATTGGAGCGGCTGGCTTGATTGTCTTTTCGTCTATTCATCCGGCGGTTTGGCTGCCGTTAGTAGCGCTGCTGTATTATGCGTTTTATCGGCGGCGTGAAGATGGTTATCTGGGTGGAGCATACTTGGCGACGATTGCTTTGGTACTACTATTCTTACATTGGTTGAATGTGTCGCTAAGCGATAATTTCACTATCACTGCTTGGGCGACGTTTGTTGGCTTTGGGATGGCGTATTGGTTGTTGGCGATGAATAAGCGAACATCAACTATCAGCGATATGACTCTACTAGCTGCTACGGTACCAGCGGTGATATTACCGATGATAAATCTGTCGACGACATATGAATTGCCGTTCAAAATCTTGGGCTGGTTAGCGGCTGTCGCGGCACTTTATATGGTAGTGTATGCCAAGCAGGATTGGCGGCCGATGGCGATATTGGCGCATCCAAGTTTGGTATTGTTATTCTACTTAACTGCACAATGGCTCGGCGTTAAGCTTGAGTTTATGTCGATCGTTTCACTGATTATCTTTGCGGTGTTTTATGGCGCCGCCGTGACTGCGCGAACCAAGAAATTATCAGTTTATTGGTATTATGCGTCATTTTGGAGCGCCATTGGTTGGTCGATAATCTTACTGCTGATGGCCATGCCAGCCAGTATCACAAAGGAGGCGGTACTGCTAGTAACACTAACGTGGGCGGTCAATGGCAGCGCTCTAATAGCTGAGGGGTTGCCGAAGAAGAATATTTTGTACTTCGACTCGGGTGTGCTTTTAGCATTGTGCGGTATTTTATTTGCTATTCATATGCTAATTGCACCTGTTCACGGCATAGTTGTGCCATATCTGTGGTCGGCAGCAATTCTTTCGGGAGCGGTGATGTCGTGGCGCTGGCTGGGGTATGCTCATGTATACACCATCGCGCACTTGGTGCTGGCGCTCGCTGTGTTCAGCTTATCGACCCTTGTCCTGGCGCTAAGGGGAGATAATGCTATGGAAATATTGTTCCTAGTCGAGCATTCGCTGATGGTTATCATCGGCTTGGCGCTCGGCAGGCGGCTGGTTACTATCTGGGGTGCTGTCGGCGTGACGCTGGCCTTAATTTACTTGCTGTCAGGCTATGCTTATGCGCTGGCTATTTTGGCCGGACTATCGATTATCACGGCAGTGGTGGTTGTGGTGGCCAGAGGACAGAGGAACAAGCAGAAAAAAGTTGCAAAGAAATAGAGACCGACTCTGACAGTGAGGTAATATAATCTATACACAGAGACGTTGTTGGTCAGGTTTGATGGGGAAGCATAAAGTCCGAAAAGATAGCGTCTTTCTTTTAGATTAAAGTATATTTTCTAGTTTCAACAATTTAATTTTCTTTTCGATTCCGCTAGCATACCCCGTCAGTTTACCATTACTGCCGACGACGCGGTGGCACGGCACGAGAATCGAGATAGGGTTACGGCCGACAGCATTGCCAACGGCGCGTGCCGACATTTTGGCGATGCCGCGTTTTTTGGCTATGAGTTCAGCGATTTCCCGGTAGGTAATTAATTTGCCGTATGGTATGGTTTGGAGAATTTGCCAAACTTCCAATTGGAACAGTGTACCATTCATATGCACAGCCGGGATTTCTCCAGGGTTATTGCCTGTGAAATATATATCTAGCCAATGCGAAACCTCGTCGAAAATTGGTAAATCTTTGTCAGCTATACATCCTTCTAGCTCTATGTCGAAGTGTCTTTGCCCGACAAGCCATAGGCCGGTAATTGCTGTGCCATCGCTGGCGATAACGATTTCACCAAGAGGTGATTGATAATTATGCGTATAAATACTAGTTATTGCCACATTCTTATTCTAACATCTAGAAACGACGAGTAGCGCGACAATTTAGCGGTGCAATATTGGTGCTATCGGGTGTCCGATCGACAATCGTTACGCTTCGAGTTTCAGTGTTATTGAATATTCCGTTAAGCACATAAATCATAGCGTTGCGGTAGCGCTCTTCATCGGGCAGTGTATTGTATTTAGCTTGTGGCACTAACGGTGTAGCCCAGCAGCAACTTGCTTGAATCTCGTGTGCAGTTTTTTTGTCCATATAGCTAAATAGATCAGCACAAATTACACTATGAGTGAAACTCTGCGGTAGACGTCCTGGTGTGAAGTGTGTAGATTCGGTGGGCGTGATAAGCTGTTTGTGCGCGATAGCGCGAGCGAGCCCTTTCCTTACAGAAAATAATGCATTGTAGTTTCCTAGCGATGAAAACTCTGGTGTACCTAGAATTATTTCAGCATACGGAATGGATTCTGATATTTCTACAATATCGTTGACGCGTTGGCGGATAGCTTTTCTGGCGGCTGATAGAGCTAAATCGTCCAGCGATATATCGGAGGCCGTCATCAGCTCCGGGCTGATGACGCGTCCGGTATAATCGCGTGAAATTTCTTGCATCAAGTTGATATATTCTTCCCAGCTATTTGCAGAGACACCAGCAATTTCATTTTTCTCGCCAGTGTAGAATATACCAGTTTGGCGCCACCATTGTAGGTCGTATTTGCCGCTAGGATAGTATTTAGTTGGATTTCGTTGTTGCATGTGATTATCGTAAGTATATTCTTATTGATTACCAAAGGAATATTTAATATATTATACCATAAAATTAGAAAAGACGATCTCTACGCTCTAGCGCGTTGTACTTTTGTGTAATTTTGTTGGTATAATAGTCTTTATGAATCTCGAGGTAACTCTACGAACGGTAGATGATCTGGTGAATTTCGGTGCGAAAATCGGCGGCTTGTTGCTTGGTGGCGAGACGCTAGAATTAATTGGTGATATTGGCGCTGGCAAAACGACGCTAACGAAAGGCCTAGCGCGCGGTTTACAGATAGAAGATGAGATACAGAGCCCTACATTTACAATTAGTCGTAATTACGAGGCGCCGAATGGACTACGTTTGGCACACTATGATTTTTATCGTTTGCAAGATGCTGGCATTATGAAAATGGAACTGAGTGAAGCGATGTGCGATCCGCAAACGATCACGGTCATTGAGTGGAGTGATGTAGTAAACGACGTGTTGCCGGCCGATGTTTTGCAAATTACTATTCAAACGCAAACCGACAATAGCCGCAAATTAATTCTAAAAAGCAGCGGTGATAAATCGCGTCGAATTCTGGAGGAGTTACAGTGATTTTATTATGGAACAGCGCCGAGATGACAGTGCAGCTGGTGCTGATTAACGATGAAAAGCGGGTTGACTACGAGTGGGCTGCCGGGCGTAGCCTGGCACGCGATATGCTGGCATACTTGCGTGACCGGCTGGTTGAAAATGGCGCGAGTTTTGCTGATATTACCGGTATTGGTGTATTTCGCGGACCGGGCAGTTTCACAGGGCTGAGGATTGGCGTCGCGGTGTTGAACACGATTGCTCATGAGCGGCATGTTCCGATTGTTGGCGCGACGGGTGATAACTGGCGTGAAATTTGCTTAGAACGCTTAGCTAAAAACGATAACGACGGTATCGTTTTGCCAGAGTATGGCGCCGAGGCTCGTATCACCAAACCGCGTAAATAGTTGCTTATTTTGTTATAAACGCGGTACAATGGTAATGTCTACGAATGTGACATTGATAAGTTTAAATTTTGATAATTTTGCGGTTTTTTGACTTGATGTGTTGACTAATTGCCGCGAAAGAAAGGAAAAATATGGTTGAGGGAATTATTGCCGCGATTGTTGGTATTATTGCTGGCGTGGGCGGTAAGGTGGTATATGATCGCCAACAAGAGACCAAGAGCAAAAATACGGCTGAACAGGTCATAGCGCAAGCTGAGCGCAAAGCTAGTGATATCGTACTCAAAGCTAAAGATGAAGCGCTGCGAATCGAGAAAGAGCGCCGCAAAGAGCTTCAAAAAACCGAGAATCGTCTGGCGGACCGCGAGGAATCGCTTGACAAAAAGCTTGACCAGCTTGATAAACGCAGTGAAAAATTACGCAAGCAAGAAGACGAAGTTGAAGAATTGAAGAATGAAATTCGTGATATTCGTACGCGTCAGCAGGAAAAGCTTGAGAAAATTGCTGGCCTCAAGAAGAAAGATGCCGCTGATAAGTTGATGAAGATGACTGAACGCGACATCAAGGGTGATCTACTAAATCTGGTTGCCAAAATGCAGCAAGACGTCGAAGCTGACGCCGAGGAGCGGGCGCAAACTATCCTCGTCGAAACGATGGAACGCATGGCTAGCGAGGTAACTGCTGAGCGCACGGTCACTGCGGTTAAGCTGCCAGACGACGACATGAAGGGTCGGATTATTGGCAAAGAAGGCCGTAATATTCAAGCAATGCAGCGCGTTACTGGCGTAGACTTCTTGGTTGATGACACGCCAGGCATGGTAGTTCTATCAAGCTTTGACCCGATTCGCCGCCAGGTAGCGCGTCTCGGTCTCGAGATGTTGATGAAAGATGGTCGTATTCACCCAGGGCGTATTGAAGAAGTCTTTGCGAAAGCTGAAAAGCAAATCGACAAGGAAACCCAGCGTGCTGGCGAAGATGCGGCGCGCGAAGTTGGCGTTACCGGTATCCCGCGCGATTTGTTAAAGCTACTTGGCGAGCTAAAGTTTCGGACCAGCTATGGTCAAAATGTTCTTAAGCATTCGACCGAAATGGCGCATATGGCTGGTATGATTGCTAGCGAGATTGGCGCTGATGTTCGTACTTCCAAAATAGCGACGCTGCTGCACGATATGGGCAAGGCAGTTACCCACAAAATTGAAGGCAAGCATCACCATATCGGTGCTGAGCTGGCCCGCAAAGCTGGCCTGAGCGAGGGTATCTGTCATGCGATTGAGGCTCATCACGACGATATTGAAGCGACTACGCCAGAGGCCATCGTCGTTCGTATTTGCGATGCAATCAGTGCTGCTCGGCCGGGTGCGCGTAATATCTCTGCTGAGAATTTCGCTGAGCGCATGCGTGATCTCGAAAATATTGCGACTGGTTTCCAAGGAATCGAGAAAGCATACGCCATAAGCGCCGGCCGCGAGATTCGCGTGATTGTCACGCCAGAGAAAATCGATGACCTTAGCGCTATCAAGCTAGCGCGTGATATTGCGACTAAGATTGAGTCAACTATGCAGTATCCTGGAACTATCAAGGTAAATGTTATCCGTGAAACGCGCGCGGTTGAGTTCGCCAAATAACTACCTTTTTATCTGCCTGCAATTTATAATCAAAATACTCTACTGTACGACAACTGGTAGAGTATTTTATTGTTCGACTTGACCGAGCAGTTTGCCTGTGATGACGATGCGGCCAGCATCAGAGCCGCCAAGTTCGCAACTGTATAGAGTCAGCTTTGCTTCTTGGGACGGAGCTTCGATTTCAGTCTGGTCTGGTTTGACATCAAATATTTTAGTGATTTCGTACGCATAGCGAGCACCTTCGTAGTCGACTACAATGTTATCGCCTAGTTTCATCTTATCAATGTTATAAAAAGGCGATTTCTCAACAGTACTCTGCGGCGTTGGCTGGATACTGAAGCGGTGGGCGGCAATAATGAAATTACCGCCATCTTTGGGATTGCCATGGTTTGGCTGTCGCCATTCAGCACCGCGATCGAGTGCGGTGCGGCCTTTGTCGTAGTGAATATTGACGCCGATGCGCGGTATAACAATGCGGTTCTCGCCGATTTTGGCTTTTGGCAGCGATTTAGTATCAATCGGCTTGGTGAAAATCAGAGGTGCCACTGACGGCGATAAGGTCAGCATCATAAAATACACGCCAGTGCTAATCAGGCATATCGCCACTGCAAAAATAGCATATGGACGGCGGTGCTTTTTTTGTTTGATCGAGAGCAACTAACCTCCTAAACGATTATTCGTTAGTAGTATAACATAATTATTTTGATATGAAAAACACCTCTTGACAAAGAAAAGGCGTTTTTCGCTTTGTTAGAAGTAAAACCTACAGTTTTATTTATTCGCTAAATGGCTGCGCTAGCGTCAATGATTGGTCAGCTTCGGCGATACGTAATAACTCGTTATATTTAGCGACACGATCGGTTCGCGATAGCGATCCAGTTTTAATCTGGCCGCAACCCAGGCCAACGGCCAAGTGGCTGATTGTCGTGTCTTCGGTTTCGCCAGAGCGATGGCTCATGACAGTGCGCCAGCCAGCATTTTGCGCCATTTTAACAGCTTGAATAGTCTCGGTTAGCGAGCCGATTTGATTTGGTTTAACTAGCAGCGCGTTGGCAGTTTGTTCAGTGATAGCTCGCTTAATCAGCGAGGTGTTCGTGACAAGCAAATCGTCGCCGACTAGCTGGATGCGGTCGCCGAGCCGTTCGCGCAGCAGCTTCCAGCCATCCCAATCATTTTCGGCTAGTCCGTCCTCAATTGAAATAATTGGAAATTCATTTGTCAAGGCTTCTAGCCAATCAACCATTTCACTGCTTGATAGCGACTTGCCTTCGCATTTAAGCTCGTAGCGTCCGTCTTGATAGAATTCGCTTGACGCAGCATCCATCGCAAAGACAACGTCGCGGCCGAGTTCGTAGCCGGCGTTTTGAATGGCTTCGGATAATAAGGCTAGCGCTTCGCGATTACCGTTGCGGACGCGCGGTGCGTAGCCGCCTTCATCGCCGACAGTAGTTGGATAATCATAATTTTTTAGCACTTTGGCTAGCGCATGAAAGATCTCAGTACCCATTTTGAGTGTGTCTGCAAAAGTCTGCGCACCTTTACAAATGATCATAAACTCTTGAATATCGGTTGCGAAAGCTGCGTGAGCGCCGCCATTGAGCACGTTCATCATTGGCAATGGCAGGACAGGTGTACTGTCGGTCATTTCTGCGACGTAGCGCCATAGCGGCTGATTTTTAGCACTGGCGGCAGCTTTAGCAGCGGCTAGGCTGACGCTGAGAATGGCGTTAGCGCCGAGCTTGGATTTATTATCGGTGCCGTCTAAATCGAGCATTATCTGGTCGAGAGCAGCTTGGTCGCTGGCGTCGTGTCCAGCTAGCGCTGGTGCAATGACTTCGTTAACATTGCGTACTGCCTGGTAAACCGCTTTGCCCGACCAGTCAATACCGCCATCGCGCAATTCAAGCGCTTCAGCCGAGCCAGTGCTAGCGCCGCTCGGTACGGCAGCACGGCCAAGCGTGCCGTTACTTAAAATAACGTCTGCTTCAACGGTTGGGTTGCCACGGCTGTCGAGGATTTGTCTTGCTTTGATTGATTGAATTGTGAAATCGTTCATAGTTATATTATAGCATTTAATACAGAAGACTAGACTGTTTGAAATCTCACGGATAAAATATTTCAGACAACTTGATTTTCGCGGTATAATGAATTTATGGAAGTGCAAAAACAGGGAATTTTAGTTATTAGCCGCCACGCAGAAAGTGAGTGGAATTTATTAGGTAAGTGGACTGGCTGGACAGATGTTAATCTGACAGAAAAAGGCATGCGCGAAGCCGAGCAGCTTGGTGAAATTATTCGCGATATTCACTTTGATGCCGCTTATACTAGCGAGCTCAAACGTACGCAGCAAACCTGTGATGGAATTCTGCGCGGCAAGGGCGACCAGGCGGATCTCGAACGGATTATCGCCAAGCCGCTTAACGAGCGCGATTACGGCGACTTAACCGGCAAAAACAAATGGGAAGTCAAAGACGAGATTGGCAGTGAGGCATTTCAGGGAATTCGCCGTGGCTGGGATTACCCGGTACCGGGCGGCGAAACGCTCAAAGATGTTTACACGCGGGCAATTCCGTACTTTCAAAACGAAATCTTGCCGCGGCTGCAAAGAGGCGAAAATATCCTGCTTGTTTCGCACGGTAATACTATTCGCGCACTGATGAAGTATCTCGACCAGATTCCTGATGAAGAGATTGGTAAAGTGGAAATGCCGTTTGGTACGCTGCTTGTCTATAAATTTGATGCTGGTCATCAATTGCCGCTAGATAAGCAAACGCGCACTATAGACATCATTCCGCCGAAGGCTTAAATTACCAAATTTCTTTGTGCGGCACGCGTAGGATTTTAGCTAAGGCATATTGGATAAGCCAATAAACAGCTGATACCACTAAGCAGAAATTACCGACAATAGTCATAACTTGGTGCGGTAGTTTAGGAATTGTCGGCGCAAAGAGCAGCAGAATGACCGGCAGAACCGTCAATATTAATTTAATGCAAATTATCAGTTTGTACGATAAGTTTAATTTCCATTTTTTTGCTGGTTGTTGTTTTGGCGGGCGGGTATTGGCGGCTATCACGTTGGCTGCCGAATGCGTGATTTTAGCGCCAGTCTTGCCGATTTTCTTTGGCAATCCTATCAGCGTGATTATTGACATAACAATAATCGCAGCTGTAATGGCAATAGAGACGATGGCAATGAAAGGGGCGGCGTCGCTATAGCATCCAGAGTGGCTCACGACGGGGCGAGGCGCTTGGCGTTCTGGTAGAAAAATCTTTTGTACAGCTTCTGATTGGAATAATGGATATAGTAATATAATTGCCGTCCATGTCCACTGCAAAAATACTGACAAATACCCTAATGTGCCAAAAATATTAACGACTATGCGGCGGCGCGAGTGTTGTTTGCTTTTCATATAGTTATGATAGCATGAGGAGTATAAGAGGGCAAAACAAGGCAAATAACAAAACCTGCCGTTTGGCAGGCAGGTTTATATTCCAGGTGATCGGTTTGTAGCGATGTGTAACGAGCCTACAATGTAGACTGATTATATCTGGCGTTATATATAGATAACATGATGAGTTATGATAATGACTGTGAAATTGCAGCGGTTTAGTTATTATCCTTGCTCATTGCGTATATTTGTGTTGACGAAACCACGCTTAGTCATCGCCTCATCAAATGTTTTGTTCATATAAAGCAAATCTATAAACCACCCAAACAGAAAATAGTTCATGGCGATACAGCGTAAGAACATACCCTTGAGATTGCCTAAATAAAAGCGATTAATAGGTAGTATAAAGCTACAGGCGGTGAGTATTTTGTAAGTTCTTCGGTCTTTCATAACGCATCACTAGCGGTCGTCTGTAGTACCCGCTGGACACGTTTGATTTCTATTAGGTACATTAGTCGTAATTACAGTTATATTGTCGCCGTCTTGCCGTATGTCGCTCACAATATATGCATCCCAACCAAGCCTATCGCTACAACTGGTCGCGCTGGCATTTGTAAATTGTTCTGTATGGTCTTGATTAGCCGCTGGTACTTTTTCATTTTCGTATTTAGCTGTTACGGCGTAACCTTTAGTCTTTAAGTCATGGAATACTACTAGTCCTTCTTTGCCTGTAAAGTCCGCTTTGTTGAGTACTGGTAATTTACCAACTTTTTGCGTGTTATCGGTGTTGTTTGCTGGTGGATTAGTGGCTGTGTTGTTAGTTGTCGTAGTGTCTTGTGTCATTAATCCAATAATACCCAAGACAACCACCACGATAACCCAGAACCACCACTTCTTAAAGATTTGTTTGCCTAGTATTTTGTCGTTCGTCATTGTTTACTCCTCTTGCTTAGCTTGTATTGCCCTCACAAGAGTACCAAGCAAAAAAGGACACCGTGAGGTGTTCTAAGCCTTTATCACAACAAGTTTCCGCCTATTGTTTACACGGTGTCCTTTTCAAAAGCGGACACCGTACGGACAAATCCGTTACGGTTTCTTGCTGTGTATTAAAAGCTTAGAACTCTTTTATTATATCAAAAAGCCTATAGCATTTCATACGCCATAAAAACGTTAAATCTTATTGCGAGACATTATATTAAGTAGGTAGTATGGTGAACGAGAAAAAGACACGAACGTACAAGGAGCAAGAATTTATCTACCAATCCCAGATTAATGCAGTAAGTACTATATCTACGACTGTTCAAAAGGAGTTGGACTTACAACGCAGGATTTGATAGAAAAAACGCAGCGTATCGCAAGGTTGTATTTAATTTCCATACTGAAGACAATTCTGTATTTGTTATAAAACTAAATCCACCATACCATATGATGGTGGATTTAAGCGAAAATACTATATGGTCGGGGTGAAAGGACTCAAACCTTCGACCTCACGGTCCCAAACCGCGCGCGCTATCAACTGCGCCACACCCCGATAGATGTACAAAGCTATTATATATTATTTTGCGAGTTTTTCCTAGTCGTAATATAATCAAAGCATGAAAATATTATTTTGGAAGCATAGTAATGACTATGACAAGGTCTATAGGTGGCTGATAATTGCTGTGCCAGCAGTAGCGGCAGCTCTTAGTTTATGGATTGGCTTGCGGCAGAGCGTTTGGTTTGATGAAGCATATTCGATAATGGTAGCCAAGCGGTCTGTCAGCGAGATTATTCGGCTGTCGGCACTTGATACTCATCCGCCGCTGTATTATCTCGTTCTGAAAATTTGGGCGAATGTTTTTGGCTGGAGCGAACTGGCATTGCGCTCGCTAAGCGTGATCTTTTATGGAGCCTCAATTGCGGTAGCTGGTTGTTTTATTAAAAGGCATTTTAATGCGCGAGCAGCCATTTATGTGCTAACAATGTTGCTTCTGGCGCCATTATTAATGCGCTACGGTTTCGAAGTTCGCATGTACGCTATGGCGTCGTTAATCGGCGTAGCGGCGACGGCAATGTTGGTACGGGCGCACTCTAGCAAGCGGTGGACTGACTGGCTTATTTATGGAGTGCTAGTGGCGCTCGGTGTGTACACGCTATACTACTTGGCGCTTTTGTGGCTGGCTCATCTAGCCTGGCTAGTTGCGATGGATGCTGGTAGGTTGCGTAAGTTTTCGTGGAAAGAGTGCCGCTGGATAGGGGCTTATGCGTTTAGCCTGTTGCTGTTTCTCCCGTGGCTGTCATCATTTTTGAAGCAGGTTGGCAATGGCGCACTCGCGCCAATTGGACAGCCAATGAATCTCGAGCAGTTAGTTGGTATTGTTTCGTTTAATACAATATACCAGCCGCTTTGGCAACTGGGTGTGATTACCTCAATATTGGTGCTAGCGATAATTTTTGTATCTGTCCGCTCAATTGTTATTACTTTTCATGTTAAGAAAAAAAATGATATTTTGTGGCTATTAGTTAGTTATATTAGCGTGCCGATAATATTATTGATGGTGATTTCTCTGTATAAACCGATGTATGTCGAGCGTTATTTGGCGCACGTTGCGATTGGCTTAGTTATGCTCGTGGGAGTTAGTCTGGCGCTGTCGACCGAACGTGAGAATCGTGAGGTTTGGCGAATAGCTTCGCCGTTAGTTCTGCTGGTAATTCTGGCGGTCGGGGCAACTAACCTCAGCCAGGTTGGCAATTATAACTTTCAGCGTATGCAAAAGCCAAACGTCAACTCTGTTGCTTCTATAGTTAAATGTAGCGAAAACGATGTGGTGTTAGCGGCCGATCCGTATGTGGCGATTGAGCTAGATTATTATCTACCGAATTGCCAGATATACTTTGCTAGTAGTGACCAACATCTTGGCGGCGGTTATGCTCCGCTAGATGGTAGCAGTCGAAAAGTTGCTGACACGAAAAAAGCATTTACCCACGCAAAGAATATCTATAATGTCTACTATAGCGATATGAAAGCTAGTCTGCCAGGTAACTATCGCGAGGTTGAAACGATCGATTTATCACCGCTAAAAATCACTAAGTTTAGCGCGGAATAATCTTCATCAAAAATTTGGTTCGCACTGCTAGGTAAATAATTGCAATTACCAAAATCGATAGCGCGAGGTTTTGAGGAACCTCGGCTAGACGGTCAAAAGAATTAAAATAACTAGCTGGCGCGCCATATTGCGGATTGACTATTAGATGCGCTCCCATGACTACGAAGGCATGAATTGAATAAACGTAAAGCGAATTAGTCCCAAACGGAATAAGTAGCCAGCCGAGATAGCGTTTAATTTGTTTTTCAAAACGCTGGAAAATCATAAAAAACCCAATAAACCAGAGCAGCGACATAGCTACGCGCGCTGGTGTTAGAGCTAACTTATCGAAGCTGGCCGCTAGGATAGGGCGAAAATTATTAATAGCTGTCGAAAGATTATCGTTTAAGGCTGGCGCGAAAAACTCGACAAAAACATTGGCGATGAAAGTGATGATAAACAGGGTAAAGATGATAGTTTTAGTGTAGCGCCGCGTTTTGGCGGGCAAACTATTCCACCATGATTTAATTTGCGGCGAGTAAAATCCTAGCGTGAAGGCGATGAAAAAAATAAATTGCCAAGTAAATGGCTGAGTGAATTCGTTAACCGGCTTTGGCGTTAGCAGCCAAACTAGAGTACTGACGGTTAGAACGATGTACCATTTGCCGCGGCGCAGTAGCCAAAGCGCAGCTGGTGTTAGCGCCAAAAATATCGCATATAGACGCAAGTAATCGGCCCAGCCGTAGAATTCTTGCAGAGTAACTATTCTCCAAAATAAACTAAAGATATTGCTATCTAGCGGAGGCAAAGGCGATTTGACGCCGTCGTTGCCAACAAAATGCCAGCCGATCGCAATCGATAATATTGTAATGATGATACTGGTTAGATATAGCATGAAGCTTCGCCGCCAGATCAATTTAGCAGCGTATCTAAACGAGCGCTCTGTTAATTTAGCGCCGCGGACAATGCCTAATACTAATCCAGAAATAATAAAGAATCCTTCGGCGGCAGTGACGTATAATCTGCTGTCGCCGCTTATGAACACGAGGCCGTTTGGAAAATAACTTAAATGATCAAGTATGATTATCACCAAAAACCAGCCTCTCATTAAATCTAGGCTGACAATACGATTAATTTTTGGTTTTTTTACAGCGCTCATTTTGGTCACTTCTACCAGTATAGCAGGTCCAATCTGGGGATAGCGTTAAAAGTAGTGGCTAGCGCGGGCGTTTTTTGGCGATATTACGAGCCTGTTCAGTGTACTTGTCTTCAAGCGGGTCTAAAACGACGGCGCCGTATTTACGGATTATAGCTTGCGAAATCATCCAATCGGCAATGTGCGGATTCTTTGGCAAGAGCGGACCGTGCAAATAGGTACCGATAACGTTACGATAACGGGCACCTTCACGGCCATCAATATTATTGTTGCCTACACCCTTGATGACGTCGCCGAGTGCTGTGGTATTTTGGCCAAGCGTAGTTAGCCCGGAGTGATTCTCATAACCGATAATTTCACCGAATTCTGGACTTTTGACGATAATATTACCAACAATGCGCTCGTCACCGCCAATTGTCTCTAGGTCAAGAGTACTGATACCAGGAATTATGTCGCCGTCTTTGGTAGTAAACGAGCGGCCGAATAGTTGGTATAAACCGCAGATAACTAACATTGGTAAATCGTCGTCAGCTAATCGTTTGAGTTGAGGGGCAATCTTTTGCAGGTCGTCGCTAATTCGTAATTGTCCAGAGTCCTGTCCACCACCACCGACGATTAAATCAACATCGTCTGGAAAAGTGTCGCCAACGTTATATTCGATTAGTTTGGTAGCAAAACCACGCCATTCTAGCCGCCGCTTGAGAGTCAGAACATTGCCCCAGTCGCCGTAAATGTTCATATCGCGCGGATAAAGTTGCAAGATAGTGATAGATTGCGGTTGCTTTTTCATCGGATTTCCTCCACGTCGGTATAACGGGCTAGTAGTCGTCGTAATGCTAACATCGCGGTGTAGCTGCAATAAATGCGCTTTGGCTGGCGAGTGTGTTTAGTGATGAGCTGGCGCAGTGCAACCGTCAGGTCGGTATCGACAAAATCGATAGGTACTTCGTCATATTCTAGTCGCAGGGCCATGTCATAGGCGCGGACGCCAGATATAGCAGTGACGCCTTGTTCTTGTAAGCTATCGAAATCGACATCCCAGAGCCAGCTCATGTCGCGGCCATCAGCGTAAGCATCGTTAATAGCTATCATAGTGGCGTAGTTTGCTGGGTCGAACGAAGCTAGGGCCAAACGGAAGCCAGCCGGGTTTTTGACCAACACTAGCTCGCAGGGTTGTCCATCTATTATTAATTGCTCACCGCGGCCAAAAGCTGGCTTAATACCTGATAGCGCTTTGAGCATAGAATCAACATTTAGACTATTACCGAGAATTGCGCGCACTAAAGCAACAGCACCAGTGGCATTTTGTAGATTGTAGATGCCCCGCAAGTTTAGATCTATCGAGTGATCGTTGCCACCAAAAGCGATAATGGCGTGCTGGTCTTTAAACTCTTCAAGACTGGTGTCGTCAGCGTACAATTTAGCCGCATTTTGCTCGCTACTGCGTAGAGAATCATCAGAAGGGAAAGTCTGTGAATATTTTGGATTAACGCCAAAACTTCGCAGCGGTGATTTAATATCGTTTACAAAATCAGGACTGCTTAATCGCGGGTCGTCGCGGTTAAGTACTACGCACTTTGTTGTGTTTATTGCAACATTATGGAGGAGTTTGGCGGTATTGTCAATTTCGCCGAAGCGGTCAAGTTGGTCGCGCATAACGTTGAGCAGCAAGCAGTAGTTTGGTTTGATTGCTTTTACAAAGTGAACGGCATAGGCTTCGTCGAGTTCAAGTACGGCAATATCGGCGTTAATTCGTCCGTGCAAATCAACTTCGCCTAATAGCGCTGCTGCCACGCCGCGCGTGAAGTTGCTGCCAGTACGGTTGGTAAATACTTTCAGGCCTTGGCTTTCTAGTAATTCGACAACAATTTTGGTAGTAGTAGTTTTGCCGTTGGTACCGCTAATGAGTGCTACGCCCATTGGTAGTTGCTGTAATGTGCGGCTGACAAAATCTGAGTCGATTTTTTCAATTACCAAGCCTGGTAAGGCTGAGCCGCTACCGCCGCGAATCTGTGCAGCTTTCTTGACAGTCTTCCCCAGCATAGTCGTGAGAGTTTGACGCATAAAACTCATTATACATATTTTTGGTGCATTATAGTAGCGTCCAAACGCTTTTTGAACTATAATAAAAAGCATATGTTTATCGTGGGCATGATTTCGTGGTGGTATAGTGTTGGTTGGAAGCGCGCGGCCGTAGATGTTTGGGAATCTATCGAGCGATTATACGATACGTTTTCGCTGGGATTATTACTGAAGACACTATTCGCGCCGTGGCGGCAAATTTCAGCCGGGAAAGTACGCGGGCCAATCGGGGTGCAGCTGCGGGCGTTTTTTGATCGCTTGGTATCGCGGATTATTGGCGGCTTTATAAGGATAATAACGCTGCTGATAGGTGTAGCAGCCTTGTGCTTGATGCTGTTGATTGGTCTACTACGTTTGGCTATTTGGCCGTTGGTGCCAGTGACGCCGGCGGTAATGGTTGTTGCGGCAATATCGGGGTGGATACCATGGCATCTTTAGGTACTTTTAGATATGCGTCTCGGCGAGCCAGCGAAGCACGCTTTGGGCGGCTGCTGTCGCCGATGATTGCAAAAAGCCTTTCATGGTTAGCGTTATTGCTAGTGGTATCGGGTACTATGCTAGTAACTATGGAGCGTCTGTCGTTAGGCTGGCTGTGCGGTGCTCTGGCGGCAGTATTATATATGGCGGTGAAATTTTATAATTGGCACGTTCACGATCTGCCAGCTGGCAGGGGTGGCTCGGTTGATGATTTGTTAGCCGGCGACGTGTTGGGCCGGTTGTCGCGAGAACCGAATGTGCGAGAGATTGCTAAAGTAATTGGTGAGGTGCCAAGTGGCCAATTCATGGGGGTGCGGCTTGGTATGACGCCTTCATTTTTAGCTACTATCGCTGAGGGTTCGACGATTTCCGTTGACGAACTGTGGAGTGTAGCTGACGACATTCGCCAAGCCAATCAGCTAGACCGTATCAGCGGTGCCGTATTAGCTACAGCGCTAGTGAGGAGCTTTCCGAACTATCAATCAATAATAGCGCAGACTCATCTAGGAGATGAGGACTTGGACGCGGGTATTCTATGGCAAGAGCACTTGATGGAGATTGTTCGGCATTTTGGCCAGCGGCGGCGGACTGGCGGCTTGGCGCGTGATTGGTCGTTTGGTTGGATTCCGCACCTTGAGCGATTCGGGCAGAATATCAGCGAGCAAATTGGTGCTAGTCGTAATACCTTGTCGATTGACATACCATCGCATGTTCAGGTGATTGATCAGCTAGTGGAAGCTTTTGGTACGGGCGGGCGGCAAAACGCGGTTCTTATCGGTCAAGCTGGTGTTGGTAAAACATCAGTAATTCATGCTTTCGCGGAACGAATTTTGGACGCTGATGCGAATGTACCCGAAAATCTTCGCTTCCGCCAGATCTTCATTCTTGACTCGGCATCGTTGATTGCGGCAGCGCCAGGACGCGGCGAGCTCGAAAACTTAATCATGCAGGTTTTGGGAGAGGCTTACAATGCCAAGAATATAATTGTTTGTCTTGATGACGCGCAGTTATTCTTCGAAGAGGGCGTAGGGTCAGTAGATTTAACAAATGTTTTGCAGCCGATTTTAGACGCTGGCCGACTACGCTTAATTTTAAGCATGGACGAACAGCGCTATCTCGAAATTAGCCGCCGCAACCCGGCGCTAGCCAACTCGCTTAACCGTATTAATGTCGCCGAAACCAACGAAGTAGAGACTAAAAAAGTTCTGCAAGAACAGCTAATTTCAATTGAATTCAACCGCAAAGTTACTTATATGATACAAGCGATCAACGAAGCTTATCGCTTGAGCCAGCGTTACATTCACGATATAGCTATGCCTGGCCGGGCGCTTAAATTGCTAGAGTCGGCAGCTAGTTTCAGCGAGTCTGGTATCGTGACTATGAATTCTGTACAGCAAGCAATCGAGCGGACAATGGACGTTAAAGTTAGCGTGGCTAATACGACCGAAGACCGCGAGCGGCTGCTGCATATGGAGGATTTAATTCATGAACGAATGGTTAATCAAGTTCGCGCCGTTAATGTCGTCAGTGATGCTCTGCGCCGCGCTCGCGCGGGCGTGCGCAATGAGAATCGGCCGATTGGTACCTTTCTGTTTCTGGGGCCGACTGGTGTCGGCAAGACGGAGCTATCAAAAGCACTGGCCGACGTATACTTTGGCGGCGAAGGCAAGTTAATTCGCTTAGATTTGAATGAGTTTGTTCGCTCCGAGGATGTCGCTCGTTTAATTGCTGATGGAGCGGACGACCTGATGAGCTTGACTGCGCAAGTAATGAAACAGCCTTTCAGTGTGGTGTTGCTCGACGAGATCGAGAAGGCCGCGCCAGAAGTACTAACCACACTGTTGCAATTACTCGACGAAGGGATTTTGCGCGACGCCAAGAACCGTGAGATCAGCTTTCGCGATGCCATCGTAATTGCTACTAGTAACGCTGGCGCTGATAGGATCCGCGAATATATCGAGCGTGGCTATCGGCTTGAGCAGTTTGAACAGCAGTTTATCAACGAATTAATTAGTTCAAACCAGTTTCGACCAGAGTTTCTCAATCGCTTCGACGAAATTGTGCTCTTTCGTCCGTTTACGCCGGCCGAGTTGGTGCAAGTGCTTGATCTGATTCTGGCTGGCGTCAACAAAACTCTATTGCCGCAAAAAGTGTCAGTGACTGTTGATGACGACGCGAAACAGCTTCTCGTTCAGCAAGGATACGACCCGCGGCTAGGCGCTCGGCCGATGCGCCGCGTCGTTCAGAAAGCGGTGGAGAATACTATCGCTAAGCTCATGCTATCGGGGGCGGTCAATCCCGGCGATTCGGTAAATATTGATGCCGAGCAGGTACGGCGAATTTTTGAAGAATCTGAATCGCAAGTAGCTCCATTGCAAGGCGATGTGCCTAACCAGCAGAACCAAGCTTAAGAAAGTTTTCTAACAAGAGTTTTGGCGGCGTGGCGGTTGACTGGTGCAACAATACCAACGGCTAGTGCGCCAATACCGCGCACGAGCGCCCGTGCTTTGGTTTTGTAGCGTTCTTTTTTGCTGAGGGATGTATTAGTAGTATCAAGCCGCGGCGACTCGGACCAGAATGCTAACCGCACCGCTCTGATGCCGAGTGCCAAGCCTCGCTTTTTATTGCCGGCAAGCGTCTCGGCGTAGCTGGCTCGAGCGGTAAAATTAATATCATATTGATCAATTTCACGATTTAGTCCGTCGGCGTGTTCGTGCGAATCCTTGAGTTTCTCTAGTCCGTAACGAAAAGTTTCAACAGTCTTGGTATTATTTTCTGGAGTATCAAAAGTTTCATCGCTTGCTATGCGCGACAATTGCATGGTTGCCAGCATGGCTGCGCTAGCTCCCAGCTCGCGCAGCGTGCTGCGATTTGGTTCTTGTTCAGCTAAAGCTTCATGTTGATTAACTGCCTCAGTAAGCCACTTTTCAGCTTCTTCGTACTTGCCTAAATGTCTATAGGCATTACCCGCGTCGCGCGCCATCCGAGCCTTTTCGGATGGATCTGACGTTATATTGTATGCCATTATCGCTAGCGTTGCGGCAAGAGGATAAGATTCATCGCGAGTTGCTTGTGCGGTCGATTCTGAAAGTTTGCCAAAATCCAACTCGCTGTCTTTAGTCTCCATACTTATATTATAACATAAACAATTATCTAATACAAGGTATGCGTTTCGTATTTTTGGCGGCAGTTATCTCACTAATTGCTAAGGCTTATTTTGATAGTGACGTAGCTAGTTGGCTCGTGGTCGAATTTATTGGCGTCTATTTTGGCGTATGGCTTGGCTATCTCGGAGGTGCCGTATGTATAATCTTTATGCAGCGCCTGCGGTATAACGCTCAGGTATAAAATATGGCCGTTAGTATCCTTGAACGTATCGCTTTGAACGATAGTATCTTTATCTTTTGTATTGATAAGCGAGAAGCCAGATTCTTTAATTTTTTCGGTTAAATCCATACGAGTTTTACTTACGGAAGTATTATGTCCATACTCTGTAGTGATAGACTTATCATTTGAAATATTACTTTTATAAACCGCCAGTCTATACGATTCATCTAGCTTCAAATTGCTATATATACTATGAATTTGGTTATAGCGGGCAGTGTTGGTGTATTCTACGACCATTCTGTCGACTAGATATACGCTCATAGCTGTTAGCCAAAAAAGCACAAAAACCAATATCGCATACACCAGTAAGCTTCGGCGCACCATGAAGTGAGTGTCTGTTTTTGTAATGTGTTTGACACGCTGCTTGCGAGTCTTCTTGGAAGATTTATTTGCCTTAGTAACCATAAACATAGTGTAGCATACCGATGCGATTATTGGCTAAGTATAGTCGTGGTGACAGATGATCCGTTGATTATTGCGCCGGACAGCAAAGGTTGTTCCGTGGCTCTATTTGGATCAAGCGGTTGGCGGCCTAAATTGTTGATGCTATCAACGAGACTAGGGAAATTCTTTGCCAAATCATTGTATGGCCTGCCATCGGGTATCGTGCTATCGGTGGTGATGAATACCCAGCCGGCATTGCGTTGGCGCGATAAATTGATTATTTTTTGGTAATCGCTAGCCTTTGCGGCATAAATCGTATGGAAAATACGATGGGAGTTTGCTGGGTCGTTTTCAAAGGCAGAGTAAGCGGTCTTATAGTTATTAATATATTCGTCAGCAGTGCCTTCGTTAGTCATGAAAATATCGGCGTATGGTGCAATTGCGTCGGTGATGTGCGTACCAGGATTGGCGACGACCAACTTGTTGCCGTAGGTGCTTTTCGTGTAGTTGTATAATTCTGCCATGTAAGCCGTTGTGCCGTTATTTCTGGATGATATCTCGTCGAAGTAAAACCCGTGAATTTTATCTGTCCCGTAAAGTTCAATGAACTTAGCCATGGCGGCTTTAACTTCGGCAATTGGGCGAGTCTGCTGAACAGTGCGAATATAAGCGACAGTCTTGAAGCCAAGTTCGGCGTTTCTTTTTAGCAGTCGTACATAGCCTGGGTCGAGTTTAGCGTTGGGACTGCCGTCTGCCATGATGAGCGTGTACGGGATTTTATTGCTACCTGCTGCATGAACAGCTTTCCAGTAGTCAGAGAACTCGCTGCCGCCAGCTTTGGCGAGCGGATAAACGTATGATAGCATAAAGACCGATTGAGCATTGACTGTAGTAGAAGGGTTGGTGTTTGTTTTATTGACCATGCCAGCGACAGCGTTGCTAAGAGAAACGGTGTAAGTTTTACCTTTACCGTCAGTGCCGGCATTGGTATCAACGTATAATTTGGCGCTGGTTTCTCCTGCCTTGATAACCACTCGCTGGCTGTCCCAACGGACGTTGAGATTGTTCGGATTGCTAGTATTGTGCGTGATTTTGATATCCGCGCTAACATCAGTATTGGTTGCTTTGTCTAAAGTTGCCGTGTAAACAGCGGTTTCGCCTTCTTTGACGCTGGCTGGCCCATGAAGGGTAATTTTTGGCGCAGTCGCAGCAGGACTGATTATTCCCGCGCCAGTGCCGCCGCCCAAATCATCAACTACCGACCCGCTAAATCCGCTGGTGACGCTCTCTTTGTATCCTTTCTTGTCAATGTAGCTGGCTTGGACGATAACTTGCATACCGATGTGTTCTCTGGTTTGTACGAGAGTTTTGCCAGTTCCCAAGAATTTGCCGTAAAATTCGTACCATCGGTAAGTAATACCGCTTTCCGGTACGCCGTCGGCATCGGTAATGTGAGCAGTGAATACTTGTCCGACTCGGTTAATTCCGTCGATAGTGATATTGCCGGGAATATTATTTGATGCGGCGTTGCCGACAGCTATCGTAGCTGAGCTAATTAAATCTTTCATTACGTTTTTGTTGTTAGCATGAGTTGTTTTGACGGTGATTTTTTTGCCGGTTTCGGCTGGTGTCAACTTGTACGAGAAATAGCTGGCGCCAGGAATAGCCGCGCCGTCGGCAAACCATTGATAATACCGTATACCGCCGTCTTTCAACCCGTCGGGATCGTCGATTTGCGCGATTAGGGTTGAGCCGACTTCTGCGGCGCCGACGATTTTTACAGCTGCCTGCGCTGGCTCGGGTGTTGGCTTAGGCGGTTTGGATGGATTGAGCGGTGTAGTTGGTTTGTTATTGCCGGGATTAGTAGACGGGGTATTTGCAGGTTGATGGTTGGCGGTATTGTGAATTGACGGCCTGCCCGGCGACGCTATTTGGCGGTAATGATAAGTATTGTGATTCTTGACAACCGAGATGCCATTTCCAGTTGTCTTGGTAGAATCACTAGGCGAACTGTTCGTGGACTCGTCAGTCTTGGTCTGGCTAGTCTCGTTCTTGCCATCCGAGTTCGAACTTGGTTCTGAATCCGAATCTGGTCGCTGCCGCTTGCTGTTTTCGTCGTCTGCTTGAGAAGTAGTATTATTATGGCTAGGTCCTTGATTTGTCTGATTATGCTGATTCATGCTAATCAAACTGGTAAACAGCCAGTACAACAAAACTACTGCTAGTATAGCGGCCAATATCCCGATAACAACTTTTATTTTTCTATGGTTCGCTTGTTGGTTTTCCATATTCCTCTCCTCAGAATACAATACCTCAATTTAAGCATAGGCGATATGGAAAGTCAAATAACGAATCAATCATCAAATTAAAAAAATAGACAGCTGTCATTGCTGCTATCTTTGGTACCCCGCACAGGAATCGAACCTGCAACCTTTGGTACCGGAAACCAACGCTCTATCCAGTTGAGCTAACGGGGCATATATTTTGGCAGCGTAATCGCAACCATACGGTTTATACGCGTAAAACGCTAACAATTCTCTGGCGTAAATTAACGCTATAAAAATGGTACGCCCGGCAGGATTCGAACCTGCGACCCCTTGGTTCGAAGCCAAGTACTCTAATCCGCTGAGCTACGGGCGCCTATCGCAATTATATCACATATTGTATAATCAAACTATGAACATACAGCAGGACATCTCTCTCAAAAAGCTTACAACTATGCAGCTCGGCGGCGTGGCTCGGCAAGTTGTCGAGGCTAGAACTCGCGCCGATATCGCCGAAGCAGTACGCTATGCTCATGAGCACAATCTGGATATCTACGTTCTCGGCGGCGGCAGTAATACGTTAGCGCACGACGAGGGTTTCGACGGACTTATTATACTCAATCGCATCCCAGGTTTTGAAGTTGTTGACGAAACTGACGATTTGGTGACGATTGTAGCTGGTGCTGGCGAGGTTTGGGATGACTTCGTACGGCGGACGGTCGAGATGAATCTCAGCGGCGTGGAATGCTTGTCGGCGATTCCCGGTACAGTTGGTGCCGCGCCAGTTCAGAATATTGGCGCTTATGGACAAGAGGCTGCTTCGACGATTGTCTCGGTCAATGCCTACGATACGCGTGATAATCAATTTGTAACTATTAGCAATGCTGAGTGTGATTTTGCGTATCGCCATAGTATCTTTCGCGATCGATGGGCAGGGCGCTATATCATAACGTCAGTGACGTTTAGCTTGTCGCGGCATCAATCTCGACCGCCGTTTTATGCAGCGATTCAGCGTTATTTAGACGAGCATGATATTCACGATTATTCACCGCAAACATTACGCGAAATTGTGATGAAGATTCGCTTTGATAAGCTACCCGACCCGAAAGTCCGCCCAAATACCGGTTCGTTCTTCAAGAACGCTATTGTTTCGGCTGATAAATTATCTAAATTGCAGCAGAAGTATCCTGATATCCCGCATTATGATATGTCGCATGGTACATACAAAATTCCAACTGGCTGGCTAATTGATCAATGCGGGCTCAAAGGTACGCTTCATTATGGTATGCGCGTCCACGACAAAAACGCGCTAGTCCTTATAAATGAGTCGGCACAGAGCTATGAAGATCTAGCGCAAGCTCGCCAAGAAATTATTGACACCGTTTACCAAAAATTTGGTATCACCATTGAGCAAGAGCCGTTAGAGATACCTGGCAAAAACTCAGAAAAAGCATAGCCATTTTATAAATTGTGCGCTACAATTAAGTCATGAATCGTAAAGAGGGCGGGTTTACTATAGTTGAAGTGGTTATTGCAGTTACCGTCATCGGCGTGCTGCTGATAATTGCTATGACTACGCTCAATGGCTTGACGGCGAAAGGTCGCGATGCAACCCGTAGAGCTCGCGCTGAAGCCATGGCTCTAGATCTTGAACGTTATTATAAATACAACACCACTTCCAGGGGACATGAATATCCAACTGGCAACGCGCTGTTAGCTGAGATAGGCAAATATTTTAGTGACACTACAGTTGTGCAAGATCCCTCCCGTTCTGGTAATAGGCTAGTCAAGGGCTGCCCGGCGGCTGGCCCGATACCAGCCAGCTGGGGCTGGACGGATGAGCAGAAAATGCTCTATAGGTATTGCGCTCAAGACAGAGAGAGATCCGACTGCGATAAAATTTACGGCGCTTCGGGTAAGGATGTTTGCGTCGGTTTCAGAATATATTACTATAGCGAATCAGATAATGCGCTTTATCAGGTGAACAGCATATGGTCAAGGTGAGAACGGACGAAGGTTTTACAATTGTTGAAGTGGTAGTTACGCTGTTATTTATTTCGATAATATCGCTTGGTATATTAACGATGCATACCCAGGTTAGTATACTCTCGATTATCAACCGCCAGGATCAAAAGGCTAGTTATTTAGCGTACGATAATATGCGTAAATATGTCAACGGAGCTCCGCCAACGTGGTTTTTGTGTACCGATCCGCTGCCAGGCGCTGTGCAGCAAGTATTGCTTGATTCAGAAGGGCATATTAGTGAGTTGCCTGGAACTACCAAGCAAAAAGTTGTGGCATCGGCGCCGTATGGTTGCGGCGACACCGTCAGCAGTTTGGGTATGCCGATTCGTGTTGAGTCTGTAGTAACATATGGTAATGGTAAGAGGGTAACCCATGTTGCATATGCGGCATTCTAACCAATCTGGATTCACTATCGTGGAGCTAATAGTGACGACGGCTGTTATGTTTATAGTGGTTGTAATATTTGGCGGTATTATATCAGCATCTTACCGCCAGGCTATAGCAGCAGATGCGCTTGCTTCAATGACGCGTGACATGCACGTGACGATGGACGCTATCGAAATGGATGTTTTGGCTTCAGTCGAGATTGCCTCTACTTCTAGAAGGGGTGATATGAATATGATCGATCGGTATGGATATGGCGCGGTGAGTACTCCTGCGCCTACTCTGCAAACTTGGAAATATTTTGGCGGAGGTGGTAATAGGCGGGCCTTACTCCTGATACAATATGCGACTAATTTGCGGCGCGGGGCAGGCTCTCGCGAGGTAGTTTATGCTGCAACAAAAAGGTTTAATTGCAGTACAGAAAGACGTCTCCAGCCAAAATACAGACAGATGGTGGTCTACTTCATGCGGGACAATACATTGTATCGAAGGGTTATATTTGATGATATAAAAAGCGAAAGATATAAAGCCCTTGGTGTTAACGCTTCTGCTATATGTGGTACCGGCGATGAAAATAACGAATTTTGGCGCAAGATCGCAGTACAATCCATACCTCCGCAGTCATCCGAATTTACTGGCGGTGCAACGCCAGGGCGATCGCTTTATCGCGACGAAACAATTGCTCGCAACGTTTCGGCATTTGATGTTCAATATTTTAAGGATGATACGCCAATAGCCAACCAATACGATGCTGCTCACAGTTCCGACCATATGTTTGAAAATGCTAACAAGGTTAAAATTGATATAACAATTAGTCCTCCTGTGGGAGGAGTGTCTAAAATATCTCAGTCATTAACTGTTCGGAAAGGAAATGAGGAATGATTCGCTTTGATAAGGGCTATTCTCTAGCAGTAATGATTATAATGACAACATTTATATTGGCGGTGCTAGCGGCTGCATATCGCGTTACTACGCGTTCGTATATTTATTCTCGCGAGGAGTATTATTATAAGCTGGCTCAAGAAGCTGGCGAATCGGGGACGGCGGCAGCTAATGCGTGTCTAGATATAAACAACTGGAAACAAACATGGGGTCATGTCCCTGGGGCTGCTGGCTTGTATCTGACGCCAAGCAGCGACTGCAAAGGTCAAGACGGTAAGATTCCGACCAATAAATACGTTATGAGCGAAGGCTCGATCCGTACAATTTTCACTGTTGGCGACCTTAATTTTCATGATGATCATCATTCGGATGTCTCGGCTATTGGCAAAACGCAGCTCGTGGACTCTGGCGGCATAGTTTTGCGCGAGTACACTGTTTCGGTTAAAAAGCTTATCACTCGTCCGGGTCTGGTTGCTACGAAGTCTTCTAGTGGTACTTATCGAACGTGCGGTATTCTGTCTAATAGTATTTGGTGCTGGGGTAGGAATCGTTATGGCCAGTTGGGTAATGGAAGGTCTGTTGGTCATAATCCAGGCAATCCAGCAAAAGCTGCGCTTAGCGTCGATTCCGATATACCAGTCAAAGTAGTTAAACAAACAGGAGTTCTCTACGGTAAGAGAATTGATGACTTATTTACCGCTCAGTATCATAGTTGCGCTCTGGCTGAAGGTAAAGTTTATTGCTGGGGCTACAATGGTACTGGTCAGCTTGGTAATGGACGATCCGGCGACGAAGAACATTCAAATGTTCCTATTGAGGTTAAGGGGGCACTGGCTGGTAAAACAGTAACTAGCATCGGCGGTTCATATAATACTTCGTGTGCTATCGCTGGCGGCAAGATATATTGCTGGGGTGAGGGTTTTCACGGCGTGACTGGTACTGGTGACAATACAAAGGTACGTCCATGGCCGACTTTAGTTAAATCAGGTATTTCTGGCGGTCTGCCAAATAATTATACGGCAACTGCGCTAGCGACCAGTGGTACGCGGTCTATGAATATGTGCGCTATCGCCAATGGCTTTGCTTATTGCTGGGGCCAGAATAATGTTGGTCAGATTGGCAATAATACATCTGCTAGCCCTGCCACTCAGCCAGTCTATAGTCCTATGAGAGTTTCTGGTTTGACCAATGTAACGAATATATCGCAGGACGGATATTTGGCTCAAAGCGGCGAGCCAGACAGATTTACTCATGTATGCGCTGCCGCTAACGGCGAGGCGTACTGCTGGGGTAACGGCCGTGCTGGGCAACTAGGTATGGCACACATTGGCTATATTGATAAGAAGAGTACCCCAGTTAAGGTTGACCGGCCGGCAGGCTTGTCTCCGTCAGATAGAGTGAAAAAGGTCGAAGTGGGTATTTGGCATTCGTGTATGTTGATGACCAGCGGCAGGGTATTTTGCTGGGGGACGAATGCCTACGGTCATTTAGGGGCGAACCTTGCTCCTGGCGCGCTTCCCAACAACCGATCGGTAAAACCGATAGAGATATTGGTTGGCCCAGGCGGAATTCCGGCAGGGCAGCGGATAATTGATCTGGCTGCTGGCGCTAACCGTGGATGCGCGGTGGTAGAAAACGGACACTCGTATTGCTGGGGTCTGAATGACGCCGGGCAGATTGGTGACGGTACCCATATTGATGCCCGCGCACCAACCGAATCATTATTCTTGCGTCCGACACAGAACCGCTACATCTATTAAAAAACCACTTGCGCTTTCGTTATCGGTGTAGTATTATCAAATTACAATTAACTAACATAATAAATAGGGGGCACATTACTGTGACAACAAAACAACTTAAAAACCGAGGTTTCACCCTTGTTGAGCTCTTGATTGTGATCGTCATCATCGCGATTTTGACGGTGATTTCACTGATTGCTTATAATGGTATTCAGAACCAGGCA
>CALHTM010000009.1 GCA_938039975.1 uncultured Candidatus Saccharibacteria bacterium
GCGTGGTGTGGAAGATTGAGTACATTCGTCACGAATACCCGTTCAACCCGCGTAGCAAACAGCGCATCATGTACCGGGCCATCCCCAGCTGGTTCTTTGACATTCAGGGGCAAAAGCCGCTGATGCTGGATGAGAACGAGCATATTAATTGGTTCCCAGTTCACCTGAAGCACGGCCGCTTTGCCAAAAATATCGAACAAGCACCAGACTGGAACCTGAGCCGTGATCGTTTCTGGGCGACGGCTATGCCGGTGTGGAAGGGCGACCGCGGTACGGTGAGGGTGGTTGGCTCGTACGCGGAGCTGAAGGAATTGAGCGGCGTGGAGCTGGATGATTACCACCGCCCGTGGGTGGATGACATCACCTTTGAAATTGACGGCGAGACCTTTACCCGCATTGACAAGGTACTGGACTGCTGGTTTGAGTCAGGTTCCATGCCGTTTGCGCAGCTGCATTATCCGTTTGAAAACCAGACCAAGTTTGAGCAGAATTACCCGGCGGATTTCATCGTTGAGTACATCGGTCAGGTGCGAGCGTGGTTTTACTATGTACATGCCGTCAACACCGCTTTGGCGGAAATTGGTGCCTTTGGTGGGGCAGGTGCGCAACACAAAAACGCCTACAGCAACGTCATCACCACCGGTGTGGTAGCGGGCAATGACGGCCGCAAGATGAGTAAGTCGCTTGGTAACTTTACCGACCCGAACGAGCTGATGGATAAATTCAGTGCCGATAGTTTGCGTTTTTTGCTGCTGAGCAGCCCGCTACTGAACGGTGAAGACTTTGCCTTGCACGACAAGGACGTGGGCGACGTGGCGCGCAAGCTCAGCATGGTCTGGAATATGTATGATTTCTTCACGATGTATGCAGAAGTTGACGAGTTCACATTTCCGTACGATACGGCGTCTTCGGATGCGTTTCTCGTTCACCGTATCACTAATACGGCTCACTCCGATACTCCCGAATCCTTGTCTCGCACTGGAACTGAGAACTCGTTCCAGATTAGCGTCGATATTGATAAATTATCTAACCCTCTCGATATTTGGATTATCAGTCGTTTGCACGAGCTGGTAGCTAAAGTTGAGGAAAACATGGATGCCTACAATATTCCTGATGCGCTGAGCCCAATTTTGCCATTCCTGGACGACGCGTCCAACTGGTATGTGCGCCGCAGCCGCCGCCGCTTCTGGAAGTCGGAAGATGATGGCGACAAGAACGATGCTTATCAGACGCTACATTATGTGCTGGTGCGCTTGAGCTATATTTTGGCGCCATTTACACCGTTTTTGGCTGAGGAGTTGTATCACAATTTGACGGGTGATGACGAATCGATTCACTTGAAGGATTGGCTGGCAGCGGGTGCGGTGAATGAGCAGGCGCTAGCTGACATGGCTCGGACACGCGAATTGATCAACAACGGTCTGAGTCTGCGCATGAAGAAGGACGAGCATCAGGAGTCGATCAAGGTTCGCCAACCGCTGCAATGTGCGGCATATGCGGGCGTAAAATTGACTGACTACTATGAACAAATCATGGCCGAGGAGCTCAATGTTAAGGAAATTCGCTGGATTGAGAGTCTAGACGAGCACTTGGCTGATTATGATGTGACCGAGGGCGTGATCAAGCCAGATAGCTGGGTAGAAATTAGTAAGCACTTAACGCCCGAACTCAAACGCGAGGGTCTGATGCGTGAAGTCATTCGCCACGTCCAAAGCGCGCGCAAAAAGGCGGGATTGCAGGTGGATGATAGGATTGAATTGAATATCGCCAGCAGCGACACGGAAATCGCTCAGGCTGTCGATGCATTTGCCGATACCATCAAGGCCGAGACGCTGGCTATAAAACTAGGTTCTGCGGCAGATGATATGGAAAAATACGACGTTAAAGTTGACGGTAAACCGGTAGAAATTTATCTGAAGAAAGCTGATTAAGCTGCTAAATTGCGACCAGGAGTACACCCTTATAATTTCCAGGGTTTCTTGGCCATATTTTCGCATAGGTTAATTAAGTGTTACGATAGAGCTATGACTACTATTACCAAAGCTATCATTCCGGTCGCCGGTTGGGGCACGCGGATGTTGCCGATTACTAAATCAATCGAAAAGTGTATGTTGCCGGTGGGGACGCGGCCAGTGGTTGATTATATAGTGCAGGATATAATTCGGGCGGGTGTCAAGGATATTTATTTCGTGGTTGGCGAGCAAAGCACTCAGGTACAGAGTTATTATCGGTCAAATATTCAGCTGAATGATTATTTGCGGCGCGCTGGTAAACAGGACAAATTAGCTCTGGTAGCGCCGCTCCGTGACGTGCGAATACATTTTTTAATTCAGCCTGGTACGGGCGGTTACGGCACGAGTATCCCAGTGGGATTGGCCAGTGAATTCATTTATCCAGGCGAGTCAGCGTTTGTGGTGATGGGCGATCAATTTTTCTGGCGTGTTGACGGCGGTTCGAATGCAGCAGATCTGGCGGAGTTGGTGGAGGCGCGCGGTTTATCTGCTGGTTTGCTGGGTAACCCTGTTGAGGAGGCACTTATTCCACAGACGGGCATTATCGAAACCGACCAGCAGGGTAATTTTGTCCGCATCATTGAGAAGCCGAAGTTAGAAGAAGCGCCGAGCAATCTCAGTAATTCAAGCTTTTACGTTCTTAATAAAGAGATTTTCGAGCTGGCGCGTACATTGCCCGCCAATCCGCAGCGCGGCGAATTTGAGCTGACCGATGCTATCAATGCGTATATTGCGGGTGGCGGTATCATCGCTGTCGGTGAGGCTAAGGGTGACTACATGGAATGCGGTTCGCCCAGCGGTTGGCTGCGTGCTAATAACGCCATGGCTGAGTTACAGACAAATTAGTTGCACGTATTATCCATCTCTGTTATAATTGGCTACTGATAGTAAATATATTTTAAGGAACGAAATGAAAGCAGTCGTAAAGATCTCTGGCAAACAATACATTGTCAGCGAAAAAGAGTCCCTCTTGGTGGATCTCCTCCCTGAAGGCACAAAAGAACTCACTCTCGACGCACTTTTAGTGATTGATGGTGATAAAACAAAAGTTGGCACGCCGACGGTAAAAGGCGCGGTGGTAAAAGCGAAAGTTGTTGAGGCGGAAGTCAAAGGCGATAAAATCCGCGTCATCCGCTACAAAGCTAAAAAACGCGTTCACAAAGAAAACGGCCATCGTCAAAAATATAGCCGGATTGAGATTACGTCGATTAAATAGTAGATACAAACTTGATAAATTGCCCTGTTCTCTGAAGCAGGGCAATTTCATATTTACTAGATGTTTGTGGTATAATTAAACGTAAGCAGAGAGGGCAGATAAACAGTGGCATCTATCATAACGGTTACCAATCAGAAAGGCGGCGTAGGTAAGACAACAACGTCAATTAATCTGGCTTACTATCTGGCAAAGATGGGCAAGCGGACTCTATTGATTGATTTCGATCCGCAGGGCAATGCAACTAGCGGCTTAGGTATTGATAAGCAGAGCTTAGAAGTAACTATTGCTGATGCTATTCTCGGCCGTAAAAAATTAGTAGAAGTAACGGTTCCAACCGAGTTTGATAACCTATCGTTGGTGCCTGCTGTGCCAACCTTAGCTAATACCGAAGTAGAGCTGGCTCAGACTGATTATCGTTTCAGCCGCCTGAAATATGCTATCAAGGCTTGCACCATAGAGTACGATTACATTATCATTGATTGTCCGCCGAGTTTGAGCTTGTTGACAGTTAATGCGTTAATTGCCGCTCAGTATGTTTTACTGCCGGTACAAGCAGAATTCTATGCGTTAGAGGGCCTAGGTCAGTTACTGGAAACGATGAAACTAGTGCGCAAAAATCTCAATCCAACGCTTGATTTGGTAGGTGTGTTGCCGACAATGGTTGATAACCGCACATCACTGTCGACGCAAGTATTAGACGAGATTTCGAAGCATTTTCCAGCCAAAGTATTCAAAACGAAGATTCCGCGCAATGTCCGCTTGGCTGAGGCACCGAGCCACGGCTTGCCAATTGGCGCGTATGATAGGTTTAGTAAAGGCGCTCGCGCTTATAAAGCGCTAGCCAAGGAGGTGATTGAGCGTGTCGGCTAAAAAAGGCTTAGGACGAGGCTTTGATTCGCTCATTCCAACAGAGCTGCTAGACGAATCGTTCGATCCGACAGCCGAGCAGGACGAACGCGTTAGTGATTTGCGATATATTAAATTAGCGTCAATTATGCCCGATCCAGATCAGCCGCGCCGTGAATTTGACGACGATGCGTTGGTTGAATTGAGTAAATCGATCAAAGAGCATGGCGTATTGCAGCCAATAGTGGTGCGGCCGCATGGCGACGGCTATATGATTGTGGCCGGCGAACGTCGTTTCCGGGCTTCTAAGCTGGCGAAGCTTGATCGAATTCCAGCGCTGGTGCGGACGCTATCGGGTCAGCATCGGTTAGAACTGTCGCTGATTGAGAATATCCAGCGCCGCGATCTTAATCCGCTAGAAACAGCGACGGCGTATTTGAAGCTGCGCGATCAATTTAATCTGACTTTAGATGATATTGGCAAGCGTGTCGGTAAAACGTCGGCGGCGATTGCTAATACTATGCGCTTGTTGCGCTTGCCGGGGGCGGTGCGCGATGTAGTAGCGCGCGGCGAATTAAGCGAAGGCCAGGCGCGGTCGTTGACGAGCTTGCCAGAAGAGGAAATTTTGCGGGTTGTTCCGATAATTATAAAAGAACAATGGAGCGCGCGGACGATTGAGCGCTATGTTTCGAATTATAAGAAGTTGCATGGTACAGTATCGACTAAGGGTAGAAAAGCAGCTCGCAGCTCGAGATTTATTCGCGAAGAGGAATCTTTTGCAAAGCGTTTCGGAACGCCAGTTGCTGTCAAAGAGACTCGGAAAGGCGCCGGACGGATTATTATTTCATTCAAAGATCAAGCAGATTTCGAGCGAATTGCCAAGTTGTTGGGTGAATAACCTCCGAATTGTACTAATCTAACGTTGTAAAAATTACATATTGAATTTTTAGGCTGCTAGTTTGTAACCTTAAACTCAAAACGAGTCTATATTACCTAACGGAAAAATCCGCAAAGCTACTGGTCCGACGATATCATAAGTTGGAATGAAGCCCAGTCCGCTACGCGAGTCGAATGAGTTGTCGCCGACTCGATTATCGCCCGCTACGAAAATAGAGCCTTCTGGCACTGTCCATTCGCCGCTGTGGCTAGTTGGCGATTTTGGACCGACGTTGTTTTTACGCGTGCTGTCGTCTGGATGAAAGCCTTCGGGATATTTATTATTGTAAACCGTTAGCACGCCGTCCTTGACAACGACGCGTTCGCCGGGGAAGGCGATTACGCGTTTGATGATATAGCGATCTGGCGCTCCAGGCCTATAGACGGGATTAACAAAAACAACAATCTTTCCACGTTCTGGCAAATACGGTTTATTTTGTATCTGTGCCATGGTTACAGGTATTCGGTTAATAATTAACCGGTCGCCGTCGGCGAGAGTATTATCCATGCTGTGTCCAGAGACGGAAAAACTGCGAAAAACGTAAGCATTTAATAGCAGAGTGCCAATTAGCACTGCAATAACAAATCCGCTAAAATTTAAAAAATCCCGAAAGCGCGGATGACGGGTGAGGTAGCTAGCTTCCATTACACTTATTATACTCTGCTTATCGGCAAAAACCAACGAAACAATAAGCGTGATATTTATTTTTTAGCTAAAATCCTTTATAGTACATAGATATGGTGAAGCGAGCGATAGACGGTTTTGTACCGCGAAATACTCCTGCGCGCAGAGCGCCTGTTGATAGCCAGAAAAAACCAGCGGTTAATTTCGGCGATATGGGGCATACTGTGTCTGTACGGCGCCAGCAGCAATTGCCGCCGCGGCCGATTACTTCGGCGCCAAATAGAGGTGTTCGCAGCGATATTGACGAGTCTCTGCGCGAGATTAGTAATAATCTTGACTTATCTCCATCCAAACATTCTGGCAAAGGCTCGCCAAAAAATGGCCAAAAAAAGCGCGATTGGAAAAAAATCGCCAAGCGTGCGGCAATCGCAATAACTATTATTGTACTTGGTATTGGTATTTTCCTGGGGGTACGGGCTTTGATGGCCGGCAATGCTGTTTTTAAGGGTGATATATTCGGTTTCGTACAGAAGAAACCGCTCAAGCAAGATGCTCATGGCCGCAGTAATATTTTGATACTTGGCACTTCAGAAGACGACGCTGGTCACGAAGCGGGATATCTAACCGACTCGATGATGATCCTTAGTGTTGACCAGAACAAAAAGAATGCTTATATGATTAGCGTGCCTCGAGACTTATACGTCAAATATGGTAAGAGTTGCCAAGCGGGTTATTCTGGCAAGATTAACGCTTATTTTAACTGCGTCAACGATAATTGGTCGAGCGACAGCGCTGAGGAAGAGCGTCAGACGGCAACTAGAGCTTTTGTTGGTAATATATTTGGTATTGATGTGCAATATTCGGTTCATCTGAATTATAGTGTGATGCGTGATTTGGTGGGGGCGCTTGGCGGTATCAAGATTACCATCGACAGCCGCAATCCGAATGGTGTGATGGATAGTAATTTTGATTGGAAGTGTGGTACGACGTCTGCCGAGAAGTCTCAGCGTTGTCCGCGCGGCCACTATATTAGCTATCCAAACGGTGAAGTAGAATTAGATGCCGAGCACGCGCTGTATTTGGCGATGGCGCGCGGCGACCGAGCGCCAACGTACGGTTTCGAACAGTCTAATTTCGACCGCGAAAAAAACCAGCAAAAGATTATGGTTGCTATTCGCGACAAGGCCTTGAGTGCCGGCACGCTGGCAGATTTTACTAAAATTTCTGGTATTATCGACGCGATTGGCAAGAATTTACGAACTAATTTCGAAAAGAGCGAAGTACGTACGCTGGTCGAGCTGGTACACGACATCAAAAGCGATAATATCAAAAGCGTCAGCTTAATTGATACCGAGCCGGCTATCTTGACAACTGGCACGTACGGCGGCGCTAGTTCGGTGGTGCCGACGGCCGGAACGTATGACTACAGTCAGCTGCGGGCTTTCGTTAAGAAAAACCTCTATGCGACAGATATCACTAAAGAAAATGCTAACGTCGTTGTACTTAATGCTACTGGAGTATCAGGCGTGGCGCAAAAACAAGCCGATAAATTAACTGAGCTTGGCATGACGGTTAGTACTGTCGGTAATGCGCCGCAAAACGGCTCGTATTCTAGCAACAAGATATATAAAGTCTCAACGCGCGCCAAGACAGCTACGTCTGTAAAACTGCAGTCGCTTTACGGCGCTGCCCCAGAAGCGGTACAGAGCGTGCCAGGCGTCAAATATAATGCAGAGGTAGACTACGTTATTATCATAGCAGTCAAGCCTAATGCCGGCGAGTAGGCGGGTTATAGAAACAATACTAAGGTGGTATAATTAAGCGGTATGAGTTCAACAAAAAAGCATAAGTATAGCTCTAAGGCAAGCTCGCTGGCTTATGCATCGCTTAATATTTTGCTGGCGCTGGCGGTGTTTGGAACTATTTATGTAACTAATTCGCCAATTTTTGCTTTGCTGCTGGTGGCGCTTGGCAAATGGCGGATTTTGTCGGTAAGGCCGCGTTTTTGGGCGGCTAATGTTTTGTCTAATTTGGTGGATATTATAGTTGGCGTTAGTTTTGCGCTGTTAATTTGGCTGTCGGGCGGGTACATGATACTCCAGCTGGGGCTAACAGTATTGCATATTGTCTGGCTGCTATTTATCAAGCAGCGCTCAAAATACACGTATGCGGTTATTCAGGCTGGTACTGCGCTGTTCTTGGGGTTAGTGACACTGTCGTTGACGGCTTATTCATGGGATTCGTTTTATTTCGTAGCAGTTGTTTGGGTGATTGCTTATGCGTCAGCGCGACATGTAGCTAGCCGCTACGAGGGAATCAGCACTAATCTTTACGCGATAGCAGCAGCAACAGTGTGCGCTGAACTCGGCTGGACCTCGTATTATTGGATGATTGCCTATACTGTTCCTGGTTTGGCTGCTATCAAGGTGTCGCAGTTCGCTATATTTGCAGTATTGATGGGTTTCGTGGCCGAGCGGACAGCGCGCAGCTATCATAAACACGGCGAAGTTCGCTTCGCTGATATTGCAATGCCGATATTATTAACGGCAATGACGATGGTTGTGGCGTATATCTTTGCGGTTTTGAGCGGCAGCGATGCTTTGTAGGGCGTTAAGCAGATTTTTAAGGATTCTTTAAGACTATATGCGCATAGTAAGTATAATGGATATGATCAAATTATCGAATAGAGGAGGTTTCTGATGAATAATAAGCAGGAAAATGCTACACCGCGATCGTCAGACTCGCAGCCGCTACCACCTCAGGTTGTTGCGGTTACTAAACCTTGCCAGAAGAAGACGGTTTGGCTAGCCATCTCTATCGTGATTGCGGCGATTATTTTGGCGGCTGGCGGCATAACTTGTACGCTACTAATGCGAGGAGGCCGCAATTCTCTGAATACTTTCGTTGACGGTAATCTGGCGGCTGATAGTAAGGAGGCTTCTGTTTCTGATATTATTGACAAAGTTTCGCCAAGCGTGGTGTCGATAGTCACCAATACTAAGTCGCAATCTCTATTTGGCGGTTCCCGCCAGGTGCAGGCGGCTGGTACGGGTATTATTATCAGTAAAGACGGCTTCGTTCTGACTAATAAGCATGTTATAGAAGGCGCGCAGTCGGTTACGATTGTGGCCTCGGACGGGTCGACTTACGACGCGGTATCGCTAGTTGGTACCGATCCGTTGAATGATTTGGCTTACTTAAAGATCAAAGACGTTAATAATTTAACACCAGCAGCTCTAGGCGACTCGTCGACAGCCCGAGTCGGGCAGAACGTTATTGCTATCGGTAATGCGCTAGGACAGTATCAGAACACCGTTTCTAAAGGTATTATTTCTGGTAAGGGCCGGGCGGTCTCGGCGAGCGATAGCAGCGGTAACTCGCGGGAATCTCTGACTGATATGTTGCAAACTGATACGGCCATTAATTCTGGCAATTCTGGCGGGCCGTTAATTAACTACAGCGGGCAGGTTATCGGTGTTAATACAGCGGTAGCTTCGAATGCTGAAGGAATTGGCTTTTCGATCCCGATTAACGCAGCAAAAGGTACAATCCAGCAAGTTTTGGCTGGCAAAGGCGTGCAGCGAGCGTATCTGGGCGTCAATTACACGGATATCACGCCGGAAATAGCCAAGCATTATAGTTTGCCATCAAAATATGGCGCGTACGTGACTGGCGGCCGCAGCGAGGACGTTGGTGTTACCGCTAACAGCCCGGCCGCTAAAGCCGGTATTCAAGACAAGGATATCATTACCAAGGTCGATGGTACTGAATTGGGCGCGCGAGGTAATTTATCAAGTGTTCTCGGGCAGTATCAGCCGGGCGATACTATTGATTTGACGGTGATGCGCAGCGGTAAAACGATAAATATCAAAGCGACGCTAGCGGCCTATCGAGAATAGGCAAATTATGCTTGCAGTACGACGATAAAGCCGTATGTTAGTTTATGCCGCAGCTGGCGCGAACCAGCGTAGGCTATTATTGCGCCGTGCTGCCGCGGGTCGGCTTCTAAAAAAATTAGTGCACCAGGATTTAAGTGTGCTGGTAGCTGGTCTATCAGCTGGTAGATTAGCGCCAAGCCCTCGTCTTTGGCGAAGAGCGCTAATGCTGGTTCATGATTAGTCTCGGGCGAGCGCTGCCATGAACGGTCGACATATGGCAAATTAGCGATAATTATATCGAATTTGCCAGGTACGGCGCGCAACAAATTACTTTTTATCAGAGCGACGTCGGCTTGAATTTTTTCAGCATTTTGACGGGCAACGCGCAAAGCTGGTTGGCTAATATCGGATAAAATTACGTTAAGTTTCGGGATTTCTAATTTTGCGGTGATGCCCAAGCAGCCGCTACCAGTGCCAATATCTAGCAGCTTGCCAGAAACACCAAGTTCTTTTAGTAGCTCTATGATGGCTTCTGATTCTGGGCGAGGTACTAAAACTTGCGGTGACACTGTAAATCTTCGGCCGTAAAAATCGCGGTAGCCTAAAATATAAGCAAGCGGTACGCGTTCTAATCGCAGACGCAGCCGAGCATTAGCGATATCAATACGCCGCGGGTCGATGTCGTCTTCGGGGTGAGCGTGCAGGTAGGTACGATTTTTCCGCAGCGTATTAGCCAAGATAAGTTCTGCATCCAACCTGGCAGAATCGACGCCAATTTCTCGTAATTGTTTGATTGCGTGATCGAGCCATGCCGATATATTCATATGAATAGTATAAAATGCAAGTTTGTAGCGGTCAAACTAAATTAATATGATCAGGGGCGAGGCGGGCGATAGATTATTACTGGTCGGCGTTTTGCGCTTTTAATTCTCGTTCGTAAGCTTGCAGCTGTTCAATCAAATCGTTGATGTCTCCGTTCATGGCGGCAGGGATATTGCTGCGGCTATAACGGATACGGTGGTCGGTAATGCGGTCTTGCGGGAAGTTATAGGTGCGGATTTTTTCAGAGCGGTCGCCAGTGCCGACTAGCGAACGCCGTTCAGCGCTTAATTTGGCGTTTTCTTCGTCAATTTTCATCTGCAGCAGCCGCGAACGCAGCACGCTCATGGCTTTTTCGCGATTCTTGATTTGTGACTTCTCGTCTTGGTTGGTAACCATTATGCCAGTTGGCAGGTGAGTGATCCGTACCGCCGAGTCGGTGGTGTTGACGCTCTGGCCGCCGTGGCCGCTGGAGCGGTAAATATCGACGCGCAGGTCGTTCGGGTTGATTTCAACATCAGTTTCTTCGGCTTCGGGTAAGACGGCGACAGTGGCAGTGCTGGTATGAATACGGCCTTGGCTTTCAGTGACTGGGACGCGTTGGACGCGGTGGACGCCGCCTTCAAATTTTAATTTGGCGTATGGTGCGTCGCCCTTGACCATGAAAATAACTTCTTTGTAACCGCCAGAATCGTTGGCAGATTCGCTGATAAGCTCGGTTTTATAGCCGTTGGCCTCGCACCAACGCAAGTACATGCGGTATAATTCCGCTGCGAATAATGAGGCTTCGTCGCCGCCAGCACCAGCGCGGATCTCTATGATGATGTTTTTCTCGTCGTTTGGGTCTTTTGGCGTTAGTAATATGAATAATTTATCGTCGAGTTCGGTGATTTTAGCTTCGTCCTCGGGAATCTCTGCTTTGGCTAGTTCGGCTAATTCATCGTTGCCCTGAGCTAAGCTTTTTGCCTCCGCTAGCTGTTTCTCGATAGTATCGCGTTCGCTAGCGGTAGCGATAATGGTTTCTAGTTCGGCGAAACGTTTGTTGTTGGCAGTAAAATCTGGCGAGCTGTAAGCGTCGGGACTTGCTAAAAAATCGCCGAGGCGAGCGCGTTCGGCTTTCAAAGCGTCTAAATCGAGAGAAATCTTTGCCATAGCTTATAAAATTATAGCATATATTGATAAGCTTCTACGGCAATAGATAATAGCGGGTCTTTGTTATATTGTGAAAACTGATTTTTGGCTGCAAAGGAGGCGGATTGGTAATGGACTAGTGCGGTAAATCGTACACACCTCACCACCTCTGCAACATCTCCGCGGGTGTTCGCATCTGTATACCTAAGTGTATGCGCTTGTTGTTGTAGAAGTCAATATAGCGAGAGAGCTTCTCTCGCTGGCGCGGAAGTGGTACGCTTCTATGCCAATAGTGTCCGATACATTCCTCTTGCAAAGTACAGTTAAACCGTTCTACGTGAGCGTTATCGTTCGGCCTGCCGAGGCGGCTGTGACGCAGCTGTATGCCAGCTCGTTCTAACTCTTGCGCGAAGTATCTTCCAAACTCTGGCCCGTTGTCGCACTGTACCAAAGAGATTGTTGTAAAGCCATAGCTACGCCATTTCTTCTGCGCTCTCAGGACAACTGCCGCAGCTAAAGCCTGGACGCAGTACAGGATGAGTTTCAGCGTAGCTCAAGCGACTCCACAGGTCGATTACTGTGTAGTAATACAATCGCTTGCCGGTGTGCGGATCAACATGGTGGATGGTGTCTATTTGGACAAGCTCGCCTGGGGCAGTCGGTAAGGGGCGTTTTGGATTAGTCCTCTTTACTTTAGGTTTTCTAGCGCCGTCGAAGCAATGATGGCGGCGAAGAATGCGACGGACACTAGACAAGCTCACAGTAATTCCTAACGTATGAGTCACATAATGCCATACCACCTCAGCACAGCGCCGCAGCTGCTCGCGTACTGCCAACACCGCACGCACTATGGCGCCCGAGATTGCGCGAGTGCTTGTGTGCGGACGAGACGACTCGGTCGGTATGTTCCAACGACAAGCAGCCAACCGAAAGCGAGAGATACCGCTCTTTGTCTTGACTTGCCTGTTCGGACGGTTAGAATTGTCCATCTGAATATACCGATTGAGAGCGTCCCATTTACGCTTCCGGCGCCAAATAGTACTGCGATGTACGCCGCACTTTCTGGCGACAACCGTTACAGGTAGCTGGTCTATAACCAGTAAACGCATAGCAATTGCTCTAGCTTTTGGCAGGTTAGGATTGGTAGAATAGGCCATAGCAGGCCCTCCTTTCTGTAATTAGTGGTTTAACTACAGTCTACGAGGCCTGCTTTCTGGTTGCAAAGGTGGTGGGTTAGTACGGTAAATTTGCATATTATAAACATTTATGTTATAATTAAAGGATTATGATAGAAAAACTATCTAACGAACGCGAGCCATTACAACAAAAGCCATCGAAAGAGATAATAAATGATCCTAAAGTTTTGTGGCATGCTGTTCGCGGGTATGACTTTGCTGGGCTTGAGTCTATGCTTGGAGAGGGTTTGATGCCTTCTGAGGATCAGGATTATTGTGTATGTTTTTCTACTTCACCTGCAAGAGCTTGGTTAGCTAATAGAGAAGCTAATTCATTTTATACTTATACGCTCAATGACGGTATTAGTCTTGCAGTTGTATACTCTGGACTATTGAGAGGTGTTCATGGAGGTTTTATGGATGAATTAAGGATTCCAGACTATATAGACTCAGGTCGTATTTCAGGGCTCATGTTGCCAGAAGGTGCTCTTGATCGACCGCTAGTTGAAATATCAACACAACATGAAGCGAGGAAACCGCAGCAAGCAGAAAAGTATATTAATCGTACGATATGCCATTTGCAAGAATTGGGCGTAGAGATTGATGAGGCTAACCAAGCCTGCTTGCGAGAAGCTGTTAAAGCATGCCGTAATGGTCAATATCTTTCTACTGGGCAAAATGATACTATTCAGAAAATTTTTATGAACCACTATTCACAGAGTTTACAGCAGTTGGGATTAGAGCCTATTGTAGGTGAAATGATACAGCTTGTTTTTGAAAGAGCTGGCAAAAGTGTTGATGCTTATGGCTGGACAGAAGAGCAGAAACGATGGATTGGTCAGAGAAACGGTCAGGAAGCATCTGCTGCTCGAAAGAGGGTTGCTGCGTGCAATGCTGGTGCTTATGTATGCCAAAAAGCTTATTCGGCCAAGCCACATAGTTAGATTCAACTACTCTAAAATATTCTACAAATAAAACATCGCTGACAGATAGCAGCGATGTTTTATTATGCGATTGATGGCGTCTAGTTTTTCTTGTTGACCTGTTTCTTAGCTTTTTTGGAGGTTTTGGCTGGTTTAGCGTTGTTGTCGCTGGTTTTGTCATCGGCAGCTTGCTGAGCCTTGGCGGTAGCGGCGGCGTTAGCCTTTTTTGCTTTGTTGACGAGAGCTTCGCGGCGGGCCTTCGCGGCGGCTTGGCGGGCCTTGAAGCGGTCGACGCGACCTTCGGTGTCGATGATCTTTTCTTCGCCAGTGAAGAATGGATGCGATTTACTCGAAATGTGGACTTTGACTAACGGGTAAGTCTGGCCGTCTTTCCACTTGATTGTTTCGGTAGATTGCGCTGTTGAGCGAGTCAAGAACGCGAAGCCTGCTTGTTCGTCGCTAAATACGACCAGGCGATAGTCCTGTGGGTGAATACTGCTTTTCATAACTGTAGTATTTTAACAAAAATCTATCTGTCTGTCAAAAATGAGTTTTGCGGCGCTTTTCGTTGCTACGGCGTTCCTTTTCGCTGCTGATTTTGTCGTGAAGTTTGCGCAGCGCGCGCTGCGAGGCCGGCAGCTGGGTAATAGCGCGAATCTCTTCCTCGATATCAGCTAGGTCTTCGTCGCTGAAATCTTCTAGTCCGACATAGCGCATGCGGGCGCCCTTGGTAGAGCGAATCAGCTCGTCGAGCTTGAGCTGGATGGCCCGGCTATCACGGTTCTGAGTATTTTGGATCAAGAACACCATCAAAAAAGTGACAATTGTCGTACCAGTGTTGATAACCAACTGCCAGGTGTCAGAGAAGTTGAAAATCGGCCCGGTGATAAACCAAACAGCTATTGAAGCGGCTGCTAGAATAAACACGCCAGCCGACCCAGCTAGCGTTGAGGCGCGCGACGAAATCTTGCGAAAGCGTTCTTTCATGATGTAAGCATAACAAAAAAGGTGAATATTAGCAAAAATAGTGTATAATTACGATGGATACGTAACAGAAACAAAAATGACAAATGACAAAACACCTGAACATTAACCTGCACAAACGCCGCCAGAAATAGAAGCTGTAAGTACTGAGGACGACGAGTATAGTAGACGTCGCGACTTCTTCAGAAGGTTATGCGATGATATAGATGAAATGCGCAAAGGTGACCTGGCAGAATTGAAGGTGAAATATAAAGGATATCTCGATAGAACCATTAGGAATGTCTGCCTAGCTAGAGACGAACGGTCGCGAGAAGAGCGTTCCGCTATAAGTAAAGCTATCAAACTAGTTGAAGAAATTGCCGACGTACCATTAGTCGATTGGCCAGACGATCTGCTTGAGTATCCAGATGTCTGTAGCGAGTATGTAAAATGGATGCTTGAATCGGGTAATGGTACAGTGTATCGTTGCGCCCAGGCTGCTAGAGATGAGTTTCATGATAGCGGTGGTCGTATCGTAGATAAGAAAGATATTGATTTTGGAAATAGCGATTACGAACGGATGATATGGCGATATGAAATGTGTAATAGAGTACTGCTTGGCGATGACGAATCGGCTAAATCTGTCATAGATGAATACGGTAAATGTATAGGACAATATGGGACGATTAATATAGGGGAAGTCTATATGACGGAAGAAGGTCAAACAGAGTATATGGAGTATATAAGAGTTGTGGAGCATTTGGGCCGCGATAATGTACTTAAACTGCATGATAAACTTGGGATAGCAATTTTTTCTCGCTGGTCGTTGCAAACGTTAGATAGCATGGTTGATTTGGTGAATGGTAAGGGTGAAGAAAAGTCGTGGTCGGTTGTTCTAATTGGCAAATCGGGCGATCATAATGGCGCTTTTAAAAATTTCAGACGCACAGAGTCTTCGGATATTATACCCATCGAAGTAGGTTCTGCTAACGATACTCAGGATAGAGTTGCGACGTTGCAGAATATGGGCATTGATACTATCGACCGGTTGACTATCGCTGGCCATGGCAGTGCTAATGGATTGTTGTTAGCCTCTGGTTATACTCTGCCAAGAGATACCAGTGTATTAAGACAGAACCCTATTACTTTGCTCATCAATATGATAAAAGCAGGCGATGATGGTTTGCGAAATATCAATCTGATGTCGTGTTCTGGCGCTCGTCGTTTTGGCGGAGAAGCAAGCCTGGCGGAATGTCTCTCTTGTTTGGACAAAGGTTTAGCCGTACATGCTCCGCCAGAAGATGCGTATATAGACGTACAAGACGGGGAGGCTAATTTGAGGTCAAAGATACCTTTGAACCGCGCTATAGAGGACTTACTTATTGAAATGAAAATTCCTGGTTATAATAGAATTGCTAGCTGGCTAGAGAAGGTATTTTGGAAGAGAACGAAGAATACCTTAGTAACTAGCGTGGCGGGTTCGCTAGTGTCAAGGAAAAATGTTAATATGACATTAGGAGGCGAGACATGACAGAAATGTTTCTTGGCTTATCACCAGATGCCGATAAGTGCGATCCAGAATTGATCAGAGAAATAATAAAAGAGATAAAAGGCTATGTTGCTAGTCTGCAGCCTGGTGAATCATTTTTTGAAAATGAAGAAACAGGTTTAGTTATAAGAACTAATGTAGAAGAAGGCGATGATGGCGATGGAGTGAATCACCGCATGGTTGGTGTTGTCCGCGAAGAAGAGGGTAATGATAAAAAAGGCTGGCTAGTCGCTAAAGAGGGTCACATCTTTGTTGTACACGAGCTAGTTGACAACAAAGACCATGACGACGATAAGAGAGAGGCTTATTTATTATTCTCTTCTAAAGTTGATTCTAGCCAATCTGCTGATTGTTCTAATTGCGATTCTCTAGAACAATTAGCAGATTCTCTGGCGCTGGTGTCTGGTATAAATAGGCCGTCGAGAAATCCTTTTGCTGTTGAAAAAAATAGCCAATAATGTTACACTAAGTCTGAAATAATTTTAACGACACAGCCCGTTGCAGCTCCAAAAGCAGCGGGCGAGGAAAAGGAGTAAACTGATGTCTGTAGAAGTAGACATGAAAGCTTTGTTTGAGGCTGGTGTTCATTTTGGACACAAAACTAGCCGCTGGCACCCGAAGATGGCGCCGTATATTCACTCAAAACGCCAGGATAGCCATATTATTGATTTAGCGAAGACAGTTGAGGCGCTAGACAAAGCCTTACCGTTTATTACCAAGACGGTCGCGAGCGGCAAAAAAGTTTTGTTTGTTGGCACCAAAAAGCAGGCCAAAGATATCGTCAAAGCGGCTGCCGAGTCGGCTGGCCAGCCGTTTGTGGTGAATCGCTGGATCGGCGGCATGCTAACTAATGTCACCACTACTAACGCGCAAATCAAAAAGCTGCGCGACCTCGAGCGCCGCATGGACAACGGCGATCTCGAGAAGCGCTACAATAAGCTAGAAGTTCAGCGCTACCAAGAAGAAATCGATAGTTTGAACTTCAAATACGGCGGCATCAAAGAATTGAGTGGTAAGCCTGGCGCTTTAATCGTGCTTGATATGCTGGTTGATAAAAATGCAATCGCTGAAGCAGAAAATCTCGGAATCCCAGTGGTGGCAATCGCTGATACTAATGCCGACCCGAGCAAAGTTGAATATCCAATCCCAGGCAACGACGACGCGATTAAAGGGTTGCAATTGCTGCTAGACTACTTTGTAGCAGCGGTGAACGAAGGCAAGACTAAAAAAGAGGAGAAATAGGATGGGCGTATCAATTGAAGACATTAAAAAGCTGAAAGAATTAAGCGGCATTGGCCTGACCGATGCCAAAAAAGCGCTAGTTGAAGCCGAGGGTGACTTTGATAAAGCTCTCGAGGCACTGCGTAAGAAAGGCTTGACCAAGGCCGAGAAAAAAGGCGACCGCGAGACGCGCGAAGGTCTGATCGAGAGCTACGTGCATTCGGGCCGTATCGGCGTGGTTGTCGAGGTTAACTGCGAAACTGATTTCGTGGCACGCTTGCCAGAATTCAAGGAGTTTGCGCACCAAATTGCTATGCAGATCGCAGCGATGGCACCAAAATATGCAACGGTCGAGGATATTCCGAGCGACGTTTACGAAGCGAAAAAGCAGGAGTTTTTGGCAAGTGACAGTTTGCAAGATAAGCCAGAGAATATGCGCGAGCAAATTGTCGAAGGGCAACTCAAAAAATATTTTGCCGAACAAGTCCTGTCCGAGCAGGCTTTCGTACTTGATGACAGCAAAACCGTCGGCGAGCTGATCAAAGAGCAAGTAGCACTGCGCGGCGAGAATGTGCGCGTTAGCCAATTCAAGCGTATCGAGCTTGGCGGCGAATAAGCCTAAGTCTTATACAACCAATATAACCGCTGAAATATGGCGGTTATTTTGGTATGATAAAAGCATGAGCAATCAATGGCGGAATGTAGATGCGCAATTTTGAATCCGGTAGTTTTGACTTTTATAGCAACCGCGAAAAGCCAAGCGGCGGCGAGCGCGAGCGTGCGAGCGAGCTAGATGATATTGATTTGCGGCCAGAAAGCGAGGTTTTTCAAGACCACGAGCGGATTGATAGCAAGGATCTTGACGATCAGCTGATTGCTTTGCGAGACCAGCTAAGCAAAGATACGGGCGGAATTATTCATATTGATATTCCAGCTTATAGATATGATTTTGCCGACAATCCTTTCGTTGGCATGGGGCCGAATCGCACCAAGACTTACGAGATTTCGCGCTATGTGGATGTAGTGTTTTTGCATCGTTTCATGTACCAAGAAATTATCGTTTGCGGGCTGCAATCGCGCAAATTTACCAACGAGACAGGGCGGGCGGCGTTTATTAAACGGATTCGCGAGACTGGCGGCTTGTCGCTAAACCAAGATGGTAGCGAGCCAGAAGTTTTGGGGCGAGCATTCGTGCCGTATATGCCATATCACACGACTGATGCGTTTTTTCGCTTGTATCATACAGTGATGCCACGGGTAGCCGAACGGCCGCACTATCCGCTAGATGTGTGGTTGATTTTCGATGAAAATGCCTATCAAGAAGTCGACGGCTCGCCGGATTTTCGCCAGGCGTATCGTTTGCGCCGGGGATTTGACCGGCGGGCTAGTTTGCTAGGAGTGGCGCAGATAAATTAGCGTTTAATGGTACAATAAAGTAAAGGAGAATATATGTTTAGTACAGATGAATATGAAGCAAAAATGACAGGTGCATTTGAACACTTTGGCGAGGAGCTGCGCAAGATTCGCACTGGCCGGGCGCACCCAGGTATGCTAGCGGGCGTGATAGTTGAAGCTTACGGTGCTAATATGCCGCTCAATCAAGTGGCCAACGTGACAGCTCCCGAGGCGCAAATGTTGCTCGTGACACCTTTTGACCCGAGTAATTTACAAAATATCGCGGCGGCGATTCGCAATGATCAGGGCCTTGGTTTTAATCCGAGCGATGACGGCCGGGTGGTGCGCGTACCAGTGCCAGCCTTGACTGAGGAGCGCCGCAGGCAGCTGGTTCGTCAAGCGTCAGAAAAATTAGAAGAAGCGCGAATCGCTTTGCGCAACATTCGCCAAGACGGCATCAAGGACGCCAAAAAAATGAAGGAAGCTAAAGAGTTGAGCGAGGACGATCTCAAAATGATCGAAAAAGAATTTGATCGCTTGATGAATGAATTCCAAGACAAGCTAGAGGTCGCTTTCAAGGACAAAGAAAAGGATATTCTAACCATCTAATGAGCGAGAAAGTATTGCCAGTACACGTCGGCTTCATTGTCGACGGCAATCGCCGCTGGGCAAAAGCTCAGGGCCTATCAGCGCAAGAAGGGCATAGTGCTGGTTATGAAAAGTTGCGTGAAATTATCATTGACACGATTGATCGCGGCGTACCGTATGTCAGCGCGTATATTTTTAGTACCGAGAACTGGCATCGTAGCGGCCCGGAGATTAAGCATCTGATGGATTTGGTGGTGCAAATGTTGACGCGTGATTTGCATATTTTCGTTGAACACGGTATACGGTTAAGAGTAGCAGGAACGCGCGTGCGCCTCAGCCGCCGGGTCAAAAAAGCGATTGACGAGGCCGAAGCGGTCACCAAAGATTTGACGCACGGCACGGCGATTTTGTCGTTTAACTATGGTGGGCACCAGGAAATTATAGATGCAGTCAACACCTTGCGCAAAACGCTTTCAACACATAAAAAAGTAACAGCGCAAATCTTTGAGCAATTTTTGTATACGCCAGATGTGCCGCCATGCGACTTGATAGTGCGCACCAGCGGCGAACAGCGGCTAAGCAATTTTATGCTGTGGCGCAGTGCTTATAGCGAGCTAATTTTTGTTAAAAAATCGTGGCCAGATATGACAAAACGCGACATAACCGCTATACTAAATGAGTACGCGAAACGTTCGCGGCGGTTTGGAGGGTGAAATGAGTTTAGTTTTTGGTATCATTGTCGGTATAATTGTGTTGACTATTTTAGTGGTGACGCACGAGTTGGGTCATGCTTTGGTGGCGCGGCGTTACGGCGTGCGTGTTGAGGAATTTGGTATTGGCTTCCCGCCGGCAGCTTATAAGAAGAAGGTCAAGAAAAGCTTTTTGGGCAAAAATGTTGATTACAGTATTAACTGGCTGCCGCTAGGCGGTTTCGTTAAGTTACAAGGCGAGCACGACGATGATAAGCAGCCTGGCGACTACGGCGCAGCGACATTTTGGCAAAAAACACAAATCTTGCTGGCTGGCGTAGCAGTGAACTGGCTGAGTGCGGTGTTGATATTTACGATTTTGGCGTGGTGGGGTATGCCGCCGCTTGTCGCTAATCAATTCACCGTGGCTAGCGACACGACAACTTCAGGCAAAGAAGTCAAGATAGCTGGTGTCGAGAACGACTTGCCAGCGCAAAAAAGCGGATTAAAAACTGGCGACGATATTCTGTCGGTTGACGGCGATAAGATCAAAACTCCAGATGAGCTGACTAAGAGATTAGCTCGCGATAAAGGTAAGACAGTCAAGATTCGCTACTCGCGAAATGGCCGAGAGGCAGTGTTGCCTGTAGCATTGCGGTCTAGCAATGATGACAAGCGCGGTTATCTGGGCGCCAGTTTATCTCAAGAGGTCTTGATGCGCTCGACTTGGTCGGCGCCAATTGTCGGCGTAGGGCTAACTACTCAATTGACCGGGATAACTATTCAAGGGCTTGGGCAAGTTGTCTATGACGGTTTGACGGGACTGGCTATGAAAATCATGCCGAACGATCAGGCGCAGCAGCAGGCTAATCAAAAATTAGCAACAGTTGGCAATAGTGTTGGCGGTCCAGTGACGATATTTGGCATGTTGTTTCCGGCGGCTGGCGAGGCTGGCGGCCGCTATGTCTTGATGATTGCTGGGTTAATCGCTTTGTCGCTGGCAGTGATGAATATATTACCGATTCCAGCGCTTGATGGCGGGCGGTGGTTTGTGACGGCTTTGTTCCGCTTAATAAAGAAACCGCTCCGCAAAGATACCGAGGAGAAAATTCACGGTACCGGATTCTTGATTTTGATAACACTGATAATACTAGTAACGATTTCTGACGTCGGGAAGCTATTTAAATGAAACGCTGGCGGGTGGGTAATTTAAAGAAGCTTCGTTTTTCTCGACGGCAGGTACTGTCATGGATTGGCTGGACGCTGCTGGTGGCAGTATCGATGGTAGCGGCTGCTTATGCGGTAGCTGGCGTTGGGCGATTGCTATGGCGGACGGGTTGGTTGGCGCAAGCTAATGTATCAGTGGTTAATCTAATTTTGCAATGTTTTGTTCATGTCTTGACGATTATTGCTATTGGCGCGGTGGCTTGGCGTATTAAACAATCGATATCAGCCAAACAGGCTGGCGTGCAGCGGTTGATTGAGTGGCGCGATATCGGTATGGCAATCGTTGGCGCGGTAGCTTACATTGCTTTGACAGTGAGCTTATCATTTGTTGCGCAAGCCATTATACCAGGGTTTAACCCAAACCAAGCTCAAGATGTTGGGGTATCAGACAGGCTGTTTTCGCTAGATTTAGCGATAGCTTTTGTGGTGCTGGTGATAGTGGTGCCATTATGCGAGGAGTTAATTTTTCGCGGTATACTGTATGGCAAACTGCGTTCGGCGAAGCTGCCAGTAGCAGCTAACGTATTTTTTGTCAGTTTGCTTTTTGGGGTGGCGCATGGACAGTGGAATGTTGGTATTGATACGTTTGCGCTGAGTTTGGTGCTTTGTACGTTGCGCGAATATACTGGATCGATTTGGTCTGGCTTTTTGCTGCACGCAATCAAAAATAGCGTGGCTTTTTATGCGGTTTATGTTGCGGCGGCGTTTTGGTAATTTGTTGATATGCGTGATTCACGGTAAAATGAGGATATTATGAGACTAAGTAAGAATTTTACTCGAACTATCAAGCAGGCGCCAGCTGACGAAGTGGCACGTAACGCCCAGCTGCTGATTCGTGCTGGCTACGTGCATAAAACGATGGCAGGTGTTTATTCATACTTGCCACTGGGACTAAAAGTGGTTGAGAATATCAAGCAAATTGTCCGCGAAGAGATGAATAAAATTGACAGTCAAGAGCTAGTCATGAGCACACTGCAGCGCAAGGAATTATGGCAAGAGACTGGCCGCTGGAGCGACGAGTTGGTCGATGTGTGGTTTAAGTCTCATCTGCAGGATGGTACCGAGGTCGGTTTCGGCTGGACGCACGAAGAGCCGATTGTCGAACTGCTGCGCGGCTACCTGAAGAGCTATAAGGATTTGCCGATTAGCGTTTACCAGTTCCAGAATAAGCTGCGCAACGAGCTGCGCGCCAAAAGCGGTATTATGCGCGGCCGCGAGTTCGTTATGAAAGATATGTACTCGGTGCATGCCAGCAAAGAAGACTTGGATAACTATTACAACGCCGCGATTGAGGCTTATAAGCGCTGCTACGACCGCTTTGGTATCGGCGATGAGACGTATGTGACGTTTGCCTCGGGCGGAGCTTTCACTAAATTTAGCCACGAATTTCAGACGATTTGTGACGCTGGCGAGGATTATATTTATCTGCATCGCGGCAAAAATATTGCCGTGAACGAAGAAGTTTTGGATGACGCTGTCAAGGAGCTGGGCATTGACCGCAGCGAGCTAGAACGGGTCAAAACTGCCGAGGTTGGCAACATCTTTAACTTTGGTACGCAAAAGTCCGAGGAAATGCGCCTGGTCTTTACTGACGCTGAGGGTGTAGAGCAGTACGCTTACATGGGTAGCTACGGTATCGGTATCACCCGGGTGATGGGCGTGATTGTTGAGAAATTTGCTGATGACAAGGGGCTGGTTTGGCCGGAAAACATTGCACCAGCTAAAGTATATCTGGTGCAAATTGGCAGCCAGTCGCGTGCTACAGCTGACGAACTCTACCAGAAGTTGCAATCTGCCGGAATCGAGACTATCTATGACGATCGCGACGAGCGTCCAGGGGTTAAATTTGCTGATGCCGAACTGCTGGGCATTCCGTATCGGGTGACGGTCAGCGATCGCTTGCTTGATGATGGTAAATGGGAAGTATCAACGCGCCAGACTGGCGAACAACGACTCTTGACGGCAGATGAGTTGCTTGCTACACTGAACTAATCTGAGTATTTTGTATTGGAGGGCTGGGGTTTCTCTAGACAGAGGAAGTTTCGGGCGGTATAACGAAAGGAGTAAAACTCATGAAAAAAGCATATCAGATCACCGAGGATGGAAGAAAAGAGCTTGAAGAAGAGCTAGCTGCCTTGAAGGGTCGCCGCGGCGAGATTGCCGAGAAAATCGCTGAAGCACGCGGTTATGGCGATCTGAGCGAGAATGCCGAGTATGATCAGGCGCGTGAAGAGCAAGGCCTAGTCGAGACGCGTATTGCCGAGATTGAGGATATTTTGCAGAACGCCGAGGATATCAAGGGCGGCACCACTCACAAAGTTAGTTTGGGCAGCCGAGTGACGCTTGAATCTGGCGGTAAAATATTTGAATATACGGTTGTTGGCCCGGTTGAAGCTGATCCGCTAAATGGCAAAATTAGCGATGAGTCGCCGCTGGGTGTGGCGCTAATTGATAAGGTAGTGGGTGATACCGCCGCTATTAACACGCCCAAAGGCGAGACTATCTACGCAATCAAAGCAATTTCGTAGCTACTAACAGGGGTGTGCTATAATAAATAATTATGGCTACACTGCAAGATTATCGAAATGAACGTTTGCGAAAATTAGAAACCCTGCGTGAATTGGGTGTTGATCCGTATCCGGCGCGGTCGGAGCGGACGCATGGCTGCGGCGAGGTTTTAGCGCATTATGATGAGCTGGCGGGCCGGGAAGTGGTTGTGGCAGGTCGCATCACTTCAATCCGCAGTTTTGGTAAGCTGGCGTTCATCAAACTGCGCGATCAGTCTGGTGAGGTGCAGCTATATTTGCAGCGCGATGACGTGGCAGAATTGGACGCTAGCCGCGGCGTATTGGGTATGAAACAACTGAAGCTTCTTGATACGGGCGATTTTGCCGAGGCGCGCGGAGTGATGACGACGACGCAGACTGGCGAGAAGTCGGTTGGCGTGCATGAGCTAAGGTTGCTAACTAAGTCGCTACGGCCGATGCCCGAAAAGCTCGAGAATAAAGAAGAGCGTTTCCGCCGCCGTTACGTTGACATGAACGTCAATCCAGAAGTGCGCCAGCGGTTTGTTCGCCGCAGCAAGTTTTGGCAGGCGACGCGTGATTATCTGAACCAGCACGGCTTTACTGAGGTGAATGTGCCGGTATTGGAGCATACCACCGGTGGTGCTGATGCTAACCCATTTGTGACGCATATGGACGCGCTGGACGACCAGCAGTTTTACCTGCGTATTTCTCACGAGTTGCCGCTGAAGCGATTGGTTGGTGCTGGGTTCGAGAAGGTCTACGACCTCGGGCCGCGTTTTCGCAATGAGAATTATTCTGACGAGCATTTGCCAGAACACGTCGCTATGGAGTGGTACGCCGCATACTGGGATTGGCGAGCTGGTATGCGCTTCATGGAGGATATGTATAAATATGTATTGCAGGAAACGTTTGGCACGCTGCAGTTCCAGCTGGGCCAGTTCACGGTGGATATGAGCGGCGAGTGGGAAGTTTGGGATTATGCTGAAGTTATTCGCAAGCACTATGGAATTGATGTGTATAATACAACGATTGAAGAGGTAGCTGCCAAGCTGAAAGAACATGGCTTGGAAGTGGAGAAGACCGATTCCATTCCGCGCAGTATTGATAAATTGTGGAAGAATATCCGTAAAGATGTGGCGGGGCCGGTGTGGTTGGTGAATACACCGAAGTTCATCAGCCCGCTGTCCAAGTCCAACCCCGACAATCCGCAGACGGTGGAGCGTTTCCAGCCAATTATTGCCGGGTCAGAGCTGGGCAATGGTTTTTCCGAGCTGAATGACCCGATTGATCAGTTGAATCGCTTTGTTGAGCAGCAACAGATGCGCGATGCAGGCGATGACGAGGCGATGATGCTGGATATTGACTTCGTGGAAATGTTGGAATACGGTATGCCGCCAGCTTGCGGCTGGGGTTATTCTGAACGGGTATTTTGGATTTTTGAAGGCGTAACTGCCCGCGAGGGCGTGCCGTTCCCACAGCTAAGAAGCGAGATTGACGAGACGACGCGGGCAATTTATCCAGAGGTGAAGTTGTAGCTATTGAGTTGTCAATACTATAGGTATCTTGGCTTAGGCGGCCATTTTCTCGCTATCCTCAGCTAGCTCGCCGAGCAAGATATCGATTTCATCAGACACAATGTCTGCAAAGTCTGGTACATTGGCGCGTACCCAATCGACGATTTGGTCGTCACTGGCTTCTTGCATGTGTGATAGTTCTTCGGCTTGCTCTGGTGATAGCTCGAGGACGATTTCGTTGATGACGCGTTCTTCTAGTGTCGATTCAAAATGGTCGGCAAGCGATTGGAAATCTTCGTCTGATAGATTGATTCCTAAATCTGCGAGGAGACTACGGCTTAAAATTGGCATGATGTTATCCTTTCTTTTTCTGTTTTAACTTAGACAAAGGTATTTTCGACGCTACGGTCTCTAGCTTGCTGGGTTGCTTTGGCTTTCTTCTTTGCAGCAATCTCGTTTTGCGCGCTGGCTTCAAGGGCTTTACCGGTATTTTCGACGTCTTTTTGAGCTTGAATCAGCGACTGCACAAGTTGCGTCTCCTGTCGCTGCAGCTCAGCTAGACGCTTATTGTAGTCGGCGATTGCTTTCTCCATATTTTCTTGTTGTTGCTGAGCCTTGACGGCTTCGTACATTGCTGCAAATTTGTTGGCGCTATCATCGGATAGCGAGTCGGCTTTTTCTTGAAGCTTAGCCGCATTCTCTCTGACCGAAACCAGGTCTGACTCCATGTTGGCGATTTCTCCAGCTTGCTGGCGCATACTATTTAGCTCGGTTCTGGTCTGCTGAAGCTGTCCGCCAATTGATTCAACTCGATTTTGTGCGTCAGCAGAAGCTCGCTCGGCGTATCGCGCTTGCCAGCTGGCCTCTTGTGAGTTTTTGCTAGCTTCGGCAGCATTCATGACGGCGCTAGCGATGCGGCGGCGTTGATATTTCGGCATAGAGTCGACGTGTTTTTTGGCTACTACCCAAGCCTCAAACCAACCAACATCAACATTTTCATTTTGTTCTTTACGTTTACTACGCATTTCTTCACGAAGAGCTTTGCGGGCGCGGGCTTTGTCTGCACGTTCCGATAATTCGGCGATAGTAGCTTCGCGGCGTGCTTCATAGGCGTTTTTGACGGCTTCTACGCGCCCAGTCATCCGATTCTGTCGTATTTCGAGATTTGCTTTGCGTTTGTTTAGGCGAGCCTCAGCTTTTTGAAGCTTCCTCATACGGAATTTTTTAAGCGGGTGATTGTCGCTGAGATGAGCAACCTCGTCAAGCTTTGCCTTGCGCCGGTCATACGAGCTTTGGGCTAGGCCATGCATAAACTTATCCATCAAGAGGCCTGGCTGCTCCATGGCATTATTCCAAGCTGCTGCAGCTCTTTCCTTGCCCCATTGTAGTGTATTACCAGCGCCTTTTATCATTTGACTAACTGGGTAGCGATTGCCTAGAATTTCAGCGTCAGTGCGCAGTGTCTCGTTAGCCTGTACCTCGGCGGCGTCTTCAGCGCTTTCTTGGCCGGGTTCGACGTCTCCGTATTCGGCACCGCTTTCTTGACCAGATTCAGGGGTTGTCTCATCGCCTTCAGGCGGCACTTCTATGTAATCTGGTATACCATTCTCATCAGTATGTACGACAGATCCGTTATCTAATGTAAAATCCTTACTTTGTTCTCCTACTGGCGGTGGTGGACTTCCAGTTCTCTCGAATGATCCCACGGGCATTTTGTTATTCCTTTTTATTTTTCTGACTTTCTATACAACTTATAGCAAAAAATCACGCTTATGTCAATATTTTTAGCGTAAAATAGGCAAAAATAGCTGAGATTTTTGCCGAGACGGCTGCAAATGCTATACTATTAAATATTATGGAATGGTGGCAGGCTATCATATTGGGTATTGTCGAGGGAGTAACGGAGTTTTTGCCAGTGTCGTCGACCGGGCATTTGACGATTGTCGAGAAGTTGATGGGTATGCGGATCAACGATCCGAGTTTGACGGCTTTTACGGCTATTATTCAGATTGGTGCTATCGCTGCAGCGATAATTTATTTCCGAGATGATATTTGGCGGGTGATGAGTGCCTGGTGGCGCGGCTTGTGGTGGAAACGGGCGCGGCGGCAGTTTGATTACAAATATGGCTGGGCGATTATTATTGGATCGCTGCCGATTGCGGCTATCGGTTATGCTCTCAAAAATGAGGTCGAAACAGTGCTGCGCAGCTTATGGTTTGTGGCCTTTGCATTGATTGGCTGGAGCCTGGTGATGTGGCTAGCCGACAAATGCAGCGCTGTGCGGCGCGGCGAGCGGCAGACAACTTGGCGGGATACGCTGGCGATTGGCTTAGGCCAGTGCTTAGCGCTGATTCCAGGCGTGTCGCGCTCAGGGGCAACGATTTCGGTGGGACTATTTCGCGGTTTTGATCGGGTAACGGTGACGAAATTAAGTTTCTTTCTGGGTATTCCAGCCTTGGTGGCAGCGGGTTTGCTAGAGGCGATGACCGCTTACAAATACATTGGCGGCGGTGTCGGCTGGGTGCCAACAATTTTGGCGACAGCGGTGGCTTTTGCGGTTGGCTATTGGTCGATTGCTTGGCTACTGAAATTCGTCGCCGGCAATGACTTTTCGTTGTTTATCCGGTACCGCATCGGTTTGGGTGTGATGATTATGTTATTGCTAATGACTGGCGCGATAACGGCAATATAAGCAGGAGGGCTGAATGATTGAAGTCAAAAACATTACTAAAATATACGGTAAAAAGAAAAATGCTTTTACGGCGCTGGATAGAGTTAGCCTGAATATCAAAGAGGGCTCGAGCGTTGCGGTTCTGGGTAAATCTGGCAGCGGTAAATCGACGCTGATGCATGCGATTTCTGGGCTAGACAAGCCGCAAAAGGGCAGGGTGCTAATTGACGGCGAGGATATTTTGCGGTTGAATCCGCGGGCTACCGATAGGTTTCGGGCGCAGAAGATGGGTTTTATCTTCCAGAGTTTCTTCGTTGAGGGCGGCGAGAGCTGTTACGATAATGTCAGTTTGGCGTTAGAGACGGCGGGCGTGGCGAGAATCGGCCGCAAGAAACGGATCATTGAAGCTCTGGAAGCGGTTGACTTGGGTGATAAGATCAAGTCGCGCGCCAAAGACCTTTCAGGTGGGCAAAAGCAGCGTTTGGCGATTGCTCGGGCGATTGTGGGCCGCCCGCAAATCTTATTTGCTGATGAGCCGACTGGTAATCTTGACTCGGCAACTTCAAAAGTGATTGAGGATTTGTTGTTTAATTATTGTAAAGAAAACAACGCTACGTTGATTATTGTGAC
>CALHTM010000010.1 GCA_938039975.1 uncultured Candidatus Saccharibacteria bacterium
AGGATTTGTTGTTTAATTATTGTAAAGAAAACAACGCTACGTTGATTATTGTGACTCACGATGAAGACTTAGCGCAAAAATGTCAGCGGGTGATTCATATCAAAGATGGTAAAATCGAATCGGACTCTATTGCCAAGAAATCAGCTGCTAAAAATAAGTCGACTAGCAAGCTTACAGAGGAGGAAAAATAATGAAAACTACTGATATCGTGGCTAGAGCCGGCCGTAATTTGCGCCGCGCCAAAATGCGGACAATTTTGACAAGCGTGGCTATTGCTGTCGGCGGCTTCGCGATTATGGCTAGTCTGATGGTAGGGGAGGGCGCTAGGCAATATGTCGACCGGATTATTAACAGTAATATTGATCCAAACGGCTTAATCATTTCTAAGGACAAGCGGGTTACTACTGCTGGATCAGCGGTAGGCGGTAGAAGCGAATTAACTGAATATAATCCTAATGCGGCGTCGTATTATGGCCAAGAGTATGACACGCTTACTCAGAGTGATATTGAAAAATTGCGCCAGCGCAAAGATCTTAAAAATGTTGAGCCGAACTATCAGCTGCGGCCAAAATATGTAGTATTTAGCGTGAAGAATGATAAGAAATATGTAGCCCAAGTTATGATGCGTGATAATACTTTGCAGTTAGAATCTGCAGCTGGCCGCGAGATTAAGTCGGGAATAAAGTTAGCGCCAGGCGAGGCAATTATACCAGAGAGCTACACTGAGAAACTGGGCAAAACGGCGTCAGAAATGGTTGGTTCGATGTTAACAATTACAGTTAACCAGCAGCCGCAACAGACCGATACTGAGACGATTCAAAAAGTGTATATTGAGAAGGGCGAAGAGGGTGTCAAAGAGCTTCTTGGCGGTAAGACGCTGAATAAGCAATTCAAAATTGTAGCAGTTGTCAAGAAATCGCCAGACCAGATGGCTAGCCGGCCAAATCTGTATATCGATTCGAGCGATGCTAAGGAATTAACAGACTTTAGTACTGCCGGAACAGATGCTTATCAAAAGTATATTTTTGCCAATGCGACAGCCACGGGCGGTAAAACTCCCGAGGAAGTTCGCGACAGTTTGAAGGACGCTGGCTATTCGTCAATGACTTCGAAAGATGTACAGAGTATGATTTTTACTTTCGTGAATATATTGCAAACCATTGTCATGGGGTTTGGTATTTTGGCTTTGGTGGTGAGTGTATTCGGGATTATTAATACTATGTATATTTCGGTGCTAGAGCGGACGCAGCAGATTGGTTTGATGAAGGCTCTGGGCGCGTCGAAACGCGACATTGCCCGGCTGTTCCGTTACGAGGCGGCATGGGTCGGTTTCTTGGGCGGTATGCTTGGCGTGCTGGGTGCCTGGGGAGCTGGTACGCTGGCTAATCCGGCAATTTCTAAGGCGTTGGGTCTGGGCAAATATAGTTTGCTGATTTTCCAGCCGATAAACGCCGCCGTTGTAGTGTTGGCGCTGATGCTGGTGGCGATCATCGCTGGTTGGCTACCGAGCCGCAAGGCGGCGAAACTTGACCCGATTGAGGCGTTGCGAACAGAATAATTTACAGCGAAATAAGTTGGTCTGATACGATTAATAGATTCGTTGGCGTACGGTATCACAAGATGATATACTAATGCTATGCTAGATATTCGCTATATTCGAGAACATGCCGATCGCGTGCAGGAATCGGCAAAAAATAAAGGCTACGATGACGTGTCAGTTGCTCGTTTGCTAGATGTTGATGAGAAACGCCGACAGCTGCAGCAGCAGGTCGATGAACTGCGAACGCGGCGGAACGAAATCGCTGGCCAGATGAAGGGCGGTAAACCAGCGCCAGAGCTGATTGAGCAGGGCAGGGCGTTGAAAGAAGAGCTAGCGAAACTAGAGAGCGATTTGCGCAGTATTGAAGCGGACTTTCAGGCGCAAATGGATGCGGTGCCTAATATAACGCTTGATGATGTGCCGCTTGGCGGTGAAGCAGATAGCGTGGAGATTAAAAAGTGGGGTGATAAGCGCCAATCTGCCAGTGATCATTTAGATTTTGCAGCTGGCCGCGATTGGCTCGATTTTGAGCGCGGCGCTAAGGTGGCTGGTACGAAATTCTACTACATCAAAGGTGATTTGATGCTGTTAGAGAACGCGATTTATCAGTATGCGCTGAATTTGTTGATTTCTAAAGGATTTACGCCGATGACAGTGCCGCACATGGTGTCGGGCCGGGTGGCGCGCGGTTCTGGCTTTGCTCCAAAGAGCGATAAGGAAAGTAATGAGTATTTCATCGACGGCGAAGACGTCATGCTGATTGGCACGGCCGAGGCGCCGCTGACTGGCTTTCATGCTGACGAAATAATCGACGAGAAAGAACTGCCGCTGCTCTATGCTGGCTATAGCCCTTGCTACCGCAAAGAAGCGGGTGCGGCTGGCAAGTTTAGCCGCGGACTGTTCCGCGTGCACCAGTTCAATAAGCTGGAAATGTATATCTTTTGTACACCAGAACAATCAGTCCAAATGCACGAAAAAATCTTGTCGATCGAAGAAGAAATTTGGCAAAACTTAGGCGTGCCGTACCATGTGGTGAATATCGCGGCTGGCGACCTCGGTGCGCCAGCAGCCAAAAAGTATGATATCGAGTACTGGTCGCCAGTTGATAGCCAATACCGCGAATTGACTAGCTGCTCGAACTGTACTGATTTTCAGGCGCGTAATCTCAATATTCGCGTGCGCCGCAGCGACGGTTCGCTGCAGATACTGCACACGCTTAACGGTACAGCGGTGAGCCTGGCGCGCTCGCTAGTAGCAATCATCGAGAATTACCAGACCGATGACGGTAAGCTGCGCGTGCCAGGGGTACTGCGGCCATATCTAGGTAATCGCGAGGAGTTGTGATGAAGCGAGTGGTGCGCCAAGTTTCGCGCAGCGGCTATCAGAAACTTGCTAAACCGTTGCTTTTTCGACAACACCCAGACAAAGCGCATGAGGGCATGATCAAAGCAGCGCGAGCACTGCACCGAGTGCGCGGCGAGAATATTTTGCGGGTGTGGAATTATCGAAATTCGCGGCTCGAGCAGGAGATCTTAGGCCTAAAATTCAAAAATCCGCTAGGGATGTCGGCGGGGCTGGACAAGAACTTCGACTTGCCGCCAATAGCTAAACGGATTGGCTTAGGTTTCGAAATTGGCGGTTCGACTACTGCACAGGTTTGTGCTGGTAATCCGCGGCCGTGGTTTCGCCGCTTACCGAGCGAGAAATCGATTGTAGTTAACGTCGGCTTGGCAAATAACGGAGTCGCTCGCAATATACAACGGATTAAGCGGTATCCGCGGCGGCTGTGGCGCGATTTCCCGTTAAGCGTGTCAGTTGCTAAAACCAATAATCCCGAAAATGTTAGCGATAGCGAAGCGATTGCCGACTATTGCCAAAGTTTGCGCCAGCTAGAGGCAGCTGGTTGCGCGCCGTTGTACGAAATCAATATTAGCTGTCCGAATACTTATGGCGGCGAGCCGTTTACGACGCCAGCGCGACTGGATAAATTATTGACGGCGGTAGATAACCTGCGTTTAACGCGGCCAATTTTCGTTAAGATGCCGACAGATAAAAAGTGGCCGGAATTTATGAAGCTGCTAGCAGTAATTGATCGGCATGAGGTTGCTGGCTTAACGATTGGCAATCTAGTCAAGGACCGCTCGGCGCTGCGTAATTCAAAATTGCTGGATAACGAGATCAGGGGAAATCTCAGCGGCCAGCCAGCGCGGGAGCTTACTACTGGCTTAATTTTCAAAACTTATGCCAAATACCGCGATCGTTTTGTGATTATCGGTGTCGGCGGCGTGTTTACTGCTGAGGATGCTTACGAGAAGATTTGTGCTGGTGCGAGCCTGGTGGCTATGGTGACGGCGCTAATGTTTGAAGGCCCGCAAGTAGTAGGCGAGATTAACGAAGGTCTAGTCAAGCTGCTCGATCGCGATGGCTTTCAGAATATTACTGAGGCGATTGGTAGCGCTCACCGCGGCTAAATGTTATAATTAAAATACATTATCGGTTTAACGAAAGGGGTCAAAGTGATTGCAGATATTGATATAACTGGCGTAGGCGGCTACGTTTTGGATGAACCGACGAGAAAGTATATTAGCAAGAAAATCGGCAGATTAGATCGCTTAGTGACGCGGCATGCTCGCAAAACTATGAGTGCTTCGGTGAAGATCGAGGAAGTCAATCGCGATAACGGCAACAAATATGAAGTCGAAGTGATTATTAACGTGCCGGATCAGGTTATCAAAGCCAAAGATTCGACAATGAACGTTATGGCGGCAACTGACATCGTCGAGCGCAAGCTAGCCGGGCAGCTTCGCAAGTATAAGCAAAATTTGTTAGCTCACGTCGGCCGGCGCGATATACTGGCGCGGTTCAAACGCGGTTTTGACCGCGAAACACAGTAGCGATTTAGTAGCAGCCTCTTCCAAAACTCCCCGAAAACAGTTATAATTAGGGGAGTTTTTGGAAAATACCTGAAAGTGAGGGAAATTTGACGTTATGGCGATAACACAACAGAAGGTGCTGACGAAGGTTTTTGGTGACCCGCAGAAGCGGATTTTGCGGCGTTTACAAAAGAAAGTCGACGAAATTAATGCGCTTGGCCCGAAATACAAGAAACTATCTGACGAGGAATTGGCTGGCCAAACCGATGTTCTGCGCAAGCGTTTGCAGAAGAAATCTGTGACGCTTGATACGATTTTGCCAGACGCTTTTGCGGTGGTGCGCGAGATGGCCGATCGGACAATCGGCGAGCGCCATTACGATGTGCAGCTGATTGGTTCAATGGTGCTGCATGAGGGCAGCGTGGCCGAGCTGAAGACTGGCGAGGGTAAAACTTTGATGTCGACGCTAGCAGCCTACTTGAATGCGCTCGAAGGTAAAGGCGTACATGTTGTGACTGTCAACGATTATCTGGCGCAGCGCGATGCTGGCTGGATGGGGCAGATTTATAATGCGTTAGGTTTATCGACTGGGGTGATCATCAATGAGGCTTCATTCTTGTATGACGAAAATTATAACAATGAGGCGCATACTGATCCGCGCATGAAGAAGCTTCGTCCGTGCACCCGTAAAGAAGCTTACCAGGCAGATATTACCTATGGTACTAATAATGAATTCGGCTTTGATTATTTGCGCGATAACATGGTTAATGATATCGAATTGGTGCGCCAGCGCGAGTTGAATTTTGCAATTGTCGACGAGGTGGACTCGATTCTGATTGACGAAGCGCGGACGCCGCTAATTATTAGCGCGCCGGCCGCTGAAAATCCTGATAGCTATTATCAATTTGCCAAGATTGCGGCGAAGTTGACGCCAGAGGATTACACCTTGGAAGAGAAGCGCAAGCAGGTAGCTCTTACTGACGAAGGTGTCGAGAAAGTCCAAAAAATGCTGGGTATAAAAAACTTATACACGCCAGAGTATGTGCGCAGCGTTTACCATATGGATCAAGCTTTGCGGGCGCAAACGTTGTTTCATCGCGACAAAGACTATGTGGTGACAAACGACGGCGAGGTGATAATTGTTGATGAGCACACTGGTCGGCTCAAGCAAGGCAACCGTTATAGTGAAGGCTTGCATCAGGCGATTGAAGCCAAAGAAGGCGTACCAGTGCTGCAGGAAAGCATGACGCTAGCGACGATTTCTTTTCAGAATTACTTCCGCTTGTACAAAAAACTTAGCGGCATGACTGGTACTGCTTTCACTGAGGCTGAAGAGTTTCAACAAATTTATTCGCTCGACGTAGTGGTGGTGCCGCCGAACAAGCCAATTACTCGCCAGGACCATCAGGACTTAATCTACAAGACCGAGAAAGGCAAACTGAAAGCAGTAGCTCAAGCGATCAAAGAGTATCACGATGAAGGCCGTCCGGTGTTGGTTGGCTCCGGTTCAATCGCTAAAAACGAAATGATCGCCAAATATTTGGATAGCGAAGGTATTAAGTACGAAATTCTAAATGCCAAGAACAACGAGCGCGAAGCAGAGATTATCTCGCATGCTGGCGAGAAAGGCGCGATTACGCTAGCTACTAACATTGCTGGCCGCGGTACCGACATCAAACTCGGGCCTGGCGTCAAAGAACTGGGTGGTCTAGTGGTCATTGGTTCAGAGCGCCACGAATCGCGCCGAATTGACAATCAGCTGCGCGGCCGCGGCGGCCGGCAGGGAGACCCGGGCGATACGCAGTTTTATGTTTCGACCGAGGACGATTTGATGCGTATCTTTCAGGGCGAGCGGATTGCTAATGTGTTGGAACGCCTAGGTGTCGATGAGGAAACGGCAATCCAGAATCGTGCCGTCAGCAAGACATTGGAAGCAGCGCAGAAGCGAGTCGAAGGTTATAACTTTGATACGCGCAAAAATGTTGTTCAGTACGATAATGTTATTAATCGCCATCGCAAAGTTGTTTACACGGTGCGCCGCAAAATCCTCGAAGGCGATAATATCAAACCAGAAATTCAGCGTTTGCTGCGAGCGATGGTTAATAAATTAACAGAGGTGCCAGCCAAGAACAATCCAAAATTTGTCGAAGAATTCGCAGAGATTATCCCGCTGGAGGTCGACGAAATTGAAAAAATTGGCGCGATCAAAAAAGATAGTCAGCGCCGCGATAAAGCGTTAGCTGCCGCACAAAAAATGTATACAGCCAAAGAAAGAGAGCTCGGCGACGATCTAATCCGCGGGGTTGAGCGCGAAGTTTATCTGCAAGTACTTGATACGCTATGGATGCAGCACCTCGAAAATATGCAGCATTTGCGCGAAGGTATTCACTGGCGCAGCGTCGGCCAGCGCGACCCGCTGGTTGAATACCGCAGCGAGTCGCAGAAGCTGTTTGATAGCTTGCAAGCGACATTGCGCGAGGAAGTCTTGCGTGCTATTTATCATGTGCGCGCCACCGACGCTATTAGCCGCGAATCAATTGACGATGACCACCAAACGGAATTGACGAAGCTTGCCGAGACTTCGGTCGAGCATGGAGTCAACGAAATCACTGGCGGCGAAGAGAATCGCGATCACGATTTCGGCGGTTCAATAAAAAGAGCCGCCTCGACCGCCGAAACTAATCATAGGCGCAACGTTGCCCGTAAAAAGAAAAAGGCCAAGCGCCAGAATCGAAAAAAGAGCCGCTAGATGAAACACACAGTAACAGAAGTACGGCTCGACAATGGTTCGCGTGGGCTGCTTATTGACGTGCCTGGCGCGACGGTGATGAGCTTCCAATTTCAATTTCGCGCTGGCAACCGCTATGTTGGACGCAAAAATATTTATGAAACCGCTCATGTGATGGAGCATATGTCGTTTGGTGCAAACGCTAAGTTTCCAAGCGAGCATGCTTACGAAGCAGAATTCACCAAAAATGGCGCGTACCATAATGCATGGACAAGCGACTTGTCAATGGTATATGTGGCTGATTGCGCTGATTTTGAATGGGATCGGATTTTAGAATTACAACAAGTGGCGATTTGCCAGCCTCACTTTCAGCAAGAATCGCTAGAGGCTGAAAAGGGCAATGTCCGCAGCGAACTAACGGGGTATTTGAATAACCACGGCCGCGTGCTTTGGCCGAAAGTCCAGCAGCTGCTAGGTGAGGATGTTTATACGTTTTGGCAGCGTTTGCGGACGATTAATAATATCACGCTTGAGGATATCCAGCGCCACCATCGCAAAACCCACACTTCCGACAATATGCGTTTTGTAATCGCGGGCAAGCTCGATGGCCGGCGCGAGCAGATTAAAAGTATGCTTGAGGGCTGGGAGTTGCCGCGCGGCGAACGTTTCACAGTGCCGCGCGATGTTTTGAAAAAGGCCGCTCCGACCCTTATCAAGCGTAAAGAAGCGACTAACTTGACCTTTGGTTGGAGCATGTCGCTGCCGCGCGAAATCAATGATGCTGAACTAGAGGCGATGTCGTGCTTGAATCATATCCTGACCGGAACGATGCACTCGCGTATCTTCGGTGCTGCCCGCAAAAAGGGTTTAGCTTACGGTATGTTTAGCGAAGCTAGCGCTGGTTTTTATGATAGCAGTTGGGATTTTGGCGGGCAGGTCAATGTCGAGACGGCGGATAAGCTCTTTGATATCATTGCCAGCGAAGTGCGAGCGGTGCTTGATGGGAAAATTAGCGAAGAAGAACTGGCGGCGGCGCAGTCCTACGCGCTAGGCCGCCACCAGATGGGGGCGCAGACAGTCGCGCAGATTAGCAATTTCTATAGCGGGCGTTATTTCGGCGATGGTTTTGTCAAGGATTATGAGCGCGTGCCCGAAGCAATCCGCAACATCACTCGCGAACGTATGATCGCGACGGCGCGCGAATTTATCGGCGCGGACACCTGGGTGCTGGCTGGTGTCAGCGCTAGCGATCAGAAATCGCTGACGCGGCTAAATGATAAGCTAGAAAAGCTGTTTTAGAATAATAATTTCAATCAAAAGTAAAATGCTCCGCCGCCGACCCAGCGGAGCATTTTACTTGCTCAACGTTGGGCGGGCGACGGAGTTGGCGTCTCCGTCTCCGTCTCTGTGGCGCTACCAGCAGAGCCGAGGATCTGGTTATACTCGTCTCTCGTGACACTAATCGTCACGAACTTTCCAGGGTTACTGGAAAGGGCCTTCTGGAAAAGGCCTGCCAGCCCCTCGTCACCTATTGTCGAGGTGACCTGGGTGTTTTTAATAGTCGCGCAATCTCTCAGCCACCAACCCCACTGGATACTGGGGTGGCAGTCACCGAGGGTGTCCTTTGCGACATACCCCTCGGCACCTGGGAGATTAGTGAGGTTTATCACCATCGACGACATTTCGCCGTCGCCGATGATGTTAAACCTGATGACTGACAGGGGAATCTCCAGCACTTCGTGAGTGCCGTCCCCGTGCCGATAATCAACCAAAATACTGGCGCCTGCCTGCATCTTGGTATAGGCGCTAATAGAAAAAATACCGCCGCTAACGGAAGTTTCCCCTGTGGCAGAAATCGAGCGAGCGCCGATTTCCAGTGGGTACTCAGACCCGCTGGAAAACTCGTGCAGCGCCGCTGCCTCTGTGAAACTTGCTACCCTCTCTTTGTTTGAGGGCATCAATTGGTATATTGTCATATTGACGATTGCATACATCGCAATCATTATCACTAAGGTCAGAGCTATGATAGCACTGACCTTCATCTTGTTGTTGAATGCGTCATCGATCAGACATGCCAGTATACCACCGGCCATAAAGCCTGCAATCGTAGCGATTACAGCCCAAAAAAGCAGAAACAACCCCATGAGGTGGCACGCTCCTATCAAGTAGGAATAAAAAACGGAAACGTTCTACCTCTCGCTGGTCGGAGCGAAAGATTACTATAATTATATCAATAAACAATCTTGTTACCAAGCTAAAGCATAAAGTATTGATATTATAGCGATGAAGGCGCGTGCTATAATAGTCGTTATGAAGATTATTATCGCTGGCTACGGCGTAGAAGGTATATCAAATCTGATATATTTCCGGCAGAAATTTCCTGACGCGGAGTTTGTGGTGGCTGATGAACGTCCGGCGGATAAACTGCCGGCTATTCCGAGTGGCGTTAGGTTGATTTCTGGCAAAAATATCTTTAGCGAGCAGCTGGGCGATGCTGATTTGGTGGTGCGAACGGCCAGCTTGCCGCCGCGTAATATCAAGACCAGCGGTAAAATTTGGTCGGCGACCAACGAGTTTTTTGACAAATGTCCAGCGCCGATTATCGGCGTAACAGGGACGAAAGGCAAGGGGACGACGTGCAGTTTGATTGCCTCGATCTTGCAGCAAGCTGGCCAGATGGTGCATTTGGTTGGTAATATCGGCGTGCCGGCGCTGGATGTCTTGCCGAAGATTAAAAAAACCGACATTGTCGTTTACGAATTGTCTAGTTTTCAGCTGTGGGATCTAAAAAAGTCGCCGCATATTGCGGTGGTGCTGATGATTGAGCCGGATCATCTGAATGTCCATACGGATTTCGCCGACTATCTCAATGCTAAGAAAAATATTCGCTGCCACCAGTATCTTGGCGATGTTTGTTTATATCACCCGACGAATAAATATTCGCGGGAAGTGGCTGCTATGCCATTTGACGGGCTATTAGATAGGCAAGGTCATGCAATGTGTGAATGCTGCGGAGATGATGCGCTAGATTTCGCGCAGCGCTACGCTATTCCTGACGATGATCAAGTTTATGTTCGGGACGGTTACTTTTGCGTGCAAAATCGGCAGATTTGCAGCACTAGCCATTTGCGTTTGCCGGGTACGCACAACCTCGAGAATGCTTGTGCGGCGATGAGCGCGGTGACGAAACTGCCAATCACCGTGACTGATGAGCAGTACGCGGCTGGATTAGAGAGTTTTACAGGATTGCCGCACCGCCTAAAATTCGTTGCCGAGAAAAACGGCGTGAAATATTACGACGATAGCATTTCGACCACGCCGGGCAGCGCCATCGCCGCGTTAAAAGCTTTCACGGAGCCAAAAATTTTGATTTTGGGCGGCTCTGACAAGGGGGCGGACTACGAGGAGTTAGCGCAGGAAATCGCAAGGCAGCAAATGCGAGCGGTGATTGTCAACGGCGCTAATGCCAGTGAAATTATCGAAATTTTGCATAAAAATGAGGCATCTTGCCGGGTTGTCCAGCTGGAGATGGCGCCGATGCCGACAGTCGTCGAAGCGGCAGCCAATCAAGCACAACCTGGCGATGTGGTGATTCTCAGCCCGGCCGCCGCTAGCTTCGATATGTTCAAGAGCTACAATGACCGCGGCGAACAGTTCGTGGCGGCGGTGGAGAAGTTAGCTGATTAGGCAACTCGCGTTTTTGGTAGTTAGTTGTGATATTTAGCGTGATCAAAAACGGTGGAGTTGCTGCTTATTATGATTAATCCTGTTATAATGTAGTAGAATAGGCGCGAGTCTTGAGATAGTATCTAATCGGAGGGTTTATGGATCAACAGCCGTACCAGCAATACCAACAGTATCAGCAGCCGCCGCAATCGCAGGCGCAAACCAAAGGCCAGCTTGCCGTAGCGCGGGCTCGCAATGCGCAAGATAATGTCGTTCTGACAATAACTATCATTATCTTTTGTTTCTTTGCGGCTAGCTATTTTATCTATACAACATTCCAGGAAATGTCAACAGACAATGCTGGACACCACGTTGAGTTATCGCTCAGCGATGGCGTGATTGCTGTATTGCTGGCGATAGTTTTTATGATTATGGGATTGGGTATGCTGCTAGGTATTGGCATGTTTATGGTGCGTATGATGCGCCAGCAAATGTTGGGCAATGCTTTGCAGGTTGAATATAGCGCTTACGCGTGGTTGCGCGATTGGGCCAACCAGGTATCGGCTGATTTAGAGATGCCGCAAGTCGAGATTTTCATCACCCAGAATCCAGTGATGAATGCTTATGCTTTTGGTTTTGCTAGGCCATATTCTATCGTGCTGCATTCTGGATCAATTCGCTACTTGACCAAGGATGAACTAAAAGTGATTGTCGTACATGAGATGGCACATATCAAATACCGCCATGCTAACGCTAACGTGTATTTGATGCCGTTTTTGTCAATTCCGATTATCAGCGTATTGGGTAGTTGGATTTCTGGATTCTGGCACCGTCGCGCCGAGCTAACCGCCGATCGTCTAGCTTTGATGTATTTGGGCGATAGCGAATTAGTCAAGAAATCGCTGATCAAGGTACATGTCGGTCCCGATGCGGCGGACAGTATGAATGAAATAGCGCGCCAGTGGATGCAGTACACAGCTGAACGCCCGATGAATCATTTTGCGCAGACTTTTAGCGATCATCCGTTTTTGGTACGCCGGTTGAGCCAGATTGACTATTGGAAGGGTGTGGTTGAACCGCAAAATCAGCCGCAGAGCGTTGCGCCAGTTGCTGCTCAGTCTAATGTTTCTGAACCTGCTGAATCCGAACCTGCTACCGAGCCGACAACCATAGGGTCAACCTCTACCAAGAAATCAACTCGCCGCAAATCAGATGACACCAGCCAAAATCAAGACGAGACTGCTGCCTAGGTTCTATGCAGCCGTTACGAAAACAAGCTGAAGATCTCCGCGCTCGCGTGGCTAGCGCTTGCCAGGCTTTGCATATTGACGCTCGCGCCGAAGAGCTGGCAGTGCTTGACGAGCAGCTGGCCGATTCGAACGTCTGGGCGAATGTCGAGCGGGCGCAGATGCTGACGCGGCAGGCGGCAAACTTGCGTTCGCAAATTGAGCCGTGGCAGATTTTACGTTCGCAAATCTCGGACATTGTTGAACTAATGGATTTAGGCGACGACTCGATGCTGGTAGAGTTTACCGAGCAGCTAGCAGCTCTCGAGGCAGAATACCAGGAGCGCCGCAAAGACTTGTTGTTCTCAGGCGAATACGATGACCGGGCGGCGATTCTCAAGTTAAGCGCTGGTGCTGGCGGTACGGATGCGCAGGATTGGGTAGAAATGCTAGAGCGAATGTATCTGCGCTGGGCTGAAAAGCATGATATGCAGACCGAGCTAGTCGAGCGTTCGACAGGCGAGGAAGCCGGCATCAAGAACGCAATTTACATTATCCGCGGTGCTTTTGCTTACGGCAAATTGCGCAGCGAGCACGGGGTGCACCGGCTGGTGCGGCTCAGTCCATTTAACGCTGATAATTTGCGGCAGACTAGCTTTGCACTGGTCGAAATCATGCCGGAAATGGACGCGTCAGGCGAGGTCGAGATCGACGACAAAGATTTGCGAATTGACATTTATCGTAGCGGCGGAAACGGTGGGCAAGGAGTCAATACAACTGATTCCGCAGTGCGCATCACTCACTTGCCGACAGGCACGGTGGTGGCGATCCAAAACGAGCGCAGCCAGCTCCAAAACAAAGAAACCGCGCTAAAAATCCTCAAAAGCCGTTTAGCGCAAATGCAGCTAGAACAACGCGCCGAAACGCTAGCTGATCTGCGGGCAGGCGAGTCGGCTAGTTGGGGCGCGCAGATTCGTAATTACGTGCTTCACCCTTACACATTAGTCAAGGATACGCGCACCAAATTTGAGACGCATAACGCCCGCGGCGTACTAGACGGCGACATTGACGGTTTTATCGAAGCATATCTCGAGCAGCAAGCAGCGACCGAGTAGCTGGCTATCGCTATAAACTAGCTTATGCTACAATAGGTAGTGATGATTCTGTTAGATAGAGTGACTAAGGTGTACGGTAAGGGCAGCAAGCCAGCGCTTGACCGTGTTAATCTGCATGTCGAGCCGAACGAGTTTGTAATTATCGTTGGGACGAGCGGTGCTGGCAAATCGACCTTGCTCAAATTATTGACGCGCGAAGAAAAGCCGACTAGCGGCAAGATTGTCGTTGGCGGTATTGATTACGACCAGCTCAAGGACAAGCATATCCCGTTGCTGCGCCGCAAAATTGGCGTAGTTTTTCAGGATTTTAAGTTACTACCGAACCGGACGGTATTCGAAAATGTGGCTTTTGCGCTAGAAATCGCCGGCATGACTAACCGCGAAATTAAAAATACTGTACCAAAAGTGATTGACCTGGTGGGTCTAAAGGGTAAGGAAAAGCAGTTCCCGCACCAGTTGTCGGGCGGCGAACGCCAACGAGTAGCGATTGCCCGAGCGGTAGTGCGCCAGCCAAAGATTCTAATCGCTGACGAGCCGACGGGTAATCTCGACCCGAAGCACAGTTGGGATATTGTTCGCCTACTCGAGAAAATCAATCGATATGGCACGACAGTTATACTTACAACACATAATGTCGAGATTGTCAATAGGTTGAAGCGCCGCGTTATCACTGTTGACCACGGCAAGATTACTAGCGATCAAGCGCAAGGGAGCTACCGGCAATGAGACGAGACAAAGTCAAGACAGCGGCTGCCAAAAAGAAAAGCCACCGCGAGGACAAAAAAAATACCGGTGCTCGCGCCTTGACCAGACAAAGGCGTAGCCGCCAGCGCAAATGGCTGACTTTCGTGCGAATGTGCCGCTACGGCGTCAATAATTTCACTCGTAATGCTTGGCTAACCATTGCGGCTACCGCGGTGATGACGATTACGTTACTTATTATCTTTACTACGGTGGTGGCGCGCAATATTTTGGCAGATTCGGTAACAGAGCTGAGTAAAAAAGTTGATATGTCAATTTATCTCAAAACGGGTACTACCGAAGAGCAGGCTAAACCGATTATTGCCGATTTGCGCAAACTGCATAATGTCGAGCGCGTTGAATTCGTTTCCTCGGAAAAGGCGCGCCAACAAAGCGCCGAAGACAACAAAGCAGACCAAGATATACTAGATGCCCTCAATCAAGCTGCCAATAAAATGCCAGCAGTGATTCGCGTTAATCTAGAGAATATCAATGACACCGACAGTCTTAGTGATTTTGTCAAAACTAATAAGCCGCTCAAAAAAATTATCGATGATAAGCGCGAACCGTCGTTTGCTGGCGACCGGCGCGACGCTATCGAAAATATCGGCCGCTGGACAGATTTTGCGCAGCGGGCCGGTTTGGCAGCGAGCGTACTCTTCGTCGTAATATCTTCGTTGATTGTTTTTAATACCATTAGAATGGCAATATTCAATCGTAAAAGCGAGATCGAGATGATGAAGCTTATCGGTGCTGACAAAAGCTTTATCCGCGGCCCGTTTTTGGTAGAAGCGATGGTGTATGGTTGTATTGCTGCCGTTGTAGCGACCGCTATAGGGGTAGGGGTTTTCGCGACGATTTCTGGCAAATTACAGGCTTATGGAATTGCTGCTGTAGCTACATCGCACTTTCTGATAAATAATTTGCTGCTAGTCCTGCTAAGTATGATGTTGCTAGGCTCGTTGATTGGGATTATTTCCTCGACACTGGCTACTCGCCGTTATCTCAAATTGTAGAGTAATTTACGAAAGGGGGTGCTTATTCGACGTAGCTTTATTGACAAAGCGGTAATGCTTTGTTACGCTATAGGTATGAAACATAGGTCCACCACACCAGTTTCGTCAAGGCGGCACGTTGCGAAGTCGTCAATCGTCGCAGCAGCTGTTTTGATGAGCGCAAGTATACCGGTTGCCTTCGCGCAAAACGTGTTGGCCGACCAGTACGACGAACAGGTCAAAAAACTTCAATCAGAAGCTGATTCGTATCAGCAGCAGGCGGCGACGCTTGGCGCGCTGGCGTCAACGTTGCAAGCGCAGCTTGATGTATTAACCAAGCAAAAAAATGAAATCCAAGCGCAAATTAATACTAGCCAAGCTAAGCGCGATAAGCTTGAGAAAGATATCGCTGCTACCGAAAAGAAAATCGAGATTAACAAAGAAGCTCTTGGCGAAATTGTTGCCGATATGTACGTTGATAGCTCAATCTCGCCGCTCGAGATGCTGGCTAGCAGCAAAAACATCGGCGATTACGTTGACAAGCAAGAATACCGCTCGTCAATGCAGGACAATCTGAGCACCAAGATCAAACAGATTAAATCGCTCAAAGCGCAGCTCGAAAAGCAGAAAAAGCAAGTCGAGAACGTACTACGCGATCAGAAGTCGCAAAAAGCCGCGCTAGCTGCCAAAGAGGCTGAACAGGCTAAACTAGTCTCGGACACTCGCGGCGAAGAATCAGCTTACAATAACCTGGTTGCCAAGCGTAACAGCGAAATCAGCAGTGTCCGCGCTCAGCAAGCTGCAGCTATGGCTGCAGCCGCTCGCTCCACAGGTTATACTAATATTGGCACAGGGTCAGCTAGCGGTGGCGGCTATCCAGCGATTTGGGCTAACGCCGAGCAAGATACGTTAGTTGATAACTGGGGCCTCTACAACCGCGAATGCGTCAGTTATACCGCCTGGAAGGTAGCTAGTACTGGCCGCTATGTGCCGCATTTTGGCGGAGCAGGTAACGCTAACGAGTGGCCAAGCACTACGGCACGCTACGGTATCGCTAATGGTTCTACGCCAAAGGCTGGTTCGGTGGCTATATGGTACGTTGGCAAGTATGGGCACGCTATGTATGTTGAGGCAGTTAACGGTGATGGTACGATCACCGTTAGCGATTACAACAACAACATGGATGGTCTAGGCTGGGGTCGCTATCACTACTACACGCGTTCAAGTGCTGGGCTAACTTATATATATTTCTAGCGAGATCAATATAATAATCAGTAAATTATAGCGTACTCAGCCAGAGTGCGCTATAATTATGATTATGGCAAACGAACAGGGAGTTGAAAATAAGGGGCGGAAGCCTCAGCAGCGGAAGGTTTCACAGGGTGTTTTCTTGGCATCGTTGGTCTTGGCGATAATCGTATCATTTGCAGCCGGTACGCGCAGCGAAGAAATCTATCAGATAGCAGCACCGATTTTTGGCATCAAGGTGGCTAAGCAGCCGCTCGACACCGAGGTGATGAAAGAAGCTTATCGTCAACTAGCGGCGAATTATGACGGTGATTTGGATGCTAATAAACTATCGGACGGGGCGGCTCGCGGCATGGTTAAAGCGGTCGGCGACGACTACACGACATTTCTAGATAAGGAAGAAGCGGCAGAATTTAACAAAAGTCTAAACGGCGAAGTTTCTGGCATTGGTGCCGAAATCGGCGTGCGTAATTTGCAGCCGACAGTACTGCGAGTTCTCGATGATTCTCCAGCCAAGAAAGCCGGCCTTAAAACGGGCGATATCTTTGTGGCTGTGAACGGTACGTCAGTAGCGGGCGAGACGGCTAGCGGTGTGGCTGATAAGGTTACTGGCGAAGCGGGCACGACCGTCAAGCTAACCATGCGCCGCGGCAGCGAATCGCTAGACTTTTCAATTACGCGGGCCCAAATTAGCGATCCTAGCGTCCGTTGGTCAGTTAGCGACGACGTTGGTATATTGACGATCTCGCGCTTTGACGACAATACTGGTTCGCTAGCCCGCAAAGCCGCTAAAGAATTCATTGATAAAGGTGTTAAAGGTGTGATTGTTGATTTGCGTAACAACGGCGGCGGCTATTTGACAGCGGCGCAAGAAGTGGCGAGTTTGTGGCTAGATAACGGCAAAACGGTCGTTACCGAGAAAAGCCGCGGCCAGGTGACCGAAACAGTCAAAGCATCAGGCAATCCGACGCTCAAAGGCAAGAAAACTGTCGTTCTCGTCAACGGTAGCTCAGCCAGTGCTAGCGAGATTGTGGCTGGCGCGTTGAAAGATTATCAAGCGGCCACCTTGGTCGGTGAAAAAACCTTCGGTAAGGGAACGGTACAAAAGGTGATCAACCTATCCGACGATCGTATCCTCAAGGTGACAGTAGCCCGCTGGTATACACCGCAAGACAGAAACATCACCAAAGAAGGCATCCAGCCAAACCAGACAGTCAAGATGAGCTCGGATGATAATAACGCTGGGCGCGACCCGCAAATGGCGCGCGCTAAAGAATTAGCGTCATAGCCCTTGTGCTTATTGCCAGGCTGGTATACTATATAAACTATGGATACACGCAAACGTAAGATTTTGCTAGTAGAAGATGACACTGCGCTAGCATCAGTATATCGGTCGCGTCTTGAGCTAGAGGGTTTTGACGTCTGTGAAGCGAATAATGGCGAGGATGCGCTGTCGTTGGCAGTGTCTGAACATCCTGACTTGATTTTGTTGGACGTCATGATGCCGAAAATTAGCGGTTTTGACGTTTTGGACATTTTGCGTAATACGCCGGAGACTACTAACATCCGGGTGATTATGCTGACGGCGCTCAGCCAGCCGAAGGACAAAGAACGCGCCGAGCAGCTCGGTGTTGACGATTATTTAGTAAAATCGCAAGTAGTTATCGGCGATGTCGTCGAGCGGGTGCGCTACCACCTAGGCATGAGCAAGTAGCCGCTTGTGGAATTGCTTAGTTTGCTTATTTGTGGTGTTGTAGTTGACATTTCGCTTATGTTTTGATATAATAGTAGTATATGCCAGAAACACATACATCAAAAAGTACAGCGCCAGACGGCGAATCGCCTAAAAAACCTATAATAATTGGCTATCCAGTGCCAGGTAGCAAGCTCCCAAGCGCTGAGAGACTAGGCACTTCTGAAGAAAAGGCTAGGTTGGAGCTATTGAGTAAAGTAAGCGTTGGATTGGGTAGATTAGCTATTGGTAGACGGTCTGATGAATCTGGAGATAGCGATAGAGTAATTGATAGAGCTAGAATAGCTTTTCTAAGGTCCCGATTATATCCAGATACTCCTGCCTACTTACTTATTAATACAGAGGACGGTAGTGATGATGACAATGGTGATGGTAGTAGGCGCGCTATCTGGATGCGCGTTGATCAAGGTGATTTCAGTACAACGATAAATCCTGATAGCGAGGAAAATCATGGTTTGCCGCCGGCTGAAGACGCCCTTGATGCTTGGGAGGCGCAATTACCGCAGAGCAATAATCAGCCGACAGAGCAGCCAAAGCCGCCAACTGATGAGCGTGAAAGATTGCGCGCTGCGCTAAGAGAGGCTGGCGAGCTGGATCCGACGAAAGCAGAGCCGAAGCCACCAACCCGCGAGGATGTATTAGCTGCATTAAGAGGCGCAACGACCGGAGCTAACAAACCAGTCCCAAGGTCGCAAGCCCGCGAAGAAGTGCTGGCTGCGCTTAGAGGCGGGCATCTTTCGCCAGCTACCAAAGAGACTAATTCAGGTAGCGATTCGTCTATTGTCGATACTGAAAGCGAACCTCCCGCACCAGAAGATCAAGAGGAGTCGGGGAACTCAGATGAGCAATACTCAAATGAATCGCCAGAAGTATCAGATAAGCAGTCTCCTAAGGCCTCCGAGGCGCTAAAAAGGCTAGCAGAAGCAGACACTACGCGCCTTGCTATACGAAATATGGCGGGCACGGCAGAGGATTTGGCTAGAGTACTGAACACGGCAGATACTTTGCGAGCTCCTGTGTTATTCGGGCGCATACAAGAGTATACGTCAGGTATCTCAACTGCGCTTAATAGGTTCAGTGCTACTGTAGAGAAGGTCGGCGGTGATTTGCCACAGGACGAAGCGGATCGCCTGGGCGATGCCATAGAACAGGTTAGACGCTCTTTGGTAGTAATGAATAATGTTGCTGAGCAGGGCTTTTCAAGACGTATCAGTGACGAAGAATATTCACAGCACGCTTTACAGCTGAACAACAGTATCGCAGAATATTCACAGCATGCTTTACAGCTGAACAAAAGTATCGCAGAACTGCAAAGACTCATGAACGTATCAGTAAAGCGCCAAGAAAACAACGAACAAGGCTAGTAGCGGTATCTCGCTAGCCAAGGTAGTACACCTAATGAACCTAGCTTATTCAACGCAAACTTGAGTTCGCGGGTGAGTATTGCCGGTAAACGATGGCTTCTTGATATGTTTGAAAACTACGGTGCCGCTCTTAGCTGCGTGAATTGTGTAGTTGCGGCTAATGTAAGTACCCGGGCCAGCAACTTTGGTGCTGCCAGTCTGGCGAACTAGCACCTCGCCCTGGTTGACTTTTTGCCCGCCGAAACGCTTGACGCCATTGCGCCTACCAGCACTTTTGTGGGTATTATCGCTCGAACCGCCAGCTTTAACGTGTGACATAAAACTCCTTTAATTTAATATAAAACAATCTATGCTATTGTACGCGAAGCTATCGGAAATGTCAAGCTTTACGAAAGTAATTACTATAGCAGGCGTGAGCTTGGCGGGCGGGTTGCTTTTAACTTTCATCGAGAGGTTTAAGCAGTAAGATTTCTCGTGCCACTACCTGGTTCTGGCGGTAGTAGAGTAGCTGCTCGTCGCTGACTAAGTTTAGATGTAGGCGTCGGTAGCCTAAATCTGCTAACTGATCAATAAGCGGTAAATGTGTAAATTTACCGCTATGGTCGCGCCAGGCGGGTGCAGCGACGACTAGCGTTGCACTCGGATTGATTTGCGGGCGGATGTTTGCTAAAAACTGGCTGATGATGTGATTGCAGTTACCGCGGACTGCGGTGAGTTTGGCGGGTTTTGGCGGGGCCGAGAAGGGCTGGCCGAGGTAGGCCTCGCAGACGACGCGGGTGATTTCAGATTTTTGAGCAGTATTGAGCTTGACGGCGGTAGCGTCAGCTTGAAAGATTTTCCATTGAGGGTTGATTCGGTATTTATTATCGAGCCACTGCATGTTCTCTGTGGCGTAATCGACCATTTTTTGACTTAGGTCGCTGCCGTAGACGTCTATTCCTTTGAGCCGTGCTTCTTGGAGAACGGTGCCAGTACCGCAAAAAGGATCCCAGAGGCGGCCAGGTTTCGTCTCGCCAGATAGATTTATCATCATCCGTGCTAATTTCGGCGGTAGCATACCGACGAAAGCATCGGTGCGCGGGCGAGCTTGGTCGCGGGCGGCCAGCGCAGTGATGTTCTGAGCGCCGACACTTTCAGCGATGATGAGGCGATTATTCGGCGCTCGGACGACTAGCAGCTCAACTTTCGTCGGCGATAGCCCAAGCTTGTTGTGATGGCTAGCAGCGGTGTTAAGGGCGATTTCTGGGTTCGGGATAAGGCGTAAGCTAGTGCCGCTGTCGCGTAATTTTTTCTTGATAAGCAAGCCGGTTTTTTGGACATCGCGTGGCGAGATTTTGAAGCCGTAAGCGCTGATGCCAAGAGTTATTTTATGCTCGCTGGCGCGCCATTTAGCGGCGTAGTGCTGAATGATTTGGCGGCTGGCGGTTAGCCAATTGCCGCGGTCGAGTTCGAGAACGACCCGGCCGGCTTTTTGGCTGCCACCGAGGGTCTCGAAGTCAAAATCAGGCGAATCTACAAGCGCTGTTTGCTCCGAAAACCATCGGACATTGTCAGCACCGTAGAGCTGTTCTAGCTCGGCTACTCCAAGTGCTGGCTGGCGGCCAAGTATTGTGATATGCATAAATATAGTATACTAGATTGTATGAAAAGGAGACTGTCTTTTCGATTGTGGTTGAGTATTGCCACGTTGCTGTTGATTGCTTTGATACTTTTTCTAGCTAGAAGCGAACTGGTATATGCTTGGGGTTTGCTAGGTAAAATTAACCTTGGCAAGCTTGTGTGGATGTTGCCAATTATTGCGGCCGGATATTTGGCGACTGGCGAGATGATTTTTTCGTATTTGCGTCAGAAAGGCTTCGTGAAGAATATTAATCCGGCAACTCTGGCACGCATATCGCTAGAGTTAAATTTTGTTAATCATGCTTTTCCTAGCGGCGGTGTCAGTGGTATTTCGTATGCTAACTGGCGTTTAGGCAAGTACGGTGTGCCAATTGGACGAGCGACGATGGCGCAATTTGTGCGTTATGTGGTGGGTTTTATGGCGATTGTGGTCTTTTTGGTAGTTTCTGTTTTGATGGTGACGATTGACGGCCGTGTTAACCGCTGGATAATTTTGATGAGCTCAACGCTGGTATTTTTGCTGGTGATGGCGACGCTGCTGGGCGCGTACTTTTTGAATAGCGTCCACCGGATGAAAAGATTAGCCAAGAGGATTACGATGATAACTAACGGTACGGCGTCATTTTTTGCGCGGCGGCCGCAGGTGGTGTTGAAGCAGGAGTCGATAGAGAAGTTTTTCTATGATATGCACGACGATTTTAACGAACTAAAGAGCGATAAACGTGTGCTACTGAAACCGTTCTTGTGGGCGATGCTATTTACTGCTACCGAAATTGCGCCGATCTGGATTACTTTTCAGGCGCTGGGAATGAGTGTCAACCCGGCGTCGATTTTGATTGCTTATGGCATAGCGACAATTGCTGGATTCATTGTGGTAACGCCAGGCGGAACGGGCGCCTACGAGGCAATCATGGTTAGCGTTTTGGCTTTATCAGGTATAGGTAGCGGCCAGTCGATTGCAGCGATTGTACTTTACCGGGTAATTGTACTGCTGACGGCGCTGCTGCTAGGCTATGTATTTTACCAGCTAACAATAGTGAAATATGGACGAAAATCTGATTCCAAGGTTCGGCGTTAGCGGTTTCGTCGAGCTGATTAATCAAGTGCTGGAGTTTTCGTGCAGCGCTGTTGAGATTGAGGGCGAGGTCGCCAGTTTCAAGGTAAATCAAGGCAAATGGGTGTTTTTTGATTTGAAAGACGAGGAAGCGAGCGTCGGTTGCTTTATGCCAGTTTATCAACTGCGAACACCGATTGAAGACGGCATGAAGCTGGTGGTGCGGGCGCAGCCCAAAGTGACGAAGTGGGGCAAATTCAGCGTGACCGTGCAAAATTACCGTCCGCTAGGTGAGGGCAGCTTGCGCAAAAGTTTCCAGCTGTTGCGTACTAAGTTGGAGAAGGAAGGAATGTTTGCCGCGGAGCGCAAGCGTTGTTTGCCGCAAATTCCAGCGCGTATCGGCGTGATAAGCAGCACTCAGGCGGCAGGCTACGCGGACTTTATCAAAATCGTAAATGAGCGCTGGGGCGGCTTGCAGATTGACGTAGCGCATGTTCAAGTGCAAGGCGAGGCGGCGGCTGATCAGATTGTTGCGGCAATTAATCGTTTTAACGAGAGTCAAACGCCGCCCGAGGTGCTGGTGATCATTCGCGGCGGCGGCAGTGCTGACGATTTGAATACGTTTAACGATGAATTGTTGGTTAGAGCGATTGCTGCCAGCCGCGTGCCGACATTAGTTGGTATTGGCCATGAAGTCGATATGACGCTGGCGGATTTGGCTGCCGATGTGCGGGCTTCTACGCCGAGTAACGCGGCGCAAATCATTGTGCCAGACCGACGAGAACTGCTGCGAGAAATAAAAGCGCTGGTTGACGGCATGGCCTACCGGACGGAGTCAGCGATTGGCGATTTAAGTAGTGAAATTGACAGCTTGCGGCAGCGCGCATTGCTATATCTAGATAGCAGAACTGACGTCTTAACAAGTGAAATTAAGCAATTCCAGCGGATTTTGGCGGCGTACAATCCGCAGTTGGCGCTGGCGCGCGGTTACGCGATTGTGCGCGGTTCGACCGAAATTGGCGAAATTATTAGTATCGAGGAAGAAAAAATAATTATCAAAGCGGAGGTTAAAAATGTCAAGCAAAAATGAGAAAACTATCAACCAAAAAATTGAAGAGCTGCGCCAGATGGTGGCGTGGTTTGAAAGCGATGACTTCGATATTGAACAGGCGATAGAGCGCTACCAAGCAGCTGAGAAACTAGCTAGCGATATCGAAAAAGATTTGAACGGCTTGCGCAATAAAATTACCGTCCTCAAGGAAAAATTCGCGTGATTTTCGCCGCCATTGCGGCCGTGGTGCTGCTGTTTGGCTTTGTGGCTTTCACGGGCGCGCCGTATGTGCCGTCGCGACGCCGCGACTTGCAAAAAGCTTTTGATGAGCTATATCGGCTCAAAAAAACCGACGTGTTGGTGGATATTGGCTCGGGCGACGGCATAGTGCTGCGCGAAGCGAGCCGCCGCGGCGCGCGGGCGATTGGTTACGAACTACAACCGCTGCTAGTACTAATTTCACGTTGGTTATCGCGGCACGACGAGAAAGTGTCGGTGCGGTTAGCTAATTTTTGGCGTACGCCGCTGCCAGACGAGACGACAGTCGTTTATCTTTTTGGCGACGGTCGTGATATCGCTAAGATGGCGCAGTATTTACAGCGCGAGACTAACCGTCTTGGGCGTGATATTTGGCTGTTGAGCTATGGTTTCGAGGCGGCTGGGCTTACTCTGCACAAGACCGCGGGCGCGTACAATCTCTATTTGCTGCAGCCGCAAAGTTAAACCTTTGCATATTTAGCCTCGACAAAGTATAATCGTAAGCATGAAGAGTAGGCATCATACAGAAAAAGGCGCTATCACTGGCAGTATTGTCGCTATTGCGGTATTGGTAGTGTTGGTGCTGGGGTTTGGCGGTTTTAGTATTTGGTCGTATATGCAATATCTCGACCAGAAAGAAAACGTCGATGAGAAAATCGAGACGGCTAAAGCTCAGGCTGTCAAAGAGAATAGCGAGAAGTTAGAGAGCGACTTCGAAAAGCGCGAGAAAGAGCCGAATCGACAGTTTAACGGGCCGTCGGATTACGGCGCCTTGACGTTTGAATATCCCAAGACTTGGAGTGCTTATCAGGCAACCGATATCAGCAAAGGCGGCGGCGTGACTTATGAAGCCTATTTGAACCCAGTGACAATCCCGCCAATTACCAGAGAGTCGAAGATTGCCCTGAGGATAACAATTGAGCAAAAAACTTATGACAAATCTGTGTCTACTTACGATCCGTTAATTAAAAGAGGCGACCTGAAGTCGAGTGTTTACAACGATGGCAAGCATACGGGCACCAAGCTGGTCGGTAATTTCGACAAGGACACTTACGGTACAGCAGTACTGTTGAAGATGCGCGATCGTACACTGACGATGCGTACTGATGGCGACGTTTTCACTGCTGACTACGAGAAGCTGCTAAAGACCCTCAAATTCAACGAATAAGTGTTTTGCTTGTGCTAGAACAGCCTGCTGCAGCATGCTAAACTAGGTGTATGCAGGAGGGTAAGGCGCAGGCTGGTTTGTGGGCAGATTCACCGTCGTTTACAGTGGCGGCGCACGAGCTGAAAGCGCCGCTCGCTCTGATTCGCCAGTTGGCGATTGAGCTAGAAGCAGGGGAGTATACGGCGCTTGAGCGGGCTGTCTTGGCGCAGCGAATTACACTGACGGCGGAAAGGGCGCTGCGCTTGACGACAGATTTAACTAAAGCTCGCCGCCTAGAAAACGCCTTATTCACGTTAGAAGCGATTGATGCGGCTGGCCTTTGCAACGAAGTGATGAGCGAACTTCAACCGCTGTACCATGCTCATAATAAATCTCTAAAAACCCAGGTAAAATCTCGTCAGCGGCTAATGGTGGCAAATCGTGATTTATTGCGGCGAATCGTCGCTAACTTTGCTGATAACGCACTACACTATAGCGCTGATGATTCGTCAGTAGCGATTTCGGTACAGACTGCCAACAACAATCAGCGGGTACGGATCGGGGTACGCGATTTTGGGCCGGCAATTCCAGCGCGAGCTTGGCGGGCGTTGCGCCAAGGGTTGCGCGAGCCGCTGCCGCTGCATAATCGTCCAGGTAGCAGCGGGCTGGGTATGTTTATTGCTAATGAGTTTGCCTTAGCGATTGGCGCGCAAATTGGCGTTATCCGTCACCGCGATGGCGCAACTTTTTATGTTGATGTACCAGCGTCGACACAGTTGAGGCTATTATGACGCGCGTGCTAGTAATTGATGATGACGAGTGGCTAGCGAAGCTGTTTACGCGGCGTCTCGAGCACAACGGTATGGTAGTACAGAGCGCTCCAAATGCCATAGAAGCGCTTGATTTGATAGATAGTTTTCGACCCGCGGTGATTATTCTTGATTTATTCATGCCGGGCCCAAATGGTTTAGTGCTACTGCACGAGTTGCAATCGTATGACGACCTAAGCCGCATTCCTGTTGTCGTGTGTACAACAAGTGCAAATGACATCACTCTCGAGCAGTTGCGGCCGTACGGCGTGCGATTATTATTAGATAAAGTATCAATGCATCCAGATGATATTGCCAAAGCGGTGCGAGAGGTGGCAGTATGACTGCTATTGAACGTACTAAAGCGATAGTGCTGCGCCGGACGAATTACGGCGAGGCAGATCGCATTTTGACATTACTAACACCGCTAGGGCAACGCAGTGCTATAGCGCGCGGCGTACGGCGCGAAAAAAGCCGCTTGGCGGGCGGCATCGAGCTGTTTGCGGTTAGCGATGTAGTGTTGCGCCGCGGTAAAGGTAGCCTGTATACGATTACGCAGGCGCGGCTTGATCATTTTTACCGCCAGATTTTGCAGGACTACGACCGCTTACAATTTGGTTATGAATGTATCAGGCTGGTCGAGCGGGCTAGCCGCGACGTCGATATTCCAGAATGGTTTGAAGTGTTGAACGAGACGCTGGCGGGCTTGGGCGGCGCAATTTCTCTGCAGCTAACGCAAATATGGTTCTACCTGCGCTATGCCGAGCTGACTGGCTACGAACTGAGCTTGGTGAATGATGTTGCCGGACAACCGCTTGATCGTCAAAAGCGCTACATGTACGATTCAATTGAGCGAGGCTTGCGACTGAGCGAGCAAGGAGAGCTTACCGCTGATCATATTAAGTTTTTGCGCTTAACAGCGAATAAATCGTTGCGTCTGGTGGCGCAAATTGGCGGGGTCGAGCAGATATTGCCAGGCTGCTGGTTATTGGCTCGCCAACATGCGGGCGTTTAGTTGTTGAATTGGCCGGTTGCAGCGAAACTACTGAAAACCAAAGCGTGTTATACTAAAACGTAAAGAGTTAAATACTCGCGCTCACCAACGCAGAGAGGAGAAAGGAGACTTCTTGTGAGTCAAGCAAAAATGGAAGATATTATCAGCCTGTGTAAGCGCCGCGGCTTTATTTATCAGGGTTCGGATGTCTATGGTGGTCTTTCTGGTACTTGGGATTATGGCCCGCTGGGTGTGCAGCTGAAGCGTAATATCATGAATTTGTGGTGGCGCCGGTTTGTTGATGAGCGTGATGATATGTACGGCGTTGATGCGGCGATTTTGATGAATCAGAAGGTCTGGCAGGCGAGTGGGCATGTGAATACTTTCGTCGATCCGCTGTGTGAAGATACGGTCAATCACCGCCGTTTTCGCACCGATCATATTCTCAAGGATAATGGTGTTGATGTAGATGGCATGACCATGGAACAGATGGATGCGGTGATTGCTGAGCGCGGCATCAAAAGCCCCGATGGTAATCTGCTAAGCACATCGCGGACATTTAACATGATGTTCAAAACGCACGTTGGCGCGACTGAGAGCGATGATAGTATTTCTTATCTTCGCCCGGAAACAGCCCAGGGTATCTTCACTAATTTCAAAAACGTCGTCGATAGTTTCTATCCTAATTTACCGTTTGGTATCGCTCAGCAGGGCAAGGCCTTTCGCAATGAGATTGCGCCGCGCGACTTCGTCTTCCGCTCTCGCGAGTTCGAGCAGATGGAGATTGAATATTTCGTCGATCCCGAGCATTGGCAGGAGGCGTTTGATGAGCTGCTGGCGGCGACGCATGCGTTTTTGGCAGAATTGGGCTTGAAACCAGAGCACATTCACGAGCTAGACGTGCCGGCGGAGGATCGAGCGCACTACAGCAAAAAGACGATTGACATCGAATACGACTATCCGATTGGCCGCGAGGAACTGATGGGCATCGCCTACCGGACTGATTTTGACCTGATGAACATCCAGCGGGTCAGTGGTAAGAGCATGGAATACACCGTCAAGGGAACGAACACAAAATTTGTTCCGCACGTCATCGAGCCGTCGTTTGGTGTCGAGCGGGCGCTGATGGCGGTGCTGTCGGGCGCGTACCGCGAGGACGAGCAAAACGGTGAAAAGCGTGTGTATTTGGCGCTGCCAGAGCATTTGGCGCCGGTCAAATTTGCCGTGTCGCCGCTACTGAAGAATAAACCAGAACTAGTGGAAAAAGCCCGCGAAGTCTACGCCCAGCTCGCCAAAGCCAACCCCGGCCGGGTGATGTGGGACGACAACGGCAACATCGGCAAACGCTACCGCCGCCAAGACGAAATCGGTACGCCGCACTGCGTAGTCGTCGACTTCCAAACGCTGGAGGACGGCACCGTCACCGTGCGCGAGCGGGATACGACGGAGCAGCGACGGGTGAAGGTTGAGGAGCTGTAGATACTAAATATGAAAAAGCAAATTGGTTGTGAGGAGATAAAAGATTGACAAAAAGTAGACCTGAATTTGATAAAATTACATCGTTTGATGAGTTTAATCAATACTATTGGTATCGTGAAGAACTTTCGCAGATATGCAAGTCATTAGGATTAGAATATAAAAGTACAAAACAGGAACTCAATCACATTATTGAGCAGTACTTTAATGGTAATTTGATTAAAAAGTCATCAGTAAAAAATGAAAAGAAGCAAGTTAAAAATATTACTTTAGAGACACCATTACTTGAATGTGGTTTTTCCTTTAACACAAAATTTAGAGAATATTTCTCTGCCGTAACAGGTATTACACCTTTTAAATTTACTGCTGATATGGCTACTGCTTGGAGAAAAGTAAAGAGAGAAAATGATTTGAGTTTTACAATTCAAGATATGCTAAAGGTTTATTATGGGAAATCAGATTATGCCAAGTATGATAATTCGGTTTGTCAATGGAATCAATTTTTAAAGGATTTCTGTGCAGATGAAAATAGTTGCAACTATTCAAATAAATTAAAAGTAGCTTCCATTCTTTGGAAAGAAGTTAGAAATTCAAGAAATGAAAAAATTTATTCAAAGAATCTTTTGACTGAATATGCTTATAAAATAAAAGAGTATTGCAAGTAGGATATTTTCAGCTTGCTAAACTAACAATTTAATAAAAGCTAACACGAAAACAGTAAATCAAAAAAGGTTTACTGTTTTTCTTTCCCTAAAAGTTAAAATTCCGTATAGGACAAGCGTCCATAAATATAAAAAGGTACTTGACAAAACGCTTCCTGAGAGGACGAGCCCTATCTCGTGTACTTTATCGCTAGCATGGTAAATCACTTCACCCTTTGTATATGTCTTTTTTCTGCCGTTTAAGCAGGATATCAAATGTTCAATTTCATCTTCCTGTATTCCGTTAAAGAGAGCTGAATTTGATAGAGAAGAAGTAGTGACCAAAGATATAAAACTTAGTACGAATATGCTATAATACCATCAGTAAATTTTAGTGTGGATTTTAATTTCACAGCTGAAAGTCGAGGAAAAAATATGAAAGTCAATATGAATATTATTGTTGGCGGAACGGATGATATGTTAGATGATATACTATCTGTGGCAAGAACAGTAAGAAAAGAAATGAAAAATTCTTTTGAAAGCATTGAGATAGAGACATTGCAGAAGATGGATATTTGCCTTTGCTTTAGCGGAAATATATCAAAATATTATCCTGAATCGGGAATTTATCAGGCAAGATATTGTTCTAAAACCAAGAATTTTATGGTATATGTTCATTTTAGCTCTAATGAGTGGGGTTCCAATAAGAAAGAAAGTGTAAGTAAGTTTCTTAAAATGTATAATGACTATCTTTTGGAGCTTTCGGATATCATTAAGATGAAAATGGCAAAGCATAAGTCGGATTTTGATAATAAGTGTTATGAAGACATGATTAAAAGAGCTTTTGAAAATCTGGAAATGTATGTTTGATAGTTAAATTTGAATTTATAGGGAGAGAACTATGCAAGAAGAATGGAATGAAACCTAAGCTATTTTAAGTTGAATAGATATAATTCAACTCCCAGCTTGTATAAATGAATAGAACTTGTTTAAACAGTAAATCAAATCGGTTTACTGTTTTTTATTGCCAATCCTCAGAAGGAAAAATTATTTATAAAATCTCATTTATGTTGTTTCAACAACGTAAATATAGGTATCACAGTAATATAATACAAGTGAAAAGTAAAGAAAGAGTTGTTAGAAAGGGGAATGCCAATGAAGGAAGTTGTCGGAAAGGTCTTTTCAATAGCAAAGGAAAACGCTTACATCCGGGGGTGCACGGTATCAAAGTCAATCTTTGATGGAGAAAATTATATAATTTACTTCTCTATGGCACCTGAGACAGATATAAGTGCAGAAATCTTTCCATATCACAAGCTGATACTGGTCGAGGAAGGTAGCCTTAAGGTATACGGCACAGATGGATATCAAAGAGAACTCCGCGCAGGCGAAGCAGTGCTGACAGAGACAGATAAACCTATTGGAATGCGTACCGAAGAGGGTGCGATATATACTGAAATATCTATATCAAAGGAGGATAGTATGAACAGTGCAATCAAAGCCGGCGAGGTTTTCAAGCTGGCCGATTTAATTCCTTACCAAGAGGGTAAAGTAATAAACATGGATATAGCTCACAATGACAAGATGAAATTCATCATTATGTCTTTTGACAAAGGAACAGGTCTCTCAGAGCATGCAGCGCCCGGAGAAGCGCTCATCTTCGCACTGGATGGAGAAGGTGTTATCGGCTACGAGGGAACAGAGCATACAATCAAGGCGGGGGAGGAATTCCACTTTGCTAAGGGCGGGGCTCACTTTGTTAAGGCAACGGAAAAGTTTAAAATGGCACTCTTGCTAACGCTTGAGTAATCTAAGTATAAATAGAAAGTGGGGAAATCAAAATGAAATATGTCGTAAATGACAGCTGCATCGGATGCGGATTATGTGCCGGAACTTGTCCGGAAGTATTTTCAATGAACGACGATGGTGTTGCAGTAGCTATCGAGGCTGAAGTGCCTGATGACGCTCTAGACACAGCAGCAGAGGCAATGGACGGATGTCCTGTCGGCGCAATCGAAGAGGCATAAATCACCGGGCCTGCAAATACAAATAGAAAGAGGATGATATATGAGCATGTTTTTGGGGCCGATTCATTATTGGCTATATAATAAAATCAACAATCAGGAAAAACTCACAGCAGTAATCGCTGCTGAAGCGTCAAAGAAAGGCTGGATTTCAGATGCTGCCGCCTACACAAAGGAGCTTCCTGCACTAGAGTCTGTAATCGACGAAAGCAATATCCACGGATGGCTTCAGTCGCAGATTATGGATGCAGAGACACGCTACGCATCGCTAATCGCTTTGCTAGCTGACAAATTCGATGAGGTCAAGGCGCTTGCTTTTGACTTCGGAGAGAGTAACGCAGTAGACGCAAAGGCTGACGCTGAAGGAATATACAAGTATTTTGAGGACTTCTTTGTAAACGGAATGCCGTGCGATCACGTAAACTCAGTTGTGGCTCAGGGTGAGGATTCGCTGACATGGAAAATGTCTCAGGACATTCACGCGCAGTACTGGAGCGGCGGAGATACATCAAAGTATTACACAATCCGTAAGGCCGTGATGGACGGAATGCTCGAGGCTAGCGAGTACGCTTTGACGGAGGGAGATGCTTTTCAGTATACGATTGCGAGAAAGTAAGCATTAAAAAGCTATTTAAACCAAAGTATCAATATAATTCAAGAAAAGTTGAAATTTATGAGAAGTGGACAGTTCAGAGCGGCTGTCCATTTTTGATGGAGTATTGAAAAATCGCGGATTTTCATATAGAATCGATGTATAGGATATTCAAAGGGGGATGGGAACTGAGGATGAAACAAAAGAGAAAGTACCTGAATTTGAGGCCGATATTCTACTTTTTTACTGTTTTGGCAGTGGCGCTGTTTTTGATAGGGCAGATTTTGTATCATTGGTTTTTCTGGGACCTATACACGAATAACACGATAGATAGTGAGAAGATAAATTTATATGGTAAAGTGACCAGTTTTATACCATATTGTATTTCTCTTTGGCTGTTTATAATCGGAGTTTTCTTTGTAAAAAAGAATAAGCTCGTCATCGCAATATGCGTGGTTACAGGAATACTTCATTTAATAGGATTTTATGTAGTTTGGGCTTATTCAGAAGGGAGTATATATCCGGCTTTTGACTGGCTTATAGAGGTTTTGAGCTTCGGTCTTATAAAATTACCGGGAGGATGGAGGTAAATAGGCCAAAGTCATTTTGATATAGAGGAGTATGGTATGGTGATTGAATCACAATATAGAAATACAAATTAGCTGTATAGGACTCGCTCATAGTAGGAGAACGAATTGTGCGAGTTTTTTTGTGAAATAAAAGCATGTAATTTCAAATTATATTTTCATAAATAAGCATTTTTATGAAATTGCTAAGATGTAAATTGATATGATATTTCAGTAAAACTTGTTTTTATAAAATATGAGTGCTATAATTGATACAGTTATTTCATTTTATTAATCGAGGTGAGAGTATTGGAAAATAGATCAGGTTACTATAGAAAAAATCTATCGGGGGATTTAGCGTATGAATCATTTTGCCCATCTCCCCTTCCGCCAAGCCCGAATGTGGATTTAAATCAGGATGGGATAAAGCTTTTGATAGAATCAAATAAGATGATAGCATTGCTAAATGGATTGTCAACGAGGATTCCAAATATGGATTTATTTGTATCTATGTATGTACGTAAAGAGGCTTTGATGTCATCTCAGATTGAGGGAACACAGTGTACTTTAGATGATATTCTTTCTCCTGAAGTAGAGAAAAATGTAAATTTAGATGTGTCGGATGTAATTAATTATATCAAGGCTACAGACTTTGCAATAAAGGCATTAGAAAAATTACCACTTTGCAATAGACTAATCCGAGACACCCATGAGATACTTATGAATAATGTGAGGGGGCAGGATAAAAACCCGGGAGAGTTTAGAAACTCACAAAACTGGATTGGAGGACAGGGTAGCACGATTAAAAATGCCAGATATATCCCTCCAAACCCGGATGATATGAAGGCCGCAATTGCTGATTTAGAGCAGTATATGAACTCTGCAGACGAGCAGGATCCTTTGATTAGAGCTGCTTTGATTCACTATCAATTCGAAACCATACATCCATTTTTAGATGGAAATGGACGTATTGGAAGACTTTTGATTACTCTATTTTTGATGGAGAAAAAACTACTAACCACACCGGCTCTATATATATCATACTATTTAAAGCTTAATCGTGTTGAATACTATGACAGAATGAGTGAAGTCCGCAGAACGGGCAATTATGAACAATGGGTGATTTTTTTCCTGCAAGCATTTTATGAATCAGCAAGGGATGCTATAGACACGATAGATAGGCTTTCGGCATTGCACGATGAGAATCTTCGTAAGCTCGATGACTTATCAAAGCGCCAAAAGGATACAGCGATAAAACTGTTTTTATACATAGAGAGCAATCCGATAATAAATCTGAGCAATACTGCAAAGCATCTTGAAATTGCGTATAACACAGCTGCAAAGGCAGTGAATGTATTGATAGAAAAGGGCATATTATCAAAAGGAGCTAAGTTAGGAAAAACGAGAACATACATATATGAGGCCTATTTGGAGATCTTTAGAAAGGATACCTAAAAGGATAAATTGATTAAGACAGAATCATTTTAATACCACCTATATCGCCGTATTGACCACCTATCGATAATCGCTTGAAAAAGCATTCGTCTTTTCGTAAAATCTAATCAAGTTAAGGGGAGGTTGAAAAATGCAAGTAGAAATAAAAATAGATAAGGATTGCAAAGAGGCAAAGTGTATCATAATAACCGATAAGATGACTGATGAGCTTGATGCAATCGTAAGACAACTATCAAGCAGCAACCCGAAACTGATAACAGGCTTTAGAGATGGAGGCGCCAAAATTCTCGAACCTGATGAAATTTATCGCATTTATGCTGAGTCGGGAAGGGTTTTTGCAGAGTGCAAAGATGGTAATTATCTATTAAGGCTTAGGCTTTATGAGATTGAAGAAATCTTAAGTGAGCGCTTTGTGAGAATATCCAACTCGGACATCATAAATCTCAAAAATGTAAAGGAATTCAACCTGAGCATAGCCGGAACTATATGCGTGAAGCTTTCAAATGGAACTGTAACCTATGTTTCAAGGCGTTTTGTGGGAAAGATAAAGAGAATTTTAGGAATTTGAGGTGGAGAAAATGAAAAGAAATATAAAAAAAGAAATGCTCTTGCGAGGACTGCTCGGATTTCCGCTCGGTATAGCTATAGGCAGTATAATTACAATAATAATTTCTTTGGTATATGCTGACGGCAGATACTATCCCGTTGTGCCAAGCCTGATAGATAAGGTTGGCGGCGAGCTGAATGCAGTAATACTTCAAACCGTGCTATGTGGAATTATAGGCGTAGGCTTTTCTATGGGTTCAGTAATTTGGATGATAGATTCATGGAGCATAGCAAAGCAAAGCGGGCTGTATTTCTTGGTGGGGTGTATTGCGCTACTGCCGATATCATATTTGACAGGCTGGATGGAGCACTCAATCCAAGGTGCAATATCTTACTTCGCGTTTTTCGTTATAATATTTATGGTAATTTGGGTAATCAGTTACCTTATCTTGAGAGCTAAGATAAAACGCCTAAATGCAGAGGTTAAAAGAGAAAAGTAGAAATAGCATAAGATGAATTTGTAAATAATGAATATGCAAAAGTAGGGGGAGTAGATATCTGCTCCCTATTTTATTACGGGAATTAGGGGGTATGGGGAAAAATATTTTTGATTGTCAAATCGGGACATATTTGGTATTATATATATAGAACATTCGTTCGCAATAAGAATTGTAAATAAACGATACTCACATGCTTTGATATATCGGCCTTTTCTTAGCAGGCTCAGGAGGATAAGGATGAAAAAGACATACATATCCATAGACCTAAAATCATTTTATGCATCCGTGGAATGTATGGAGCGCGGCCTTGATCCACTGAATACCAACCTGGTGGTAGCGGATGCAGCTCGCACACAGAAGACGATTTGTCTTGCAGTATCTCCTTCACTCAAGTCATACGGAATACCAGGAAGGGCACGACTTTTTGAAGTCGAGCAAAAGGTAAAGGAAGCTAACGCAAGGAGACGGGCAAAAGCGCCTAAGAACATGATTGAGGGCAAGTCGGTCTTTGCATCAGAGCTAAACGAAAATCCGAGGCTTGCGATAGATTACATAGCGGCGAAGCCGAGAATGGCTCTGTACATGAGCAAGAGCACGCAGATTTACGATATATACCTGAGATATATTGCACCTGAAGACATATACGCATACTCGGTGGACGAGGTTTTTATTGATGCAAGTGCATACCTTAAGACCTATGGGCTGAGCGGTCACGACTTTGCAAGGCTTCTGATAAGAGCGGTTTTTGAGGAGACGGGGATTACGGCGACGGCAGGCGTAGGAACGAATCTCTACCTGTGTAAGATAGCCATGGATATAGGTGCTAAGCACACGGAAGCGGATGCAGACGGTGTTAGAATTGCGGAGCTGGACGAATACTCATATAGGAGACTTCTCTGGGAACACAGACCTATAACAGATTTTTGGCGAGTAGGTAGAGGATATGCCAAGAAACTCGCAAAGAAGAGTCTCTTTACCATGGGCGATATAGCAAGATGCTCGCTCGGGAAGAGTTCCGACTACTACAATGAGGATTTGCTGTACAAGATGTTTGGAGTGAATGCTGAGCTTTTGATAGATCACGCTTGGGGCTACGAACCATGCACTCTTACCGAGATTAAGTCGTACAGACCGCAGCGTAAGAGTTTGGTTTCCGGACAGGTTTTACAGTCTGCCTACACATATGATAAGACAAGAATTGTAGTCAGGGAGATGATGGAACTTTTGGCTCTTGACTTAGTAGACAAAGGCTTGCTCACAAACCAAATTGTTTTGACCGTGGGATATGACATAGAGAATCTGTCAGATCCTGAGAGACGCAAGGCTTACAAGGGTGAGGTTACGATAGATGGATATGGCAGAGAAATACCGAAGCATGCACATGGAACCGGGAATCTACCGTTTAGCACAGCATCTACCAAGCTCACAGCAGACTGTGTATTAGAGGTATTTGATAGAGTTGTAGATGAGAATCTTTTGACGAGAAGGATAAGTATAACCGCAAATAATTTGGTAACAGAGGATGAGTATAAGCGAGAGGGTGAGAAAAAAAGTGCAGAGCCCGAGCAGCTTAGCATGTTCGATATGCTTGTAAACAGTGATGAACCGATAAAGGCGGAGGATTTGCCAAGTGAAGAACCCTCTGATGATAGATTGAGGTCCAAAGACCTTGCACCTGTGAGGTCTGTTGCGGTGGAATCCGAGGCTGAGCTCGGGGACAAAGACATCAGTGAAGACGTGCTTGAAAAGGAGAAACAGGTTCAGGAGGCTATGCTCAAGATAAAGAAGCGCTTTGGCAAAAATGCTATACTCAAGGGAACAAATCTTCAAGAGGGAGCAACAGCAAAGGAGCGCAATGCCCAGATTGGAGGGCATAAGGCCTAGAACCGGACAGACAATTATACGGATACGAACAACAAGCACAGAGCCTGTTAGGATTTGCTTTTAAAGATAGAGGAAACTATGGGTAGATATGACGATATAATAGATTTGCCATATAAGAAGTCAAAGAGACATGCACATATGTCGATGCACGATAGAGCAGCTCAGTTTGCACCTTTTGCAGCGCTTACAGGATACGGAGAGGCTGTAGAGGAGACTGCCAGATTTACTGAAGCCAAGATTGAATTAGCAGAGGACAGGATTGCAGAGATTAATGAAGTTCTAACAAAATTGAAAAAAACTCTGGATAAGCCTCTGGGTGAAGTAAAGGTCGAACTCGACTTTTTCGTTCAAGATAAGCTGAAACAGGGAGGCAAGTACCTACTGTATAAGGGAACAGTAGATAAACTTGACGAGCATGAGAAAAGGCTCAGACTGGGCACAGGAATATGGATAAATATAGAGGATATATTTGATATAAAGCTAAAGGAATAAGAAAGCGTATTGTAGCTCTGTATTTATCGGTACTTCTTCATAATGTATTTCAATACCGGCGTTTCGATTGTTTCGTCAATTTCAAATCCAAGCTTATCATAAAGCTTCTTTGCTCTTTGATTGAAATCAAAAACCGTTAAAGAAATGCTTCGGATGTTCTTATCTCCAAAAATTAATTTAATAAACACTTTCATTGCCTCTGTACCAAGGCCCAATCCTGTTTTCCGGGGGTCTAAAATAAATCTTCCGATATGGATATTATCTTTGTCGATGCGAATTTCTTGTATCATCCCGATGAATTTGTTTTCATCAAAAATAGAAAATGTGTTTTCTAGCTCTTTTATTTTGTCATAGTTCAATGGGTAAGAAATCATAGGCCCCATCCACTGTTCCTGAAATAATTTTCCTTTTGCATTTGACCATTCGCACAAAAGCAAAGCATTGCATTTATTTATCCCTTTTTCAAAGCGGATATTCATATTAAGCCTCCATAACAGTTGTCTTAAAGTTGTAATTTTAAGTTTACTTTAATTGTATAAGCTCATGTTTCTTAGTCAATATCTGTAATAACGGCCGTACCTTTTTCATAAGGGAATAATGAGCATAGTTTATCAATGAATATATCTAAGGCATCCAAGTCTGAGCTTTTTAGGATTATATTTCTACCGTCCATAGCTTTTAGCTGATAGCCGAAATATTTTCCTATCATAAAGAGAGAGTTGACAAGCAGAGGTTCGATAGCATATAGCTCGGAAAATAATATAGGTATTTCTCTTTTATTTCTTTTTAGGACAATGCCATTCTCATGCAAATCAACCTGTGTCCATATATCAGGATCCCATGGAAAGATAAATTTCTTTTTTGACTTTGATGTAAATATATGCTTGCCGAGTTTACCGGTTTCATGAAATACATTAAGATCAACATTAAAAGCGATTGACTTTAACTTGTAGTGAGGGTCTCTTGGTGCATTGAACTTCATGTAGATAAAAAATATAATAAGTAATATAAGTATGACTAAGAAAATGAGTTTACCTGTAACCATATTGGAAAATCTCCTTACAAGCTAAATTTGATAAATTAAAACTATATCTTTTGCAATATTATATCATCAAAACCGCATGATTAAATTATTTTTTCGTAAAGGACAAGGATTATGCTTAATTGTGCAAAAAGTGTGTAAATATAGCATATACAGTTTATAAATAATATATTAGAAATACAGTATATGCCGGAGAGGTAAAGATTTAGTTCGACAGTATTATAGCATCTTGCTAAACGATGTGATTTGATTGAAAGGAGTCTATAATGGAGTACATGAGATTTTTTAGAGATACGATTATGGCGAGACAGTCATGCAGAAAGTTTTTAAACAAGGAAATTGGAATCGAGGAGATGGTAGAGGTAAATCGTGTATACGATAACTTAGAGAGGCTTGTTCCGGAGATTAAGACTGATATTAAGTTCACAGGTGCAGAGGCCGGAAAGAAATTTGGTGATAGTGTAGGCTATAACGGATTCTCAATAGAGGCGCCTCAGTATATTATTTTGATGTCAGAGGTTAAGGATTTTTATCTTGAGAATGCCGGATATCTTGCTCAGGCGATGACTCTCAAGCTGACAGATTTGGGAATTGCAGCATGTTGGCTTACGGTAAATGATTCCGATAGAGTTAAGGAGGCTGCTGACATTGATTCCAAGCTGGAGGTCGCTTGCGTTATTGGAATAGGATATCGCGATAAGGATACGAAGGAAAAAAGACTCGATATAGTAAGCCCATCAAATGTGACCATGACCAAGACAGAGCTTCAAGCAGCACCAAAGATCAGTTTGGATTCGCTACTGTTTGACAAGATGTACGGTAAGGCATTTAACAAAGAAGAGCTGTATACGGAGCTTGAGGATTCACTTCTTGCAGTAAGCCATGCGCAGTCATTCTTTAACAGACAGCCATACAGAGTAATAGTTGGCGATAGCGAAATCTATCTAGTTGGAGTACCTGACGAGATGACAGGCGAAAATGATAGACATCTGAACTACGGTATTGCAATGTTTAACTTCATTGCAGTGCTCGGTTCACTGAGAGCAGAGGCGCCTAAGTGGAGCTTTGATGCGCCGGCAGTTAATCTCGGACTTCCTGATGGTGTATGCTATGTGGCAAAATGTAGAATCTAGTGAAGATACCATTAGGAAGCTCACGATTTTTAAGATATTCGAATATCAAGACATATTTAGGAGGAAGTGCAAATGAAAGTGACTTTGAAAATAGAAGGAATGGCATGTGGCATGTGTGAGGCACATGTATGCGAAACTATCCGAAAGGCGGTTCCGGATGCGAAGAAGGTTAAGGCATCTAAGCGCAAGGGAACAGCTACATTTGTAACAGATCAAAGTTTGAGTAAAGATGAATTGGCTAAAGCTATCGAGGAGACCGGTTACACATGCACGGGCATGGATGTCGACTAGACAGCTATCGGCAAATCATTAAGTTAATTGCTTGGCAATAAATATAAATAAACGTGTTTATAAAGGGAACCTACTACAACCGAAAGATTGCAGTAGGTTTTTTGTTGAAGTGTTTAAATAATTTTGATATTCTGCATACATACGTGTTATAGCTGAGGTAATTTGATAATGTACTCTTTATGTCACATAGAAAGATTTATATTGACACCCTATTGAATAGGGAGTATATTAAAGGTAACAGGAGGAAGTATGACAAGGGCATTTATTCAGACAGCAGAGTTCTCCCGTAATTGGGATAGATTAGGCTTCGATGATGAAGACCTGAGATTATTAGAACTTGATATAATGAAGCACCCAGATAAATACCCGGTTATGCAGGGGACTGGTGGACTTCGTAAGGCTAGAGTGGCATTAGAAAACAAAGGTAAGAGCGGCGGAGCCAGAGTATGTTATGTTGATTTCGTTTTTGCTGAGACAGTTTATCTAATCACAGTATTCGGCAAGAAAGAAAAAGCTAATCTTTCCAAAGAAGAGCGTAACAACATCAAGAAAGTGATTGAAGCACTTAAGAAGAGTCTTGGAGGTGAATGATATGAGCAACAACAGTGTATATGAAAGCATAATGGCAGGATTAAATGAAGCATTGGCTGATGCCCAGAGCGAGAAGCCAATACTTAAGAGGCATAAGGTTACGGTAGAGCCGGTTAAAATCTTTGAAGCTGATGAAGTAAAGAAAATCAGAAATTCAACTGGAATGTCTCAGAAGATATTTGCAAGCTATATGGGGGTGTCTGATAAGACAGTTGAAGCCTGGGAAGCTGGCACAAATCATCCATCAGGAGCTGCGAGCAGACTTCTCAGCATGATTGAGAATGATAAGGAACTTATTATTAAGTTCCCGTTTGTGACAAACGCAATGGCAAAATAACGTACTTTATAGGGCAATCAAGTATAAAAACTTGGTTGCTTTTTGTATATAGGGCGTATAAGCCAGTGCTGAGCAAACAAGGTGTGCGAAGTATAATCCACCCGCTATGCGGGTGCGCAACGAATGTTATACAAAAAAATCACCTTCGCGTTATAATGTGGTTGTTCAAGCTACATTGTAACGAAAGGAAGGTGACTTTTATGGCGAATAAAACCAATAGTTTGTCACATACAAAATTGATGTGCAAATATCATATAGTGTTCTCTCCAAAGTATAGACGAAAAATTATATATAATCAATATCGTAAAAGTCTACAAGATATCATAAGAACTCTGTGCAGATACGAAGGAGTTGAAATAATAGGAGGACATGTGATGCTTGACCACGTTCATCTTGTGCTTACGATGGCATATGTATATATGACAGAAGGTGTAGGTAGGGGATTTGTAAATGTAAGTAAAAATAAAAATACAGAAGGAAGATATTGGTGTGAATGCGAAATAATGACAGACTTAGCAGGAGCGGCTGCAGAAGAGAAAATTTTTGGAGAAACAGGTTTTGGATATGCCGTATCTTGAAGACTTTTTTTGTGTAGATAGTGAGGAATATGAAAAGCAACTGACATTTGAATAAACTTAAAGATAAGTGCAAAATAATATTGGTAAGACTAGTTCGTTCTAACAAACCACAAGGGCCACAAAATATGTGGCTCTTTTTGTGCCATGAATTTAAGGTGGCAAGGAGTGGTGCTTGGAGTACTACGATTATTTTTTTATGCATTTTTCTGAAAGATTATAAGGAGGATAAAACACGAACGATTTTTGTTGCATGCGCATATAATGTTATGGGAATAACCACTTTTGATGTATATGCGGCTAATTTATTAGGTAAAATTACGTCTTTGCGTGTTGACGGTATTTTTCACAATATAGTATTGTTAACTTATTGAAGAAGATGAAAGGAAGTTGATTTATGGAAATGACAATTGAAAGACTAAAGGAGAGAGTTAAGGCCGGCAGAGGACTTGTACCTGCACACAAGGTTATCAATGGCGGAATGCTAGTAAATGTAATGTCTGCAGAGGTTTATCCTGCTGATGTTGCTATATATAATGAAATGATTGCTGCTGTGGGAGATGTTAGCGACTACATTGGTGAGGACACAGAAATTATCGATGCTAAGGGACGCTATCTTGTTCCTGGAATGATTGACGGGCACATCCACAGCGAGTGTAGTAAGCTAAGTATCACAAGCTATGCCAAGGCAGTAGTTCCAAGGGGTACAACAAGCATGGTTTCAGGTCTTGATGAATATATTTCTGTTTCAGGACTTGAGGGACTTCGTGAAATCTTTGAGGAAGTAAAGCAGAGCCCGCTCAAGGTTTTCTGGGGTGCTCCTTTTAAGACTCCATACACTATTCCTGAATCAACTGTTGCATATAACTTTACTAAGGAGACCCATGAAGAGGTTCAGAAGTGGGACGAGTGCTACGGAGTTTGGGAGACCGTTCGTGAGTTTGTTCAGGAAGAAGATGAGAACACTCTAGGCGCGATTGCTACAGCATATAACAATAGGCTTCCAGTATTCGGATGTGCGCCTATGGCTCGTGGAAACGACCTAAATGGATATCTTTGCGGAGGGATTAGACTCGACCACGAAAGCTACGACCACGAAGAGGTTGTAGAGAAGATGCGTAAGGGCATGCACATGCTGATTAGAGAGTCATCAGTCACTCACTTCCTTGAGGAAAACATCAGGGCAGTGACAGAGGTAAATCCTTACTTTGCTAGAAGAGTCAGCTTCTGTACAGATGACGTCACAGCAACTGACGTTTTGAACAAAGGCCACCTCGACAATGTCGTTAGACTTGCTATGAAGGCTGGAGTTGATGCTATGACAGCTATTCAGATGGCGACAATAAACAGCGCTGAAGCTTATCACATCGACCACCTTGTTGGCTCAATTTGTCCGGGAAGAATCGCAGATATTCTCTTTGTCGAATCACTAGATGATTTTGATGTAGACGAAGTAATGACAAACGGAAAGATGGTTGCTAAGAACCACAAGCTAAGCTACGAGCTAAAGGCTCCAGAGAGAAGCACGGTTCTAAAGGGCAAGCTAAAGTGCGATTTGACAACAAAGGCTGATTTTGAATTCAAGGCTCCTATCGAAGCAGGCAAGGTAAAGGTGCTTTCCATGGATGTTAAGGGTCCTTTCGTGAGAAAGAGAAGAGATGTAGTTCTTGAGGTTAAGGACGGCATTGTTCAGCCGGATGCAGTTCAGGACGTGGTAATGGTATCAGTTCTTGAGCGCTTTGGTAGAAATGGAAACAAGTCACTTGCATTTGCTTCAGGATGGAAGCTTAAGAAGGGTGCTATGGCGTCATCAGCTGCTCCGGATGACAACAACCTAGTGGTTATGGGTGCTAGTGCAGAGGATATGTCAATTGCTGCTAACTATTTGATTGAGCAGGGTGGCGGACAAGTAGTTGTTTGCGACGGAGAGATAATGGAATTTCTACCACTTCCGGTTGGCGGAATCGTTACAGACCTTGAGCCTGAAGAGGTTGCAGCTCGTGAAAAACTCATTGATAAGGCGGCTAGAGACCTAGGTTCTGATTTGCCGGACCCAATGATGTACATGTTCTTTCTTCCAATCACAGCAATTCCAGACTACGCGATAACAGACGCAGGTCCTGTTGATTACGTTAATTTGACAAGCTTTGATCCTATTATCGAAGTGGTTAAGTAAGAAAATCAAAGTGCAAACGAAAGGCATATAAAATGACAAAAGAAAGTCTAAAGAATTTGATAGATGTCGCAGCCGGACGAGTTCCTGCGGACACCTTAATCAAAAATTGCAAGATAGTAAATGTTTTCTCAGGAGAAATTACTGAAGGAAATATCGCGCTGACAGATGGCATGATTGCGGGAATCGGTGATTACGAGGCGAAAAATGTTGTAGATGCAGAGGGTGCATATGCTGCTCCCGGCTTTATAGATAGCCACATTCACATTGAATCATCCTATCTTTCACCAGAGGAACTTGGCAAGCTTTTAGTTCCACACGGGGGAACGACAATAATCGCTGATCCGCACGAAATCGTAAATGTATGTGGTCTTACTGGCCTAAGCTATATGATTGATGCAGCAAAGAACACGAAGCTTGATGTTAAGTACATGCTGCCTTCCTGCGTGCCAGCGACTGTTTTTGAGAACTCAGGAGCAGTTATTGATGCAGAGAAAATGAAGGAATTCATAGATAACGAGGCAATCCTTGGTATCGGTGAGTTCATGGATTTTCCTGGCGTAATTGGGGCACTGGATGGAGACCTGGATAAGTTAATGCTCTCAAAGGAAACAGGTAAACCGGTTGACGGTCACGCGCCGGGCGTTTCAGGAAAGGCGCTAAATGCATATTCCTCAACAAGAATTGTTGCAGATCACGAGTGTGCTTCAATAGAGGACATGCAAAACAAAATCGCTTGCGGAATGTACGTAATGCTCAGGGAGGGCTCTGCGTGCAAAGATCTTCAGAGATTGATAAAAGGGGTTACATCATATAATGCAAGGCGCTGCATTCTTTGTTCGGATGACAGACAGCCAAAGACCATCCTCAAAGAAGGCCACCTCGACAACCATCTGCGCATGTGCGTAGCTGAGGGACTAGATCCAATCGAAGTTCTCAGAATGGCGACAAT
>CALHTM010000011.1 GCA_938039975.1 uncultured Candidatus Saccharibacteria bacterium
CTACGCGGGTTGAACGGGTATTCGTGACGAATGTACTCAATCTTCCACACCACGCCCTTTTCTTTCAGGTCTTTGGCGATGAATTTATTATTTTCCCATACCTCCAGGCCTTTGTAATTGCTATCGGTGTAGTAACCGTTATCGTCGATCACATGGAAGGGCGCGATGCCATTAGCTTTACCAAGCTCAAAGTCATCCTCACCGTAAGCCGGCGCAATGTGCACAATGCCAGTACCCGACTCGTGCGAGACAAAATCCGCTGCATAAATGGTATGGATTTTGTCATTCTCTGGCCAGGTCGAGCCGGTATCGAGCGGCTGGTATTTTTTACCCACTAGCTCGCTACCCGGAAACTTCCGCAGTACATCGTACTCAAGCGGCTGGTGCTTGTCGTCTTGCAAAGTGCGTTCCAGCGCCTCTTCGGCGATGATTAATTTCTCACCATCGACCAGCACCTCGCAGTATGTCATATCTGGATTAACCGCCAGCATCAGGTTGGCCGGCAGTGTCCATGGGGTAGTCGTCCAGGCCAGCATACTTACATCCTCATCACCTTCGATATCATCATCAACCACTTCACCGCTAATTAGCTTCTTGACTCGCTTTTCGATTTCGTCGCACGCCAATTCTGCCAGCTCTCGACTTTCGGCATGAGGGTCCTCAATCTTCCACCAAACAACGTTATCACCCTTTAGCCAATCCGGTGTCTGGTTACGATTAGCGATATTGACAACTAGGTCGTAGTCGCACAGCATATCCTTCGTCAATTGTGTCCGTTGGCTAGCTCCGACTTCGATACCTTTCTCTCGCATTAAGTCAATAACCGCCAGCGGATCAAGATTCTTAGCAACGAGATGAGCATCAAAATCCGCAACTGTCGGTATCTTAGTAGTAGGATACTTCTCTGCGTTAACACCGGCAGAATCAGCATTCTGCGTCTTGGTGAAGTGATTGTAAAAAGCCTGCGCCATCTGCGAACGGACAACATTTGCATTGCACACAAACAAAATCTTTGAACTTTTATCTAACGTTATCTTGCGCCTCGTGTTACCACTAAGTAGCTTAAACTTCACATACACACTCGGGTCGGTCACCGTCTGGTAGGCGTCGTTATCCATGGTCACTTCGGCCTTGCTCACTGGGGTGGCAAACTTGGTGTCGTACATTAGCACCTTTTCGCCTTCGTAGATCTTGCCCGCCTCGTACAGCTGTTTAAAGGCCCACCAGACGCTCTCCATAAAGTCCTTGTCCATGGTGCGGTAGGCACCTTTGAAATCCACCCAGCGACCAATGCGGTCGATCACGCCCTGCCACGTCTCGCTATTCGCCACCATACTTTCGCGTGCTTTGTTGATGTATTTTTCTAAGCTGATGGTTGGCAAAGGATTGCCGTCCTTATCCAGAGGCGCTGACTGGTCGCTATTCGTCACAATCTGCCGCCGATCCACAATATTCATCTGCTTTTCGACGAAGTTCTCTGCCGGCAACCCATGGCAGTCCCAGCCCCAGCGGCGCTCCACACGCTTGCCTTTCATCGTCCAGTAGCGCGGCACCGCATCCTTAACGATTGAGCTCAGTAACGTACCATGATGCGGCACGCCAGTAATAAACGGCGGCCCGTCATAAAAGACGTAGGCATTATCTGCCGGCCGCTGCGCCACTGACTTTTCAAACGTCTGATCGTCCTTCCAGCGCTGCACCCAATCTTTTTCGTATTCTGCCGCGCGGCGGCGTGTTCCGTGTTTGAATTTCATGACTTCTCCTCCTTTTTCTTATTATCTCGTAATTCGATTTGCGCTTTAATTCCCTCTGGCAAACCTTCAAATAATTCATTTATCTGATCCTTTTGAGTGATGAGCCTATCAGTGATGTAGTTCATCAGCTCATACATTTTAATCACCAGGCCAGGATCTTCATCAAGTTTGATCTCTCCAGGGTGAGCTCCATTATTACCAAACACCCTAAGAAGGTCCAAGGCTTTTTGAGTTTCAGGCTCAACACCCAATTTAACTATTTTTCCTATATCATCATTTATATTATTGCCATCACCGCCCACAACACCAAGAAGCATCTGCAGTCCCAGCCTGAGCAGCGCTGCAGCCGCACGCGGAGAGGTAGACAAAACTTGGGCCGATTCCATGTATAGCTTTTTCACATCCTCTGGCATATCTTCGTTCGGATTCTCCACGGCAACCTGCGCCGGATATACCAAAATTTCCTCAATCCAAATGGACCATCCTCTACAATATCCACATAGTGATGCTGCGAAATGATCAGGTAGTGTCCGATCCTGGATAATATGTCCCACATGTGGCATTCTTACAGTACGGAGATAGCACCAGTATTGGCTTGAATATACTCTACAGTGCGCACAATTAAAGCTCTCGCTTTCATATGTTGGTGGATAATATTTTATTTTTGTCATATTTCTCCTCAAACAAAAATCACCCCTCTTGATCTCGAGAATCCGCGAAAGGTTGTCGACGGACGGTACCATCTCGATTCCAAAAGAAGTGACTCTAGACTACTTTACGTTCCGCTCGTTTATCACGAGAAACACGGCAGCGCGTCAACTCTCTCAGCACTTGATTATCGCTTTGTCGCAGCATTCGCGGCAGGGTCTAATCTTGGTCGATTTTCACCACTTGTGCACAATGAGAAATACGAAACCAATTTCTTCCCGCAGGCTTCGCGGTTGATAGCCGCTCATTTCGCCGCACCGCCACAACAGCCAGCACACGCGAAAACGCCCTACTCACATTCTACTACATAAAATTAAAATACGCTATATCTAGCGTAAGCACACTAGATATAGCGTTATCTCGATCCAACCCAAACTAGATCATTTTACTTCCAAACCACCCAAAACGCACTCGCCGCGCAGATAGATTGTCTTTTTGGCGGAAGATTTGGATACGGTTTTATCCTCGCTGCCGCCCAAAATGCCGTGAACTTCGTTTTTAACGATCACGTCGTCAGGCATATTGATGCTAACGCCGCCGCAAAATGTAAAGACGTCAATGACCGCGCCGTCCTTAATTTTCGCCTGGCGCAAATCCAAATCTACGCCGCCGAATATCGCCGTTGCTGAACCGCCAGCATAATCGCCCTTCACGCGCGACTCTTCGCCGTAAAAAATTGCAATTTTTTCATTACCGCTAACATCAGCAGCCAATTTTTTAGACCGCTTGTGGCCGCCTGAGCCGACACTTACCATTAAGCCGATGGCAATCAACATCACTGGCCAAAATAGTTTCCAAACGCTAATATTAATTACACCGTAAGTGCCCAAGCCAATGGACACGCCAATAGTCATTAGCAGTAATCCCCACACTCGCAGCGAGGCCCTGCGAGAACTGAATATCGTCATCAGACCAGCCAAAATCAGACCAGCCGCCCAAACCGTTCCCCAAAACACGTTCCAACTATCAAACTTAATAATCTCGAGGTTCTTTAGTAGCAGAACCCCGCCGAACGCTGCAATGGTAACGCCAAAGAACGCTCTAACAAGAAAATTTTTCTTCATACCATCATTATGGCATATCAATCACAGCTAGTAAAATCATCGCTTCCGGCGCTTTTTCACGAGGACAATCACCTGCCAAACCGCCGCAATAACTATGGCAATCGCTCCAATGATAATCGCCCAAGCACCAGGTGCCGGCCAGAAAAATAACTCTATTGGCTCAGCCTTTTTCGTCGTTAAATCAGCCGAATTTTTACTAACACCCCATTCGCCAGCCTTTTTATTGTAAGCAATTGAAAGCTCAGCGCGGTACTTACCGCCCCAGAACGGCTGCAAATTACTCTCGTAGCGGAACTGGCGGATCTGCTCGGCAATTGCCGCATACTCGCCGCCGTTTCGATAAACAACGTTGCCCAACATATCTCTGACCACCAACTTGACATCAACATCCGCTGAAACGTTGCCGGAATTTTTGATAGCAATGTTATACAGCTGCTTGCCGTTATTATCGACAGCGAATTTGTCAATTGTCACATCACGGTGAATATTACCAGGGATAGTAATCGCCATACGCACTGCTTGGCGCGTTTGCAGCTGGATACCGCCTTTCTTAGCAGCGGCTGGATCGGCTTTGCGCTGGATCACCAAACAGGCATTATGCTCGCCAACATCAGCCTTATTAGGCACGGTAACTGCGAAATCAACGTTCGTCGATGCGCCAGGCGCCAATGCCACATCGCTTTTTACTAGTTTTACCCAATTGCCAGCATCTTTCTTTTCCTCGACTTGCTGATTACACGTCATATCGCCAGTTGCTGTGACTGTGCCGTCGACGGCATACACTTCGATATCCGCTTGCTCGGCCAGCCCGTTAGTAATCGTCAATTGATCAGATTTACTAGCGCCGCGATTCAATTGATAAATAAAAATCGACTGCGTCCGCGGGTTGTTCGGGTCAGGATTCGCTGGACGGCTGCCAATTCCTGCTGCCAAAACCGACGACGGCCATAAAACACCTGCCGCAACCGCCATTACCGCTAGCCTGCGCCAGCATGAAGCTATACCCCGTATTCTCCTCATTAAAATCATATGATTTATTATAGCAAGCCAAGACGCTCATAGCTATACCAACACCCGTTGATACTTCCAAAAACTAAATAATCCGCGTAAATGAAAATCAGACGCCCGAAAGAGCGCCCAATTTTCATTGATATAACTGCGCCAGGTCTTAGATAGCGGCCACAGTTTGAGTCATCGGCAAAGTATAGGTACCTGCTGCTTGGCCAGCTGGAATAGCCTGGCTCAAACCGACACCCGTCACATAACCGCGCCAAACATCGTCGGAACCAGCCGCCGCGCTAATCAGCGTTACTGGAGAAGTGCCGGAAAATGCTGCTTGCGAACCTAGCGTGATGCCTGTGGAAGCACCGATCATTGATGTCAGCGTTCCAGCAGCTGGATTAACCGTCAACTGTCCAGTCGTAGCATTACCGTTGTATTGATATGTATTGCTACCGCTCGTCCACTTTCCCGTACCAGGAGTTGTAGCGTTCAATGTTAGCGTCCAGCCATTATTAGCGCCGCCAGGGTTATCGACAGCGATGCGCTTATCATTAGCGCCAAATGTACCAGTCGTCGTCTGGGCAGAAGTCGACGCCGTAGTCGCATTCATGGCAAATGTTGGGTTTGTCACTACACTATCGCCAGTATCGCGAATGTCGGTGCTGAGCACGCCAGCATTAATCGTCTGGCTCAATTCTGACGTCGCTGTAGTCGCCGCGTAAACCGCTGTACCCGCCAAACCGACTACGCCAGCTACACCGACCGCCAAAGCTACGTTTGCTATTAGTTTTTTCATATCGTATCCTTTCTTTTACATTATTTTCGTTACTTCGTTGTCCATTACAGTGCTACTATCTACCCTCCTTCGCACCTCCGAACATCCGCTAATTTCCTATGGTTCATGACTGCCTCCTCGTCTGTTACGTATCAGCAGTATGAACGCAATAATAATCATTCCCAGCGCCGCCATCACCATAAGCCACATGTTTGCGCCAGTATTAGCCAAATCTTTACCAGGTTTTACATCTGTATTGGCTGCCGAAACAACTGGAACTGCTGGTGCTGGTGGAATTACTGGCGGCGTCGACGGCAAGATTCTCGGTGGAATAGTAATTGTAAAAGGTACCGCGTGATTAATTTGCAAAGCTGATCCATAGGCCTGCGTTGAGGAAGTGATATCGCCAAAATAAGTCTTACCATGCTCAAGCACCAGTGTCGAATCACCAGGGTGCGTATTCGGCCAATTCGACAAATCAAGCACCCAAGCATTGCCATTAACTGTCAATTCTGGATCAACACCCAAAACAAACGTCCGGCCAGCCAGCTCAACTGCCAACCGATGAACTCCAGTTATCGGATTAATAACCGTGTGTACCGCATCATATACGCCGTAAATCACCGGATAACCATTATCCTTTATTACCGAATGATCGTATTTCGGCGCAAAGACGTCGCACTCCGCATCATTCACTTGACCCACTGCCTTGCTGTAAGTTGTATGCGAGCAATCCAATTCGCGAATCACCTGTGAAAACGTCGAGCCCGCCGAGGTCATTGCCTGGGTAACCTCACTGTTAAAAATTACCCCAACTATTGTTGTTATAAATACAGCATTTGCTGCAACAATCCTCGTCTTATTATTCATCCCTATCATTGCGCTACCACCGTTACAGTTACTGGCAGCGTATACGTGCCTGGTTTCTGATATGCAGGAATCGTCTGTTTCAAGGTAATGTTTTGCAACTTGAAAAGACAAGTCAAGCCGCTGCCGCTTGAGGCGGTTGCCAGTGTTACCGAGTTTGCCGACGCCGTGCCAGCCACAAACGCGCCGCCCGCACCATACGATAAGCCAGCCGTCGTACAAGCCTGCCCCAGCGGCGTTGAACCGGACGCTGTAAATACGCTTGATGATAGGTCAACCGATAATTGCCCTTGGTCTGCATTAGTGTTATTAAACGCATAATTCGCTGTACCGCCAGTCTGCGCCCATTTAGCAGTTGGGCCGCCAGTTGCCGCCAATGAAACACTCCAACCTGTCGTCGATAAGCTATTTGCCACCTCAAGCTGCTGTGAAGAATTATTAGACAACTTCGCAGTCTTAGTACTCGCCGTTTTACTGGTCATTGCTACTGAAAATACAGTCGTCGGGTTAGTTAATATGGCATTAGTAGCGTCTGCAAATCGAATATCCAGCGAACCGTCAGCAGTCTTAAACTCCGGATAATGCGAATAGGTATCAATACTCGTCCCTGGCGCCGCCGTCGTATCAGCCGCCAAGCGAACACAATAATTCGTATTACGTTCCAAGCCATTATCAGTCAATGCTAAATCCCACAGGCCCGTCTCACCAGAATTAATATCACGATTGTTCGTGAAAGTCAGTTGCGTATCGCTACCTGGGCGGACTATTGATTGATAGCTGTGACCAACACTAGTTGGCGGCAAACCTGGATTATTAGCCATCGCCGCAATCGCTGTCCCATTGTTCGGACCAGCTGCCGAGTACGCCAAAGCCGAGTTATTGGTCACATCCTGCCAACCCGCTGCCACCGCCTGGCACGTCGCCGCAGTCTTTTTAGCGTACTGAGCACGGAGCTTCACGGCGTTAGCGGCAATGGTGGTGTTTTCTTTGGGAACGTAGACATAGGTAGGAACTCGAGAATTATTTGTTGAGTTATTGCCTAGCTGACCATTACTGTTATAGCCCCAGCAGTATATACCATAGCCAGAATCTACAGCACAAGTATTTGAAAACCCTGCCGACATTTGTTTAATAACCTTACCAGCAAGAACACCGTCAGTATTAACCGCAACAGGAACACTAGAACTAACACTAGAGTTGTTACCAAGTTCACCATTACTGTTAAATCCCCAGCAATACAGCTTATCGTCGGAAGCTATAACGCAACTGTGATCACCTCCCGCTGAGATCTGTTTAATCGTCTTCCCAGCTAATACTCCAGACATATTTACTGCAACGGGGACCCTAGAATTGGCAGTCGAGCCGTTGCCTAGCTGACCATTATTGTTGCCGCCCCAACAATACACTTTATTGTCCGATGCGACAACACAATTACTAGAGTATCCAACTGACATTTGTTTAATAATTTTACCTGCCAATAGGCCGGACATATTTACTGCGACGGGCACCTTAGACAATACCGAAGTCAAACTGCTACCAAGCCGGCCATTAACGTTAAGCCCCCAACAGTACATCTTGCTACTAATAGCCAAAGCACATGTGTGAAAACCGCCAGTATTTACCTGTTTTATTGTTTTACCAGCCAGCACACCAGATGTATTAACCGCAACAGGAATATTAGAGTTAGTCAGCGAATCATTACCAAGTTGGCCATTACTATTACCACCCCAACAGTATGTTTTGTTGTCGGACGCGACAACACAATTAGTCGAAAACTCGACTGAGATCTGTTTAATCGTCTTCCCAGCTAATACGCCAGACATATTTACTGCGACAGGAACTCTAGAGCTAGTAGTCGAGCCGTTACCTAGCTGACCATTATTATTACTGCCCCAACAGTACGCTTTATCATTCAAAACGATAGCACAGCTATGATAAAAACCAGCCGATGATTGCTTAGCAGACATGAACCTCTCTTTATTCTCCATACCAACTCGCACACGAAAGCTAGCGCCAGCCTGCGGTAGTCTTGCTACTGTATTGCCAGCCGCCAACGGAGTGCCAGGCGCTAGTGTACTTGACGACTGATACAATCGATAATTCGCTTGTTCAACTTTTACACGCCCCGAGGGCACCGCCGGCATTAGCGCCTCAGTCGAACGAGCTAGCCATCGCGCCATAACAACTACACCGACAACTAGCACCAAAAAACCAACCGCAATATATACTAAAACCGTCCGTTTGCGTCGTATTCTCAACCCAAGTTGCTCGCAATTACCCTCCACTTATACCTCGCCTGTCGCCTCAAGCAAAAATAGCTTAGACTGCTACCATTTTAGCACAAGCAACTTGCACGCTCAACTGCCCGGACTATATAATTTGACTACCAAACTTTGCCAAAATCGCCATAACTATCAGCGCCGCCACCGAGGCCAACACTAGCGTATCGTAACCCTGATCAACAAATCGGCGCAACCCGCGGTGTTCAATAATTTTGTTCAAAACATTGTGACTGGTTAGTCCATAAAAAATCAGCAGCATACCCACGTCCAGTGTCAAGCACCACGGACACAACGCACCAATCTCAACATAACTCATATAAAACATCCAACCAGCAAACAGCAGACCAGCCACTGTGCCAAGCTGCGCGCCCCACATAAACCACTTCGGAAACTTCGCACCCGCCAGCAGCGCCACCGCAATTGTCACCATTACCGGCAGTGTCATCATACCAATAAAACTATTAGGAAAGCCAAGCGGTGCCGCCGACCAATGGTTCGCCACCGTCGAACAACTCATCGCCGCGTTCAAGTCGCAGTTCAACACGGCATGCGAATTTTTAGCGAGCGTCAGCGACTCAATCGACAATACAAACGAAGCCAACAAGCCCAAGCCGCTGCCAACCAGCATCAATAGCGCCGCCAATTGCTGGCGCTTTGACTCTTTGCCCGGCAGCCGCTTGCGCAACTTCTCAAACATAAAAACTTACCTCGCTAATCGTTGGCAGAGGCAGCCCGCGCCACATATTTTGCATCTGGCTATCAGCACTTAGCGCGATAATCGTCGGATACTCAACGATATCGTACGTTCGGCAAAAATCACTACCCTCGGCCGAATCTGGATCAATCTCCTCAATCGTATGCCCTGTCTGCCGATTAAAGTCATGCAAAAAATCTATCACTCGGCGCGCGTAATCGCTTTCCGTCCGGTACACTACGACTACCCGCATTATTCCTGCCCTTTCTGGCGGCGCTGCTCTAATATTTTGACGAAATCATCCAGCGTCTTGAACTTTTGAAATACGCTGGCGAAGCGCACATATGCGACTTCGTTACGTTTTGCTAGCTCGTCAAGCACAAACTCGCCAATCAAACGAGATTCAATTTCGCTCTCACCCAAGCTATGCGCACGATCTTCCACGGCATCGATTATTTCCTCCAGTTCAACTTCCGATTTGAAGAACTTACCAACTGAACGGCGAATCGAGTTAGCTAACTTTGCTCGCTCAAACAATTCGCGAGCTCCGCTAGATTTAATAACTGCCAAATTCGGACGTTCGATTCGCTCATACGTCGTAAAACGCTTGCCATCGGGGGTTTCGCGGCGGCGGCGAATCGTAATACCGTCAGCCGATTCTCTCGACTCTAGTACGCGACTGTTGCCGATTTTAATCCCTTTCATTTAGTCCTCGTCGTTGTGCTTATTTTTTCGGCGACGCCGCAAAAAGGCTGGCGTATCGTCTTCATCATCCTCATCAACCGAGCTACCCCATATGTCTGCTGTATCCTCGCTAGCAAATTGTGCTGCTGCCGACTGATGCGATAAGTCCATATCGATGTCATCGACAGCTTCGCTAATTGATTGCGCTTGAACAGCCGGCGCTTGTTCTACTGGCGCCGTCAATTCCTCTGCCTGCTGCTGATAGTATGCATTATCAAAGCCAGTCGCAATCACCGTGATAATTAACTCGTCTTCTAATTCTGGCTTCAATGTAGCACCGAAGATAATATTAGCATCTGGGCTAACGGCACTCGTGATAATCTCAGCCGCCTCTTGAATTTCGGCCATACTCATATCGTAGCCGCCAGTAACGTTAAAGAGTACACCCTTAGCCCCATCAATCGATACCTCAATCAGCGGCGATTCAATTGCCTGCTGCGCTGCCTGTGCTGCCCGGCCTTCACCGCTAGCCCGGCCGATACCCATTAACGCCGATCCAGCATTACTCATGATGGCCTTGACATCGGCAAAGTCGAGATTAATCAAACCATGCTCAGTTATCAGCTCTGAAATACCCTGCACACCTTGGCGCAGTACATCATCGGCAATCTTGAAAGTCTCAAGCAGTGGCGTTCGACGATCAATAGTTTGTAGCAGCCGATCATTCGGGATAGAAATTAGCGTATCGACTTGCCGGCCCAACTGAGCAATCGCCCACTCAGCATTAGCCCGGCGCTTTTCGCCTTCGAAGCTAAACGGCTTGGTAGCCACGCCAACAGTCAAAATACCGAGATCGCGCGCTACTTCAGCTACCACATGACCCGCTCCCGAGCCAGTTCCACCACCAGCACCAATCGTCACAAACACCATATCAGCTCCCTCTAGCGATTCGCGAATTTCATCAATCGACTCGCGGGCTGCTGCTTCACCAACGGCTGGATCGGCACCAGCTCCCAAACCATTCGTTGTATTATGGCCCAAGTGAATTTTGACATCGGCTTTTGAATTATGCAAAGCCTGCGCGTCTGTATTCATAGCTATAAACTGGACGCCATTTAGCCCCGCGTCTTTCATACGGTTAACCGCCGAACCGCCGGCGCCACCGACGCCAACGACTTTGATGCTTGCGAATGTTTGGATTTCGCTCGGTTTTACCTCTGGCATTACAACTCCTTACCCCTTATTCTCTGGATCTTATTTCTAGTATATCACCTATGGCCGAAACCTGTTAAATAGCGAACGGAAAAGCCCGCCTTTACTGCCCGACTTGCTAGAATCAACCGCAGCACTATGATAGCCGTCAGGATTAATATCAACCAGCATTAAGCCAATTGCCGCCGCAAATTCAGGTTTATCAACATTATCGACCACGCCGCCATAACCCTTAGCTTTACCTTTACGAACAGCTACGCCGAGCTGGGCTTTGGCAAACTCAACGATACCTTTCATATTAGCTGTCCCGCCCGTTAGGACAGCACCGCTCGGCAGGCGTCCGGCACGACCAGCTTTCTTCAATTCTTTGTTAACCGCTTCAAAAATCTCTTCTAACCGCGCCTCAACAATTTCATCAATATCGGCAATATCAAATTCTAGACTCTCGCCATCATGTTTAACCGAAACTTTGCTAGATTTATTGCGGTTAGTAGCCGATGCATGTTTTAGCTTTACTTCTTCAGCTATTTCTGGATCAATTTTCAGTCCAATCGCCAAGTCGTTCGTTATATTAATGCCGCCATACGGTACCACGCCAATATATTGCAGATCACCCTCTTCATAGATTGCTACGCCAGTAGTCGCCCCACCAAGATCGATAACCGCCACGCCATTCTCCATCTGAGAATCGTCTAGCACAGCCTTAGCCGCTGCCATCACTGACGGCACCACGTCATTCGGCCGCACAGTAGCGCCCTCAACCGCCTTTTCGAGATTTACTACATACGGCGCCATTGCCGACACCACATTAGCGCTAATCTCGAGGCGTGTGCCCGTCATGCCTAGCGGATTCTTAACTCCGCCCTGCCCGTCAATCGTGTAGCTAAACGGTACGACCTTCAATATTTTGCGGTTAGCTGGTACCTTGCCAGTCGTTGCAACATCTTCTATGCGATAAAGATCGTCTTCGTTAACTTCGTGATCGGCCATACCAACGGCAATCATACCGTCAGTACGCGTACTAGTAATGTGTGAACCATTTATACTAACAGTCGCATCATTGACTTGGTAGCCGCTCATTCGCTCAGCATCGCCCAAAGCCTTATCAATCGCCTCAGACGGTCCGTTTAGGTTCGAGACCGAGCCTTTGCGCATACCACTATTCGGGTATTCGCCAACGCCAACGATTGTCGGCGTGCCAGTCGTCGTATCTACATGCCCGACCACGCACCGAATCATCGTAGTTCCGACATCTATACCAACTGCATATCGAGATTGTTCTTGCATATAGGGATATTATAGCATAACCCGTATAGTTATTTACAACTGCGTAATAATTTCAGCACCGTTTTCGGTAATCAGAACTGTGTGTTCAAAGTGTGCAGCCAAACTACCATCGCGCGTACGAATCGTCCAACCGTCATCTTTATCAGTAACAATTTTCTCGCCGCCCAGCGTCGCCATCGGCTCGATAGCAATCGTATCGCCCGGGTGTAACAGTACGCCAGTGTGTTTGCGGCCGTAGTTCGGCACATCTGGCGGCATATGCATTTTCAAACCGACACCGTGCCCAACTAATTCACGGATAATTCCTAATTTGCCATCTTTCAAAACTTTTTCAATCGCAGCTGCGATGTCGCCAGTACGAACATCGCCTTTAATTGCATCAATCCCGGCATACAAACTTCTCTCGGTGGTCGTTAACAGGTGTTTGACTGCGCCTTTCGGCTTATCGTCAACCACCATCGTGAAGGCGCTATCGACCTTCATGTCTTTATAAGTAATCACCAAGTCAAAACTCACCACATCGCCCTTTTGAAAGATATAATCGCTCGCCGGGCTATGCACGATTTCGTCGTTAGTACTGATACAAATAACCCCCGGGAAGTTCACCTCATCTGTTTTGTAAGTCGCCGAAGCGCCATATTCTTTTATCTTGCTATCAACGAACGCATCAATATCTTTTTCGCTCATACCAGCATGAATATAATCGCGAATATCTTGGAAAATCTGCGCTAATTTCTTGCCGCCATCGCGCATAGCCTGAATTTGCTCGGGAGTTTTCTCGCCAGTAATTAAACAATCCTGCATGCTTGCAGCTCCTCCATAATCCGATCGTGAACCTGCCCAACCGTACCTGTTCCGTCCAGGTGAGCGATATTAACTCCGTGCTCTGTCAAATAATCAAGAACTGGATACATCTCGTGCCGATAAATCCGTAAGCGCTCATCAATTACCTCGGGCGTATCGTCGATACGGCCGCGTACCTTCAGGCGGTGCAGCAACTCAGCACGCGGCACCTCCAAGACAATCACCAACGCAACGTCCCGACCATGCTCAGGACGATGCTCAATCAACCATTTTGCTTGTGCTAATTGCCGCGGATAACCATCTAGCACCACGCGATCGATATCTTTGGCTCGGCCTAGCGCTTCACCGATTAGTTTATTCACCTTTTCCGGATCAACCAAGCCGCCAGTCCGCATCTGCGCAAATAGCTCAGGATCGCGCGTGTCGCGCAGCAACTGGCCCGCGCTCAACCAGCGCCAGCCATTACGCGCTGCCAGCATTTGCCCTTGGACACTTTTACCTGCGCCAGCCGGGCCAAAAAATACAATCATGATACCTTCTTCCTGTTAATCCAACTTTTGTTTTACAATACGAGCAATCGCCGCACCATCCGCCGCGTTGCCAACTTGCTTTTTAACTGCGCCAATAACCTGGCCCATTGCCTGCGGCCCAGTTACGCTAAGTTCGGCTATTTTCGCCTCGATAATCGCCGCCAGCTCAGTTTCATCTAGCTGCTTCGGCAAATATGCCTGCAGAATCTCAATTTCCCGCTCTTCTGGTTCGGCCAAATCTGGACGGTTGTTATCGCGGTAGATTTTAGCCGATTCGTTGCGTTTTTTGACTTCGCGAGCAACGACTTTTTCGATTTCTTCATCGCTCAGGCCTTCATCGCGCTTGCCTAGCCTAACCTCTTCATCCAGAATTGCTGCCGTCAGATTACGCAGCGTCTCGCCAACAAAACGATCGCCGCTAAGTAAAGCGGCTTTCATTTCATCTTTAATTCGCGCCTTCAGCGCCATTGGCTAGCGAACCCCCAAACGCAACTTCTGCGTCTTTTCCGCCTTGCGCATACGGCGAACAATTGCCCTGCTGCGCCGTACTGTTTTGCTAATCGGTTTTTCAAAGCGCATTGACGCTCTGGCTTTCTGCATCACGCCGCTTTGCAAAAGCCGGCGGTTGAAACGGCGAAGAACGTTTTCATTCGCCTCTTTCTCGTCTTTACGTGTAACTCGTACCATATCGTTATGCATTATATCAGATGAGGAATACTTTTGCAAAGCAAAATTTTACCCGGCCAAGTATCAATCCAGTAAAATAATATGCAGCAGTCGCCCCTCAACCGTCCGCACTCCCTGCCACTCGTTGACGGTTGACTGAAACCACACTGAAACCTCGTCGCCTGGCTCGCGGAAAAACTCCTCTGGCGCGTTAAATGCCAGCATCTGCAACACTTTACCGTTTTTGTCACGCAGCGCTAATTTAACGTGTTGCCCATCCGCGCCCATTCGTCGCATGCTCAAAACTGATGCCCTGGTAATTTTTAGCACTGGTTCGGGATTACCATTGCCAAATGGCTCCATTTTCGCCAGATTTGCCACCAATTCCTCATCAATTTCCGAAAAATCGCCGATTTCCACATCAGCCCGCGGCAACAAATATCGCTCTTGATTTGTTAATTGCAGCGAATCATAAAACTCATTAACGCGACGACGAAAATCGCCAATTTTCCCAGTCGCCAGCGTCACGCCCGCCGCTGCTCCGTGCCCGCCGCCTTTGATGATGATGTCGTCAGCCGCCCGCACGGCATCGGCCGCTGAAAAATCGCCAAAACTGCGCGCCGAACCAGTCGCCTCCTCACCGCGCTCGCCAATGATAAACACCGGCTTTTTATATTTTTCCACCAATTTCGACGCCACGATACCAATCACGCCGTGATTCCAGCCGTCGCTACTGACTACCAGCACCCGGTCATTAGCCAATTTCTCAGCCTGCACACACGCTTCCTCAAAAATCGCGTCCTGAATATCGCGCCGCTTAACGTTCAATTCCTCCAACTTCTCGCTTGCCTCCAGCGCCGCCAGTCCATCGTGCGCCACCAACATGTCCAACGCGTGCTGTGCCGTCTCCAGCCGACCCGCCGCATTCATTCGCGGACCCAAACCAAACCCCAAATGCCTAGCATTGACCTGCTCTGGTTCAATACCCGCCACCGCCATCAACGCTTTCAGTCCTGGGCGTTGTTGTTTTTTCAACACCTCCAAGCCCCAATACACATTTGCCCTATTTTCATCAGCCAACGTCACAATGTCACAAACCGTCCCCAACGCCACCAAATCGAGCAGCCATTTTTCATAGCCGTCAGGTAACCCATCTAGTTCTGTCTGCAGCGCCTGCACCAACTTAAACGCCACGCCCGCACCGCACAAATCGCGGAATGGATAAGTATGTCCCGGAAATTTCGGATTCACCGCCGCCACGCTCGGCGGCGGAGTCTCGGCCACGTTATGATGATCTGTCACCACCGTATCAATTCCCAAGCTAGCGGCATACGCGATCTCCGTATGACACAAACTGCCGGTATCCACTGTCACGATCAAATCTGCGCCCATATCGCGCACCTTGTCCACCGCACCCATGGTCATGCCATAACCCTCAACAAAACGGTTCGGAATGAAAGCATCGACGTCCTCAAAACCAAACTTACCAAAGGCATCCAGCAGCAGCGCCGTAGCGCTCAGTCCGTCAATGTCATAATCGCCGTAAATAACAATTTTTTCGCCCTGCTCCCGCGCCTGTTTCAACCGCGCCACTGCCTTCTTCATGTCCGGCAACAAAAACGGATCATGTTTCACCGCCATATAATCTGGCTGCAAAAAAGCCTGGCGCGCTGCCCGCGTCGTCAGACCGCGCGCCGTCAAAATCTGCTCGAATAAGGTCATCTACTAATCTCGGAAGTTGTACGTTTCGGCCGATTGCTATTAGCGTGCTGCTGCGACTTAATGACAATACTTTGCAATTCTTTGAAAATCGGGAATTGTTTATTAGTCGAGTAAATCCGTGTATTACCCTGCTTTTCGGCATGCAAAAAACCGACCTTTTCCAGCCGGCGCAATTCGCGCTGGATGTTGCCGGGGTCTTCCTTGATCAGCTTGGCCAAACCGCGGACATGCGTCCGAAAATCTGGATATTTGGCATAGACGACAACTATCTTACGACGCACCCGCGAGGTAATGAACACATCAAGCATCTAGCCAAGCCCCTTTCTTCCAGTTTAGTTTATTCTGTTGCTTTTTATTCTACATTCTTTTCATAACCAATTCAAGACCATTTATCGCCAATTCAATATGATTTGGCTAATCTTATCAATTGATTGCTGTAGTGTTGGCACATTGTTATCTTCATAATAATGATCAACTCCCAAGAAATTCTCTTTAACGTCCAGCAAATGTAGCTCATCAGCAGTAATGTGCAGCCGATCAACCACTGCCACCGACGCCACTGGCGATGCTACGACCAACCTCAGAATCCTAATCGGCTTCAAGAAGTCTAAAGCCACTCCAACGCTAGCAGTATTAGCAAAGCCATCCGATACCAGCACCACCACGCGATCTTTCAGCATATCTTTATCGACTGTACCGCCATCGCCGATCAAGCGATTGAGACTACTATACGTTTCACGTCTCTTCTCAGCCAAATAACCGTGAAATTCGCTCGTATACTCATCAATCTCGCCTGCCGAAAACTCATCATTATATGTGAAATCGCCAGTTTGCGACACCGCTCCAAAATTCATTCCTTCGCCTGGTATCTCGATATCCTGCGATACCAACAACATCAACACGCAGTGCAGTTGCGCTGCAATTTGCTCGCCCACCACTACGCCGCCGTTGCTTAGCGCTACCACAGCGCAGTTTTCGTAGCGATATTTGGCTACCAATTGATCAGCCAAAATCTTTCCTGCTTGCGATCTACTCTCGAAATACATATGCTTATAGTAGCGTGTTAAATTGCCGTAGACAAGGTATAATTAGGCGATGCATTATTATGAAGTAGCGCCCACCAAAATCGTTAAAGCCGACGCTTGCGTATTCACTTACAGCAGCCAGCAGCCTCTGGCTATCGGCGCTGTTGTCATTATATCAATCGGTCAGCAATTGCTCACCGGTATAGTTGTAAAAAAAACAACTAAACCTGATTTTGCTACTAAAGAAATTACAACAATCCTCGATCTACCCCCGTTACCGCGTCCGTTGTTGCAAACTGCACAATGGATGAGTAATTACTACATCGCTCATCTGGCATTAGTTTTACAAACCATCTTGCCAAGCGGCCTCACCAAGAAACGCCGCACTCTAAGCTTAAACAGCACTGTAGCGACACGAAGAGATAGAACACATTTTGTACTCAACAAAGACCAGTCGGCCGCCATTGACAACCTGCTAAACACCAAAAGCAGCACCGTTATTCTGCACGGCGTCACTGGCAGCGGCAAAACCGCCGTCTACATAGAATACGCCAAAAGACTAATCGCTACCGGCAAATCTGTCATCGTAATTGTTCCAGAGATTGCTTTAACCGCCCAGCTAATCGCCGAATTTCAACACTCTTTTCCCAACCTCATCACCACCCATTCGCAACAAACCGAAGCCCAGCGCCACCACGCTTGGCTGCAAGCACTCAATACTACCCAGCCAAATGTCGTTATCGGTCCGCGCTCAGCCTTGTTTATGCCATTTAACAACATCGGCGCGATCATTATCGACGAAGCTCACGAACCAGCACTCAAACAAGACCAAACACCGCGCTACTCTGCCTTGCGGACAGCCGCTATTCTAGCCCGGTATCACCATGCTACCGTAGTACAAGGTTCAGCCACGCCGCTGGTCAGCGAATATTACCTCGCTGCCAAAACTGGCCGGCCCATCATCAATTTACCAGCCCGCGCCAACCCAAACATCATCACTCCCTCTATAAACGTTGTAGATATGACATCGAAAAACGGCTTTTTGCGGCACCGTTTTCTATCCGACTTATTAATAAATACTATTAATCAGAATCTCGAAAACAACAAACAAACGCTAATTTACCACAATCGCCGCGGCACCGCCAGCACCACTCTTTGTCAGAACTGCGGCTGGAGCGCTTTATGCCCGCGCTGCTTTATTCCAATGACTTTGCACGCCGACCAGCACGCGCTAATTTGCCACATTTGCGGATACCGCGGACGCGTGTCCACCGCCTGTCCTGATTGTGGCAGCACTGATATTGTCCACAAAGGCATCGGCACCAAACTGATTGAGAGCGAACTGCAAAAGCTCTTCCCGCAAGCCGCCATCGCCCGCTTCGACGGCGACATTACCAGCAAAAATAGCCTCAATCAGCGCTATCAAGAACTCTACGACGGATATATCGATATCATCATTGGCACCCAAGTTGTCGCCAAAGGTCTCGACCTGCCCCGCCTGGCCACAGTCGGTATTATTCAAGCTGACGCCGGCCTAGCACTGCCTGATTTCACTACGCGCGAACGCACTTTCCAGCTGCTCGCCCAAGTCATCGGCCGAGTCGGCCGCAACAACCAGCCAACATCAGTCGTCGTCCAAACCTACCAGCCGCAAAACCCGACCATTGCCCAAGGTATCCGCCAGGATTATGCCAGCTTCTACGCCAGCGAACTAGCCGAACGCCGCCGCGGCATTTTTCCGCCGTTTGTTTACCTCCTCAAATTAACCTGCATTTACAAAACCGAAGCCACCGCCATTCGCAACGCCCAAAAATTCGCCGCTCAATTACGCAGCGAATATCCTGATATTACTATTTTCGGGCCGACGCCAGCCTTCTACGAGCGAGTTCGCGACACCTACCGCTGGCAAATCGTCGTCAAGTCAACTAACCGCGCCAAACTGCTCGCCATTGCCAGCCAATTACCCCGAACACACTGGCAATACGACATCGATCCGGCAAATCTGTTATAATATAAAGTTGTGAAGAAAGAAGCTATCATTACCCTGCCAAATCCGCACCTGCGCCAGAAATCGCAGCGAGTTCATGTCGTCTCCGACGAAACCCGCCAGCTTATCAAGGATATGACTGACGCCAGTATCGACTGGGAGAATTCCCGGCCACACGAAATTAGCGCTGCCCTGGCTGCCGTGCAGATTGACCGCCTCGAGCGCGTCGTTATCGTTCGCGCCGATTTCGAGGACAAAGACAACCAAGAATTTATCCCGCTAATCAATCCAGAAATCGTCAAGTACGAAGGCGAAATCATCTACGACTACGAAGGCTGTCTCAGTGTCAAGGATTTTTACGGCAAAGTTCCCCGTTACAGCAGAATCCGCGTTAAAGCCATCAATATCGACGGCAACGAAATCCGCATCAAGGCCAACGGCTTTCTAGCGCGCGTCTTGCAGCACGAAATAGACCACTGCAACGGCATCGTTTTCGTCGACCACATTCGCGACGATCACCAGGCTTTTTACCGCTTAAACGACGAGGGCGAGCTCGATCCGCTCGACTACGAGAGATATGTCAAAGACAACGCCGACCTCTGGGATTAGCCGCCAGCCGATAGTATTCTTCGGCACCGAAGACTTTAGCTTATATAGCCTGCGCGCGCTCGTTGAAGCTGGTTTTAATATCGTGGCCGTCATCACCAAGCCAGACTCCCGCCGCGGCCGCAGCAACAAGCTTATCCAGCCTGCCGTCAAACAATTCGCTAGCCAGCACCATATTCCAGTCTGGCAGCCAAAACGACTAAAAGATATCATAAGTGATATAAAAAATATTACGCCGCAGCCAACTGGCGTCTTGGTTAGCTACGGCAAGATTATCCCGCAAACAATCATCGACCTATTCCAGCCTGGTATCATCAACGTTCATCCGTCGCTGCTGCCAAAATACCGCGGCCCGTCGCCCATCGAATCAGCTATCGCTAACAGAGATAAAACCACCGGTGTGACCATCATGCAGTTAGAACAAGCGATGGATGCCGGCCCGATATACCACCAAGAAGTTTACCCGCTAACCCTTACCGAGACCCAGCCCGAGCTTTATCAAACCCTCGGACAGCTCGGCGCGCAATTATTAACACAGAAGTTACCTGACATCATAAACGGTATACTACAGCCAACACCGCAAGACGATAGCCGCGCCACCTATTGCTCGCTGCTCAGCAAAGACGACAGCCGCCTCGATCTGCAACAGCTAACCGCAGACCAAGCGGAAGCCAAAATTCGCGCCCACCTGACTTATCCGCGTTCGCGCCTAAAAGTCGACCAATATGACCTAATCATCACCAAAGCCCGCGCCGTCTCTACTCCAGAAACACCGCTTGACATCAAATGCGCCGACGGCACCTACCTAGCAATTGACGAACTAATCGCCCCTAGCGGCAAAACTATCAGTGCCGACGCTTTCTTGCGCGGCTACCCGCTGCAAAGATAGCCGCAACCGTCAACCACGACAATTGCAATCGCAAGCACCTAAATCCCAACCGCGGCCGTAGCCTATGCTCCCGCGTCGCCTAGAAGAATCATATCGCGGTTGGCGATAACTTCTTCCTTGAGAGCCTTGACCGTCTGCATCACCACCTCGCGATAGTTCGGACGATGCTGACCCAACCACTTCAGCGATGCGTACTCTGCTAGTATCGCATTTTGCGGCACATTAGCCGGCGCATTAGCTTTCAATTGTACATAAATCTGATCATTTTCGAAATCCGGCGCGTTAGCGTCCAGCCAGGACGTCACCCGCACCATATCGCGATCCATAAAACTCTCAAACTCCGCCAGCTGCATATCGCTCAAACCCTCGCTAAGCTGCAAACCAACACGCAGCTCTAGCTGCTCGCGAAAGTGGTCGAGAAACAGTTTTTTCTGGTCGTCTGGTAAGCTGCCCAGACCCACCTCTTCTAGAAACTTATCGTCTAATTGAAACATTTCACCCCCTCTTGCCTATGCATTTAGTATACCGATTATAGTGCTGCTACGCAATACCGAGCTGCTCATTGACAGCGCGGCGCATATCGGCCAATTCTTCGACGTATTCATTCATGACTTCTTGCATGATTTTGCCGTAATCTGGCACAGCATAGCGCATCCACAGCGCAGACGCATAGAAACTCATCGCATCTTCGTCAGTTTCGAACAATTCACGGATAGCCTGGTAATCCTGGCGGCTAGCATAATCGCCGTGAAACTCAGCCAGCCAGCGCCGCGTCCGATCTGGATTACTATTGACATCTTCGAACTCTAGCGCCTCTTGCTTTGATAATCGCGCCAAGACTTCTGCAGAAGCCCGTTGATTGAGCTCTTCGGATATCTCGCGCCGATATTGATTTTTCTTCTCCTCTGACAGCGTCGCGACGTTATAGCCGATTGCTGCTAGCAAATTATCGTCAATGTTAAACACTTATTTATCCCTCCTTTTTATTTATGCCATCGGATCATTTGTAATTGTTCAAAATCTCCAAGACTGTTTTTGTATCGCTATTGCCGTCTATCGACAGCCATTGGGTATCGCCGTAACCATGCCACTGGATATTGTGGCCATCCTGCGCTGCAGCGTCAGCTAATTCATACAATTTAGATATAGCATTATTCTCGCCGAACTGATCAACCGCCCAATCCCACGGATATTTATCAGTGTAACCGCTGAAATCAGCTTCTGTTGGTGCTGGCGGCGGGCCACCCGGGCTACCACCTGAACCACCGCCTCCCGAACCACCACCTCCTGAATTAGAAGCTGCAGCAGCCTCAGCCTTATCACCCATTATTTTATCGCGCAAACTATCGGCCATATGGCCTACCGGCGTATGGTCGTGGAGCTGCTGGCCGACCCAGCGGCCGCCAAGTCCGCCGACAGCACCACCAGCAAGCCTACCGAGAGCCAGAGCCACCCCGTTATCTTTTATTCGCTGTTCGACTTCTCTCGATATTTTATCTCGGTCTTCTTCGGCCGCTTTACGGGTTCGCTTAAACAATTCGTCGGCAACATGCTGTTGACCTTGTAATCCGCCAATTCTGCCAGCCGCTTCTTTAATCTGACTAAATTCATCATCGCCAGCGACTTCCCTTATCCCGCGTTTTTTGCGGCGTTGTTGCATAGCGTCTAGACGAACACCACGCCTAATAGCAGCATCGCCAGCGAACGAAGCAACCGCGCCAGCAGCCATCGATATTGGCCAAACGGCACCAAAGAGGCCTGAAATTATGCCAACTGCCGTGCCCTTGACAGCGCCATGCGCAAAACCAACTGCACCAGCCTTCAGATTACTCTTCTTCTTAGATCCTCTAGCAGCGATGAAGCTGCCCAACTTCGCCAAGACGCGGTTATGCCACTTGCCAGCTTCTTCTTCCAAGGCCTCATTCTTCTTCCGCTGTATCATGCCAAATATTCTGCGTTGCTCATCAAACATCTCGTCGGACATTTGCTGCGCAATTTCGTCGTCGGTACCGTTATATTCGCCTCTCTGGCGCTTAGCATTGACCTTCTCGGACAAATGCTCCATGACTTGCTCTCGCAAATCATCCTCTACGTCGCGCATATAGCTGAGGCGCTCTGCCCGCCGCCTATTCTCTCGGCTAGTCCAAATACGGCTAATAATACCTCTGTTGCCGCCTTTAGATTCCTCGAGAGCCAAAAGACGAGCGTACCTATCGAGATCCTCAAAGAACGGAAGTTTTTCTGGGTTAGGTTGACGGTTGAGATTTTGTCCTGGCTGGTGGTTAGGGGTAGTACCACTTTGTCCTGGCTGGTAGTTAGGGGTAGTACCACTTTGTCCTGGCTGGTAGTTAGGGGTAGTACCACTTTGTCCTGGCTG
>CALHTM010000012.1 GCA_938039975.1 uncultured Candidatus Saccharibacteria bacterium
TGGTTTTATTTCAGCGGCACGTTTGAGTATAACTACGGCCGCTACCAGCTAACCAACCCGACAGCCGAGCTTGCCAAGGAGCTGCCAGTACAAGCTGATCGGCTGCTGCCAGTTTACCATGCGGTGCGCGGGCTAAAATCGCAAACAGTACGCAAAGTTATCGAGCAATTGCGCCCGCTAATGAGTGTTTTGCCCGAAACTTTGCCGCCGAGCGTTGTCAAGAACGAGAAGTTGCTCGACCGCGCGGCAGCGATTTCGGCGATGCATTTTCCGCGCAACGAAAGGGAAGTTGAACAGGCTCGCCAGCGCTTAGCCTTTGAAGAGCTATTCGAACTGGTTTTGGCTAGCCAGCTCAACAAAATTGACAACCAGAAGCTAGCTGGCTTCGCGATCCCGTTTGAAAAGTCTGTCGTACAGGATTTTGTCAAGAAACTGCCATTTACACTAACCAATGCTCAGCGCCGCGCCGCCTGGGATATCTTGCAAGATTTCGAAAATGCTAGGCCGATGAATCGCTTATTACAAGGCGACGTTGGCAGCGGCAAGACAGTGGTGGCCGGATTGGCAGCGCGGCAGGCAGCGAGTGCTGGCTATCAGACAGCGTTGATGGCGCCGACCGAGATTTTGGCGCGGCAGCACGCCCAAACGTTGTCTAAACTGCTCGAGCCGTTCGGCGTGACGGTCGGATTGCTAATTGGCAGCGTCAAAGGCAAAGCTCGCGCTATGCTTTATCAGCAAATCGCTAACGGTGCGGTCGATGTGATTGTCGGTACGCACGCGCTCATCCAGGATAAGGTGGAGTTTCACCGCCTGGGCTTCGTGATTATCGATGAGCAGCATCGCTTCGGTGTCGAGCAGCGGCAGAGGCTGCTGATGAAGGTTAAGGACGAGAGACTAGAAGCAGGGGTGCTCGACACGCTTTCTGAACCTGTGACTATTACCGCTGGCTCGTCTCGAGAGACCGGGCGCGCAGCCCCAGGCTCGCGAGCGAGACACGGAGGTGAAGGAAGCGTGTCGAGCGCCCCGTCAGATTCGAAAAAACCATCGGTAGCCGCCATGCCGCACCTCTTAGCGATGACTGCCACGCCGATTCCGCGCAGTTTGGCGCTAACTGTTTACGGCGAGCTAGACGTCAGCGTCCTCGACGAGCAGCCGCGCGGTCGGCGGCCGATTCTTACCAAAATTATTTCGCCGCCTTCGCGCGAGGCTGCTTATACTGCTATCGACCAGCAAATTGCCCAGGGTCGCCAGGTTTACGTAGTTTGCAGCTTAATTACCGATAGCGATTCTAACGATCGCAAAAGTGTCGAAGCCGAATACAAGCGACTCAAAAATAGTATTTTTGGCCGCCGCCGCATCGCTATGCTGCACGGCAAGATGGCTGCTAGCGAAAAAGATCAAATCATGCAAGCTTTTAAAGACCAACGATATGATATCTTAGTTAGCACCACCGTCATCGAGGTCGGTGTCGACGTGCCAAACGCTACAATTATGATGATCGAGGACGCCGACCAATTTGGCTTAGCGCAATTGCACCAGCTGCGCGGGCGGGTCGGCCGCGGTCAGCACCAAAGCTTCTGCTATTTGATGATGAGCACGAATAACAAACCGTCGCAGCGTTTGCGGGAAATAGAAAAATCCAGCGACGGCTTTCATCTAGCAGAGGTCGATATGAGCTTGCGCGGTCCTGGCGAGATTTACGGACGCATGCAGCACGGCGCGCTTAATCTGCAGATTGCCACGCTAGCCGACACGCAGCTGATTGCTCGCGCTCAAAAGGCCGCTAAGCGCTTCATTGATAGCGGTGAAAGTCTATCGAAATATCCAGCACTAGAAGCACGCGTCCGCCACAACCAGCGGGTGACAACGCTTAATTAGAATTATTTTTCGAGTTTTTTAATTGTTTTTTCTAGATTGATTATACGCCTCGTGTGGTTTTCGGTTATATAGTCAACCGACCAAAACTTGTTGCTCTGAATAAAAAATATTACACCTATCAGAATCGTATTGATAATTGTCAATACGGCGATAATCGATATGACTATAGTTTGTTTGCTGGTTTTGCTGTTTCGCATACTTAACCTCCGAGGAATGCTGATGTTTTGTATCTGTAGGCTCTCCGTAACTTAAAACCAAGTATATAGTACAATGCTTATGTTTGGCAAGTTCTATCTGTCTTTTGCCTTTTGCCGAGCCGCTGCCAAACGGCGTGCTATAATACAATGCATGTACAGCGGTACTACTTTTCGTTCGCATTCGGGTAATTTCATAGGCGTGCATCAGAAAATCGACCGAATTGCTCGCCGCGATTTGCGCAAAATATCAAGGGTTGGCCGCGGTTTTCCTTCTGCCAAGGATATTTTGCATTTTGAAGGCAACAACGGCCCCGACGGCATTAAGCGCAAAAGTCCAGGCGTCGATGAGCCGTGGCATTTTATCGACCCCAGCGACCCCAGCGATACGGCGCTGGTCGAGATGATTATGGATCATTACGCCAATTTGGTGCAGGCGCTTAAAAAGCGTAATAATAATGTGCGGGCAGCCTTTGAGGCGGCCTGGATGGCGCATGCTATCACCGACGGACTAACGCCGGCGCATCATTATCCGCTAGGCGAAAAGATCGAGGAGCTGTGGGGACGGCCTCAGAACGAGCGGGCGTCGATCGCCGAGAAAGGCATCATCAGAGGCTCGACCATGCGCGAGACTCTTAGTAAAAACTGGGAGTATTGGGGTGCCAAGGGTGTATTTGCGACACATGTGCTATTTGAGCTAGGCGTAGCGACCAGCATCAAGACGACCAAATTTCCTGATTCGGCGCCAAATTCAATCTGGCTCAAACTAGCAGATGATAAGGATTTGCAGACGGTCTTTCTCGATGCGGTGCAGCAAGTTTACGCGCTGGGCATGTACGAGGAATTCTGGAAACGCGGCTGGACAACCCATCTAGCGCAGCAGACGCGGCAAACGTTGATTCCGCTGATCGCTAATGTCATCACGTATTTTTGGTACTGCGCCTACCGCGAGGCGCACCAATGAGCTCGATCCGAGTAATTGCTGGGCGTTTCGGCGGGCGACTGCTAGATGCACCTAAAGATAACAACACTCGCACCAAGCCGATGGGCGAGCGGATTCGCAATGCTATGTTCAATAGTATCGGCAACGAGATTAACGGCACACAGGTTTTAGACGCTTTTGCTGGTACTGGCGCGGTTGGTCTCGAAGCCCTCAGCCGCGGTGCTGCCCATGTAACGTTTGTCGAGCGCGATAAAATTGCTCAAAAAATCTTAAGCAATAATGTGTCCTCGCTAGGCGTTCAAAATGAAGCAAAAATTATTAGCGCCCCTGTCAATTCATGGATTGAGTCTGGCGGCGCAGGCAAGTATGACATAATTTTTGCCGATCCGCCATACAAAAATCCGCAGTTTTCCACAGTTAGTAAACTTTTCGGACTTCTCAAACCAGGCGGGCTTATGGTATTATCACATCCAGGAAGAGGTGAGGAACCAAATCTGGGAAACGAAATTGTTGTGGTGGACAATCGTAGTTATGGAAATGCTTATCTCACCTCTTTCCGCCGAGAATCGTGTGATTCGTGATTTTTGGGGAATTAAAATAGCCCGCGATATACGGGTTATTTTTTATGCGTATTTTCCTCAGAGTGTGTATCGAATCTCCTTGGTGCGGATGAAAGGACTTGAACCTTCACGCTCGAAAGCACATGCTCCTAAGGCATGCGTGTCTACCAATTCCACCACATCCGCGAGCGTTTGCAAGCTCTAGCGGCACACCGCTGCCGTGCAAATCGCACGTATTTTGCTTGCACAAATAATTATAGCAAACTTCTAACAAATTCGCGAAAAATTACTGCAGCTTATGCTAAAATAGATTTATATGAAGATGAGGGTGTATGAGCAAAATTGCTAATTACTTACGCGGACATTTGCTAGGAGAGATTGACTTCCGGCCCGATGTGCGGCAGGCTTATATTAACGATGCTGGAGTATTGAGTCTTGCGCCAGAGATGATCGTCGCGCCGCGCAATACCGAAGATATTCGCAAAACGGCACGATTATCATGGCAGCTAGCTGAACGCGGGCATGTTCAGGCGATAACCGTCCGCGGTTCAGGCCGCGGAACTACAGGCGGCGCAATTGGCCGCGGGGCGATAGCCGATATGTCGCGGCATATGAATAATATTTTTGAGTACGATGCCAAGCAGCGGTTAGTTCGCTTGCAGCCCGGCACGACCATTGGAACCCTATGTCAAGCGCTAAGCCTGCAGGGTGTTAACATCCCGCCGCTCGACGGCCTAGATGCGCGCCGAACAGTTGGCGGAGCTATCGCTGACAATCTAGCTGGATTGGCTAGCGGTAAATACGGCGATTTAAGCGCCTTTATCAGCCAGCTCGAGATCGTTTTGGCAAATGGCGATATTTTGCAGACAGGCCCGCTTGGCCGGCGCGAGCTCAGCCGCAAGAAAGGTCTGCAGAGTCTAGAGGGCGATATTTACCGCGGCATTGACGCAATCATTGATGAATACCACGACGTGATTACTGCTCTGCCAGAATATGATAAGTCTGGCTATAGCTCTATAGCCTCTGTCAAGAGAGGAAATCAGTTCGACTTGACACCGCTATTCATCGGTGCGCAGGGTACGCTAGGTATTATCAGCGAGATGATTTTGCGCACCGAATTTCTTAGCCAGAGCAATGAGGTCTTCGCGCTAGTATTTGCTTCGGCTAGCGTAGCCAATGACGCTATGCGTATATTGCGCGATAGCGGCGCAGCTTTTGCCGAGTATTTTGACGCCCAGCTATTTAGCGCTGCCGCTGCTGCTGGCCGGCACTTTGACTGGTTTGGCTTGGACGGAGCCGACCCGCAGGCGGTTATTATCGCCAGATTTGACGATTTTAATGCTCGCACTCGCACTCGTAACCTTAAAAAGATTCAGAAGACATTCAGTAACACCGAGGGAGTCAAATTAGTTTCTAGCGATGACGCGACCGATGACGCGCTGTTGTCAGCACTTGATATTGCTCGCTATGCCGAATTACCTGACAAAAACCCAGCTTTTGCGCCGCATTTGTATAGTGATATTTATATTCCAGCTGCGCGTTTCGATGAATTTACCAAAGCATTAACAGTTTTGGCTGGTCGTCTGCATTGTAATATGCCTATTTCTGGACACGTGCTAACCGAAACTTACACGGTTCATCCGGTGCTGTCGCTGCGTCAAGTTGGAGATAAGCAAAAATTATTCAAGATTTTTGATGAATTGTCTAATTTGGCTGTTAAGTATGATGGCGCGCTCATTGGCCAAGCAGCCGAAGGGCGAATCGCAGCGCATTTCGCGTATAAGCACCTTGACGTTCGCACTCGCGAAATGTACGCGGCTATCAAAAAAGTTTTTGATCCGCTCGGTATTATGAATCCAGGCGTCAAAGTCGGTGATAATCTGCGATCGCTTACCGCTAGTGTCAACGGCGATGTTTTGCCGCAGGTATAGGTAGATGCTGCCAAAATATATTTTCTACAAATAGGTTGTTAGAATTGTTAGCGCCGCTAGCAAAAAGTGGCCTCTTAATCGATTAACAGACCAAATATATGCACGCTATCGCTTACACTTATTTAAAACTAGCGTAGGAGAAGAGAAGAGCAATCGTATTTTGAGCGGAACAGCTAGACTGCTTGGCTCGACGCTAAATCAGGAAACTTTGCCTCTACTCGGCGCAAGCGCTTATCAAGCGAGTTATAAAGCGTGTCGTCTACCATCTCGCGGCTGCCAGACTCATGGTACAGCTCGCGGCGAACGACAGCAAGGTCGGCCCGTAAGCTCTCTTGGCTGGCTGCTAGCTCGGCTTGCCCAGCCTTTAATTCCTGGAATCGTTCATCTGCCGCCAGATCCATATCTTTCACGATATCAACCAGAGTCTTGTGGTCTTTGCGAATATCAGCAAGCTGCTCATCGATTTGCTCAAAACGCTCGTCAACTTGCCTAAAGCGTTCGTTGATTTGCTCAAAACGCTCATCAATAAGCTCAAACCTGTGGTTGATTTGTTCAAAGCGTTCATCAACCTGCTCAAACCTGCGGTCGATCTGCTCAAAGCGCTCATCGATTTGCTTAAACCTTTGGTCAATCTGCTCGAAACGCTCGTCAATTTGCTTAAACCTTTGGTCGATCTGTTTAAACCGTTCGTCCATCGTTTTTGCTAGATTAGCAACGATATCGCTTAGGTTATCGATCTTGATCGCTAGCTCTTCGTTCGTCATACTTCTATTTAACCACAAACATTAGTTGCGAGGCAACTATTTGCTCAACAAAAAAGCCCGCTTTGCCTGAGCGGGCAGTATTAACGTTGTTCCACTAAATACAAGTTATGGTACAGATGAGAGGACTTGAACCTCCACGCCCCGAAGGGCACTAGCACCTGAAGCTAGCGCGTCTACCAATTCCGCCACATCTGCGTGTCATTGTAAAGTACTATACCGCGATTATCTATACTAGCCTAACGCGCTACGCGTCTACACATACTTGCGTTACCCACGCAGTCGCCACATCTGCGTATAGCTTGTAAGGCACTATGTCACGACCATACACTGATTCTCAGTAACGCACAGCGCGTCTGCACATACTCGCATTATCCATGTAGTTGCCACACGTATAATCATATCTAGCGCGCAAACCCATTCTAGCTGATTTAGGTGCGCCTGTAAAGAGTTTGTAGACAGACAGTTGCAAAAATTTTACAATTTAGATCATACACAACTCGATTCAATTCGTCCGCGAAATATCGGCGCGACATCTGATATTGCCGCGTATGAGTGAGCATGTCGCCATAAGCTTGATAGCACTCTTGCAAAATAATTCTATTTATGCTATAATAGGGGTATATGATGGCACCAGCATCCAATGTAACCGCCGATACAGACGTGCACTATCCGAATACGGTGCGCGCTTGCCAGCTAGTCGAGCAATCGTGGCGCAACACGGCAACACTGTACGGCTATGAAGAATATGATATTGACACCGAGTCAAAATTACAGAATCGTCGCCGTTACGACATCGTAGCGGGCGCTTTCAGCGTATCAGCATATCCGAGCGCAGCATATTTGTTGCGCTACGAGCATGCCGGCTGCGAGTCGCCGCGAGCTGATGTCGAAGCAATCGCTATCGCCAAGCGCGGTCTCGACGCTATGGGTATCAAGCGTTCGGCTTATAATTTGCGCATTAATGACTCAGAGATGCTCGATTTGCTACTGAGCGAATACCTTGATCTTGACGCCGTACAAACTAGCCTAATGGCGCGCCTGCTGGCACAGAAGCGAACGCTGGCACCAGATAAGTTTCGCGACCGCGCAATTGATATCGTCGGGTTGTCGCACTCTAGCGAAGTTCTGCAAAAATTATCTAAGCTTTTGACCGCCAGGTCGGCCGAAGACCTATCAGAAGTTATCCGCCATAGTGAATGTTATGTGAATTTAGTGGCATTATATGAACGGTTAGAGCGGCTGGGAATTGATAATGTTATCCTTGATATCACGCTGGCGCATCCAGAATACACTGGCGGTATTATTTTCGATTTCACCGAAGCTGATGCTACGCATAGTGCCTTACTATATAAGGGCGGACGCTACGTCAATAACGACTTGCAAAGTTCGGTTGGCGGCCAATCAGACATGTCGAATATTATTGAGCTGCTGGCGCGCCATACTGGTATGCGCCACCTCGAGAGCGCTACTCAAGCCTATATTGTAACCGTAGGCAATGTACTTGACGACGCTGAACGAATCGCCGAAAAGCTGCGCAGCGAGCGGGTTTCGGTCGAAGTTGATTATACTGGCCGGCCGATTGACCGCCAGATCAAAGAAGCTATTAAAAAGCGCGTCCGCTACGTGATGACGGTTGATGAGCAGTCTGTCGCCAAGGGCTTGTATAACCTGCAAAATATTCGCGAAAACAGCGAACAGCAAGTCAGCTTCGAGCGGGTAGTCACCGCTGTCAGCGATCGCCGCCATCATCAGCAGTACGACGAAGACGACGATGTTTTCGACTTGTCAGATATCTTGTAGCTTGTCCAAAATAGCCAGCCTGAGCATAATCTGTTATAATACGTCGTTATGAAGACGACTATGAAGAAATTATCGGCCACCCGCGTCCTGGTAACGGTAGCGGCAGGCCAGCCGGAGCTCGAGACGGCAGAACAAGTTGCGCTCAAGCGGATGGCTAAAAAAATCAAAGTTAACGGCTTTCGCCAGGGCCACGTGCCGATCGCGGTAGTCAAAAAGCACGCCGACCCGCACACGCTTAGCCAAGAGACGTTAGAGGCGGCAATTAATCGCGCTGTTGCCGAGGCGTTTCTGAGCAACAAACTGCAAGTACTTGATCGCCCAGAAGTCGAGCTGAAGAAATTCGTACCTGGCGAGACGCTGGAATTTACCGCCGAGGCTGATATCATGCCCGAGGTTAAGCTTGGCGATTACAAAAAACTCAAAGCAACCAAAAAGGCGATCAAGGTTGACAAAAAAGACGTCGACGAAGTAATTGAGCGCATTCGTAAAGGTTTGGCTGAAAAGACTGAAACCACAGAAGCAGCGCGAGACGGCGACGAGGTGATTATTGACTTCGTCGGTAAGCGCGACGGCGAAGCTTTTCAGGGCGGCACCGGCAAAGACTATCCGCTGACTCTCGGTAGCGGCGCTTTTATCCCGGGTTTTGAAGAAGCGCTAGTCGGCCTCAAAGCGGGCGATAAAAAGGACGTCGCCCTGCAGTTTCCGAAAGATTATCATGCCAAAGACCTGGCGGGCGCCGACGTAGTGTTTGAAACGACTATCAAGAAAGTCAACAAGATAGAGTTGCCCGAGCTGAATGACGAGTTTGCGGCCAAAGCTGGCCCTTATACCTCGATGGACGATTTGCGTCAAGATATCGAAGCTGAAATCACTGCGCAGCAAGAGCGCCAAGCGCTAGACGAATTAAAAGACGATTTGGTTAAGCAATTAGTAGCAGCCAGCGATGTGGCTGTGCCAGACGTACTGCGTCAAGATCAGATCCGCTCGTTAGAGCAGGATTTGGTGCAAAATTTGCGGTACCGCGGCATGACGCTTGATCAATACTACGAATCGCGCGGGTTTTCTAACCGCGACGCTTGGGTCAAGGCAGAAGCTAATGATACAGCCGAAGCGCGCATCAAAGCCGGATTGGTGCTAGCCGAGCTAAGCAAAGAGCTGGCAATTGAAGCGACCGCCGACGAGTTGGCAGCGCACATCAATACCTATAAACAGCAATATGCCAACAACGCCGAAATGGCCAAGCGCTTTGACCAGCCAGAAGCTCAGCGCGAAATCGCCAACCGTCTGATCACCGAAAAGACCGTTGATAAATTGGTTGAGCTAAACACTCCAGATACTAAGAAAGCAAAAACTGTACAAACTGACAAAAGCAAGGCGGATAAACCCGCTAAGGCTGGTAAAAATAACAAAGACGGCAAACCAGCCGCCAAGAAACCAGCTAGCAAGAAATCTAGCGTCAAAGTAAAGAAATCAGAAGCGGCAAGCAAGTAGCAGATAGCCTGCCAAAAAATACCTCGCTAGCGTAAGCGGGGTATTTTGAATATAACGTAAAAACACTGCCAGAAAGACTAACAGCCCCGCCCCCGGCGAAACTGTTAGTCTGCGGGGCGGGGCTCTATGCCCCGTTTCCGCCCTGCGGTGGGCGGCGCGCCCGCCGCTCCTGCGCGGTGTGGCCGGCATCGACTATAGCGACGCCGACGCTGAACAACAGGCAGCCCCAGAGCGGGGTGCCTGCCGCGTGTGTTGCTGTCGCGGGGTCGACGGCCCAGGCCGTCATCAGGGCGAGCGAACTTGCTCCGATGACAAAATCTCCCGCCACTCTCAAGCTGGCGGGGAGAGCGAATAGGGTAGCGCTGACCAGCGCCATGCAGGCGCCAGTCGCCACCCACCAGGGCGCCTCGACCAGGGTGGCAAAGCCCTGGCCGAGCAGGTTGCTCTCCTCGGCTGCGGAGCCGAGGAGGAGAATAAACCCTACCACCGGCCAAACGGCCAGCAGGAGGATAGCCAGTAGACGCCGCCACAGCGGCGTCTGGTCGGGCGGCGGGATAGGTGTGCTCACGGCACACCACCTCCTTCTTTCAGTGAAACGGAACTAGACAGCGCGGGATTGCGCCGTCCATTTTCTTATTATACTACATTTCGCGTTAAATAGCAAGTTATTAGCACTCTGCCTTGACGAGTGCTAATTAGTACGCTACAATTAGACCATGAAACCATCGAATTACTTAGTGCCCAACGTGATCGTCCGTACGCGCGACGGCGAGCGCGGTTACGACATTTATTCGCGCCTGCTAGAGGATCGCATCATTTTCTTGGGCGAGGAAGTCAACGAAGCCACGGCTAACGTCATCGTAGCGCAGCTGTTGCACTTAGCTAACGAAGATCCCGAAAAGGACATCCAACTCTATATCAACAGCCCAGGCGGCGTGGTGTACGATGGCTTGGCAATTTATGATACTATGCATTATATCAAGCCTGACGTCCAGACGATCGGCATTGGGCTGCAGGCTAGTATGGGCGCTTTCTTGCTCAGCAGCGGCGCCAAGGGCAAGCGCTATTTGCTGCCGAATGCCCGGGTGATGATTCACCAGCCGTCGAGCGGTACTCACGGCAAGGTGACCGACCAAGAAATCAGCCTGCGCGAGGCGATAGAGTTAAAAGAGCGGTTAGCGAAAATCATAGCCGACAACACTGGCCAGAAACTTGACAAAGTCAAAGCTGACATGGAGCGCGACTACTGGATGAGCGCCGACGAAGCGCTGCAATACGGCGTAGTCGATGAAGTAATCGGCCGCAAAAACAGCAAAAGCAAACCAGCGAAATCTGGAAAATAGTTCGCCGAGGTGGTAGTCGTCCGGTTTAACGGCTGCGCGATAACGGTGATGTTTTTTAACTGATTTGCGATTTCGAGGTATAGGTCGGGTTTTACGAGATACTGTGGTATAATTTTAGATATTCTAATCGTTTCTGCCTAAGGAGGTGAAGAGAGAATGATTAGGGTTATTTGGGTCATGATTTTGGCCTCTTTCAGTTGCGGCACTGTTGCCGCTGCGTTTGCCTATAGAGCATACATACTTGCTGAGGGCCAAGGGATTTTCAGTCCCTACTCGGCTCGTATGCATACCGCGTACAAAACGCGGTACTATAGGCTTGGAGCAGTCACATGGTGTTTTTACACCATAGCTGCTTGTTTTGCAGCTGTTGGGCTGCTAGCAGTAGACTCTGTTTGGGCAGCCATCGGCGCTGCTCTGCTTGTCACAATCAGTTACGTTATGGCGGCTTTCGCCCGCGCGATGGCCAAAGCCGCCATAGTATGGCGTGACTCACAGCGCGACAGCGCCTCTTAACGAGGCGACTCCAGCTAGGGGGAGCCATCCCTAGCCGCCCCGCCGGATAAAACTGGCGGGGATTTTCCTTGTTTTTATCGCCAAAACTCTTGACTTAGCGGCTTCGCGCGATTATAATTGGAGTTAATGAAGATTGTGTAATGTGGGTTGGTTGTGTACTGCGCCTGTGGCGCGGCGTTTTTGGTATGCGGTATCTACATTTAGTAAAGCTTCGGCGCCAATCGCAAGCGGGAATCATCACCCTAGTGCGGTTTCATCAAATTTAACCATCAAGCAGGAGTACTATGCCACAAGCAACAACGGCGCAGCACACCCCGGTCAAACGTGTCTTCTTCACCAATGATGACACAGCGGTCGAGGTGCCGAACCTCTTGGCTCATCAAAAGGAATCATGGAGAGATTTCGTCGAGACGGGCCTAAGCGAGATCTTCGCAGAACTCAACCCAATCGAGGATTACACCGGTCAAAAACTTGAACTGCGATTCAAGGATTACAAATTTGAGGATCCAAAAAACGACGAGAAATTCGCCAAAGAGAATAATCTGACGTTTGAAGCGCCGCTGTCGGTAACAGTCGAACTGACCAACAAGGTGACTGGCGAGGTCAAAGAACAAGAAATCTATCTAGGTGATTACCCATGGATGACTGACCGGGCAACGTTTATTATCAACGGCACCGAACGGGTAGTTGTTAGCCAGCTGATTCGTTCGGCGGGCGTCTTCTACACGGCTGAAAAGGGTGCTGGGCGCAGCTTATACAGCGCTAAGCTGATTCCGGGCCGCGGTGCTTGGCTGGAGTTCGAGACCAGCGCTAGCGGCGCTATCTACGTCAAGATCGATCGTCGCCGCAAAATTGCCGTAACGACGTTCCTGCGAGCACTCGGTTACAGTAAAGTATCCGAGATCAAAGAACTATTCGAAGATATTGATACTGGCGACATCAAATATATCGACGCTACACTCGAGAAAGATCCAGCTCACGGCGTCAACGAAGCCTTGATTGAGGTCTACCGCCGCTTGCGCCCAGGCGACCTGGCGACAACTGATAACGCGCGCCAGATGATTGAACGAATGTTCTTTGACTTCAAACGTTTTGACTACAGCCGCGTTGGCCGCTACAAGATGAACAAGCGTTTAGGGTTAGATGTGCCAAATATCGCCGAGAATCGTACTTTGCAAAAGAGCGACTTGGTGGCTATCATTCGCGAATTGATCCGTATGAATAACACTCAAGAGCCAGGCGATGATATTGACGCGCTCGACAATCGGCGAATCAAGCTGGTAGGCGAGCTAGTAGCGCGCCAGTTCCGCGTCGGTATGCTGCGCATGCAGCGCAACGCCATGGATCGCATGTCAATGTCTGATCTCGAAAATGTCACGCCAAGCCAGTTGATAAACGCCCGCCCGGTCGTGGCAGCGGTACGCGAATTCTTTGCTTCTAGCCAGCTCAGCCAGCTGCTCGATGAAGTCAACCCGATTTCAGAGCTTAGCCACAAGCGCCGATTGAGCTCGATGGGGCCAGGCGGCTTGAGCCGCGAGCGTGCCGGCTTCGAGGTGCGCGATGCTCACCCGACACATTACGGACGAATCTGCTCGGTCGAGACGCCAGAGGGCGCTAATATCGGTTTAGTGTTGAACCTGGCGACTTATGCGCGGATTAACGAATATGGCTTCATCGAGACACCATACCTCAAGGTTGTTGGCGGCCATGTTACCGACGAAGTTGTTTATCTCGATGCTTCCCAAGAAGTTAACGAAGTGATTGCCGACGCTGGCGTCAAGCTCGACGAGAATAACAACCTGAAAAGTCCGCGTGTTTCGGCCCGCAAATTCTTGCAACCGGCTCGTGTTGATGCTTCGGAAGTGACGTTGATTGACGCTTCGCACAAGCAAATCCTCGGCTCGACTGCTAGCCTGGTGCCATTCATCGAGAAAAACCGCGTCGACCGCGCCTTGACTGGTTCGAATATGCAACGCCAGGCAGTGCCGTTGCTGCAACCGCAATCGCCAACGGTCGGCACTGGTATCGAGGCTAACATCGCTCGCGATTCCAGCCAACTGGTTGTCGCTGAAGCTGACGGCGAAGTTATCCGTGCTGATGGTGATAGCATCGAAGTCAAGTACGCTGACGGCGTCAAAAAATATGATTTAATTCATTTCACCAAGAGCAATGACGATCGCTGCATCAACCAGAAAGTTCGAGTCCAGCGCGGCGAGCAGGTTGCTAAGGGCGATATCTTGATCGAGGGCATGTCAATCGCTGACGGCGAATTGGCGCTCGGCAAAGATTTACTGGTAGCCTTCATGCCGTGGGGCGGCTACAATATGGAGGACGCTATCGTTATCAGCCGCCGCTTGGTCGAAGATGATACGCTGACCTCGGTCAATATCAAGGATTACTCGGTTGAAGTTCGCGAAACTAAGCTTGGCCCAGAGATTGTCACTCGCGATATCCCGAATGTATCGGAAGACAGTTTGCGCCACCTCGACGAGGACGGTATCGTACAGGTTGGTTCTGAAGTGCGCGCCGGCGATGTCTTGGTTGGTAAGATTACGCCAAAGGGCGAGCAAGAACTTTCGAGCGAGGAGCGCTTACTACGGGCTATCTTCGGCGAAAAAGCCAAGGATGTGCGCGATACTTCGCAGCGCATGAATAATGCTGGCGGCGGCAAAGTTGTCGGTGTTAAGATCTTCAGCCGCGAAAACGGCCACGAATTAAAGGCTGGCGTGCTAATGCAGATCCAGATTTATGTCGCACAACTACGCAAAATCAGTGTCGGCGACAAGATGGCTGGTCGTCACGGCAACAAGGGCGTGGTAGCGCGTATTTTGCCAGTCGAGGATATGCCATATTTGGCTGACGGTACGCCAGTAGATGTGGTGCTTAACCCGCTAGGTGTGCCGAGTCGCATGAACTTAGGCCAGCTGTTCGAGACACACTTGGGCATGGCTGCACGCGCTCTCGGCTACAAAGTCGCTACGCCGCCATTTAACGGTGTCAGCAATGAAACGATTGAGGAACAGCTCGAGAAAGCCGGTTTCGCCAAAGATGGCAAGAGCCAACTCTTCGACGGCCGCAGCGGCGAAGCTTTTGAGGAGCGCACTACTGTCGGTGTGATGCACATGATCAAGCTGCACCACATGGTCAGTGATAAGATTCACGCCCGCTCGACCGGCCCGTACACCATGGTCACTCAGCAGCCGCTCGGCGGTAAAGCGCAAAACGGCGGCCAGCGCTTCGGTGAGATGGAGGTTTGGGCGCTAGAAGCTTACGGTGCGGCGACTACTTTGCAGGAAATGCTGACTATCAAGTCCGACGACGTTTACGGCCGCGCTAAAGCTTACGAGTCAATTATCAAGCATGACATCATCACCGGCCCGAAGCTGCCAGAAAGCTTTAATGTTTTGGTGAAGGAACTGCAAGGTTTGGGGCTGCGCGTCGATCTGGTTGACGAACACACCAACAATATCGACGCCGAAAATCTCATCGCTACTAGTGGTCCGGCTGACAAAACTGTACCAGCGAACGATGGCGGCAATGCTAAAGATTCCGACGACGATGACGAAGAAACTTACCTTGACGAATCTGACGGCATCGGCAATATCGACGACGGTATGAGTGTGCGTGATATTGACGATGACGGCCAAATCTCGGAAGAGGAAAGCGATTACGATAATTACGACGATACAAACGATAATGAAGAGGAGGAGGCGTAAGATGGCACGAGTAGTCTCGACATCTGGTATCGCAGATTTTGACGCAGTGCGCTTGGTGGTTGCCAGCCCGGAAGATATCCTAAAATGGAGCCACGGCGAAGTCACTAAGCCGGAAACGATTAACTATCGCACCCAAAAGCCAGAGCGCGACGGCTTGTTCTGCGAGCGAATCTTTGGCCCAGTCAAGGATATCAATCCGCATGATTCCAAGCTCAAGGGCGTACGCTCGCGCGAAGCTGCCGTCGACAAAAACGGCGAGTTAGTCACCAAATCCATTGTCCGCCGCGAGCGCATGGGCCACATTCAATTGGCTGCCCCAGTAGCGCACATCTGGTTTATGCGCGGCACGCCGAGCGCTATGAGCTTGCTGCTGGGCATCACAGTACGTAATCTCGAGCGGATTGCTTACTTTGCTACGTACGTAATTCTGAAGGTTGACGAAGAAAAACGCGACCAATTACTAGCCGATCTCGAAGCCGAGACTGAAGCTGCTCGCGCCGCTATCAAAATTCGCTACGAACGCGAAGCTGGCGCTGACGGCGCTGACGTCAAGGCTTTGGCCGAAGAACAGAGTAAAGAGCTTGAAGAGCTAGAAAATCAATTTACCACCAAGAAATCGCAGCTGGAAAGCTTGCAAAAGCACGCGCTAATGAGCGAAACTGATTATCGCAACTTGCCGGAAGCTTATGAAGAATTAATCGAGATAGCCATGGGCGGCACCGCGCTCAAGGCAATGCTCGACGAGATTGACCTCGACAAGCTAATCGCTGATCTGCAACAAGAATCCGAGGACGCCAGGGGCCAGCGCGAGAAAAAGCTACTAAAAAGACTTAAGGTTCTAGAAGGCATGCAAGCAGCTGGCATCAAGCCGTCGAGCCTGTGCATGACGGTTCTACCGGTGATTCCGCCAGACCTACGGCCAATGGTATCGCTGGCAGGCGGCCGTTTCGCGACGAGCGACTTAAACGATCTTTATCGCCGCGTCATTAACCGTAACAATCGTCTCAAGAAGCTGATCGAATTGAATGCGCCAGAAGTAATTCAGCGCAACGAAAAGCGCATGCTGCAAGAAGCTGTCGATAGCTTGATCGATAACTCATCAGCGCGCGGCGGCCGGGCTGTCAATGCCACTGGCAACCGCCGACGCTTGAAGAGTCTTAGCGACATGCTCAAAGGTAAACAAGGCCGCTTCCGCCAGAACCTGCTCGGTAAGCGCGTCGATTACTCTGGCCGTTCAGTGATTGTCGTTGGTCCAAAGCTTAAAATCAATCAGTGCGGCTTGCCAAAGCAAATGGCGATCGAGTTGTTTAAACCATTCGTCATCAGCTGGCTGATTGAGCATGATTACGCGCATAATATCCGCAGCGCTACTCGTCTGATCGAGTCGAGCGAAGCAGTGGTTTGGGACGCACTCGACGAGGTCATTAAGGGCAAGTACGTCTTGCTTAACCGCGCACCAAGCCTGCACCGTTTGAGCATCCAGGCTTTCCAGCCGAAATTAGTCGAGGGCAAGGCGATTCAGCTGCATCCGCTAGTCTGTGCCGGCTTCAATGCCGACTTTGACGGCGACCAGATGGCTGTTCACTTGCCGTTATCCGACGACGCTCAGGCTGAAGCTCGCGAACTGATGAGTGCTGTCAACAACTTGCTTAAACCAGCCGATGGCAGTCCAGTGCTTAGTATCAGCCAGGATATCGTGCTCGGTAACTACTACCTGACCTACGAAAAGCCGAGCGTCCAGACCGAGCATCGCGCTGTCTTTGCTAACAGCCGCGACGCTGAGTTGGCTTACGACATGGGCCGGCTTCACTTGCAAAGCCCGATTCGGGTTCGCGCCAAGGGCGAGATCCACAACACCACGCTGGGCCGCGTCTTCTTCAACGAAATCTTGCCGGACGATTTTCCTTACAATAATAACGTCCAGACCAAGAAAGAGTTGAAGAAAGTTTTGGCGCAAATCTTTGATCGCTACGGCGCCGAAGAAACCGCCAAGACAGCCGACCGCATGAAAGGATTGGCGTTCCGCTTCGCCACCGTAGCCGCAGTATCGACTGGTAAGGACGACTATGTCCACCTCGATCAAACCGAGGAGATAATCCAGGAAGGCGACAAGCATGCCGCGTTGATTGCCGATCAATACGACCAGGGTTTGATCACCGACGACGAGCGTTACAATTTGACAGTAGCAGCTTGGCGCAAGGTTGACAATCAAGTTACTAAGTTACTCCAAGACAACTTGCACCACATCGACACTAGTATTTCGATCATGGTTAACTCGGGTGCCCGCGGTGATATTAGTAACGTCAAGCTAGCTAGCGCCATGATTGGTATCCAGGTCGACGCCGCCAACCGCGAAATCGAGCTGCCAATTCGCTCGTACTACACCCGCGGCTTGTCGAGCTTGGAATCGTTCGTCGCTACCCGCGGTTCGCGTAAAGGTTTGATCGATACCGCGCTAAAGACAGCCGACTCAGGCTACCTAACGCGCCGCTTGGTCGATGTCTCGCAAGATGTCTTCACTGTTGAGGACGAAGAGGGTGACGACGAGGGCTACATGATTTATCGTTCAGAAACTGAAGAAACGATGATCAGCTTCGGTAATCGCTTGTACGGACGCTATACGCGCGATGCTGTGCCAGGTTATATCGGCGCTAACGAGTTGATTACCCGCGAAATCGCCAACAAAATCGAAGCCGACACTAATATCAACGAGGTTAAGATTCAGTCGATTCTCTCGACTAATAACCTTGAGGGTATTCCGCGCCGCAGCTACGGTATTGACATGGCAACTAACGAGCTAGTTGGCGCGGCTCAACCAGTTGGCGTTATCGCTGCTCAATCGGTCGGCGAACCAGGTACTCAGCTGACACTCCGTACCTTCCACAACTCTGGCGTGGCCGGTAGCGACATCACCCAGGGTCTGCCACGCGTCGAGGAGCTCTTCGAAGCGCGCAATCCGAAGGGTCAAGCTTACATCACTGAGGTGGCTGGTACTGTCGATGTCTGGGAAGACGGCAAGAAGTATATCGTCCAGGTCACGCCAGAAGCTGGCCGCGTTGAACGCTTGCCGCTCGAAGGCCGCAAACCGCTATTGCAAGACGGCTCTAGCGTCAAGGCTGGCGATATCCTTGCCGAAGGTCTCGATAACAGCCGTTCGCTAGTGGCACCATTCGACGGCGTTGTCGAAGCCGCCGAAGACACTATCGTCATTGCCGCTAATGCTGCCGCACCAGTCCGCTACGAGATTCCAGGTACTGCGCAGCTAGTGGTATCGGCTAATGACCACGTTGAGGCAGGCGACCGCTTGACAATCGGCTCGCTCAACTTGCACGACCTGATGCGCTTGAAGGGCACCGAGGCAACTCAACGCTATATCATTAACGAAGTGTTGCGCATCTACGCTGCACAAGGCCAAGATGTAGCCGACAAGCACCTCGAGATTATCGTTCGCCAGATGTTTAGCCGCGTCCAAATCGAGGACCCAGGCGACAGCGACTTTGTTATGGGCGATATCGTTTCGAAAGCGCGCGTCGTTGCCGAGAATAAGGCTTTGGTCGCTAATGGCAAAGAGCCAGCGCAATACGCGCAAATGCTCTTGGGTATCACCAAGGTAAGTATCTGGAGCGATTCGTGGCTGAGCGCCGCTTCCTTCCAGGACACCACCCGCGTGTTAATCAGTGCTGCCACCAGCGGCCGCGCCGACCACTTGCACGGCCTGAAGGAAAACGTCATCATTGGCCGCAAGATTCCGGTGGGTACTGGCGTCCGTTCGCTCGACACTGGCGAGGACGATTCGCCAGCCGACGAGTACGCTGAAAGCGTTGACGAGGAGACCGACGACATCACGCCAGATGTCGATGCTGAGTCGTAGGCAAAAACGCCTAAGTTAAAATAATTACCGCTCATATAGACGAGCGGTAATTATTTTTGCAGCTAATTTTTTGACACGCTGTATCTTTGCATATTCCAACAGCCAGAATAAGGCGAGATCTAATCTCGTTTGCCAGAATATGTCACCGTATCTTTAGTACTGCCACCAATCGGCTGGCACTTTTGGTCAGCGTAGGCCATCCGTAATTCGCGGTTATTGTAAAGGGTGCAGGCGACCAGTATGTTGCGATTACGATCTTGGAAATAGTGCCACAAACCGTCTGGCGTCTGATAGAATAATCCTAGATTGTCAGGCGCAGTCATTCGCTGATACAACACTGTGCTGACTGGAATTTCTAGCAGCTGGTAACCTTTCAGTGCACCCTTGAACGGAGCTGGCTTACCGATGAAACCGTACTGTCCAGCGGCACTCACGGCCGGGGTATAGACCGAAACCACCGGCTGCTGCGCTTCAGCGTATTCAGCGTAAACTTTAGTGTCGAGACAGCGAATCTCCATCCAATCGCCGAGCTTGTCGCGCTGCGAAATATCGGTACTCAGCTGGCAAGTGACATCGTCACGCGTGAAATCAGCTAAATAATTTGCTCTGCTACCCTCCGAGAAGACCTTGCGGGTAAAACCATCGTAGTCCATATTTTTCTCGATTGATTCGCGCTGCGAAGTTGATTTATCCTTAGGAACGTAACCAGCCAAACTCTGAACTTGATCAAGGTCGGGCACCACGGTGTAAAATTTCCTTCCTTTGACTCTTACTGGAGTGGTGATTGACGATTTGGCTTTTTCCTTGCCTTTGAAATAAACGTTGACGTGTTTGATGGTTTCGGCAGCAGTCAAGTGAGCTACCTTGGTCTCGTCGGTTTTTTTCTTTTCATCTGTCTTAACCGTTGACGAGCGAGCGAGCGTCATTACCACGATCGCAACAATAATCACTAAAACAGCGGCGACACCAGCGCCAATCATAATCAGGTGAAATTTACGGAATGGGTCGCGCGGCGGCCGGCGCTGCGGTTCTGGCACTAACGGATCAGGCCGCGGCGCCTGTTCGGGGTGGCCAGCGTATTGGATATCATTGTCATTTAGCGGATTCATACGTTTATTATACTATATTGCTTGCGTTTTTAATGCGATAGCGGTTCAAGTTTAGTACAAAAAATACGGCGAAAGTATTGACATGTAGGCGATCTTAATTAAACAATATAGCTATGAGTAAAGAAATCATCATAACCTATATCACTGTAGCTATACCGTATATAGTAGTAATCGCAACCGTAGTAACCGCTATCGCTTTGATTCGATGGTTTATTCGAAACGACAAGAAATCAAGCAGCGACGACAAATAGCTCTTGCTATCATTTGTTTCAATTCCTAGTTATAAATATAGAGCTAAGTTTATCCGCAGCTGCAAACGTCGCAAACAGGTGAAAATGCTTGTTTTTCGTTATTTTTGCGCTTTTTTGCATAAAATTCAATAAAATTGCCTGATACATTGACTTACACATTCATATGTGATATATATATATCAGCTTTCATTGACAAGTTGAGCAAATCCTTGTCTGAAAGCGCACTTTGACAAGCAGACCTGAAAGAGGTGATAGAGATGTATCCTCCAGATCTTATGGTGGTGCATCGCCCCCGAAAGGGGGCTATGGCATGGCTCTTCAATAGAGTCATGCCGACAGACAACAGGCCGACGTTTGTTTGGCCTAGACTCGTCGTTGCAATTGAGGACACAAGGCACTTTGATAGGCGAGAGCTGAGTGTCATCGCAGTAGTGTTGATTGTTATGACAATTGCCACGATAAAAGTGCTCTTGTTTATCCCAGGGCTTGATAGCTCCGTGGTTGACCTGCTGACTCGCGGCTTTGCGACATTTCTTCCCCTAACATGGGCGACAGGGGCTGCCTGGGTTGCTGGTATGGCGGGAGTCTTCATCATAGGAGACTTCACGAACTACACGAAACAGCAGAAGGCTCTTCATAGCCTCAAGGCAACCAGATGTGAAGCATACAACACCCTGTTGCTCTTCGCATTGTGGGAGGAGCAGGCTTTCCGCTCCGGTAGCGAGAAGTGGAGCTGGCGCGAACGAGTGCGCGCTAGCGTATGCTTCGGGCTTCTACATATCACAAACATCTGGTATAACTTCTCAGCGGGGATCGCCCTGTCTGTGACTGGCTTCGGTTTTTTGCTGGTGTACTTGTGGTACTATCGCAAATACCGTAGCCAGGTTGTCGCTACAGCGGCAGCTACGACGTTGCATACGTTGTACAACGTCATAGCATTGAGTCTCATTGCTGTCGCAGCAGCAGTCTACTTGGCGATCAATATCGCCAAGATGCTGTAGCGATACCAGTCTCCTGCGAACCTCTGTCAAAGTCTCTGCTTGTCATGTTCGCTCCATAGATGCGTGTCTATGCTGATGAGTCGGAAACGACGAAAGCGAACTTTTGCCAAACATCACCAGTTGAGTTCATTCCTGACTCCGTCGTCCAGAAGACGAGCAAACCTTGCTTTTTAATAGGTTTTTTGCTATAATAGAACATAGAGTTTCTCTCGGGTGAAGCGGGGTTATCGGTGTGATAAAGTCGCAGCTCTCGAGATGCAGGCGGATGTTTGCTGCATTGCCGCTTGCGCCATGAGCCTTTAGCAAGCTCGTTTATTATCATCGTAATTAGGAGAAGTTGAATGCCAACTATCAATCAGCTGGTACGCAAGCCTCGCCAGACGGCTAGCAAAAAGTCGAAGTCGCCGGCGCTAGGCCGTATCCACAATGCCCTCAAGGTGCGCTATTACAACCAGAACGCACCACTCAAACGCGGCGTTTGCGTCAAAGTTACCACCAAAACGCCAAAGAAGCCAAACTCGGCGCTGCGCAAAGTTGCCCGCGTTCGCCTGACTAACGGCCACGAGGTTTGGGCTTATATCGGCGGCGAAGGCCACAACCTGCAAGAACACGCCGTGGTGCTAGTTCGCGGCGGCCGCGTGCCAGACTTGCCAGGTGTGCGCTATCATGTCGTCCGCGGTGCGCTTGACTTGCAAGGCGTGTCCAAACGCAAACAAGGCCGCAGTAAATACGGTACCAAGAAGGAGGATAAGTAATCATGCCTCGCAAAGTTACTAAAAAGCTCCAGCGCCAATTGCAGCCAGATCGCAAATACCAGTCGATTTTGGTGCAGCGCCTCATCAACAAATCAATGCTCAACGGCAAGAAATTAGCGGCCGAGCGGGCTGTCTATGATGCTCTAGCGCAAGCTGCTAAAACCCTCAAGAGCGAGGAACCGCTAGAGGTTTTCGAAAAGGCAATTAACAATATCAGCCCAGCTTTCGAGGTTAAGTCTCGCCGCGTTGGCGGTGCTAACTACCAAATTCCGTTTCCAATTCAAGGCCATCGCCAGCAGCACTTTGCCTTTACTTGGTTAGTACAAGCTGCCCGCAGTAAAAGCGGTATGCCGTACAGCAAGCGCTTAGCGACAGAAATCGTCGACGCCTGCAACGAAACTGGTATTGCCTTCAAGAAGAAAGAAGACACTCACAAAATGGCCGAAGCCAACCGCGCTTTTGCTCATTTTGCTCGCAGCTAATCGTTTCTTTTCACGCAAATACAAAACCGCTCCCACACTATACTAGGAGCGGTTTTGCGAAAGTTAAACTTAGCTATCATTTTTGTAAATTATCTGATATAATTGTCGTTAAGAGTAGTTTTTTGGTGCCAAAAAATAACCAAGAATCTCGACAAATCAACTTAATAGAGGAAAAACAATGGCAGCAACCGTTCCATTACAAAACTTTAGAAATATCGGCATTATTGCCCATATCGACGCTGGTAAAACGACTACCACTGAGGGTATTTTGTACCGCACTGGCTTGACACATAAAATCGGTACAGTCAAGGGTGATGATGGCGGCGCCACCACCGACTGGATGGCGCAGGAAAAAGAGCGGGGCATCACTATTACCTCGGCGGCGGTGACTTGCTTCTGGAAAGGCCACAAGATTAATATTATCGATACGCCAGGACACATCGACTTTACGGCAGAGGTGGAGCGTTCGCTGCGCGTGCTCGACGGCGCCGTTACTGTCTTCGACGGCAAAATGGGCGTCGAGGCGCAAAGCGAAACTGTCTGGCGCCAGGCCAACAAATACAACGTACCGCGCATCTGCTTCATCAACAAGATCAACCAAACTGGCGGCGACTTCTACAAATCTGTCGAGTCAATTCACAACCGCCTCAGCAAGCAAGCGTTTCCGATCCACTTGCCGATTGGTTTTGAAAAAGATGTTTGCGGCGTGGTCGATCTGATCGATATGAAGGCTTATACTTACGATAATTACACTGACCACGAGCTGAAAGTCGGCGAGATTCCGGCTGATATGCTCGAAAAAGCCAAGCATGCGCGCAGCCTGCTGGTCGAAAACGCGGTCGAGGCCGACGACGGCTTGATGATGAAATTCTTCGACGAGGGCGAGGAAGCAATTACCATCGACGAACTCAAGAGCGCGCTGCGCAAACGCGTGCTGGCTGGCGACTTCTATTTGGTAACTGGCGGCGACGGCCGCGGCGTGATTGTCGAAAAACTGCTTGATTTGATGGCAGATTACTTGCCAAGTCCGCTCGACGTCGACGAAATTTGGGGCAAAAATCCAAAAACTGGCGACGAAGTCGGCCGCAAACCAAGCGACAAAGAACCGATGGCTGCGCTGGCCTTCAAGATTGCCGCTGATCCGTTCGTCGGCAAGCTAATCTTCATCCGCGTCTACTCTGGCGTACTAAAAGCTGGCAGCTACGTCCTTAACACCACCACTGGCGAGAAAGAGCGCATTGGCCGCATCGTCCGAATGCACGCCGACAAACGCGAAGAAATCGATAGTGTTGGCGCCGGCGATATTGCTGCAGTGGTCGGGCTTAAAAATACTTTCACCGGTAATACTTTAGCTGAATTGAGTCATCCAATCGCTCTGGAATCTATCGAGTTCCCAGAACCGCCGGTATCAATTGCTGTCGAACCAAAGACCAAAGCCGACCAAGAGAAGATGGGTATTGCTTTGCAGCGCCTCGCCGAGGAAGACCCAACCTTCCGCATTCACACCGATGAAGAGACCGGGCAGACGATTATGTCGGGCATGGGCGAGTTGCATCTCGAGATTCTAATTGACCGCATGAAGCGCGAATTCAATGTTGAAGCTAATGTCGGCGAACCGCAGGTTGCCTTCCGCGAAACCATCAAAGGTACCGCCGAGGTTCAAGGCAAGCACGCCAAACAGTCCGGCGGCCGCGGCCAATACGGCGATGTTTGGGTACGCTTTGAGCCGAACGAGCCAGGCAAAGGCTTTGAATTCATCGACGAAATCAAAGGCGGCGTGGTGCCGCAAGAGTATCGCCCGGCCGTACAAAAAGGTATTCGCGAAACTCTAGACGGCGGCGTTATTGCCGGCTACCCAGTAGTCGATGTCAAGGCAACACTCTACGATGGCTCGTACCACGACGTTGACTCTAGCGAGCTGGCGTTTAGCTTGGCAGCGCATATCGCGACCCGCGCTGGTATCAAACAAGCCAATCCAGTCTTGCTCGAGCCAGTCATGAAAGTAGAAGTCACTACTCCCGAGGAGTTCATGGGCGACATCATCGGCGACCTCAACAGCCGCCGCGGCCGTATCGAAAGCATGGATGACCTAATGGGCGGCGCCAAATTAATCAAAGCAATCGTGCCGCTAGCCAACATGTTCGGCTATACATCAGACATCCGCTCGATGAGCCAAGGCCGTGCTGCATCGACGATGGAGCTAGCTCATTACGAGGAAGTTCCGCCAAACGTTGCTGCCGAGATTATCGAAAAACGCAACAAGTAGTTTGATAATTAGCTCTAGCGAGAACTTCGCTAAATAAGTAAACGCGTCTCTCACCAAGGCGCGTTTGCTGTTATAATAGATATATGAGATACCAGCTAGCTGTTCAATTTTACAGGCGTAATCGCTTGCAGGTACTCTGCGCGCTATACGTAGTGATTTTAGCTTTTGGCGTGATTACCTCAATTGTGCTGTCTGATGATTCGCACTGGACAAGCTGGAGTCTCAGCCGGTTGGGCGAGACTAGTACCAACCGCCAGTCGGCTTTGGCTTTTAATACTGGTGTTTTTGCCTCAGGATTGATACTTACTGCTATCGGTATTTGTATGACCCGAAGCTATGCTAAGCTTCAGCAATCGCGCACCGCCAAATTGTCAGCTTGGCTGATGATTACTTTGTCTGTATGTATGATTGGCGTAGCGCTTTGTCCGAATGACACTATGCACGCAGCGCATTTTGTTTTTTCGCGCGGGATAATTGTCGCTATGGTGTTAATGATGCTGACTTTACCGTCGAGCCTTAATTATTTGACACAGCGCGAGCGGCTGTTGTCATTTGGCTTTCCAATTTTTGCAGCAATTCTGGCAGCTCAGGGCTACATCTTGCGAAGCTTTTGGTTTGTGATTATCGAAGCTATATTGGGACTACTGGCTGCTATTTGGTTGTTTATCGTTTGCCGGCATATTGATAAGCGTTTACGCCAGTAGCCACTTTACACCCGCAGAGCTTTCAACTATAATAAGAAATAACGCGCGACGCGTTTTGTCGAGGTGGCAGCACTTTCGATAATTGCTCGCGTCGTGAATAACATAATACTAACGTTAGGAGAACTACTTCTATGGCAGACTTTGACCGTTCAAAGCCTCACATCAACGTCGGTACCATGGGTCACGTCGACCACGGTAAGACGACTTTGACCGCCGCCATTACCCACGTTTTGGCTAAGCGGCTCCCAAGCGACGTGAATAAAGCGCGCGACTACGCGGACATCGATAACGCACCAGAGGAAAAGGCGCGCGGTATCACCATCGCCACCTCTCACCAGGAATACGAGTCAGAGAATCGCCACTACGCGCATGTCGATATGCCAGGCCACGCCGACTACGTCAAGAACATGATCACCGGCGCTGCTCAAATCGATGGTGCTATTCTCGTGGTGGCTGCCAACGACGGCCCATTACCGCAAACTCGCGAGCACGTATTGTTGGCTCACCAGGTTGGCGTGCCGAAGATTATCGTCTTCCTCAACAAAATGGACTTGGCCGACCCAGAGCTGGTCGAATTGGTCGAAATGGACGTTCGCGAGCTGCTCACCAAGAACGGCTACGACGGCGACAATACGCCAATCATCAAGGGCTCAGCTACCAAAGCTCTCGAGGGCGACAAAGAATCTGAGGACGCTATCATGGAATTGGTCAAGGCGATGGACGACTACTTCGAACTGCCAAAGCGCGACCTCGACAAGCCATTCTTGATGCCAATCGAGGACGTCTTCTCGATCAAGGGTCGTGGCACCGTGGCTACTGGCCGTATTGAGCAAGGCGTCATCAAACTGAACGACCCAGTCGAAATCGTTGGCCTAAAACCAACTCAGAGCTCGGTCGTAACTGGTATCGAAGCCTTCAAGAAAACTCTCGACCAGGGCCAAGCTGGCGACAACGCTGGTTTGCTACTGCGCGGTATCGAGCGCGAGCAGATCGAGCGCGGCCAGGTCATTGTTGCTCCAGGCACACTGACTCCACACACCGAGTTTGAGGCTGAAGTCTACATCCTCAAGAAAGAAGAGGGTGGACGCCACACGCCATTCAGCAAGGGCTACAAGCCGCAGTTCTACTTCCGCACCACTGACGTGACCGGTGAAGTTGAATTGCCAGCCGACAAAGAAATGGTTATGCCAGGCGACCAAGTGACCTTTAAGGTTAAATTGCTCGCCCCAATCGCTATGGACAAAGGTCAAGACTTCGCTATCCGCGAAGGCGGCCGTACTGTCGGCGCTGGCGTGGTGACCAACATCATCAAGTAATTTACACTCTGTAAGTTACTGCCGAAAGCACCTCCGGACTATCGGGGGTGCTTTTATTGTCTGCAACTAGCAACCACTGACAAGATTAAACCTTAGCACATCTTATCGCTCGCGCAGTTCTTGCAATTCACGCTAATTATTGCTATAGTAGTGTTCGTATTAATTAATCGCCTCGAGAACTCTGCCAGACGCTAACGAAACCGATTCGAGCGGAGGTTACGAGGTAAAAGGAGTAACAAAATGGCCGAAGATAAAGGTCTCACCATCCGCATCCGCCTCAAGGCGTATGACCACACAGTTATTGATGAATCTGCTAAACGAATCGTCGACACCGCTGTTCGTACTGGCGCAACAGTCGCCGGACCAGTGCCGCTACCAACTCGCCGCAGCACTTATACGGTAACTAAAAGCCCGCACGTCTACAAAATGGGCGGCGAAACATTTGAAATGCGCGTACACAAGCGCTTGATTGACATTTCTAACGCTACGCCAAAAACCATCGAGAACTTGCAAAATCTATCATTGCCAGCTGGCGTTGACGCCGAAATTAAAATGTAAATAGCATCTTGCTCTTTGCGCAAGAAAAGACTCTACGGACACTGAGAGAGTCTTTTCTTTTTCTATGAGACAGAATAGCAGTTATAGAGCCACGAAACAGGGAAGTACGACGCTTATGATATACTTTAATTATGGCTTCACAGCAGCACAAACAACGCACATACGCCCGCAACCGTGTATTTAGCCGGCGCGGCAACGAAAAGTTCGAACCTGACGGCGTCTATTTGCTAAAACTAGTCACGGTAACGATTGCTGGCACATTATGGCTAAAATTCAAAGTGCCATTAAGTGTCGTCAGCCTAACGCTATCTGCCTTTCCGTTGGGGCTAATTGGCGGAGCACTGGCCGTTTATCTCTGGGAAAAGCGCCCAGGCAACCGGCACATATGGTACGCGATTTTGCTAGTCGTAGCTATTGTGTCATATTTCTTGCCAGCAGGAATCTTGCTTTGACGGCCACTAAAAATTTGTCCTTAAATAACTCCAAATTTTTAGCGCTTCGTCTGTACATGAATACGGCATGGTATAATGGAATTCAGGAGGGCGCATGGCACTAACTAATGAC
>CALHTM010000013.1 GCA_938039975.1 uncultured Candidatus Saccharibacteria bacterium
TCCTACAATGAAAACAGAGATGAAAATTTTAATGCTTGGGTGGGAACTTCCTCCGCACAACAGTGGCGGACTTGGCGTTGCTTGTTATCAGATGTCGAAGGCCCTGGCTTCTCAGGGTGTGGATATTGATTTTATTATTCCCTACAATGCTGAGCATCCAGGAATTGATTATATGGATATCTATTCAGCTACGCCCTTGCCGCCAAATTATTATGACCTAGGTGCTTATAATAATGGCTCACCGGAAGATCGGGAGAACGCTCAGGATGAACATGGGCTTTCGCCGATGCGTGCCGTACAGCGACGATATGGTAAGTATGTTCGGAAATTTGTGAAGAGTCATCAGCCTGATGCTATTCATGCACATGATTGGTTGACTATGGAGGCTGGGATGATTGCTAAAGAAATGACTGGTGCGCCGTTGATTGTGCATGTACACGCAACGGAATTTGACCGTTCTGGAGAGCAATCAGGAAATCCGTTAGTGCATGAAATTGAGCAGCAAGGTTTGTTGATGGCGGATAGAATAATTGCCGTTAGCCAGATAACTAAGGATATAATTGTTAAGAATTATCATATTCCACCGGAGAAAATTGAAGTAGTTTATAATGCGATTGACCTGGCTGATTTGCCACCGCATGAGTATGACGCCAGTACTTACAGATATTTGGAGGAGTTGAAGCGCGATGGCTACACAGTCGTAGGTGCTTTAACGCGTTTGACGGTACAGAAAGGTCTGACTTATTTTGTGCGGGCTGCAGCGAAGGCTCTTAATAAGTGTGAGAAGATTGTGTTCGTGCTGTCTGGTAATGGCGAGCAGCGAGACGAATTGATTGAGCTAGCGGCAGGCCTGGGCATTAGTGATAAGATGATTTTTACGGGTTTTGTGCGCGGAAAACAATGGCGGGATATTTACTGTTTGATTGATGTTTTTGTGATGAGCTCGGTTTCTGAACCATTTGGCTTGACAGCACTGGAGGCGGCTCATCATGATACGGCTCTACTGATTAGCCGTCAATCTGGCGTTGGTGAGGTGCTGAATAATATCATGCGGTTTGATTATTGGGATGTAAATAAATTGGCGGATGAAATTATCAATATTGCCAAGTCGCCTGCTTTGAAGAATTCTCTCAAGCAAAATGTTAAGGATGAGTACGCAAAGATTTCATGGCAAGACGCAGCCAGGCAATGTTTAAGGCTGTATGAGGGGGCACTATCATGAGCGAAAATAAAGGTATAGTTTTATATCTTCATGTCCATCAGCCTTGGCGTGTACGCGAATATAGCATATTCGACGTGGCTTGGAGGCATGATTATTTTTCTGGTGGTCAGAATCCAGATCAGGACAATCAAAAAATATTCCAAAAAGTTGCAGAAAAATCGTATTTACCGATGAATGCTTTGCTTGAAAAATTGTTGAAAAAATATCCTGATTTTAAATTGTCGATCAGTTTTAGCGGTACGCTATTAGAACAGGCTGAGCAGTTTAATCCTGAGGTGTTGGAGAGTTTTAAGCGCTTGGTGAAAACTGGTCAAGTAGAAATCTTATCAAGTCCGTATCATCACAGTCTGGCGTTTTTCTATTCACGTAAGGAATTCGAGCGTCAAGTTGAGCTTCACCGCTGGAAGATTCGTGAGGTTTTTGGGGTGGAAACGCGGGTGCTGGCAAATACAGAATTAGCGTATAGTGATGATTTGGCAAAATGGGCCGAACAGTACGGCTTTAAAGGTGTGCTGGCTGAAGGCTGGGATCCAATTCTTAATTGGTGTAGTCCTAATTATGTTTACCAACCGACTGGCACGGAAAAAATTGGATTGCTCCTTAAAAATTATCGACTGAGCGATGATTTGGCGTTTAGGTTTAGCGACCGGAAATGGAGTGATTGGCCGTTGACTGTAGATAAATTTAATACATGGGTGACTGATTCGGTTCGCTACGCCCCGCTGCTTAATTTGTTTATGGACTATGAAACTTTTGGCGAACATCAGTGGTCGGAGTCTGGTATTTTTGACTTTTTCGAAGATTTTGTCGGCAAGTGGCTGAGTGTCAGTGGTAATACTTTTTATACAGTTAGTGAGGCTTTGGCTAAAAATAAGCCAGCTGGCGAAATTAGTATGCCGTCGCCCGTCACTTGGGCTGACGCTGAGCGAGATTTGACGGCTTGGAACGGCAATAGCCTGCAGAGAGAGGCTTTACGTTATGTTTATGAGTTGAGAGATGAGGTATTGAAGAGCGGTGATGAATCGTTGATTAATGATTGGCGAAAACTGCAAACTTCAGACCATTTCTATTACATGGGGACAAAATGCTTTACTGACGGCGATGTGCACGCCTACTTTAGCCCCTATGACTCGCCGTATGACGCTTTTCTTTACTATATGAATGCTATTCGTGACATGCGTTCGCGGCTGCGAAAATAAGAACATTTTCTTGGGCAATAAAAAACTCCCTCTGGATTTGAGGGAGTTTGCTGGTGATTCTGGTAAAATTAGCTTTTACGAGCCTTAACTTCGTTACGACCGAGGTTCTTCTTTGTCTCAGTATAAGTCGCGTGTTGCCTTGCAATTGGGTCATACTTCTTCAATGTTAATTTTCCCTGACCTTTAGTGGTGCGGTTTTGGGTATTAACGGTAGTATAGTAAGTTCGGTGGTTGCTCAAGTTACTCACCAAACCAATCAGCTTTCGTTTCGTATTCTTCTTTGCCATCTCTTTACTCGTTAGATTTTATAAAACGTCTTGGCTAATTATAGCATGGGTGGAGTAAAAATGCTAGTACCGACAGGCAGTTTTATCAATTTTGCGTTGCGCTATTAGGCGCTGCCACATAGAGATACTTGTCTAGCCATGCATCTGTTGGCTGTAGACGACCGTTTTCATCCTCTATGAGGGAGATGCCACCGGCTAAATCGTCTGCAATTTCTATTATGGTGTCCTTTAGTTCGACGTTATCCTTGTAATAATTTGGTATGTTGTCGTAGCCGACTCGTGCCCCAACGATATTACCGGTTATTGCTGCAGTAGAATCGGAATCTCCGTCATGATTTGCTGCGGCAATGATAGCCTCTTTGAAGTCATCATGATATTTCAGTGAGCAATAGATAGCAATTGCTACCGCCTCTTCAGCGACCCAGCCTTCTCCAAGCTGACGGATGGCATACTGGTCTTCAATATTAGATAAAGCAAGGTCGGCGGCTTTATTAAACAACTTGGTTAATTCAGCCTTTTCGTTTTTGTAGCTGATTTTAAGCGGGTCTTGACTGGAGTTTATTTTTTCAATAGTCCAGTCGTTCATTTTTTGGATTGAAATTTCGATAGCTTCTTCTATAGGTTTTTCGTTTAGGACGTAATATATTATATAGCCAAGAACGTAAGCTGAAAGAATCGCTAAAGGGTGTCCGTGAGTTAAGGCGCAAGATTTGGCAGAAAATTCACCAACAACGTCTTCTGTAAGGTAAAGGGCAATCGGTGCAATTCGCATAACGCCGCCACAACCCTTGCTGTCGTTGATGGGGTCTTTCAGGGTACCAGACTTACCTGAAGATAGAGCTCCTATGCAAGTCATGCCGGGGTCGCGCATAATATTTAATTTTGGGATATTTTTAATCCAAGAAATAGGAATGTGGTCGCTGTTGGATTTTTGTTGTGTATCAAGCCAGTCTAAATAAGCGAGGTACATGGCTTCTGGCGGAAGCACTGCTATGCCGCGCAGATATTGCCTCGTATTTCTCCACAGTAGGCCGCAGGCAGTAAATAATGTCATCTGCGTGTCGTCTGAAATTATACCAACTTCATCTGTAAATTGAGTAGCCATTCTCGGCTCTATATCACGATCAAACTCTATTTGATATCCGAGCGCGTCACCAATTGCCCCGCCTGTCATCGACCCGCGCACTTTATCAATTTTTTGGGTTACCACTGCTCTTCTACCGTCATATTTCCCTTATTTTACCATTTTAGTGATTGATGTGCACACCTATAGTCGTTGGGGCTTTTTAGCCAATAAAAAACTACTCTATTTATATCAGAGCAGTTTTATTATCATCCCAGAATGGAACGACATGGCGGTATTATTAAAACTACGCTATATCTAGCGTAGGTACACCAGATATAGCGTAGTTTATTAACAAAATCTGACTTGCAGATTGAGTTTAATGCAGATCTCTCCGTCTTGTTCGTACAAATACCCAAAATCATGACGAGAAGTGCTCGGAGTATCAAGCTTAGTACTACTAAATAGATAATCTCTAAAATCGTCATCATTGTAAAGATGATAGCAAAGCAACATGCCATCATCGCGCACTATTATGTAACCGCCGTAAGTAGAAAGACGAGTATTCCATTCACGGCTTGGTACCATGCCAAGTGCAACCGCACGCAAAAAGGACTTAACCTTATAGCTGATCTCGGACACTCCCAAGCCGTGCAAGGTTTTTGCTCCACTCAGTTCACATAAGTTAATCATGGTTACGCCTCGTCCCGAATAATAATCAACGAGCATGCTTGCGAGAATGTCAGGCATAATGCTATCAATTACGCGCATATTTCTAGCGAATACTACACTCTCAATGTGCGAAAACTCTAGCACCCCGCCAGCTTCAGTGATTGCCTGCAATCTGTCGCGCATTTTCCTAGAGCTTTTTATTCCATTAATCTCATTAATATCACCGCTAAAGTTTTGTACTTTGTAAATAAAGTTGGTCCGCTTGCTTGCATTGAGAAGTGTTGACGCTCCGCCGACTTGCGATTTTATTGAAAATCCGACTGGCTTACTTTGAGCAATCAACCTGTCTTTGATAATCGCTTCAATGTCTGACTTCATACTAGAGTTTGCTTTGATTTTTTCCAAACGATACTCACTCATCAATGCAACTGCTTCAGGTAATGTGAAAGAGGCGGTGTCGGCTGATCTTATTGCTTCAAATACTCTTTGTGTTTTCTCCGGTAGTAAATGCGTACTTACGGTGTCAACCAGTTGTCTGTTTGCGGTCAAAATACGCACTGTGTCAGCCTGCTCAAGGTCGTATATATACGGCCTGTTTTTGACATCTTCACGAAATATCTGCAAAAATGTATATTCATCATTTGTCGGCTGCAAGTTCATGTCTGCTGCTTTAATTTTGTTGTCGCTAAAGAGTTTGAAAAGCACATATAACTCCGACCATTCGCCTTTATTTGCCGTTAATGCGTAAGTGTTCATTGTGTAAGCCTCTTGATTATCTCTTGTGCGGTCGCCTGTACCGCTGGTACAGCTACGGAGTTGCCAAGTTGTTTCATGGCCTGCGTTTCGGAAACAGGAAACTCGAAATCATCAGGAAATCCTTGCATACGCAAGCCCTCTTTGGGCGATAGTCGGCGCACCTCGCCGTCTACCAAATACGTGTCCCAGTTGCGGCGGTCGCCAATGCCAGAGCCTCGGCCGCCAACGCGTAGAGTATAGCCAATAGTTTTGTTTACTTTGCCGTCAAATACATCATCCATTGTCATAGTGAGCTTGACCGGCTCTGGAAATTCAAAATCAATAGTCTTGTCTTTAAAACCAACCATAAATAATCGTGGTCGGTATTGCGGTACGCCATAGTCTGACGCTTTTATGACTTTATAGAAAAAGCTATACCCCAATTCCTCGACAAGCACACGCCGAATAGTTGCAAAGGTTTGTCCACCGTCATGCGTTAATAGACCACGTACATTTTCAAGAAAGAATGCACGAGGTTGTTTTTCTTTTATGATGTTTGCGATGTCAAAAAAGAGCGTGCCACGAGTTTCATTGAAGCCTTTTTTTAATCCAGCTTGCGAGAATGGCTGACACGGAAAGCCGCCAGTAATAATGTCAAAGTCTGGAATATTACTTGGCAATACCGCCGTAATATCTCCAGCAAATGTTTGCTCGATAGTGTCGGGGGCAAATAATTCAGGCTCGATTTTTTCAAAGTTCTTTTTGTACGTTTCTCTTGCGGCGTTGTCCCACTCGCTTACAAATACACATTTTGCACCAAGATTATGAAAGGCGAGATGAAAGCCGCCAATGCCAGCGAATAAGTCGATAAAGGTGATCTTCTTTTTTACCATGCTTTCCCTGCGTTATGCGTTAAGCCGTAAGTAGTCGCAACAAAAAAAGAAGCAACCACGAACGGGTTGCTTAGACCTTTAACGCCTGCTTGCACAGGTTTGTCCGTGGCTGCTTTTTTATGTGCAAGTCCACAAACAAAAGAATGTGTCTTCAGGCGTTAAAAGTTATTAAGGTCTAAGCTCTTCTATTATATCGTATTACCGAATAAAGCGAAAGATATTTACAGGGGTAAAATGGTATAATAGAGGTATGAATGAGGAAAAAAGAATTGCCGGCTTATGGTGGCTATCAGACAAACCAGATAATAAAATAGCTGGCGATTTATTGATTGAGGATAGGAGGCTTGAACTGACTGGTAGCTTTGAGGGCTTGAAGCCTGGTATTTATGGTAGCTCACCCAAGCTGGTAAAAACTGAGCAACAGACAACTATACAGGGTGTCGCCAGGAATGGAGGCAAGAAGTATACTCTTGAGTATTTTGCTGACCCTGTTGGCTTCACAATGCACAGCTACAAGGCTGATACATATCGTCTTGGTGATATTTTTATAGGCGGACATATCGACAAGATAGAAAATCTAGCTTTTGATAAATACTACATAGAGTTTCCATATTTACATGAATGGTTAGGCGACGGTGTGATTACTGTTAGCACTACCATGAAAGAAGAGCCATTGAGGCGGAAGAGTACCACAATAACGGTTGGCGATATCAAGACAACCGAAATATATAAAGATAAAAGCATTAAGCTAGTACTCGTATCAAGGGCTGATAAAGTGCCCATGTTTTCGGTTGGTAAGAATATCAATATCGCTCAAAATTGCGTTCTTGGAATAGAAATTAGCAAGGGAGTTTTACCCCTGGTAGAGGCACGGCGTGTCATCAAACACTTTGAAAGGTTTCTCATTATCGCCACTGGGCGGAGCTTAGAGTCTACCGACATAAAAGTAAAGGCTGGCAATGCGAGAAGTTACACGACAGTGTTACCTTATCACTTCAAGAGAAAAGATTATAAAGATATCCATATACACGATATGAACTTTACCTTTAAAGATATAAAGTCTAGACGCAAAGCACTTTTTACAAAATGGTTTGCCGATAGAGATAAATATGCTGATATATTTGACCTGTTTTCTGTCTTACGCTCAGATGTTCCTAAAATGCTAGAAAACGAATTCAAAGATATTGTCGGAGCGATCGAGGGTTATGTGCGCATAGAACAAGATAATTTGGATATTCCATTAGATAAAGCCATAAAAACCGTTAATGAGGCTCTTCCGGAAAATGATCGACCACTTACAAAGAATGATTATAAAAAGATTAGGATAACTAGAAATAAGTTATCACATATGGCGACTAAGCCAGCTGACTTGCCATTTATTCTAGGCCACGAGGAGATGTGGTTTACTTTCGAGAAGCTCCTTGTGCTATTCGAGTATTCAGTACTTAAAAATCTCGGCTTGAGTCAAAAAATGCTCAAAAAGTTTTATGATAAGCGCAAGAATTGGTAGACTACTTTAGATATTTCGGGCCGGCTCAAGCTATCACTTACGCCTCGAGGCTTGGGTTAAATTATCCTCAGGTTTCCATCGTTCTGGTTCGCTTGGCTTGCTAGTGTTTCGTACTACCAAAGAAAAAATCGCCCGATTGGGCGATAATTCCGATTTAAGCACAAATATGGAGCCACGATCGGGGCTTGAACCCGAGACCTACGCCTTACCATGGCGTTGCTCTACCGACTGAGCTATCGCGGCATCTGATTTGTTACTTTTATGCCCGAGTCAGAAGTAGAACTATTCAAGATAAGTTTGTGGCTTACTATGATAGCGCTCTACCAACTGAGCTATCGCGGCGTAACAGGCTTAATTTTAGCACATTAAGCCATGCTTAATCAACCAGGTTATTTTTTACGAGCTGACTTTTTGACTGACGCACTGGACTCTTTTGGTAACTTTGGTGTGATGAACGCTTCTATAACTGCCCACGCCACGCCATTTACTAAGAACGTAACGAAGAGGATTCCTGAGGCCGATGCTGCCAAGTGAGCTGATGAAATGTTAAAAAGTGTCAAAAGTCCAGCAATTGCCAATCCAAACACAGCCAATATAAGATATGTATACTGCAGTTTTAATCTTTGGTTTTTTTCGCTATTCCAGATTGCCAGGATAGATTTTGTAAATTCAAACATGTTTATATAATAGCATATATACTTATAAAAGTCAATATCATTACCTTTCGCCACCAAAAAAGTCGCCAATTCAGGCGACCATAATTCAAGCTTGGTGCTGGAAGTAGGACTCGAACCTACGAAGCCTTACGGCGGGAGATTTACAGTCTCCTGTGATTGCCACTACACGATTCCAGCGTAATTTGGAGCCGCTTCTCGGACTCGAACCGAGGACCTACGGTTTACAAAACCGTTGCTCTAGCCAGCTGAGCTAAAGCGGCACTGGATTTATTTTAGCAATTTTTTAACCTCGTGACAATAGCCTACATGACAATTTTTCGTGGCTGATGGATTTTGCGCTGTTGGCGCGGCCGTGGAGTGCCGACAGTTTTTTGAGCCGGCGCAGATGGTGTTAACATCTTAGTGGCCTTTTTACGTAGACCTTCAGCAAGGTCTGCTTGACCAGAGTTTTCATAAGCTTCCGCCAATATCTTAAGAGTTTGTGGAATTGGCTCTAGCTCAACGGCCTTTTCTAGTGCGTTTATCACCTTTTTCGTATTTCCAATTTTTTCTTGGACTTTAGCGTAGGCGATGTAGCGAGCCGCCAAGTCATCTTCCATCTCCAGGGCTTGCTCAAAGGCTAATGAAGCCTTTTCATAATTTTCGGTTTCATAGTAAATCAGACCAACGTTATGAAGGCTTGAGGCGCTTGGCTCTAAACTTTGGGCAATCTCAAAACATTCGATGGCGTCTTTATAGGCGCGCTGTTTGGCGTATAAAATGCCTAAGCGATTATAGGCAGTGGCGTTCTTTTCATCGACACGCAAGATGGTTAGTAAAGCCTTTTCTGCTCGCAGATATTTATTTTCGCGAATTGAATCTTGGGCAATTACCCACAACTGATCAAGCTTTTCGGTAATTTTAGTTGGCAAATCGCCAGCATCTTTGATTGATGGATGATAAAAAATCGCCCAAATCATTAGAATTAGAATGAGGAATAGTCCAAACATATCTATATTATTATAGCACAAGTTGCATCAGAGCTAGTCTGATATTAGCGTTGGAGTTTAGTGCTTTACTGACGATTGTAGTCTGATTGAGCTGTTTTTCTAATGTTGAATTCATGCTATGAGACAGGGATTGAAAGCGAATCATGTTGATAATGATATCTGTGAGGATTAGCGCTTTCTGGCGGTCGGTAAAATATTTTGCGATATTTTTTAAAGTAGTATATTCCTGATTTGTGGCTAAAATTTGCTTCGCGTCAGTAGCTAGCTGTCGATATTCGGCGAATTTGTCTGGGCTCTCTGCTAGCTGACGAATCAGTAGCGGCCGACCGGCAGCCAAAAAGAGGATTTGCTGGATGGTGGCTGAGTCCAAGTTGTAATTTTCAAGTAGTTTTTTATCCTGGACTGATGATGTTTTATGAAGCGTAAGGGTTTGGCAGCGAGATTTTATTGTGTCTAGCATTAGTTTTGGATTTTTTGCAATAAGGATAAAGATGGTGTTTTTATTTGGCTCCTCCAGGGCTTTTAACAGTGCGTTTTGGGATGATTCAGTCATTAAGTCCGCCTCATCAATAATAATAGTTCGGCGATTTATGGCGTAAGTTCGTAATTTAGCAATGAGATCGCGAATCTGCTCAACGGATATGGACTGTTTATCTGGAAGCGGAGTTAAGCGTAAAATATCACTATCTTTAGCTATTTTTTGAGCCACGCTTTTGCCGTCTAGCCCGTAGTCTGCCACAATTAAAAGTGCGTGTGGCGGCCTAGCGGTGATTTGGTCGATCTTCTGGATGTCTTGGGTTGAGATAATAATTTCAGGCACTACAGTTCCCCTGGAAATAGCTGCTTGAATTCTTCTGGAGTGGCTGCTTCAAATGTTTTACTCTCGCCAGATGGCAATGTGATTTCTAACTTCTGGGCGTGAAGCATCAGGCGGCTGGCGTTCGGTTTGCCATAAACGCGGTCGCCGAGGATTGGTGTGTTCAGGTATGCCATATGGACGCGGAGTTGGTGGGTGCGGCCGGTGGTGGGTTTAAGTTCAATGAGCGCCCGAGTGTCAGTCGCTGCCAGTACGCGGTAGGTCGTCTGGGCGGGTTTGCCGTTCGGGTCAATGCGGAAGGTGCTGGGCGCGGACGGGTTGCGGCCAATCGGTAGGTCAATCTTCGCGGCGGCTAATTTCGGTACGCCGTCGGTCACTGCGAGGTAGGTTTTTTTGGCGGTACGCTGAGCAAATTGCCGCTGTAAGTGGGCGGCGGCTTCAGCAGTTCTGGCGATAATCAACACGCCCGAAGTATCGCGGTCGAGCCGATGGACGATACCCGGCCGGTCGGTGCCCGAGGCAAATGAGGTTTTGGGACGAATAATTTCCGCCACCGTTGGTTCGGTCGATAACCCGCCTTTGGCGTGGGTCAGGAGCCCGCTTGGCTTATTCACCACCATCACGTCATCGTCTTCGTACAATATTGGCAGTTCTGCACTCGCCTGCTCCTGTTCTGGTAGCTTGACGGCGATCTCGTCAGTCTCGTCGACCTCAAACTTTGGCGTCGTCACCACGTGCTGATTGACCGACACGTAGCCGGCTTTGATGTATTTTTGCCAGAGGCTGCGCGAAATCGACGTGTCAAATGTCGTGGACAAGTGGATGTCTAGGCGCTGTTTGGTCGGTATAATTCGAAACATCATGACAAACTTGCCCTGAAATGGCGTCTCGGTGAAATTCGGGTCAAGCGGATTTGGCAACATCTCAGCGTTGGCGGGCCTATCAGGCCATAATTCATCAATTGATTCCTCGTCAACAATCGAGCCGTAGAGTACGGCGAAGTACTGTTTGTTCAGGATGAATTCTGCCAGCACGTGCGACTCGTCCGTCTGAATCTTCAGGTGGCGCAAGGCCTTGACGGGCGTGTTGGCGTCTGCCAGTTGGTACAATCTGGCGATCTTGAGGACGGTACGCGGTGAGATCTTCACGCGAGCGTTCCTATCTCCGCAGCCCCACGGCCGTTTGGACACGGTGCAAGGTTTCGTTGGCGACGATGTTCATATCGTGTTCGCTGGACTCTAGCTTACTCTCAATTGCCCGATCATCAACTGCCGCCAAGCGCGCTTGGAAATTCGCTAAGAATTCCGCTACTTCATCAGCTACGATTCGCTTAAAATCGCCGTAGCGCTCCATGCCGGCATACTCGCTGATGGTCTGTTCCAAGCTGACGTCTTTTCCAGCATCCTGGCGTACCAGGGTCAAGATCTCCAGCAGATTGGAAATACCCGGTTGGTTGTTACGGTCGTACTGTACCTTGCCTATCGAATCAGTGGTGGCGATCATGATTTTTTTGTGCGCCATCTGCGGTTCGTCGCTAAGGAAAATAACGCCCTTGCCGCTGTCGTCGGATTTGCTCATTTTTTTGGTCGGGTTCATCAGATCTTTGATTCTCAGGCCTTGGTCGTTGCCAAAGAATTGATGCTGCTGGGCAACTGGTTTGGGCACGATGAATAATTCGCCAAATTTGCGGTTCATCCGCTCGGCGATGTCGCGGGTAAATTCCAGGTGCTGCGTCTGGTCGTCGCCAACCGGCATGTAGCTGGCGCCGTAGAGCAAGATGTCGGCGGCCATCAGGACCGGGTAGTTGAAGAGACCGACGGAAATCTGATCGCCATGAAGCTTCTCGGATTTATCTTTAAACTGCGTCATCCGGCTCATTTCGCCAAACCCAGTGAAGCAGTCCAAAATCCACGCCAGCTCGCTGTGCGCCGGGACGCGGCTTTGGCGGTACAGATGAATCGCCTCGTTGTCCAGCGGTAGCCCCGCGGCCGTATAGATCCGGGCGTTGCTGAGAATGCTGTCATACAGCTTGCTGTGGTCGATTGGCGTGGTGAAGCTGTGTAGGTCCGGAATGAACATATTGATATCAAAATCGGCCGAGCGGCGCTTCGCCATATCAACAATCGGCAAAATGGCACCAAAATAATTGCCAATGTGAATATCATTGTTGGCGCGCACGCCGGTGAGGATGACGGGTTTGGATGGTTTCATTGTATTCATTATAACACTCCTTTGGTTGTTAGATAATACAAAAAGACCGCGCGCGGCCTCTATTCATGGTTAGTTTTTCAGAAGAAATTTACGAACAATTCAACAAGCCGCGGCGAAAACGCGTACTTTGCCAGGCGGTGCTGATAAATTGACGGTTCATAGTCATGGGTCGATTATAGCGCCAGCGGGCAGAATATGCAATATCTTAATGTTTTGCCCCGCGATACGCCCCTAAAATCTCCCTTAAACTTACGCTATGCCGGAAGTTTATGCCGTCAATCTTATCCAGATCAACCCACTCCGGCATGCCGTTGGTGTAGGTTTTTTCGCTGTCGGTTATGTTGTCGTTATTGATTTGCCCGTACAGCTGGCTATGCGTAAAGTACAACTGGATTGACTGGTTGGCTTTCGCCTCAGAATTGCGCTTGAAAAAAGTAGTTGCCTGGTGAATGATTTTATCCGGCGTAACGGTTAGTCCAGTTTCTTCCTTAACCTCGCGGATAATTGATTCCTCAATCGTTTCGCCTTTCTCGACACCGCCGCCAATCAGACTATAGCCGTCCCATTGCCGAGTCAAAAGGATCTTATTATCCTCAATAATAACTGCGTACACGCCGACGCGGATATTTAGTTCGTCAACGGGAACGGTGTATTGATTGCCGAAGACGTCTTTGCAGATGATGGATTTGGTCATCTTTGCTCCTTATCGCAGTAACTTTCTAAAATTTGTACTAATCAACCCGCTCGGTAAGCGACATCACCTGATAGCCGTATTGATTAATGTCTTCTTGTTTCCAAAAATCAATTTCTTTCGTGCGTAAAACCTCGCCGACTACGTGACGAACTGTGCGTCCGGTTGGTGTTCCGTCATATTTTACCTCAATCTGTTCCAGAATGTCGCCGGGTTGGATATCAAAATCAGCCACCCTCATATCAAATGTTTTCTCGCCTGTCATAACTTTTTCAAATAAATTTGGGTAGGATTTTTTGGTGATAATTTTCATACGTTTTATTGCCTATCCCTCCGCGCCGCCACCGCAAACCACATAAAGTAATCCTCCAACGATTCGTCCTCCATACCAGCGAATAGTTCGCGAGCGCGCAGGACTTCGCGGAGTTTTGGCGATTTTTGGCGGGCAAGCTGCTCGGCGGTGGCGTCCAATAAGTCCAAGCCGCGCTGCCAGGCGCCAGTCATTGCAGCCGTATCGCCGCGGCGCCGGGCGGCAAACGCTCGCCCGACCTCCGAGCCGATGTTGCCCATTTGCTCGAAAATCGTTAAGCTCTGCCACTTTTGCCGATCAAAGACATGTTCACTCACGGACGACTCCGGCGATGATATCGATAATTTGCTGCCGCACCGCTGGGTCGAGTACGTCGCGTGACGGATTGTTTTGCCGCGGACGGATGTTTATCATGCTGTCAAACTCGATAAATTCATTGGTGCCAAACTTGTCTGGATGTAGGTTGATCCCCCATAGATCTGCTTGCTGCGATCCATGCTCTAACAAATACGCTTCACCATCAGCATGCATATCCATGTCGATCACCACAATTTTCTTCGCAACATCGACATCCGCCTTGACCATCGTCCCGTACATTCTCTCGGCCATTGGGCGAAGCTCGGCGAGGGTTATGGTATCAATAATCTTCATGATTTAATTGTAGCACAGACAGCCGGTGCTTTAGCAGGATATGTTTTTTTGGTGTAGGCGCTCTATATGAGGCGGCGGAAGCAGGAGCCTGTTTGATAGTAAGTGGTGCTTCTCCGCTTATTAAGTATATAAGTCTTATTTGCTACTTTTTTGCAACCACGCTGCCAACTTTCTCCAAATTTCCGCGGTCAATTCCGCTTTCTCCTTGCTAGTCATTTCAGCGAGCGTTTTATTTTTGCCGTCTGGCAAGAAATATTTATCGTAATTGCGCCCGTTGTTGCCGCGCGGTTCTTTTAATAACGAGCCGTACAGTTTTAAGGTAAAGGTTTGCGATTTGTTGCCGTCAAAGTAAGTAATCGTGCGCTGCGTGTACGCCCGAGCGGCGCCGCCGAGCAGCTGAATTATACTGTCAATACCGATTGTGTCAAGTGCGTATTTGGTGTAAACGCCGGGAAAGCCGTTCAGTTTGTCGATGAACAGGCCTGAATCCATCACTACTAGCGGACGCTTTAATAATTCGTAGTATTTCAGAGCCTTATCAACTGAGACAGCCGCTTGATCGTCGGATTGGATTTCTGGCACGTCAGGTAAAGCTCCATCTGGCGTGATTAGGTTAATATTCGTTCCTGCCAGCGCCTGCTTAGCGCCGGCAAGCTTGTGTTTATTAGTCGTCGCGTAAATTAAGTCCATGAACTAATAATACATTTTACTGCGATTTCCGTAAAATCGCTTGACAGCGGGTTCTATTATTGATATATATATCAGCTTTTGCAACCAGCAGAGGCCAGCGTCTCGCCTGGAGCCACCAGGCTTGAGATGCTTCACTTCGCGGAGAATAGCTTTTCTCCGCCCGACTCCAAGAGGAGTTCAACATGGGAAAGAGCAGCTGGAGCGAGCCTATGGGTGGTTGCGACTCCGAGGGTAACCCCGTCACCGTGTCTTTCGGCAGCGGTAACGCTGAGGGAGAGACCCGGCTCGGAGACGGCGATCGCAGCGGCGGCATGGGTGTCGGCGGCGGTCTCGCCGATGGTGCGACGCACTACTCGTTCTTTGAGAGCGGCAACCACGACCACTACGGATCCGGCAACGGGCCGAACAACAACGGCACCCACCGCGGCCAGTACACCGGCCCCGGCCACTAGACCCATCGTCCTGGACATGACCTGAAAAATGTCTTATCCTGAGTATGATATAAAACTACTCACTTACCTAGAGGATTCACTATGTCAGAATGGACAGAAAAAGATTTTGAAATATATGACGCGATTGACTGGAAGCTGTTCAAGGAGATTAAAGCGTTAACCGATGAGAACTTAAATAACCTAGCTGTTTTACGGCGAGCATATCAGTTGTCGCTCATAGCGCTTGATTTAAGTATTAGACATTCAGACGACAACGGTGCAGATGCACTAGTTATGGACTTACACGAATACGTAGGAGAACGCTTGTTTATCGCTGAAGGAAAGAACGACAACGATAGTTGGGCAAAGGAATTCGCTAAGCCGATTGATCAGTTCATTGCTTATGGAGAGAAGAAGTTTGCTAAACAGTAATCTGTTGTAGTAATCAGCGAGATCATAATAGACTCTACCATAGTCTACTCAGATGAGGACTTCTCGTATCGTCAATCTGACTAGCGACTCCAACAATGCTTGAACGAATACTGACATTGCTTATGCAAATCTAAGCACGACTGTGTTTTCCATTGGCATAAACCAAAAACTGCTCTATTCTTGTATTATGAGATCTACTAATAAAATCACCGCCGCCATTCGCGCCAATGATTTGCCAGCTTACCAGCGCGAGCGTTACCCTATCATCCCAGACGGCGAGATTGTTCGGTTTGTAGATGAAGATTTTTCTGGTGTTGATTTTGGCCAGTTTGTCATGGGATTTTTCGTGTTTCAGAATTGTAATCTGGACGGTGCAAAGCATATTTACGGGCAGCCGATTTATTTTACCAATTCGTCGGTTCAGAATGTGGATTTTCGTAGTGTGAAAGCTATTATTGAAGCGGAGGGCTGCGACTTTCGCGGCATGAAATACGATAAGGAAACGCAATTTGTTTATAGTAGCGGCACATCAGTCGCGCGATCGCGTTTTGTGAATTGCAGGTTGGACGATGCGGCGCAAAAGTTTTTAATGCGGCAGGGTGTGGTGATTATAAGTTACGATAAACATCTAAAATTATAACCTCACCACAAACCGCATACCCTGTCCATGTGGCGCAAACTCATAGTCCAGACCCTTAGCGTCAAGTAGCATTTTCACAGTGTAGAGGCCGATGCCGCTGCTATCGGCGTGCTGCTTCGCGCTACCAGACGTGCGATAAAACGGATCAAAGATGTGCTGGAGTTGTTGTTTGGTGAGTGGTTTGCAGGCGTTTTCGATGGCCAGCTCATGCTGGTTGCAGGTAATTTTTATCACACTTCCCGCATCGCCGTGGCGCACTGCGTTTGACACCAGGTTCGAGATGACGTGGCGCATCATGTCGCGGTTGGCACGAATGGTCGCGGGCTGCGCGTCAACCGTGAAAGTCATGCTACGCGTTTTTGCCAGTAGTGTATAATCATTAACCACCTCGGCAATTAGCTTGTCGATCCCCAGCCGTTTTTCCTGACGCAAAGCTTGCTCGGCTACACTGCCAGAACGCAAGACATCATTCACCATCGCCGCCAAGCGGTCAACCTGCGCCACCGATTCTGCCAGGTACTGATCGCGATTTTTATACTCGCCGATGTTGAGCTGCATGTTTTCAAGCATGATCCGGAGGGCTGCTAGCGGCGTTTTCAGCTCGTGCGAGGCCGCACGTAAAAACGCGATTTTCTCCTTTTCTAACTGCGTGATCCGCTTATTTTCATGCTCCAGCGAACGAATCGTTTGCCACAGATTTTGATAGAGTTCATTAATATTTTGCCCCAGCACACCGATTTCATCACGGCTATTCACTGGATAACGCACACCCTTTTCCAGCTGCTGCATCGTCGTCGTCACTGCTGCCATCTGGCGAATCGGCCGCGTCACAAATCGGCTGTAGATGTACGAGAATAGCAGTGCCACCAACAGTGAGCCGAGCATGGTATAGGGCAATACGTGCAGGGTAGCAAGTTTGGCCTGAGTGACAGGCGCTACGTCGGCGAGTAGCTTGACCGTAATCGCTCGCCCCTGTTTATTCGTCACACTACCCTGCTGTAAAATCACCGAACGCGAATCAACCGTTTGCCCGTCAGCAATTTTTACTACGCTAGCGTCAACCGATTTACCGCTATCGGTCACGATGTTGATAGATTGAAAACCCTGAAAATACTGGTCGCGCCCGTCAATTGTCAGCGTGATGTTAACATTTTTCATCTGAGCGAACTCTTGACTGATCTGGCGCATTTCCTCGGTGGATTTGCCCCGCAGCTTGGTCGTCAGCGCCGTGAGATTATCCGCCGCCTCGCGCTCTTTTTGCTGTAGATAAAATTGTGGCATCAAGGTGTAGACAAACGCATGCACCAGGATGATTAACGCCGCAAATAGGCCGATTGATACCAAAAATGTTTTGGGAAATAATTTAAGCCGCTTCATAGCGATAGCCCACTCCCTTCACCGTGATGATGCAGTCGAGGTGCAATTTTTTGCGCAGGTTTTTGATGTAGACATCGATAACCCGGTCGAACGGTACCTCGTCATCAAGCCACAACTTATCAATGATAGCCTGCCGGCTCCAGACCATGTTTGGATTATCTACTAGCAGCTTGAGTAGCTGCACTTCCTTGGGCTTGAGGTGCGCGTCAGCATTATCATAAAACCCTTGATAGGCCATAAAATCCACCGAGGCCAGACCGCGCTGCCACAAGGTTTTTTTGACAGACTGCTGGCGGCGAAGCAAGGCCCTAATTCGCTTTTCTAAAATCACCAGCGAAAACGGCTTACTCATATAATCATCCGCCAGCTCGTCAAAACTAGCAACTTGCGTCGGCTCATCATGCAATGCCGTCAGCATCAGCACCGGCACGTCGCTGGTCTGGCGAATTTGGTGCAGTGTCTCGATGCCGCTCATACCTGGCAGCATAATATCGAGAATAATTACATCTGCCCCAGTAAATTTTTCCAGCGCCTCCTCGCCACTCACCGCCGTTACCACCGTAAAACCGCGCTGGCGGAGGAACTGCTCAGTGCCAGTGCGCACGGCGGGTTCGTCTTCAACTAGAAGGATTCGTGATTTTATTGCGTTACCCATTTCGGTTAATCTTGGATACTGTCCTCCTATGTTTTGAATTGGCTTGCGCTCGATATTCGGACAACAGTACTTGGTAATTCTGTGGTTAGTCAAGCTGCCAACGCGATAATTAGTTAATTACAATTATACCTTACCAAAGTAATTTGTCTACTTAAGTCTGGTCTAACGCCCCGTGACATAACTAGAGAAAAGATTTGAGCGTAAGCTGACATCTTCACTTAAGCGTCTATTAAACTCACTGCACAATAGGATCAGCCGAGACAAGATTATTGACTTATTTTAGCCACTCTGCTACCATTCATAATGTACTATAAAGCGTCCGAGTTCCAGTCACGCCGGAACGAGCTGGGTGTCAAAATACACCACGGGAGTGAAGCCGTAAAGTCACACAACCGAAATCGCGATCCATCGTAGAGCCGGTACTGAGCGCTATAATTCAGCAATGAACTATAGAACAAGGATGGGACCGCGGGAGGTCTCTTTTTTTGATCTCTCGTTCCTTGGGTAAATAATATAAATTTATTGTGCCTGAGGAGGTTTTATCATACTATGAATACAATAAAACAAATTCAAGAAAATCCTAATTATATTAATCGGCATATTTTAACCTATGACGAAATGGCAAGCGCTAAGCCCGGCAATAGTCAGGAACCATTGGTTAACGTACGCAAATACGATTCGTCGATTATAGCCGAACACGAGCAATCGGATATGCAAGTTTATACTGGTGAGTCTATTTTGGTGCGCGATACATTAGCTAGAAAGCTCGCTACGGTTAATAAGCAGCTGAAGGCAGGTGACAATTTGCGACTACGCGTTGTTTATGGCTTTCGCCACCCAAAAGTACAAGAAAAGTACTTTCGCGAACGCAAAGCGGCCTTGCAACGAGATAATCCCGAGATGCCGGAATACAAACTAATTCGTCTAGTCCATGATTTTATTGCCGTACCCGATGTGGCTGGACACCCAATGGGAGCGGCAGTTGACTTAACCATTGTCGATAGAGGTAATAACCCTGTCGACATGGGCAACAAGATATCCGACTATTCTAACCCAGATATTATTAAAACTTTTGCGAAAGTGACCCCAGAACAAGCCTCGTATAGAAAGGTATTACATGACGCTATGATAGCACAAGGCTTCGCGCCGTTCTACGGCGAGTGGTGGCATTTCTCATATGGTGACCGTGAGTGGGCGGCATTTTACGGAAAAAAAGCGGCAATTTATGGTACTATAAATGTATTTCAATGCATTGAGTAATGGAGCGGCATAGCTACCTCTTTCAAGATCGCTATGCCGCCCCGTGGTGGTTGGTCAGGAGGCGGAGAGAGCTTTAAGGTTCTGTAGCGCGAAACTGCAGTTGCCATAAAGCCAAATTCGCCGGGTACTCTGGGAGTGGTTTTCTTACGTCTGAGCCGACACGTCTTGGACCTCAGAAATCTCAGTAGACCCCATCCTCAAGAACATATGTCTTGAGTTGGATCCTTTGGCCGCCGTCCTCATGACGTAGTATGCGCCTCCGAGGCGATTCGCTTCAGAGAGGCATCGCTCAGTCACGGCGTAGGCAATTTTTCGGCCACGATGACTCAAAGCCACGCCCAACTCTGAGATATACCACATCTGATCGCTATCTGCGAGAATTTCTTGCGAGCCTTGTAGAAATTCTCTGACATCGTCAGGGGCATCATCTACGGGAAGTGCACAGCAAAAACCCACAACGGAATCATCGTTCTTTGCGAGGACGATGATTCCTCTTTCCAAGTGAGGATCCCAAATTTCTTCGCGTATCCTACACTTCAAAATAAGGAGGTCCGCCAAAAGCCTCCTGATACAGAGATGTGAACCCAGCCACATCAGCTGTGTCTCTAGCGATAGTATACTCAATCATGAATGACCTCCATATCACTCTCGAGAGTCACAAAATCACCGTCAACTTCGGCCCGGATAATCTTACCGGTTGGCTGAATGATGTCTGAGACGCCAGTTACAGCACACGCCGCAATCGTACCAGAGCCACACGATGATTCATAGAAAAAGGTATCGATACTCCTCACCCATACTACAGGATAAATCGCAACAGAATCGTCCTTCCTTTCAATCCAGACCACCCCAACGGCGTCTCGCTCGCGAAGACTTAGTTCTTCTGTCAGGTGATGGTGCGTCTCCCGGTAGATTTCTGCTTGAGCTGGGAATCTACTCTCTACCACAACATGGACGATGCCACCAAGATCGACGATGTTTATCGTCTGTTCATGGCCTTCGACAGGGTAAACCCCGACAGACATACCCGGAAACCTGCATCGGACATAGTACTCGTTATCCGACCGCCTATCGACAGTCGCGCTAACGAGACCTTTGAAGCCAGATACTGTAAATTCTACGTTATCAGCGCCTCGCAGTTTCGAGAACAGCACAGCAGCCGCCCGCGATGCATTACCGCAGAACTCTCCGCCAGCCATTTCAAAATGGCTTTGCGACGACACGAGAAAACCGGCCTGTTCAGCACCAAGTCTCTCTGTGTTCTCTCCTAGTATCCGTCCTCGACTAACATACTCTGTACGGGTAAGCGGACTAGTAATGACTTCAATTGCCGTTCCGTTACCGTTCGCAGCAGCGATGACAGCCGTGGTTGTTGAGTCCAACATTATTCTCTCCTTAATTTTGAATGTGCTGTCCAACCTTACGGCGATATTATCACACTCTCGTTATATATCATTTGTGACTTATCGTGACGTTCTTGAAGGCACCGCTCTATATCGGTAATCTTAATATCTTTTGCAACCAACAAAACTAGGAGGTGATAAACCAAATCTGCGACCTCGCCAATAAATTTATCGTTTTCATTATTCTTTGCAGCGATCACAACCTCAACTGATTCTTCGCCAACTTTTTGGATAATTCTATCTAAACCTCTGTCGAATAATTGTCTTGTGTAGGATGTGCTTTCATCGTTATTGCGTCTGCTCTCTATGATTTCGTATAACTCTCTAATTGTCATACATCCTCCTTATGCTATGATTTTTTCAATCGGCGACACGAGAATCCCGCGCGCGCCAAGATTTTTCAATTTGTTAGCTACCTTCCAAAACTCATCTTCATCCATGACGGCGTGTACAGCTAGCCAACCAGGCTTCGTTAATTCCACTACAGTTGGAGCATCAAGTCCAGGGGCGATATTTTTAATTTTATCGATATTTTCTTTGGGCGTGTTCATCATAATATATTTCAAATTCTTTGCAGCAAGCGCCGACTCAAGACGTACTAGCATCTGAGCAATTAGATCTTCCTTGTCTTTTGAAAGCTTCTTTTCGTTTCTAACAAGAACAGCTTCGGTTTCTAGAATTGTTTCTATCGGGCGTAGGTCATTTAATAAAAGAGTGCTACCGCTAGCCATTATGTCAACAATCGCATCTGCCACTCCAAGCGCAGGTGCAATTTCAACCGATCCAGCAATCACAGTAGTTTCAATGTCAATACCGCGTTTCGCAAAATATTTTCTGGTTGTATTTGGGAAAGTCGTAGCAATTATTTTTCCTTGCAAATCTTTAATCGTAGTAATATTTGATTCTTTAGGAACAGCGGCAACAAGCTTACAATAGCCGAATCCCGGACACAGAACTTCACGCGTAGCAGTAACTCCAGTTTCACGTAAAACGTTTTGGCCAACAATGCCAATATCTACAACACCGCGCTCTATATAGCCAGGTATGTCATCGTCGCGGCAAAACAAGATTTCAACTGGGTAATTGCGGCATGCGGCAAAAAGTCTACGGCCATACGCCTCGAACTCAAGGCTCATCATCCTTAGCGTTCTCAGAGAATCTTCGGTAAGTCGCCCATCTTTTTGGATAGCAATTTTTAAGTTTTCTTTGTTTAATTTCTTATCCACGATAAAACCTCCTCAGGCACAATAAATTTATATTATTTACCCAAGGAACGAGAGATCAAAAAAAGAGACCTCCCGCGGTCCCATCCTTGTTCTATAGTTCATTGCTGAATTATAGCGCTCAGTACCGGCTCTACGATGGATCGCGATTTCGGTTGTGTGACTTTACGGCTTCACTCCCGTGGTGTATTTTGACACCCAGCTCGTTCCGGCGTGACTGGAACTCGGACGCTTTATGTTTAGGATTATACATAGCGCTTGCAGTTGGGTCAATGTTTTTGGGGCTTTTAGATTTCTTTTTTTATTCGTCTGGCGTATCATTTTCGATACTTTTACTATCGACATGTTTGTCGTCTTCCGCTCTCAGAAATCTATATTGGATAGGGGGAATAGAGAGTATGTAGGGTGTCAATTTTGAAAGTGATTCACCTATATTTTTAATCGTCGGATAGGTTTTATTTAATATTTCGCCAAAATTTTTAAGATAACTTGGTGTACTAAAGTTTTTGATTACATTTGATGCTAAAGATTGCTGATATTCTGCTAATTGTCTAAGTGTTTCTGTATTGAAATATATCTTCTGTATACTTTGTAGACTATTTGCTATTTGTTCACCAAGGATTTGTAGTTGGGCTTGCTGTTCTGGAGACAATGAAGACTTCGCTGGAAGCTTAATATCTTTTTCAATTTTCTTAGCTAGTTCTATAGCATTTATTTTTTTCTTCTCTGTAAAATGATTATGATGAGCTGCGGCGTCTCTGTATTTTTTCAGCTCACTTAACTTTTTCTTTATATCCTCCCATGGTAAGCTATTCTGTAAAATTTCATCGGCGATCACGTCCCATACAAGAGTAATGCTACTTTTATTTGTAACTTGTTTCTTAAAATCATCAAAACTATTACTATTTGATAGTAGATCCTTTATGTCGTTAGCAGTTAGCTGGCGAGATGACCATGAAAAATCATATCCTAGAATTTCTATTATCTCGCCTAGAGTTAAATAGGAAACCAGTGTATCTAAATTCTTTTTGAAAATTAAACTATTTTCAGTGTCCTTTGACTTACATTTGTCTAGATACTTTCCGTGCTGCAACAAAATATCATAATACGTCTCAACTAAATCAGGTAGATATAGCAGCAATTTACGCAATTGAATCTCCACTTCATAGACAGCCCTGAAAACTTCTTCCGCCCGTTCGCGAGAACTCGAATCACTCAGTATACCTATTTCAAGACTTTTGTGTATATTAGCATATATTTGAGGATCTATTTGCTCACTGCGTTTTATTGTTACAAGAAACAGCTTTTCGGACATAGCTTCAAATTTATCGGAAGAATCTTTTTTGATTCCTATTCTATCTAAAATATCCTGCGCTTCACCACTAGTTTGCGCCTTTACAACCAAGACTATTTGCTGCATACATTCATTATAGCACCGAGGCGATTATTGTAGTATGGGGGGGTAATGCAGCGGTCCATTATATTAAATCTATATACAAAAAAAGACTCCGAAGAGCATCGTAATCCCTTTATGGTGACTCTACCGGGAATCGAACCCGGGTTGCCGGGATGAGAACCCGGTGTCCTAACCGCTAGACGATAGAGCCAAACTGTTGAATATTATAGCAGCAGAGCTGGGTGTTGTCTAGCTGTCGAGCTGCTGAATGATTTCGATTAGGCGGCGCGGCGTGATTTCAGCCTTAATCAGGTAGGCGTCGGCATCGTTTTCTAAAGCGGCGCGGCTTTTCTCGTCTTGATCGAAATTTGTCATGACGACGATACGCGACTTCTCGGCGCTGTTTTCTTCGAATTTGCGGATAGCGGTCATGATTTCGGTACCGCGCATCTCTGGCAGCATGATGTCGAGCAAAATTAAATCGTAATGCTGATTGGTGGCCATAACCAAACCATCGTGGCCGTCCACCGCCCACTCGACGTTGTAGCCAGCCATTTTGAGGCTGCGAACGTACATCTCGCCGATGAAACGGTCGTCTTCGATGACTAAGATTGTGGAAATTGCCATAGTACTCTCCTGATTACCCTGTGTATTTAGTGTGATTTTTAATCCAGCTGTTGCCTGCCGAGATGATTTCGGTGTTGGAATTGTCGGCGTCATGCAGTTTGTCAGAAACAGCGGCGTAGATTGGTAGCGTGAAGGTGAAAGTTGCCCCCTGCCCTTCGGTGCTCGAGACACCGATGGTACCGCCATGGCTTTCAATGATGGCTTTGCTGAGATATAAACCGATGCCAGTGCCAGCGACCGTCTCGCGGCTGCGGTGGCTGCGGTAGAATTTGTGGAAGAGATTGTTGATGACGCTGGCTGGAATGCCGATGCCATTGTCGGCGACCGAAACTTCAACGTGCTTGCCTTTGGCTCGAGCAGTGACACGCACAGCGCCGCCCTCGTCGGAGTATTTGATGGCATTATCGATGAGATTAGATAGCACCTCGGAAACACTAGAGCGGTCGGCGGCAACGGTCGGCAAATCGCTCGGAATGTCAACCGACAGTGAACGATGCTGCGAGCGGGCGCGTAGCTCCATATCGTCGCGGATAGTCTCGTAGATTGTCGCCAACGAATCTTCGTGTAGTTGGAGTTTGAGGTGGCGGCGGTCATAACGGCTGGTATTGAGGATATTGTTGATGTAACCAGATAAGCGATTGCCGCTAACGATTAATCTCTGGAAAAGCTCTTTTTGATCGGGCTCGAGTTTACTATCGAGTTCGAGCGCTAGTACATCAAGGTAGCCGCGGATAACAGTGATTGGCCCGCGCAGCTCGTGGGCGGCGAACGAAATAAAGTCAAGGTCGTCGTCCTCTGGCTGGTAGATTTCAGTCTCGTCGTAAGCGGTAATGATAGCATCCGCGGCGTTGCCTTGTTCGAAATCAACAGTGATATTGAAAATACGGCGGCCTTCTTGCCCGATGACCTTGTTGGGAACTCGCAGCCAAATTTTGCGGGCGCGAACATTGTCGGTACGGTGTTGGTTGAGCCATTCAATCAGGTCGGTGCCGTCGTCAAATAGCAAGTCAAAATGATAAGCGCCTTTGGCGTCGAGCGAGATTGGCGCGGCGCGGTTAGCGAAAATTACGCCATTGTTCTTGTCGAGGATAATTATGCCAGTGCTTGTCAGATTGAGGGCGCTGGCTAATTCGTCGCTTGCGCTAGTTTTGTCTGGACTGGTTTCGACATGTTCTTTGTAGATAGATAGTAGCATATCGCTAAAACCGGTAGCCTTGTACTCTTTATTGCTAGGGTTTGGCAACTTTTGGTCGATTTTTTGTCCAGCGGCATTAACTAGCGCGGTCGAGAGGTCGCGCAGCGGAATCATGGCAAAAGACAAAACTGCGAAATTTGTTGCAGTAGAAATGATTAGTAGCGAAATGACAATTGTTGCAATAAGAAAGATATCCAAACGAACCTGCAAAATGATCATTATTGCAATAACCGATAAAGCGACCAATAATTGAACGAGAACAGATATTGTTGCAACCTTGTTGCGATGAATACGCCAAAAATCACGCATTTCTGGCGTGCGTTTGACTACTGGCTTGGCGTCGCTTACTGCCACGAAACACCTCCTCCGCCGCTGTTTGGTACAGCGGCAATCCAAGTTTGTCCGCGATTTAGCGCGACTGGTTTGCCAGCGGCGTCAATGAGCTCGAGCGGGCTAAAACGGTCATTCTTGCGCCAAGTACATTCAGCGACCGTGCCGTTCTGAAACACTGTTGCAGTACCGGTACCATTAGTAACGATACTTTGCCGCCAGCCGTCTTCCATGACGGTAGTCTCGTTGACATGCAGCGCGATGACGACGCTCGGCGCTAGCCTACCCTCTTCACGGTCGTTACTGGCCTGCCCGCCGATGCTGCGCAGATAGGTGTTGCTAGCCTTGTCATAATCATAGTGCGTATTATACCAACTGCTAGAGAAATTGATGTCGATACTGACGGCGTTTGGTTTGTTGCTGGCCTTGCCGTCAGCGCGAGCGAAGCTGGTGAATTGCGATGATTTATAGCCTTTACCAGCGTTGAGCGCGTCTAACTTCTCGAAGCTGGTATAGACATTATGCGGCGGCCGCCGATCATTAGCGCGCCAGTACGAACCGCCATTGAAGAACTGATCGATGTCGCGATACTTACCGTTGCGAACCTCTTGCAGTGAAGCATGGCTGCCGCCGACGTGGGCGACGCTAGCCTGATATGGTGCTAGCCAATCGACATAGTACATACGCAGACTGCGGACTGGGCCGATGAGCTGAGGTTTGTGCTGTTGAAATAGTGTCAGAAAGCGTGTGATGCCGCCTTCGGCGATGGCTTCGTAGACGACTTCGGCTTGCTTGAGTCCGGAATGTGGTCGAGCATCAGGCGAATTTTCGATCATGATGGCAGTGACTGGTTTGGATAAGTCGGCCTTAGAGGCAACTTCAATGCCATTGAGGTGGGAATAGTATTTTTCGGCAGGTTTAGGCGCTTTTTTGGCAGGAGTATGATACGCAGTGTCGGCAACTGGCGCGTGATATGTCAATACGAAGGCCACCGCCCCGCCGATAGCGATCAGGATTACGCCGCAAATGCACATTGTTGCAATACGATGACGATTAATGAAATTGCGCAGTCGTTGCAGGCGTGACTGCTTGCTATCAACCGCGTAGTGTTGCGCCACGAGCGGGCTTGGTTGTCTGTTTCGTATGTGTATTTTTTGCTTTCGCATCTTGGTAAAATTATAACATAATTGGTGTGAATTGGTTATGGTTTGCGCGACGTGCCGCGTATGCTATTATTGCGTCATGGGTTTGTTCAGAGGTGCAGTAATACACGAAATAAATCTACAGAATAGTACTAGAGCTACTGCGGATCCGAGCTTCGGTGTCGAATGGCAAGCAGGCGCAGCGTGCAGTTCTAGTACTGCTGAATTGTTCTTTCCTTCGGATAACTATAGAGCTGGCAGACAAAAAGAACGAGTTAGACGCGCTAAAAGGATTTGCCGTGATTGTCCAGTTGTGTCTGAATGCTTGGAGTATGCGTTAAGTAATAATCTGAATGAAACAGATGATGGTATTTGGGGTGGCATGACTCCGAGCGAGCGTCGGGAACTAAAAAATCAAAATAATCAGTAGAATTTTAGTTAGTCGTAATTTGACAAAAAATAAGTAGAGTTGTAGAATATTAGAATATTCTCTTCGGATAGATGAAAGGAGGAAGAGAATATGCTGCTTGAGATTGTCAAGGAGACAATCGCCACGAGCTCAACTAGCTGGGTCTTTACCACGTACGACATCTCGGTGTCGTATGTAGTTGATGGTCAGCCAATCGCTGAGGATCTTTTCGAGGAGAAGCCTCCGGCTTTCTCTTCAAAACTAGCTGATGAAGGATACTATTTCGTCGCAGGGGTGACCTGCGACGAAATTGTCAATGCCCCAGGGCTTCGGTACAGTATACTTGGCGTGCCAGAGAACATCAGGCGGCCACGTCGCAGTTTGCGGCAGTGGCTAAAAACTCGTCGCTCTACCTCTGATGATATGATGGAGGTCGCCCGCGTTTCTGACGCGGTGATTCGCGTCATTAGGCAGTTGGCGCTTTCGTCTTGCGATCAGCATGACGTTAAGATGCTTAAGAAGCATCGGCATCTTGTAGAGCCGACTAGGCCTGTGCTCCCACGACGGCTGGTCGACGACCAGCTGGTGGCACAGATCTTCGGGCGCAGACCCGACCTTTTCCTCTATATCGGAGGAGAGCTCGGGCGGTGGCTTAGTCACCGCACACCTGACGACCAACTGGGTGATCGCTTGCCAAGATATCTTTGGAATGACCTGATTGATCAGGTTGTTCTTACCGTCCGAAAGGAGGTGGACCCAATCTTGGCTCGTTTGCGGGCAGAAGAAGAACTGAATAGTCTTGATGCTTCTACTTCTGTTCTCGCCAAGAACTCTTCCTGCTCTGGCTCAGAGGAGGCGGCGCAGCAGCGCCACGAGCAGCAATTACGCGAGGTGGCCTCGCTCTGCGGTGAAACACCGGAGGAGCTAGTCGCCCGCCATCTGCTGAGTGACGAGGCGCGACGACGACGCCTCTACTGATTCTATCCGCTGGGGCTGTCTTGCTATACTATAAATATAACAAGACAGCCCCCTTACTTTTTGCTAATTAATTTATTATTCTTTTGACTCTAGATAACTCTGAAGCCGTGCCAGTGTGCACTCACAGCCAATCAGTGCCAGCGTATCGTTCAGCTGCGGGCTGAATGGCGCCCAGGTGACGGCAATGCGGATCAGGCTGAAGAGAATGCCAGGTTTTTGGCCGGTGGTCTCCAGCAGTTTGTTTAGGCAGTTTTGGATTGACTCTGGCGTCCAGTCGGCGAGTTTGGCGAACTCAGCGCGGGCGGTTTCTAAAAGCTCGCGACGCTCGCTGTCAGACAGCTTCTTTAGCTGCTTATTGCCGTCAATAAGTTCCATATTAATTTCAGGCTCCGCGAAAAAGTAGCTAAATCCGCGTAAATCTTCAAACATCTTCAGGCGGTCTTGCGCTAAAGCCAGCACTTTCATGCGGTATTCCTTGGTTATATTTGGAGCGTAGGCGGATTCCGGCCAGAAACCAGTCTGTCTCCTGTCTTTTTGCGGGTTATCGTCCTGTGGCGACACATACTCATAAAGCTTATCGACAGGAATATTGCGTATATGAGCGCCATTAAGCCATAACAAGCGTTTTTCGTCAAACCGTGCGCCTGATTTTTGGACGCGTTTCAGGCTGAACTTTTCAATCAATTCGTCTCTGGTGAAAACTTCCTGTTCGGTACCGTCGTTCCATCCCAGGCTGGCGAGGAAATTGAGCATGGCGTCCGGCAGATAGCCCTCTTCTCTGTAGGCTAGGATATCTTTGGCGCCGTCGCGTTTGGATAATTTCTTATTGCCCTGCTCGTTCATGATCGGCGGTACTGAGGCGAATATCGGCCAATGTATATCCAGCGCATCGTAGAGATTAAGGTATTTGGGCGTGCTGGCAAGGAACTCTTGCCCGCGGATAACGTGGGTGATTTCCATTTCGGCGTCATCGACGATGTGCGCAAAGTTGTACGTCGGAAAGCCGTCGGATTTAACCAATATAAAATCGTCAATTACCTCTGGGCCGGCGTGCATCTCACCCATGACTTCGTCGTGCCAGGTGTAAGCTTTCGGCTCTGAACGAAAGCGCAGCGGCTGGCTGCCATCCCAGGCCGGCGGGTTTTCCGGGCGGTAATCACGGTACAAAAAAGGCTTTTTATGGGCTTTGGCTTCTTCGCGAAAATTGTCTAGCTGCTCCGGCGTATACGGATCGGCATAAGCGCGGCCAGCGTCAATGAGTTTTTGTGCATATTTCCGGTAAATGTCAAGCCGCTTCGACTGCGTGTACGGTCCAAACTCGCCGCCAAAACCGCCAGGACCTTCGTCTGGTATAAGGTCGAGCCACTCTAGGCATTCATAAATATGCTCTACGCTGCCAGATACTTCCCTTTTTTGGTCGGTATCTTCTATGCGCAGGATGAATTTTCCATTTGACTGCCGGGCGATGAGCCAAGCGAATAGCGCGGTACGCATACCGCCGACATGCATATAGCCAGTTGGGCTAGGCGCGAAGCGAGTGCGCGTGGTCATGAGGTACTCTCTTCTAGTTTGGTGACGCGCCGGTCAAGTAATTCTAGTTCGTGCCGAGTGGTTTTGTCGTTGTCAACGACAGCTCGTTTGATGGTTCTGATGTCGATCTTGAGGCTATCGAATTCCTCGCGTAAATTATTGAATTCCTCGCGTGTTGGTTGGTTTGATACAATCTCTAATACCGCGCTCATCTGCGAACGGATTTCTTCAAGAATGACGTTGGTGTAATTTTTGTCGTCGCCCATGGCCTAATTATAACAAAAAGCACCCGGCAGGTGCAAAAGTTAAGAGTTATCCCCATATCGCCAAAAACAAGGACTATCCTTATATTATACCACAAATATGCATAAATTACAAACTGGCGGCTATCTTTTGGATTTGTTCTGGTGCTAGCTCGGCATTGCCGTCGACGGTGTAAAGAATGCCGGCGTTAACCCAAGCGGCATGGGTGCCGTAAGAGTAGATGGTTAGGCCATTGGCAGCGGTCGTGGTGTATTTGTCGCGGGATTTCGGCTTGATGTAATTTTCGAGCACGGCCGATGAGTCCCATTCGGAGCGAGTTTGCGCTAAGGTGAAATTCTCGTTGCTGCCGTTAGCGGCAAACTTCATGATTACGCTACCTTGCTGGTAAGCAACCGGACCGTTGAGACTATAGCCAGACGGCTGGTAATTCGGATAAGAAGCATTAATGCCAGCCTGCGAGGCGGCTATGCGGGTGCTCAGAGCGGGCATATTGATATACGTGAAGTAGGCGCCTAGCAGTAGGACAGCTATAGCTGTGCTACCAACGCTAACCAGGCGGCGCCAAAGCGAAGTATTCTTTGCTGGCTTGACTTCTTTGCGCTGTTGGCGTGTCAACATCTTGTCGGTAGCTTCCTGAATGGCTTGCTGCTTGATAACTTGTGATGGCAAGACGCTGCGCGTTTGCTGCTGCTTGATGATTGCTTGTCGCTGGCGAGCAGCCTGTTCAAGCTGATTGGCGGTAGGCGCTATGTCTGGGGTTTCCGGGGCAGTTGGACGCTTGACGAACTGTTTGTCATCAGTTTTAGTCTTAGCAAAGTGCGCAATGCTAGATGATCGGCTAATGCCCTGGACGCTGCGAGCCCTCTTGCTGCGGCGAATGATTTGTGGCGGCGTACTGCGCTCGGCCGCTAAGCGCTGCGAACTGCGAACGGCAGAATTTTCTTTAATACCCGCTGTGGTGGCGGCTCGCACTGGCGCTACTGAATCAATGGTGCGCGGTTGTTTCTTGATATATTTGCGCTGCAGGGTGTGGGATTTTTGGGTGCCGCTATGAAAATTGCTAGCCGCGGCTGCTGGCGTGCGTGCCGATCGCTGGGCATCAAGAATATTGCCAGTTTCAGCGTCGTAGACATTACCCTTGATGGTTATGTTGTTGTTTGTCATTTCCCTTACCTATGTTTGCGATACTACTCGTGCTTAACTATTATCATAGCCTAATTTGCTATTACGCGCAATAGCAAGTGGTATAATACGTACTATGAATCAGCAAAAAAATCGGCGCAAGCAGCGTATTAAATTAACCTTTACTTATGCTGTGATGACCCTGGCAGTTCTAGCGTTGGCAGTGGTTTGTTTGATGCTAGTACAAGGCTATCGTTTAGACTTTGATCGAGGCACGGTTAGACAAGGCGGCATGATGCAGTTTGACTCGCGGCCTGATGGCGCAACGATTCAGATAGATGCTGCCACCCTTGCTAACCGGACGGCGACGCGTATTGTAGCGACTGCCGGGCAGCACACGGTAACGGTATCGAAAGACGGCTTTGTGCCCTGGCAAAAACAAGTTAACGTCAAGGCCGGCTCAATCCTTTGGTTAAATTACGTCAAGCTAGTGCCGACGAGCATTGAGGCTAAAGATGCGATGGAACTCGTTAGTCTCGACAGCGCAGCGGCAGCGCCTGATAAATCGCGTTTTGCGGTCATCCAAAATAAGCAGCAGCCAGCGGTTGATTTTCTCAAAGTTGATAACGACCGGATCGAACATAAGCAGCGTGTTCTACCTGCTGATAGTTACACGGCCGACGGCGCTAATCACAGTTTTGCAATTGAATCGTGGAGCAAGGATAGCAAACGAGTATTAATCAGCCATTCTTTTGATGATTCAAAAGAATATCTTATCGTTGACCTCGATGGCAAGGCGCAAAACATCACCCGCGATATCGGCGTGCAAATCAGCAAATTAGCTTTCGATAAAAGCGACTCGCAGAATGTGTATGTGTTAACGGCCGACAGCGATGTTCGCCGGATTAGACTGTCGGATAAAACGTTGTCGGGTCCGCTAATTAGCGATGCTAGCGATTTTTATGTTTCTAGAAACGGTTGGATTAGCTATACCACCAAGCCGAATAATAGCGGCCAGCGGACGATTGGCTATTTGTCGAAAGGCGCTTCGAAACCGCGGGCCTTGCAAACTTTCAAGGATATGTCCGGGCGCAGTCTTAATCTAGCGATTGAGGAGTATTATTATGATAATTTTGCGCTCATCACTCACGGCAAAATGGTTGCTGTCAAGAAGGTAAAATTACCAGCAAGCGATTCGACAGACGAACTGCAGCAAGAGTTGTTAGCGACGCTGCCGTTAGCCACTGACGTTTCGTATGCAGGCTTCTCACCCAACGAACATCTGTATGTTTATGCGCAGGCTGGGGCTAGCTTGGTGACTTATAATTTAGAGCTGCGGTCGATTGCTAACGTCTCGATGAAGACTACCGCTACGAGTGAAATCGCTTGGCTGGATAATTCGCATATTATGCGGGTGTCTGGTGGCACTTTTGAGTTCGGTGATTATGACGGTACTAATATGCACACCATGGCGACCGATGCAGTTGGCTCGGCGGCAATGCAATCATCGAATAACCGTTTTCTGTATTATTTCCGCAAACAAGCTTCGGGCAAAATTACTGCTTCTTATATTAAGATGTACGACTAAGTTCAATAATTGGCAGCAAGATTTTGCCCGCCGGTTACTGTTGCTTGTTGAGCGCCGGAAGAAGTTTTGCCGGGAGCGGCTAATTACCGATGCCAAATATTCGTTGCAAGAATGTCGGCGAGTTAGCTGGCATTTTCTTGGTCGAGGCGGCGGTATTGCTGTTTTGCTCGGCGGTTTTGGCTTCGTTCGGATTCGGGCTGATTTGCTCGCCAAAAACTAGCAGGCGGTTTTGTGCTGTGCCTAGCGGCGTACAAGTGATTAGCGTAATGTACGGCTTATCGTTGCCGATTTGCAGCGACGCGACGTCGGTTGGCTTGACTACCTTGGTGCCGGTAATTTTGTAGGTATAGCGCGTGCCGTTGTAGTTGGCGTAAATCACATCGCCAGCGGCCATCTTCTCTAGTCGAGCGAAAATAAATTTATAATCGCCGCTGTCAGTCCAGTCGTTAGAAGAATGGCCAGAAACGACGAAATTGCCTTTTTCGCCAGGCTTAGCGTTGGCGCCTTGGATGTTGAACCAAACGATGCCTTTGTCCATGGCCTTATTGAGCGAGTTGGTGTCGGCGGCATTAGCATCCCAAACGATTGGTACATCGACGGCAATCTTCGGGATAAGCAGCCGCGACTCGTTGGTGGCGACTTTGGTGGTGTTTGGCGAGACGATAATTGATTCGGGGTCAGCGGCGCCTGGCGAGACATACGCTTCGACGTAGGCGAACAAAACGCGATTATACTGCAAAAATAGAAAAATAATCATCACCGCGCAGGCTGCCACGATTGGCATAAAATGGCGGCTGCCGCGGACCTTCTTGGCCTTGTCGTTGATTTTGCGGCGAATGGAACTGCGCAGATCGTTGACGGCTTCCTCTTGCGATACAGTACCATTGTTTGGCGTTGAGTTTTGGTTTTTTTGCGCTTGCTGAGCAGCTTGCTTTTTGAGCGACTTGCGAGTGGCGTCAATCTGCGAGACGTAGTAGCGCTCGTAATACTGCTGATAATATGTTTGCCAGGCGGTGTGGTATTTTTGCCAAGAAGCATCATGCGCAGCAGGCGTGGAGCTCTGGTTCATGGTGCGGGTATACGGGTTTTTGTCTGGGTCGACGGCGCCGGGGCCGGCCGTAACACTGTTAGACTGTGCACTATCAGCGACGGTGCCATATGGCTGCGGATAGGTGTTTGTTTGCGGCGAGTGCGAGTTCTTTTGGAGCTCCTCGGCCTGTTTAGGCGGCTTTTTTGCGTTAGAAGAATTTGGCTGCTGGCCAGCTGCAGCAGTAGTATGCGGATCGTTTTGAATAATCGAACTGATCTGTTGGCGGACAATATCAGCCGCTGCCGACCGGTGCTGGTCGGCTAACGCGCTGTGATGAGACGCTCCGTCTCTGGGCGGAACGGTTAGTGATGAACGATCGTCTGGCTTCATACTTTCTATGCTAATTATAGCGTAATTAGCGGTTATTTACTAGTTAGCGCTGGTCTGTTACAATGAAAATGTACCTTTTCTGCCGCGGTGATGGAATTGGTAGACATGAGAGACTCAAAATCTCTTGAGCATTAGCTCGTGCCGGTTCAAGTCCGGCCCGCGGTACCATAAGATAGACGTGTGTGGGCGTCTTTTTTTGATGCGCTTACCCCTGTTATGGTAGTGGCGTAAAGCATAAGTAACAATATTATGCAAAAGTGTTGACATAATTAAAAGTTTATGCTACAATGGCATCATAAGCGTGGGATAATGCACGCAGGGAGGAAATCAATGAAACTATCAATTAAGAATCTGGCGATTGTCGGCGCGGTTATAGCTGCTATCGCTGGCGGAATCTGGTTGGCCAAGCCATCAGAAGCATCTGTCTGTGACGGATGGATTAACGTGATTACTTGCGGTACGCCAAGTCATCAAGACCTTAAAAATGTTTACTACGGACGCAACGACATCAAAGCGCTGTATCAGTGGAACAACATAAATGATGCCATGATTGAAGGCAAAGGCATGAAGAACGGTACCGTTTACAAGGACGGCCGGATCGTCGTCGACGGCCAAGTTGTGGCAACTAACGCCAAGACCGTTCAGCGTAATACGCGCTACCCAGGTTCGTCATACGGCCGCGAGACGGTTGGCGGACATTCGTTCTACAAGTTTACGACTCAGAATAGCTTTGTCTACAATCAATTTGACGCTTTCGTCTGGTTCGATGATAACGGTAAGTTTATTGCAGCTATCATTAAGGACTGCGGTAACCCAGTTTGGGGTGATGCAACCTGGAAACCGAAAGACATCCAAGTCTGTGATCTTACCAGCAAGAAAATCATCACCATCAAAGAGACCGAGTTCAACAGCGGCAAACATTCCAAAGATATCAACGATTGTAAAGAAATCAAGGTCTGTGACCTGACCAGCAAGCAAATCGTAACTATCAAGGAAAAAGAGTTTAATAGCAGCAAACACTCGAAAGACATCAACGATTGTAAGGAAATCCAAGTCTGCGACCTTTCAACCGATACGATTATCACTATAAAAGAGAAAGAATTTGACAGCAAGAAGCACTCTAAGAATTTCGCTGACTGTAATAAGGTAAAGGTCTGCGAACTCGAGACTGGTAATATCATCACCATCAAAGAGACCGAGTTTGATAGCAAGAAGCATTCCAAGAATGAAGCAGACTGCGACAAGGTGAAAGTTTGCCGTATCGCTGACAAGAAAATCGTCGAAGTTACCCGTAAAGAGTCAAGCGACAGCCAGTACACCACTGACATGAGCAAATGTGAAGAAACTCCAGCGACTCCACCGGAAACTCCAAAAACGCCAACCCCATCAAATCCAGTTGAATTGCCAAAGACTGGTACCGGCGAAGTAGTCGCCTCGGTGGTCGGCCTCGGCGGTCTAACCGCAGCAGCCAGCGCTTACATCGCTAGCCGCAAACGCCTCTAGTTAATCCCCCCAGCTAGAAACAATCCGCTCTGAGATATCAGGGCGGATTTGTTTTGTTGGATTATTTAGAAAGAAGACTGGCGGTGATAGCCTCAAGCGGCCGCGACGGATTCCAAATATAATAGACGCTAGCACGTGCCGCTACCGTGCCGCGCCAGATGCGCATCGGGTCGTTCCATGGCATGGTTGCAACTTTCCCGCTGCTAGCAGTAACGAGTGTGTCTTGGTGCAAGGTGGTAATGGTAATTGGATATGTCACGGTGAATTTGTGCAAAGCTTCGACTAACTGCAGCAACTGCATACTGAAAGTCAAAATTTTGGGATAATAAAGCGTGCGAAAGAGTTTTTGCAATTGCGCGAAACTCAAAATTAACACGGTATTCTGGCGTGCTGCTAGTATGGTGGAATCGTTGCGCACTAGATCGGCGGCGTCGCGGGTGATAATTGCTGGGCCTTGGTAGTCGCGCAGCAACTGGCTATAGACGATCGCTGTCTGGCTATTGCGTCCAGCGTCGCCTATTAGCAGCAAGCCGTCGCTCCAAGCACCAAGCGCTCTTAGCTCATTGATAGCCTCTTGTGCTAAGCCGCCGCTAGGATTGCTAGGCGCGTAAGCAACGCCGTTCATGGTGCGCGGCAAGGTGTTCTTGAGCACATCCGGCAGTAGGACGCGAACCTCCCCTACTCCGCTAGCCAGCGCTGTCGAGTAGGCTTCGGCAACACCAGCAAAGCCAAGTTTGTTGCCGCCAATGATGCCGAGTTTTCCTGCGCGCGAGCGCTGTTCGGGCTTACTCCACTCGATATCGGGAAAGAGCGGCTGCTCGGGCGTTTGGCGCTGCCAATATACTAATTCCATGAATGTATTGTAGCGCGAAAAGTGCAGACGTGCCAGTTCAAGCGCTTGCCGCAGCCGCCGGGCTAGCGTACAATTTAGGCTATGGAAAAACACATCGCCGAGCATTATCAAACTATATCTCAGCGCCTAGCGGCGGCCAAGTCGAAAACTGATCTGACGGAATTGGCGCATTATCACCGCACGCGCGTGCAAGAATTTCAGCACGAGCGGCTGATTCACTTGCTGGTGACATTTTTCTTCGCCGGGCTATTTTTAGCGTCTCTGGCGGCATTTTTGGCGACTGCGGCGATGGGGTTGGCGATGAACTGTTTGCTGGGACTATTGGCGCTGATTTTGTTTGTGCTAGAGTTAGCTTATATTCGGCATTATTACCAGTTAGAGAATGGCGTGCAGCGGCTGTACGAGTTAACGGTAGCGATCGAAGAAAAACGTTTTGCCAAAGACTGGGCTTAATCAAGCTGGCGAGTCAGTTGCATTTGCTTGCCGGACGATTTTTTCGATAATATACCTATCTCTTGGCTCGAAATCGTATTCTTTTACAGTTGCAATGCCGTTTTTGATAGCGATATCTGGCAGCGTAACGCGCCCCTCTGGATAGCCGCGGACTTTATCTTGATCGATTCTAAATGCGCCTTGATTATTCTTTGCGGCTATTAGTTTAACGGCTTGAGCGAAAATATCGATGTGCGACGGCTCGAATCTGCTGAACAAGTTGTTGAATTTAACTTCGCCTAGGATTTCGTCTGATTCTTTATCAATGCCGAACCCTAATTCTCCAATCTCGAATAAGATAGGTTCGAATATGTCGATGTTTTCCATCAAGTAGCGGTTATTGCTGAGTATTCTGCCATCGGCATAGACTTTAGTTGTATCTCCGCCGCTTCTGGTTATATTCCAAGTATAGACAAGTTTGTCATATGAGCCGATAGACGTATTGCTTGGCAATGATGATTTGATTTCGTTAAGGTTGGCGGCATTCATTTCAATTTCACAGTCAAGGTAGTAATAATATTGAGTATGCTGTCCGTTTGTTGTTTTGTTTTTTTCTGATTTCTCTAGCACTCTAGCTGAAATTTTGGCTTTGAAATTAGACTCTTTAAGTTTATCGAATAGCGCCGGGAGTTTTTCGGGAATTTTGTAAAACGTGTTAGCTTCTGAGCTGGTACTGATTGTGCCATTGCCCTGCTTCTGAGTTACTGCGATGAAGTTTTGTTGCGGCCATTCTCGGATCGGGGAGATAACGTCAGCGATTCTCTTTACTGCTATAATAGTCTGATCTTTAGGATAATCTGGTTGAAGTGTTATTTTGTAAGTACCTTTTTTGTGGCCAAAAAAGTCCTCTACGATGTCTGATAGTTTGAGATCGACTTTCTCTACGCCTGGTATTTGGCGTATTTGTTCAGCGCAATCATTCAGCTGTCCGAAAGAGCTTACTGGATTTTGCGAAAATGTTTCGGATAGCCCGTAAATGACGCCAATAGATATTAGTATTACGAATAGTATTGCGAGTGGCGAAACGATCAAAGCAATCGTTAGGAGTATTTTGTTTGGTTTCTGCGAAGAATACTGCTGATATTGCGGCTGTGGTGAAGCGTATTGAGGTTGGTTTTGCGGCGGATACTGCTGCGGGTATTGTTGATATTGCGGTTGCTGCGGATATTGCGTTTGTTGAAGTGGTTGCTGCGAGTTGTTTTCTGGAGGCATAAGACTACCTTACTATTTATATTATTTCAATACTTACTGGGCAGTGGTCGCTGCCCATTTGTTCGGCGTGGATTTGCGGATTTTTGACACGCTTAGCGATTTCGCGCGATGCCAGCCAATAATCAATCCGCCAGCCGACATTGCGCGCCCGGGCGTTGGCCCAGTGCGTCCACCAGGTGTAAGCCTCGGTCTTTTCAGGAAAAGCCGCCCGGAAGGTATCGACAAATCCAGCGTCTAGGTAATTCTGAAAGCCCTCGCGCTCCTCGTCGGTAAAGCCGTGCTTGCCGATATTAGGTTTTGGATTTGCCAGGTCGATTTCTTGATGCGCCACGTTCATATCGCCGCAGTATAGTACCGGCTTGACTAGCTCCAACCCCTCTAGATAGGCCAGCACTGCCGGATCCCACTGCTCATGGCGTAATTTCAGCCGGCTCAAATCCCCTTTCGAATTTGGCGTATAACACGTCACCACCCAAAAATCGTCGAACTCGGCAGTGATAATGCGCCCCTCGTCGGCTGGGTTGCCGTATTGATCGCCGGTCAGATTGAACCGCTCGATAATAGCCGGCGGCAGTCCGTCGCGCCAATGCAGCGGCCGGATTTTCGAGAAAATTGCCGTGCCGGAATAACCTTTTTTGGCGGCTGAATAGAAATGCTCGTGATACTCTGGCAGGTCAACTTCCACCTGGTCGCGGGCGGCCTTGGTCTCTTGGAGGCATAAAATGTCCGGATCATACGTTTGCAGGAAACGGGCAAACTCACCCTTGTTGATGACGGCGCGGATACCATTGACGTTCCAGGAAAATAGCTTCATATAGTTATTATAACGTAAAATTGTCGCTGTGCTATTGACAAAACTGCCTGGTTTTGGGTATATGTCTAAGTAGGGCTTGATAGGCCCTCGCTCTCGTCAAAAAATCTCGGGGCGGGCTGTTGTGCTATGCGTATAGTTCATGGCGCAATTGCCTGCTCCGGGATGCGCATGCCCGGGCAGAGGAAGGCTACGATGTTTCTCCTGTGGGCGATTATGATTGTGATTGCTCTTATGGCTACTGCTATCACTATTAGCGCGGTGATAATTATTATCGGGATAATAGTGCTAGAATGCAGCGAGCCTGTTGCTGACTTTGTCTTACTGTTGTGGCAGGTGCCGCGGCCTCCCGGGGCCGACGACCTCTACGAAGGCATTTACGAGGACTTTGTAGGGGAAGAGGGGAGGAAGGCAGCGGAGAATGACAGCGGAGAATGACGAGGGCGCCCTCGCGGTGCTAGCGGCGAGATGTCTTGTCTCGCTGCTGGCGCCGCTCACTCATTGCGTAGAGCGTTAATTCTGAAAATGTACAACCAGCTAGCGGATGTGCTAGTATTTGTAGGTATGAAGGTCCTGATAGTAACTGAAGTATATCGCCCGGGTGTTGGCGGTGTACAGACAGCGCTTGACACTCTAATTACTGGTCTGAAGGAAGCTGGCGACGAGGTGACGGTACTTACTGGCTCGCCAGACGGTTTATTTAGTTATTTCACCGAGATAGATGAAGTAAATGGCGCGAAAGTATTGCGGTTGCCAGCGGTAAAATGGATTGCTAATCGCGACAACAACCGGGTGGCATTCTTGCCAAAAAGATTCGTGCGGCGGTACTTTCGACAGAACCAGCCTGATATCATTCATCTGATGACGCCGATTTCATGGCTGCACCAGGCGGTCATTCGCCAGGCTAACCGGCGGCAGATTCCGATCGTCACGACTAATCACACCATGGCGCTGAATCTCGTGATGAATGCCAAAAACAAAACTATTGCCCGCTGGTTTGTCCGGATAGTCGAGGGCAAAATGTGCAAGCTAGTCAATCAAACCGCTTATATGACGGCGCCGACGCGCGCGGCATTAGCGACTACGCCAGCGATTCATATACCAACGAAAGCAGTTTCTAACGGTGTCAATGCGGTATTCTATACACCAGGTAAGGCTGACGAGAAGCTCTTGCAGCGTTTTGCGATTGATGCGTTGCGACCAGTGGTGGTCTATGTTGGGCGGCTTGATGGCGAGAAGCGGATTGACTTGCTGATTGCCGCGATGGAGCGCTTGAAAACTAATGCTCAGTTGGTGATTATTGGTAAAGGTTTAATAGAAAAGCAACTGCGAAGTCAAGCAGCCAGACTGGGTGATCGCTGTATTTTTACCGGTTTTGTTAGCGACGAGGAAAAGCGTGCTTTATTGCGGCGAGCAGATATACTCGCGATGGCTAGTCCTGCCGAGCTGCAATGTATTGCGGCGCTAGAAGCGCTGGCTTGCGGTACGCCAGTGGTGGTGTCTGATCAGGTTGCTCTGCCCGAGCTATTGGACGGCGGCAAGAATGGAGTCAGCTTCCATTATCCAGACGTCAACGATCTAGCGCATAAAATCGATGAATTGCTGAATGATGAGCCGCGCCGGCGCCAGATGGGCCGCGCTGCTCGCCAGTGGATTATTGATAACCATACTTATGAACGCACCGTTGATCAATACCGCGAGTTGTATGCCCGTCTTTTAGCTGGCGGGCATTAATTTGTCGAGTTTTTCAGAATGATAACTCTATAAATAAATGCAAGAGATTATTTACACCGCTAATATTTGGTTATAGCTTGTTGGTAGAGTTTTACGTAAGCAGTAGCGGTAGCTTCGGGCGAAAGCTCTTTGAAGACGCTTTTGGTACCAGCAGACAGTTTCTTGCGGTAAGTGGAACTGGCTAATTTTTTCATACCTTGCGCCAAACTCTCTTCATCTGGTCGTACCAATAAGCTATTTATGCCGTTATGGAGCCCAACGTCCAATCGATCGTCGCAATATAGAACCGGCAATCCCATCACTAACGATTCAGGAATAACGATTGGCTGGTTATCAAAACGGTAAGATGCTAGTACAAAAACATCGGAATCTCGAAGCAATTGAACAATTTGTTTGCGATCGCCAACATGCCCGGCAAAAGTAATATTGGGCGTATCAGCAGCCAGGCGAATGAGATTCTTGCGTTCTGCACCATCGCCAACAACCAGCAGTTCGCTATTCGGTATGGCAGCACGCTGGAAGGCTTTGATGACGCAATCTAGGCGCTTTTCTTTGACTAGGCGGCTAATGCTGATGAATCGCACAGTCTTGTTGCTGCGCTGCCGCTGCGCGGCACGAGCGTACTCCTCAAAGGTACGGTTATAGCCAGTAGGTATAATGGCGCTGAGTGATACTTCTCCGCTAGCGGCCGCGTGAATGTAATTGGTCATATAGTGCGACGGTGTGGTTGACGCATCGACAACATTAGCAATAATAGCTTGAGTACGCCAGTCAAAGCGACCAATACGGCTTTCGGCAGCTAGCAGCGCAGTAGATTTAGGTTTAGCGTGTTTTTGCGGTCGCCGCTTATGGATTGCTGCTACATTTAACGCGTATAACCTAAAGCCAATGCTAGCAAAAAATGTCGGTATCGGTACGGTGTGCGATCCGGCGATATTGGTATGAAAAGTGTGAATGTGCGGTATATGTTGCTGGCGAGCGATTTTGGCGGCTAGCAGCAAGGCTCCAGTGTCTGTTTGGCTATGAATAAGGTCGAAGCGGTGTTGCTGGCTGATAATTTTTGCTGCACGATTGGTTGCACATAATATCCGCGTGTGTATTGGCAGGCCTGGCAGACGGAAAGATTTGATGGGAATGGTTTTTGCTTGCTTTGGCGCCTCTAGGCTGGCGTGCGGCGCGAGAAGCGTGACCTTATGGCCCAGACACGTTAGTTCCTCGATTTGCGTTTGGACAGACCGGCTGACGCCGCTTGACGATGGAAACTTGTCGTCAATAATTAGCGCTACAGAAAGAGATTTCATAAATGTATTATAGCAAGAGACTATAAAGTAGTATAATTGTTATCATGGATGAAATTCCAACATTAAAGCAAATTTACGAAAAACTCGGCTGCCAAGAAAAGACGGCTGGCGGAGTTTGCTGGTTTGAGTGTAATACTAGCGCTGATAAAGCGGTAATACTTTTTCACGGCGTGACTGGCGGCAAGATCGATATGGTGCCGTTAGCCGAGCGGTACGTCAATTTTGGCTATGCGGTGTACGCGATAGATTTACCAGGGCATGGCGGGTCGGTGCAACCGCCGCTGAACACTTACGATGATTTAGCTGATTGGCTTGTGGAAGACTTGGCGCGGCTCGGCCGGACGCCGGATTTGATTGTCAGCAACTCGTATTCTTCATCAATAGTTTATCATGCGCTGCGTACCGAAAAAATCCCGAAAAATACCAAAGTCATTATGGCTTGCCCGACGCCAGATCAATCGCGGTTAGCTGATACCTTGCAGGTGCTTTCTAGCTATTTGCCCGAAAAGATTACCTGGGAAGCCTACAACTGCATGCTTGGACAGAAGATTCGGATGGCATGCGTTCTGAAGACCAAGCGCCAGCATGCCTGGCAATGGCTTGGCGAGTCTGAAAAATACAAAAAGTCCACTACGACGCTTAAAAAATCTAATGCATTGACGACACTGCTATATCAGAAAAATCCTTATATTGAGGGCGTACCTAGCGATTATGATATAACTATTATAATTGGCGGCGAAGACAATATTATTACTCCAAAAACGCAGGGTATTATGAAGGATTTGCTGCCGACAGCGAAGTTTATAATTGATCCGGCTGCCGGCCATATCTTGCAGTTTGAAGCGGTAGACTCATATCCTGACGTTTAGCGTAGTTAGCGCGCCATGGTATAATAGGAATTAGTTATGAGAATCGCTTTTTTTATTGACGATTACCTGCCCTCAGTCCATGGCGTGGCAACATCGACTTTGAATTATAAGCAGGCTTTGGAGTCGCTTGGGCATGAGGTTTTCGTGGTAGCGCCAAAATGCGAAGGCTATGAAGACCACGACGATCACGTCATTCGCTTGCCGTCAGCCAAGAATTATGTTTTTGATAAGCGTGAAATGGCGGTTATTTACCCTGGCCTAGCCAGGAAACTCGATGAATACCAGTTTGATATCGTGCATAGCCAAATGCAATTTTATATGGGCGTACTGGCACACAGCGTGGCTAAGCGGCAGAATGTACCGCATGTGACGACTATTCACACACTTTATGTTGAATTAGTTAATGATTATCCGTTTATGGTGACTTCCGGCTTGATTGCGGCGACAGCGGCGTTTCCGGTAGTGCTGCGAACAAGGCCGATTTTGCCGAAAGCCTCGCGCGAGCAGTTGCGCTCAATGAGCAAAAGCACTATCAAAGATATCATGTCGCGCCAGGGCTGGCGGCTGATGGCGGCGTTTGCTAATAAGTGTGATGCCTGCATTGCGCCGTCGAAACACCTCGAGCGGATGCTAATCGAAGATGGCGGCTTGACGGTGCCATGCTACGTTTTCCCGAACGGTATCGACACCAAGCGCTATAAAAAAGCGTCGGCGGCTGATTCGCCAATTGAAAAGCGTCCGGGTGAAAAGTTTATCATTTCGGTGGCGCGGCTAAGTCCAGAGAAGCGCCAGCGGACGTTGATTGAGGCTATGCCGCACATTCGCAGCAAAAAAGTCAAGCTGGTCTTGGTTGGCGGCGGCCCGTATGAAGAGGAACTTAGGCAGCGCGTTGAGGAGTTGGGCGTCGGCGATCGAGTAATTTTCGCTGGTATGCGTTCGGGCGACGAGGTGGCGGCGATGCTCAAGCAGGCTGATGTATTCTCGCTGGCGTCGTATCATTTTGATAACCAGCCAATGACTTTCCTAGAGGCGGCGGCTAGCGGTTTGCCGATTGTTTACTGCGACGAACGGATGACCGAGGCTTTGACCGAACGCAACGCTGTCTTGACTGATGGTATTGAGGGCGAAGATTTCGCAAAAGTATTTAATGATTTGTTTGCGCACCCAGAGAAAATCGAGGAGTTGTCGCGCGGCGCGTTGAGCGTTGCCAAGAAGTTTGATTCGACGGCGATGGCCAAAAAGATGGTTGAATTATACGAAAGTTTAATTTCATCACATCAAGTACTTGAAGAAGAATAGTGGCGGTTCAGGGCGTGAGACTCGGTGTATTCGGCGCAGCTAAAATTTGCGCAAAATGCGGCTGTGTTCGCGTTCTAGATCGCGCTGTTTGATAGCTTGGCGTTTGTCGTAGCGTTTCTTGCCCTTGCCTAGAGCGATGACTAATTTGATGTAGCGTCCGCTAGTGAGCAGCTTGGTTGGAACGATAGTGAAGCCTTCTTTTTTGCGAGCAGCTAATTGATCGATTTGGCGGTGGCTGGCTAGCAATTTGCGTGCACTGGTGTCGACAGTGCGCGTATTTGGCGTGCCGCGTTCGTTCTGCCGCAAGCTGAAACTAGCGTTGTTGAGCCACAGCTCGCCGCCGCGTATCGTGACATACGAGCCTTTGAGTTGGACATGACCTTCCCTGGCGGCTCGCACTTCAAGCCCGGTTAAACTTAGGCCTGCTACGATTTCATCGCCAAGCTCATAATCAAACCGCGCTCGCCGGTTAACGATCGTTTGCATAGCTAGCTTTTTTGCCTTAGCGCTAGATTTCTTAGACATATGTTAATTATAACAGGTTTAAGACTTATATTATACAACGTTTATGATTAAAATACAATAGTGCTCGGGGTTGCTCTCTGTTACAATAGAATGAATGATAGCTGATGTTCATATTACCGATAAAAGTTTTGGCGATAAGCAGTTGATGAGCGACGTTAAATTTAGCGTCAATGACGGCGAGAAAGTTGGGCTGATTGGTCGCAATGGCGTTGGCAAATCGACGCTATTTGGCATGTTGGCGGGGACGGATAGCGACTACAGAGGATCGGCTGTTTTTCGGCGCGGCAGCACGATTGTAGCGACAGCGCAGGAACACCATAGTTTGGGCGATATCACAGTACTAGAATATATCTTGCGCGGGCTGCCGGAATATGCGCGGCTGCGGCACATTTTGACGACTTATCCGGCAACGATGGGTAGCGATATGCGCAAGATCGAGGAGTACAGCCAGGCGTTGGAGCGCTTTGGACAGAAGGATTTTTACCGCGTTGAAGAACTGGTGGCTGAGGAATTAAAAAATTTCCAGATGGAAGGTTTTGGCGAGCGCCAATTGGCGGCTTTGAGCGGCGGACAGAAACGCCTGGTCGAGGTGGTGAAAATCATGCATGCGCAAGCGGATCTAGCATTGATTGACGAGCCAACTAATCATATGGATTATATTGCCAAGAAGCAGTTTATCGATTGGATGAAAAACGCCCGCCAAGCGATGTTGATCATCACTCATGACCGCGATGTGCTGGCAGAGGTTGATCGAATTGTTGAGCTGCGCGATGGCGCATCAGTGAGTTATCGCGGCAATTATGATGATTATTTGCGCCAAAATGCTTCAGCGACAGGCAATGCCATGCAGGATTATGAGCAAACCGAACGGCGGATTGCTAATTTGCGAGACAAAGTTCTGCAATTTCGCCGCCTAAAGGAGAAAGCCCGCGATCCTGGCACGATTGCGCAATTCAAGCGGCGCGAGAACCAAGCGGCGGCCGAGCTAGAGAAGCTGGAGAAAATCGACAAGCCGACCTTTTGGATTGATCGCGAGAATGTGGCGCAACTGAATTATAAAGTAGCTGATCGCTATCAGAAATTCAAAGCTCGCAATATTCGTTTGGATGTACAGGACGGATCTATGCGGTCGCAGCGCAAGCTTGTCGAAGCTCGCGATTTGGCGCTAGGCTTCGATGAGCGGATTTTGTTTGAAGGCATTAATATCGATTTGCGCGAAGGCGAAGCTATTGAACTGCGCGGTCGCAATGGTGCTGGCAAGACGACGTTGATCCGAGCGTTGATGGCAAACGAGCCATCTAGCGCTGCTTCCTCTGGCCGGCTTCGTAAAACGGCTCAAGTCCCGCCCCAGCTAGCTCAGGCTTTGATTAAGAATACTGCTCAATCTGCCCCAATCGTTTACGCGGGCTCTTTATATCTCGATCCGCACATTCGCGTTGGTATTTACGAGCAAGAGATAGCGGCGACTTATCTGAACTTACCGCTGGCGCGAGCGATTGAGCAGATGTATCTCGATCGCGGGCTGAAAATTAATGATACCAAAATCCGCCAGCTGATGGGCGATTACCTTTTTGTTGAGAGCGACGGCGCGGTGCCCTTGGCTAGCTTGAGCGGCGGGCAAAAAGCTCGGTTTCAGCTCATTAGCATGCTAGCAAATGAGCCGCAATTGCTCATTCTAGACGAGCCGACCAACCACCTGGATTTGCCTTCAATTGAGGAACTGGAAGCGGCGCTCGAGCGCTACGCTGGCGCAATTTTGTATGTTAGCCACGACGATTATTTTCGGCGCAAAATTGGCGGTTCGGTTGTTCAGATTGGCAGTTAGCGGATTGCTTTTCCTGAACGCGCTCTTGTTTTGGTACGGCACGTATCAGGGCTAGAATGTATTTACGTAAAATTAATTTGAATAATCGCCGCCCGTAACATTGAAGTACTCTTCGAGAGTTTTAATCTCGCGCTTTTTCATGTCTTGAGCGGTTTCGCGGCCGACGTAACGCCAGTGCCAAGACTCGACGACATAGCCGGTGATATTTTTGGCGTTGTCAGGATAGCGCTGGATGAAACCGTACTCGGCGGCGTGCTCGGCCAGCCACTTGTATGTCGGCGTAGTGGCGAAGCACTGCAGGACGCAATTGTCAGCCTTGAGGTCGACAGCTAAGCCAGTTTGATGCTCGCTGCAACCTGGCCGGGCGCTAGCGGAGTCGGCTTCTTTTTGGTTGCTGTGTTTGACCCAATAATTATAAGTTTCGACTTGGTCGTTGTAAGATCGGTAGCCGCTAGTCGAGGCTAACGGCATTTTTGCTTGCGCAGCAGCGGCTTTCATGGCATTGTATTGGGCAGCGGCCTCTTTGCGCAAGGATATCCCCTTTTCGATAGGCGCCAAATCATTCGGCTGCCAAGTTTTTGGCTCGAAGCAGTGCTTTTTGTTAATAACAATGATCGTGCTGCTGTAGTCTTTTAAGACTTTCTTGCGGAGGGCGGCTTTTTCGGCCCAGGCTTTTTGCTGGGCGGCAGCGAGCTTGTCGGCGGTTTCCTGCTCTTTGGCTCTGATGTCTTTAGCGGTTTTGTAATAATCTAGCCCAGTGAAGGTAGCTAGACCTAATATCGCTGAAAAAGCTAGCGTAATCACAAGCACGCTAAACTTATGCTTATTCAAAAATTCACCCTTCATAATTTATAATTCTATTCTACCACAACTAAGCGTCAGCGGTATAGAAAATCTTTGCAAGTTGATTGGTTAAAGCCGTGATGATGGTCGAGTAGTATCAATGATGCTGCGTCTATGATTTCCTATAGCAACACCGCCGCCAGCAAAAGCTAAAGCGACGAGCGTATATACAACTTTGGTGATAAACATAGCATCGTAATAATTATTGCGCAGCGCAAAATACCATCCTAATCCAGCAAGTATGAGGCAAACAAAAACCCGCGCCACGGGTTCACCATGACGCGGGTTTGAGTACGGGTTCAATGGTCGGGGTGACTGGATTTGAACCAGCGACCTCACCGTCCCGAACGGTGCGCGCTACCAAGCTGCGCCACACCCCGACACTTAGCCTATTATATCCTAGGCGCCGGAGTGTGTAAACTATTTAGTTAGTCAACAACTTCTACGCCCATGCTGCGAGCGGTGCCAGCAACTACCTTGACGGCGCCATCTAAGTCAATAGCGTTGAGTTGATCCATCTTGATTTTGGCGATTTCTTCTAGCTGGGCGCGAGTGATTTTACCGACTTTATCAACGTGCGGCTTGCCGCTGCCCTTTTGGATGCCGATAGCACTGCGGATCATGTCGTCGACTGGCTGGCCCAAGCAGTTCCAGGTGAAAGTGCGGTCTTCGTAGACTTGAATGTGTACGATGACATCTTTGCCCATCATGCCTTTGGTGGCTTCGTTGAATGGATTAATAAAGTCCATCATGTTCAAGCCCCACTGGCCAAGTGTTGAACCAACCGGAGGTCCAGCAGTCGCTCGGCCGGCCGGAATACGTAACTTCAAGTTACCAATAATTTTCTTTGCCATAATTTTCCTTTACTAAATATATTGAGAAGCTGATATTTAGTGCGTAACTGCTATAGTATAGTGTATTTTACGAGATTACGCAAGCTAAAGTTCGGCGAGTTGTACGGTTTTGCAGGACGTCAAACTCTCTTGCTGTGATAAGAATTTTGCTTAGCAGCCTAGACTTTTTTGACTTGCAAAGCATCGAGCTCGACTGGCGTGTCGCGGCCGAACATGCTGACCATGATTTTGAGAGTGCCTTTGGCTGAGTCGATTTCGCTGACAGTGCCGTCGAATCCCTTGAACGGTCCGTCGATGATGTTGACCACCTCGCCTTCCGTGAAGTCGATTTGGTGTTTTGGATCTTCGACGTTCATGCGCTTTTTAATTTTGGTAATTTCTGCTTCGGAAACTGGAGTTGGCGATGTGCCGCTACCGACAAAGCCAGTAACGCCTGGCGTGTTGCGGACGATATACCAGGTTTCGTCGGTTAATTTCATCTCGACCAAGACATAACCCTGAAAGATGATGGCGTTGATGATTTTGCGCTTGCCATTCTTGATTTGGACTTGCTTTTCTTTCGGCACAATGGCGTCAAAAATTTTATCAGCCATGTCGATAGTTTGAGCGCGCTGGCGGATGCTTTCAGCGACTTTTTCCTCGTAGCCGCTGTAAGTATGGATGGCATACCATTGCCGCGAGCTGTCATAACGATTTGATTTTGCCATAAGATCCTTTCTACTTTGTTCCCATGATTAGTTTGAATAGCCAAGCGAAGCCGTAATCTAACAAGATAATAACCAGAAACAGCGCTGCGGTGAAAACGATCAGCGCGCCGACCATACCCCAGGTCGAACGGCGATCTGGCCAGCGGACTTGTTTGATTTCCTGCCAGGCGCCGCGGAAATAACCAGTGATGGCGCTGAGCGGATTGCGGCGGCTTTTTGAGTTTTTTGATTTGTTGGTTTTGCTGGCGGTTTTGGTTTTGGCGCCAGACGGCCTAGCAGTCTTGGCGTTAGATTTCTCGGCTTGTGTGCGGCCAGCTAATTCTTTGGCGGTCGCCAGGATGCTCGGCTTCTTTGGCTTTGCAGCTTTGTCGCCAGCAGTAATGCGAGTGATGTGGTTTTGTGATTTTTGCTTTGATTTACCTTTTGCGGATTTTGCCACGATAGTGTTTCCTCCCAAATTAAATAGCCTGGTATGTCCCAGACTGTCAAGTTGATTATACGACTGCCGAGCGAAAATAGCAAGCGATTTCGCGTATTTTCTAAAGCGTTAAGATTTATTCTTTTTCACGGCGGGCAGCGAAAAGCTAAATGTTGAGCCGTGATTGAGACGGCTTTTGAGTTTGATCTCGGTTTTGAGCTTGAGGGCTAGTTTGGCGACAACGTAAAGTCCTAGGCCGGTGCCGCTAGTTTCGCGGGTGCGATAATCTTCGCTACGCCAGAACTTTTGGTATAAGTGTGCTTGGTCGCTGCGGCTGATACCGATGCCAGTGTCTTTGACGGCAAAATTGATGGTGTCGTTTTCGCCGGGCTTGACGATGATAGTGACACCGCCCTTTTCGGTGTAGCGGATGGCATTGGTGATGAAGTTTTGCAGGATTTCTTTGAGGTAGAGGCGGCTTTGGCTAACTTGGCCGATTTGCGGCGCAATATCAATGTCAAAGGTTAGTGATTTATCGGCGGCTTGCGGTGCGTATTCGGCGTACAGTTCGTCGATTAGCGATTGGACGTCAATATTCTCTGGCTCGTCGGCGACACCGCGTTCAGCACGGCTCAAGGTTGAAAGGTCGTTGACCATTCGCGCCAAAAATATAATTTGCTCGTGAGCAGTGCTGATACCATTGATTAATCTTTCTTTTGGAATGTCGGGACGCTTGATCATCAGCGAGATATTACTTAGCGATCCTTCGGCGATAGTTATCGGAGTGCGCAGCTCGTGGCTGACAACCGAAATAAATTCGTCGCGCTCGTCGTCGAGAGATTTCTGCTTGGTGATGTCGCGCAAGATGATCACATAACCATCGTCACTGACGCTGTTGGTGCTGCGAATTGGCGAGTATGTTGCGCCGAGGCGAATGCTTTCGTTGGATATTCTGGCAGTTAGATCATCGCGGTATTGCGTAGTTTTGGCGGAATGCAGCTTGTCAGCGAACTTGAACGGCTGTTTATTCTTATCGACGATCGAAATAAAATCGTCAATACATTTGCCAGCGAGATCGGTATTAGTATCAAATAAGTTTAGCGCCGAGGCGTTGTATAGCGAAATGATGCCATTTCTATCGGTGCTAATAATAGCGTCAGAGAGGTTGTTGACGATAGTAACGATACGATCGCGTTGCAAGCGCTCGGCGGTTTGGCTGCGCAAGAGTTCGGCCTGATCAATCGCCTGGGCTGAAATGACCATCTTGACCATGTAGCTGATGATGAGCGTACCCAGAAAATGGATGACGATAGACACAACTTGTTTGTCGTCGCTAGCATGAATAATGACGCTGCCCGAGGCAGCCGCAAACAATGTCGCGATACTGATATTGATGCCCGACTGGCCTAGGTAAACAGAGCTGGCTAGTAATAGCGCCGACCAGGTATAAATTAGCGGCATATCAAAACCAGAAACCGTTAATACGTAAGTTAACGCTAAAATATGATAACCGATGAGCCCGGCAATATGGCCAATAGGTTGCCGCGGCGCTGCGAAAAATTGCCAAAAGCCGATGATGGCCCAACAGACGTTAACCGCGTAAAAAGCGTACATATTCACTGCTGTCGGCTTGCCGAGCGGCGAGAATTGCATGAAGACGCTGTACGCCACTAATAGTAGCGGAATCAAAAGCGCTATCCAGCGAATAATTTTCATACGATGCGTTGACGGATCAATGTTTATATAGTCTTTGACTTGGCCACCCATAGCTCTTATTAGTATAACCGCAAAGGCAATTTATGAAAAGACTTAGACGATTGGAGTTTGGCGCTTGAGCTGCTGCCGGTGGAGGCGGTAGCGCGGATCGTAGCGTTCAACTTCGCGCCAAAAGGCTGCGGAGTGGTTCATGTGGCGAGTGTGGCAGAGCTCGTGAATCAATACATACCGAATCAATTCATCGGGTAGTTTCATTAAGGCGATATTGAGGCTGATCGTACCATTAGAACTGCAACTACCCCATCGGCTACCAGCATGGCTAAAGCGAACGCGCTGGTAAGCGAAACCATGAGTGCCAGCTAATTCTTCTAGTAGCGGCGGTAAGTATTTTTTGGCATCGCGGCGCAGAATCTTGATTGTTTCGTCGCGGATTTGCTGCTGAAGTTCCTGATTGTCGAGTGAAAATTCGGGCGGCAGCTTGACTAGAAGCTTGCCGCGCATGGTACGAATTTCCGGCTGTTTGATCATTTGTGTCGGCACGATAGCTAATTGATGGGTTTTGCCGATGAGCTGCCCGTTGCGATACCGCTGGGCGATGGACGAATCTTTGGCTATTTTGCGCAAGTCTTCGCGCGACTGTTCAATAAACGAGCGAATAAACGCCAGCGGTACTAGCCGGCCGCTAGTAACGACAAAGCGCCCGTCGGTGCCGAGCTTGATGCGAGTATAGCGGGTAGCGCGGCGCATGATAGCAATCTCGCCGAACTCCGGATCGTCGATAGTTTGAAATTTGGCAGGCATATTATTGGATACTGATGCCGCGGCGGCGAACTTCTGGCCGCTGCCTGGCTAAGCTAGTCATTGGCCGGCTAGGACGATTACTATCGCCGAGACGAGCTAATACAGTACGCGCCTGAGTTTTGTATGTATGTTTGCCGCTGATAACGACTGGTTTCTCGATGGCGTTTGGTTCGGTGAAACTCTTGACGGCGGCATCAAAGTTTATAGTGTCTAGCGAGTGGCCTTTTTGAATGCGGCGCCGGCAAGTTGCTTCATCGGTCTGTACCCAAATAATAAGCGGCTTATAACCATGCCCCTTGGCCCAGCGTGCAAACTCGGCGCGGCGGACGCGGCTTAAATTGCCGTCTTCATAAATAAAAGTTTGCTTGGTGCGTGCTATCTCGGCCAAAAATCGCTGGCAGACCTCCTCGCTGGCATTGCTATCTAGGCTGTGCTCGCTAATAAATTGCGAATCAACAAACGGCGCATTAAACATCTCAGAAAATTGCTGCGCGAAAAATGTTTTGCCGCTGCCTGGCAAGCCAACCATCATGATAGCGTGCGGATGAGAGATAGAACTAGGATTCATAAAATTATTATAGGTAATGGAACTTAAAACTGCAATTATGCACTTATGTGGTTTGTGGCAGGGGCATGAGGAATCGAACCTCAATCTACGGTTTTGGAGACCGTTATACTAGCCGTTGTACTATGCCCCTTTACGCTTTCCTATTATAGCATAGCGAAATGCTTTTTAGATATCATCAATGGCGATATCTTTAGGTTGATCTTTTTTGACGCGGACGGCACGCTTGAAGCGGCGGTTGGCGGTTTCATCAGCAGTATGCGGAATCGGCGGCAGCGACAGTAAGCGTTCGGATTTTTCTTTGTCGTCATCGAGGCTAGAAACAGCTTCGACGAAAAATTTATCAATTAGCCATTCCCGCCCCGGCGGAGTTTGCCCGGTAACAGTAATACGCCAGCGCTCGTCGCCCCATTTATCGATATTGGTAATTCGCAATGGGTGCGCTAGCATCATCGTACCCTTTGGAATGGCGGCGATAATTCGGCGGATAGCAGCGACGCCGGCTCGCTTGTCGCGAACGAAAATATCAACAGCGATCGTGCGTACGCCATGTGGCGTGACGCGGGCGCCAGTGATGTTTTGGTTGTGAACGGTGATGACTTCGCCATTGAGAGCGCGAATACGCGTCGAGGTCAGCGTGAAGCGCTCGACAACGCCGCTCAAGTCCGTGAATGGATCGAGCTTGACGAAATCGCCTATCTTGTACCAGTTTTCTGAAATCATAATCGCGCTAGCGGTTAGGTCGCGCAACACGATACCGATAGTTTGTCCGGCCACCAAAGCAAACATAGCACCAGCACCAATAGCAGCTAGCCCGCCGGAGGTGCTGGAATTAGCGGCGGTTGGACTGAGGATTCGCCAAGCGACATAGCCAACCGATACTACCACTAGTGTGCGAATGATGGCAATAGACACGCTCAGGTATGTTTCGGTTTGCCGCAACCGAGTGACGCGCGCTTCGTCTGATTCATTGTCGCTGCGGCGGCCGATACGTTGTGCTATGAAAATCAAGCCGCGCGCTAGAAACTTACTCAACCAATAAGCAGCAATCATCGACAAAACTAGCACTAGCAGCGAGCGAAAAGCATTCGGCGATACCAGCAGGCTCTTTAGATCGTTAATTACCGAAGTTGATATTGCGCTATCCATGCTTACTATCATGCACCGTTTGCTGTAAAAAATCTATATGTTTTCACGATAATTTTTCACAAAATTTTACAAAATGCTTATTTTTGTTGCAATCATAAGCAAAAAAGCGCTATACTGTTAAATGAACAACATAAGGGAATGGTTAGGCTACGGCATGACCGAGTAGAATTTTTATGAAGATATTAATGTTAGGGTGGGAACTCCCGCCGCACAACAGCGGAGGTCTCGGTGTCGCGTGTTATCACTTGTCTAAGGCGCTTGCTCAGCGGGGCGCGTCAATTGATTTCGTGCTCCCCTACACTGCAAAGTACGATGATATTGATTTCTTGAATATTTACTCGGCGACCGAGCTGCCGCCATTTCATGGCGATAAGACGTTGAATTCTTATGGCGGCGGCGCAGTGACAGCACGTAATCTCGATGACGTCCCGGCTGGCGATTTGACAACCATGCGGGGCGTGCAAAAGCAATATGTTGGCTATGTCGAGCAGCTGGTCGATCGGATTGACAAGCCGGATGCTATCCATGTCCACGATTGGCTAACGATGGAAGCTGGCATGCGCGCTAAACAGTTAACCGACGCGCCGCTAATCGTTCATGTTCACGCTACGGAATTTGACCGCGCTGGTGCTAGCGAATTTGGCAACCCTGTCATTCACGAGATTGAATATAACGGTCTAATGATGGCTGACCGAATCATTGCTGTTAGCAATATTACTAAGGGAATTATCGTTCATAAATACCATATTCCAGCTGACAAAATTGAGGTCGTACACAACGCAATTGATGCTAGCTCGCTGATTAACTACGACTATGACCGGCGGACTTACAAGTACTTAGAATTACTTAAGGATGAAGGCTATACGGTGGTATCGACAGTGACGCGCTTTACAGCGCAGAAGGGCCTGGTGCAGCTGATGCGCGGTTTTGCCAAGGCCTGCCAGCAGCACGACCGCTTTGCTTTTTTGCTAGCTGGCGACGGCGAGCAGCGCGACGAGCTGATTCGGATTGCTGCTGACCATGGGGTTGCTGATAAAGTATATTTTACAGGTTTTGTCCGCGGCAAGCAGTGGCGCGACGCTTATCGCGTGTCGGACGTCTTCGTGATGAGCTCGGTTAGCGAGCCGTTTGGCTTGGCCGCACTAGAGGCGGCACATTATGATACAGCGCTAATCGTGACTAACCAGTCTGGTGTTGGCGAAGTTCTCGATACGGTTTTTCGTTATGATTTTTGGGATACGCATAAGTTGGCTGATCAGCTAGTGGCTTTGGCTAAATCGCCGCAATTGCTAAACGATATGAAGCGCGGTATCAAGTCGGAATATGCTCGTATCAGCTGGGACGACGTCGCTAGCAAGTGCTTATCAATTTATAGCCGCACTCAGAAAGGAGCCAAATGATGAGCAAAAAACGCGGAGTGGTTTTGTATCTGCATATGCATCAACCGTGGCGCGTACGCGAATATTCGGTGTTTGATATCGCGGATCGGCATGATTATTTCGATAATTTCGATGATAAATATCGCAGCAACCGCTTTATTTTTGAGAAAGTTGCTGATAAGTCGTACCGGCCGATGCTGGCATTGCTGCGCAAATTACTGGCTGCGTATCCAGATTTTTGCGTGTCGCTATCGGTGACTGGTACATTGTTAGACCAGGCTGAGCGCTGGGCGCCAGACGTGATCGATTTGCTGCGCGATATTATCGCAACTGGCCGCGTCGAAATCGTCGGCGAAACTTATTACCATAGCTTAGCGTTTTTCTATAGCCGCGATGAATTTCAGCGGCAAGTTGATATTCATCGCCAGAAGATTCACGATCTGTTTGGCGTCGAAATCACCGCTTTTCGCAATACCGAGCTGAGTTACAATAACGAGCTAGCCGAATGGGCTGACCAGCAAGGCTACAAAGGTATTATCGCTGAGGGCTGGGATAAAGTTCTCGGTTGGCGCAATGCTAATTATATGTATCGACCAGCTGGTACGAAAAATGTCAAATTATTGTTGAAAAATTACCGTTTGAGCGATGATATCGCTTTTCGCTTTAGCAATCGCGACTGGGAATCGTATCCGCTGACTTCCCCGACCTATGTCGATTGGGTTGACGCAAGCATGGGCCACGACGGCGAAATAATTAACTTGTTTATGGATTTCGAGACTTTTGGTGAAAATATTTGGGCGGACACAGGTATTTTTGAATTCTTCGCTGATTTTGTAGAGCGTTGGCTGGGGCGTTACAACCATACTTTCTACACGATTAGCGGCGCCTGTCAAGCGCTAGAAGCGCACGACGAGATTGACTGCCCGCAGACGACTACTTGGGCTGATACTGAGCGCGACTTGTCAGCGTGGCTAGGCAATAGTATGCAGCACGAAGCGATGCGCGATCTGTATGCTATGGAAAATGACGTGCTTGGTTCGGGTGATCTTGGCTTGATTGCTGACTGGCGGCAGTTGACGACCAGCGACCATCCGTACTACATGTGTACTAAGTACTTTAATGACGGCGACGTGCATGCGTATTTTAGTCCGTATGATTCGCCGTACGACGCGTTCTTGTATTTCATGAATGCGCTGCGCGATGTGCGCTACCGATTGCATGAACATAATATTGCGGGGTATTGATGGCTCGACCGATAATTCTTAGCAATAACGAACTGCAAGTTGGGTTGAGCCGTCATGGCGAGGTTAGCGATGTTTATTTCCCTTACGTTGGTTTAGAAAACCATACGATTGGCGGTAATACTCGGCATCGTGTCGGTGTTTGGGCGGATGGCCGCGTATCGTGGCTGAGCGACGATGGCTGGTCATGCAAGTTTAGCTATCACCACGAGGCGCTGATTGGCCATATCGTGGCTGTGAATGAGCAAATTGGCATTATGTTAGAGTTCGACGACGCGGTCGATACAGATTTTAACGTGCTTCTGCGGACGATTCATGTGGTTAATTTGCGGCCTGAAACGCGCGACGTTCGGTTATTTATGCATCAAGCTTTCATTATTGGTGATTCTGGTAGCAGCACTGATACCGTTCAAGTGTTGCCAGACGATAACGCTGTCATTCATTACCGTGGACGCCGAGTCTTTGCGGCGTCGGGCCAAGTTGACGGCGGCAGGTTCTTTGACCAATATGCAGTTGGCGTATTTGGCCGCGAGGGCCGCGAAGGTACTTATCGCGATGCTGACGATGGCGAGCTATCGAATTCGACTGCCGAGCATGGTCGCGTCGACTCGACGATCCGCTTCAAATTAGAGTTGGCCGGCCACGGTTCGGCGCGGGTAAACTATTGGCTAGCTGCTGGCACTTCCCTGCGTGAAGTACTTTACATACACAAAAATATTATTTCGCAAACAATCCATAAGCGCTTTGAAGCTACTGCTAAATGGTGGCGGCTGTGGTTACGTCCGGCGAAGAAAGTGGCGCAGCGTGTCAAACCAGAGTATCGCCAGGCGTTTATCAATAGTACGATGCTTCTCAAGGCGCATATTGATAAGCGCGGTGCTGTTATTGCTAGTAGCGATGGCGAGGCGCTTAATTATCAGCGCGATGCCTACGCGTACTGCTGGCCGCGTGATAGCGTATATGTTCTCTGGCCGTTAATTCGCATGGGTTATACCGAGGAAGCCTACCATTTCTTTGATTTTTGCCGCCGGGCGTTAAGTCCGAAAGGTTATCTATCACATAAATACCGTGCCGACGGAGCTCTGGGTAGTAGTTGGCATTCGTACGTACACCCAGATGGCACTGTCTCGGCGCCAATTCAAGAGGACGAGACGGCTTCGGTGCTGTTCTTATTCTGTCAATTTTATAATAAGACTGGCGACGACACGCTGCTGCAGCGGTTCTATACGTCGATGGTAGTACCGATGGCGAATTTTCTGGCCAGCTATGTTGATAATCGGACGCACTTACCAAAACCAAGTTATGATCTCTGGGAAGAGCATTTCATGGTGACGACTTACACGACAGCGACCGTTCAAGCGGCACTGTTCGCGGCGGCTAATCTGGCTGATCGACGTCGAGACGAAGTTGGAGCTGTCGCTTGGCGGACGGTCGCCGAGGATATCAAACAGTCCGCGCAAAAACGCTTGTACGATCCTCATCAGAAATCTTTCCGCAAAGGTTTGCGCCGCAACAAAAACGGCACTTACACGCCCGATGATACGCTTGATATGTCGGCTGTTTATGGTGCTTTTATTTATGGCCTATACGATAATCAAGAAGATTTGCATCAAGCCATACAAACAGCTCTCGACCGCTTTCATTTCAAGCTGGAAACGCCAGGTCTGCCGCGCTACGAGAATGACGCCTATTACCGCAGCGCTCCAGATGCTCCGAGTAACTGGTGGTTTATCGTTTCATTGTGGCTAGCTCAGTATTATTTGGAGTGCGGCGACGAAAATTCGGCGCAGCGGATAATTTCGTGGGTGGCTAGCCAAGCTTGGCCGACTGGTGTTTTATCTGAGCAAATTGATCCGGTTTCGGGGCGCGAATGCTCGGTAGCGCCGCTTTGCTGGAGCCAGGCTGAATTTATATCGACGATTCTTGACACAATAAAAAGATGAGGATAACAGGGTGGGAGTCAGTTCGAGAACAAAATTGAAAGCATCTAGAGCTCTTCGCCGGCTTACGCCGCGGCATATTGCTAAGACTCGTGCTACGCGCCAAGCAATGCGCCGCTTCGCAGATCGCGCCGGCTTGGTATATTTTGGTTACGCTAATCAGCATGACGACGACCATCGCTTGGTGCGCGGCCATACGGTTTCGCACACGCATATTGATGATTATCTTTGTATAGGTACAATTCGCGGTTACGATACGACAGTTCTGCAGCGGCGCGACACTATTCGTGTTCGCCAGGGTCAGTCGCACAAGTATAAGAATCAACGCTGCCATTGGCTAATCGCTACTGTCGATTTACACACTGAACGTCCGCTGCCACACATTTATATTGGCATGAAACGGACAGATCCGATTTATCAAGCGTCGTACAGTGCTCTACAGCCGCTAATTTTGGGGGCTACAGCGCGCTACCTGCAGGCTTTTCTTAATAAATATAATATTTATGGTGCTGCTACTCGGGCTATAGAGATTGAATCAATTATATCGCCGCAGGCTGCCGAAGTGATAGTTTCGCATTTCGACAAAATTAATATTGAAATCGAGCGCAACACAGTGTATCTATATACCGAAAACGAGCGTCCAACCGAGGCGCAAATTGAGAAGCTAGTCTCGAACGCATTGTGGCTAGCCGAGGTAATTGACACCGCCGTACAGCAAAACAACCCTCGTTAGAGAGAGCTGTTTTCACTATTGATTGCTAAGTTCGCTAGATTTTAACCTTTACGCGGCTTGACTTCGTTGCGGCCGAGCGATTTCTTGGTCTCGGTGTAAATAGCATGCTTGCGCGCCTTCGGATCGTATTTGCGCAGAACTAATTTGCCTGGCGTATTCGCTGTATTTTTGCGCGTTACATAAGTACGATGACCCGTCAGATTGCTAACGAGTGCAATAATCTTGCGCTTGATGTTATTCTTCTTTGCCATAACTTCCCTTTAATGTTGTTGTAAAACTTCAGTAATCAAGTATAACAGATTGGTGCAGCAATTTCAAGCTAGATATGTTATTATCGCCGACTCATAATTTTCTAGCGTAAATTTGCAGAAAGAGTTGTTTTAGCGTGGCTTGGATACTGTGCTGCTCATCCCAAAACATGCTGTTGCAGCCAGCAATACATCGCCACAGTTGCTGCCGCGCCGACATTGATGGAGCGGGTCGAGCCGAACTGTTCAATGGCGACAATTTTGTCTGCTGCCTGCGCCATTTCCTCGGAGATACCCGGACCCTCCTGACCAAACACCAACACCGCGCGCTTTGGCAAGCTCGTCTCTGACATATTGACGCTGCCCGGGATATTGTCAATCGCGATGATTGCCCTGTCTTCAGCCCGCATTAACTCGACAAACTCATCTGTCGAGCTAACGTAATGCACATGCAAATATTTATCCGTCATCATAGCACCGCGCTTATTCCATTGCCGCCTGCCGATGACGTAAATCTGCCGCACGCCAAAAGCGTTGGCACTGCGGACAATCGTCCCCATGTTAAAATCCCGCTCGGTGTTCTCCAGAGCAATCACCAAGCCATGATCCTTGGCGTCCAACTCTTTTACAATCTCCGCCTCGCTCCGGCCTTTGAATTTATCGATTACATTCCGCGTGTCTTCCATGTATGTTATTTTAGCAAATATTAAGCTAGCGGGACCGGCTGGCATAAGTCTGCTCGTCGTTGGTTTAATAATACCTGAAAAAGGAAGCGCGGCATTATCGCCAACGCACAATTTCGTCGAGCTGGCGGCGAGTTTTGGCTGGCACCTCGCGCTGGCTACGGTAACCTAGAGCTAACATTACCACTGGCTTTTCTAGATCTGGGTCTATTAGCTGGTGCTGCGACAAGACCTGGCTGAGTTTGCTAATCGAAAAGCCTTCAATCGGGCACGAGTCAATCCTGCGCCCAGCGGTGGCCAGCAGCACAAAGCCCAGCGCAATGTAAGCTTGCCGCGCCGCCCACTGGTGAATCATTGCTGGTTGATTGAGTATTTCGAAATCCTTTTTGGCCCAATATCGCCAAAAAGTCTTGAAGCCAGCGGCCTTGATGGAATTTTGTTTCTTGACATCGTGCAGTATGTGGTCGATGTGACCGCCTTTTTGCAACAAGCCTTCGCTGGTTTTGGCAGTAAATATCAAAATGTGACTGGCGTCAAAACGAGCAGCGTTGGCGCCTGCGCAGCGTTTGACATCGGCGCGTAGCTGTTCGTCTTCCTGCACGACGATAATATTCCATGGCTCAAAACCGTACGAACTTGGCGCTAGGCGGGCGGCCTCTAAGAGTAGCTCGATATTCTCTTGCGAGATTTTCTTGCTAGAGTCGAAAGCTTTGGTGGCGTAGCGGAACTCGAGCGCTTGCTTGATGTCGTCTATCGATATGATTGGCTTATTCATTTCATCATCCCCTCTTTAGCCGCCAAAATCTTGTTGGCGCAGATTAGCTTATATATACGATTTTAGCACTTCCCTAACTATCTTGAAAACTTGATAGTGTCCTAATGGCGAAAAATGCAAGCCGTCTGATAGCGGTAATTTAGGCAGCTCGATGTAATTGCCAAGTTCGTTTTTGCGCTGCAGCAGTTCTTGGCGAAGCTGTTCGGACGATTCGGTGAACTCATACCCCGAATTGTCACTAGTGTCAAAACACGGCGGCAAAATGTAGATAATTGGAGTCTCGCCGGCGAGATTACGATATTCTAATAAGTCACGAACAATATCCTCGGATGTCCGCGCGAAACGCTGTTGCAGATCGTTAGTGCCGAGGGCGATAATGATTAAGTCGAAGTTATCGGCCTTTTGTAGAGCCGTTGTAAATGTCGACAAGCCATTCTTATTCGGCTTATCGGTGCGGAAATCGCCAGCAACTCTGCCGCGGACGCCGTCGATGTAGATATATGCTTTGCCGCGTAGCGCTTGGCTGAGGCGATTAACCCAGCGATTGCTGTGGCGGATACGCTTGCTAGCAAAGTTAGCGCCCCAGACGTTTGAATCGCCGTAGATTAGAATACGTTTTGCTGTTGTCGTCTGTTTTTTACTCAAGTTTGCGTCCTTTCTTCTTTGAAATAACCGCTTGCTGCTCGGGTGTAAATCGCCGCGATTCGCGCATTTTTTGGTAAGCTTTGTTGCGCGTCCAGGCGTCGATATGACCGCTTTCTAGTTCAGCCAGCGTCAGCTCAAAGAAGTGTACTGCCGCCGTCGCATACAGCCAGGCCAGCGCCATTTTGACATAATAGCCGTCGTGTTTAATTCTTCGCAGCGCTGCGAAAACCTGATTGATGTGCGACTCATCCAGGAAATTAGTCATCAAAGAAATCACGCCGTAGCGCACCGTGAACTCGGCTTCATTCTGTAAGCATTCTAGTGCAAAATCCCACCACACTTCGCCAGCAAAGCGTCGCTTTTTCTCGACAAACACATCAATGTGCGCCCACGAATCAACGTGCGGCAGATATTGCTTGGCTAGATCAATCATCGTCTGGTCATCGAGCCGAGCATGCGTAATCAACAGTCCGCATAGCAGTACGTAGTCAAATGATTCATTTTGTGCCGTTAATAATTCGCTAATGTCCGCTGCGCTCATATTAGGCGCTAATTCCCTGGCCAGCCGCCGCAAATCCGGCACCCGCACGCCGATGACCGGCATTTTGGTGTTGACGATACGCTGGTTAAAGGCGGCGTAAGTTTCGTTGCCTTGGGCGAGGTTCGTTAATCTGTCCAAAATATCGTTGGTCATGTAGCTAGTATAGCGCAATGTTTACGCGTTTTGATCTCTTCAGCGGATTTTATTAGATAATTACTGAGTATCTTCAGCTGATTTTATCTGGTTTAATATTTTAAAACCAAGGCTCGTTGGAGTATAAATAGGTCTACTACTTTTTTCGCTATAACGATCAATTCTGAGTATTCCTATTTTTTCTAGTTCTTCCAATTCGGCTATGATTTCATTGCCGTTATAATTATCGTTGATATCCCCGATTCCCAGGAAAATGGCGCCTCCTATTGTTATGGTGGTTATAATTTCTTTCTGCTGCTCGCTGCTCATGCCGGTTAGTATGGCTTTTTGTAAACCATTAAGATCCTCGAATTTAGGTTCTTTTTCCTTTGAGTTAATCAACGATATAGTTTGTTGATATTGGTAAAGCCAAGTCCTATACGCCGCAACTATAACAACAATAAATACTATTGCAATGACAACTGGTGTTACTGGGCTAAATTGTATGCCAACCAATAGTCCGGCCATAGATATAATAAAAAATACTAAATCAAAAATACTCCTAGCGTGTTGCCAGTAAGTCTCGATGAAAATTTTCACGTTATTCATGTATTCTTATTGTAGCATGCTGTTTTTTCACGCCCTGTTTTACTTTCGTGGTGAAATAATATTAAAAAGGCCACCACTACAGTGACCAATTAAAAACTATATAATGGAGCCACGATCGGGGCTTGAACCCGAGACCTCATCCTTACCATGGATGCGCTCTACCAACTGAGCTATCGCGGCATGAAAGCCTATTAATTCTAACATATTTGCCGCGGTCGAAGCAAGCTACTTCTGGCGGCGGGTCTTCTTGTTGGTTGTCGATTCTGGTTTCGGCAGGTTCGGCGCTACGAATGCTTCCAATAGTGCCCAGGCGATACCGTTTACCAAGTAAACTACCGCGAATCCGGCAGCAATCATCGCGGACAAACGGCTTTGCGGTACATTCAGGAACGTCAGGAATCCAGCTAGAACTAGCCCAATGAAAACTGCTGTTAGATAAGCTTGCTGTAATTTGCGGCGCTGATCTTTTTGGTGGTTCCAACTGCTCAGCGACTGCTTAATAAACTCGTACATACTATATATTATAGCATATACATTGTATAAAGTCAATAAAAACCGCCCACGAACAGCGGACGGCCTAAAATTCTACGCATGGTACCGGAGGTAGGACTCGAACCTACGAAGCTAAAAAGCGGGAGATTTACAGTCTCCTGTCATTGCCACTAGACGACTCCGGCGTAAATTGTGGAGCCGACTCTCGGACTCGAACCGAGGACCTGCTGTTTACAAAACAGCTGCTCTAGCCAGCTGAGCTAAGTCGGCATAAATTGAAAGGTACGACCCGAAAGCACACCTAACAGTGTAGCGTATTTGCGTAACCTTGGCAAGTGTTTTATTGTGGAGAGATGGCGCCAGCAGGCTGCTTGACGCGGCGGTCGACATGCTGCCCGCGTGACATGGCGCGATTGATTTTGTCGCGAATAGCAGCGGCCTTCTCTTTCTGGCCGTTGCGATCGTACGAATCGGCTAAAATGTTAATGCTCTGAATACTTGGCTCTAGGGTGACGGCGCGTTCCAAGTGTTGCAAGACAAGCTTGGCATTGCCGAGTTTTTCTTGTACTTTGGCGTAGGCGATGTGGCGCGAAGCGACTTCTTCTTCCATCTCTAGGGCTTGCTCGAATGCCAGGGCGGCCTTTTCGTAGCTTTCGGTTTCGTAGTAAATCAAGCCGACATTATGCAGGCTAGAGGCGCTTGGCTCTAAGCTTTGGGCGATTTCGAAACATTCAATGGCGTCATCGTAGGCGTGCTGCTTGGCATACAAAATGCCTAGACGGTTGTAAGCGTTGGCGTTTTTGGCGTCGATGCGCAGAATGGTCAGCAGGGCTTTTTCGGCGCGCAGATATTTTTGCGCCTTGAGCGATTCTTGAGCGATTTCCCAGAGCTTATCAAGCTTTGATGATAATTTCGCTGGTAAGTCGCCTGCGATGTCTTCGGGCGACTGGCGGTACGCGACTGCTGCGGCGCTTAGTCCCAGAACCAGTAAAAATCCAAACATACTATGCATTATTATAGCACATAATCACGCGATCAAAGCGGCAAGCTGAAGCTTGATGTTGCCATTGGCGGCGATGCGCTCGTAGGTTTCGCTGAGACGAGCTAGCTTGTCGATGATAGCTGGCGTGCTGTTTTTGGCAGCGGCATTTTGAACGAGTAGAATGCTATAGCGTAGTAACTCTAAGGTGTCTTTGCGGTCGGTGTATCGAGCAGCAACAGTTAGTTTATCATTCATCGGACCAGCAATTAATGCCTGCGAGTCTTTGATGATAGCGCCGATATCGGCGAGCTCGCTGGGTTTGCTGGCCAAGCGCGAGATTAATGCCGGTCGGCCGTTTGCTAGAAACATAATCTGAGCAATCGCTGTAGTGTCAAGTTGCCGATATTTAGCGAGGAGCAGCCGGCTGGCCTCCTCAGAAATCGGACGGATAGTAAGCCGCTCGACGCGCGACATGATAGTCGGCAGTAGTAAATTCGGCTGGTGCGACGTCAATATGAAATGAATGTTGCGGGCTGGTTCCTCTAATAATTTCAAGAAAGCATTTTGCGCCTGATGATTCATGGCGCTGGCATTGTCGATAACATAAACTGCCTTACTATTAGCGACACCGCGAGTGTATTGGCGCAGGTCGCGGATTTGGTTGATACGAATGACGCCGTTCGCGTCGGCTTGTCCGTCTTTGTTGGTGGGCTGAATAATTCCGGCGAGTGCTGGACCGGCTAAATATTTGGCTGTAGTTAGCAGGCCAGCGCCATCGGCGCCTGTCAAAAGTAAAGCTTGCGGTAGACTGCGGGCTAGCGTTTGAATTTGTCGCTCGGTTGACGGCTCAAAGATTAGGCTCATCATCTAGCTCCGGGAAAAGTTTGGTAAATTCGCCAGGCAGCGGCGCGATGAACGTCTGGCGCTTACCAGGTTGCGTGGTAATTTCTAATCTGTAGGCATGCAGATAGAGGCGATCGGCAGATTTGCCATAGACGCGGTCGCCGTGAATCGGCGTGTGTAAATGACGCAGGTGAACGCGTAGTTGATGAGTGCGCCCAGTTTGCGGGCAAAGTTTAATGGCGCTGAGATTGTGGTGCGTGGCGAGCGTTTGGTATATGGTTTGTGCTGGCTTGCCGTTCGGGTCGGGGCGAAAGGTGCTGGGCGCCGATGGGTTGCGGCCGATCGGAATATCAATCTTAGCGGTTAGTGGTTGCGGTGTGCCGTCGACGATGGCTAGATATGTTTTCTTGGCGAGATGCTGCGAGAATTGCCTCTTGAGCAATTCAAAAGCTTCGGGAGTGCGCGCCCCGATGATAACGCCGCTGGTGTCGCGGTCTAGCCGATGGACGATGCCTGGGCGATTAGTCTCCAGACCGACAGTGGTGTAACGGCGGAAAAAGTCGGCGACCGTAAATTCGTCATTCAGCGCCCCTTTGCTGTGAGTCAGAACGCCAGCTGGTTTGTTGACAACGATGACGTTATCGTCTAGATAAAGTATCGGTAGCTCCTCATCGCTGTAATCGGTAGCTTCGGGCAGATTGACGGCGATTTCGTCGGCTTCGGTTACTAGCTGGCTTGCGCTTTTGGCTGGCGTGCCGTTGACAGATACATTGCCAGATTTGATATATTTTTGCCAGGTTGATCGGCTGGTTTCTGGGTAACGTTTGGCTAGTAAACTATCCAACCGCTGGCTGTCGCTCACCTGTTGAAACAGATAGATATCTTTGCCTTTGAATGGTAAGCCGTAGGTAGTTAGCTCGCTGGTTGGGTTTTCGAAAATCACGCCGCGAGCGTCGCTTTTGGCGGTAAATATTTGCTCCATGATATAATTTTCGCGGTCTTCGGCAGTATCGTCAATCAGCACGAAATAATGCTGGCGGTTAAAGCGAAAGCGCACCAGCTGGTTGATTGGGCTAGGATTGCTACTTTTGATCTGGTCGATATGGCGCGGCAGGTTATCTGCGTTTGCTACGTTGAAGCGGCGTAAAATCGCCAGTAAGTCATTGGCGGTGATTTTCATATGATTACGCTGCTTCCCTGTTCAGACGGTTGGATTGGTGCATGTTGGCGCTATCTCCTGAGTCCCACGGCTTTTTGGACGCGGAGCAAGGTTTCGTTGGCGACGATGGTCATGGCGCGCTCGGACCGCTCGAGGACTTTCAATAAATCATCGTCGGTGATGGCGTTGAGGCGCGCTTGGAAGTTGCTCAAAAAGCTGGCTACTGCTTCGGCTACGGCTTTTTTCAGCGGCCCGTATTGTGTTTGACCAATCCACTCGACATTGACTTCTTCTTGCGGCCGATCAGTTAAAATCGCCAAAAGCTGCAATAAGTTGGTGATACCCGGCTGATTTTCCCAGTCAAAATTGATAACGCCAAGCGAATCAGTTGTTGCCGACATGATTTTCTTGCGAGCTTGTTCTGGCGTATCGTTCAAATTAATTTTTGATTTTTGATCGTCCGAGCTCTTGCTCATTTTCTTGTGCGGATTGGTTAAGCTGCGAATGCGCAAACCTTTGTCGCGCTTGATAAACTCAGTTTGCTTGGCTGTAGAGTCAGGCACAGTGAACAATTCGCCGAACTTACTATTCATGCGAATGGCGATGTCGCGGGTGATTTCTAGATGCTGGAATTGGTCCTCGCCAACGGGCACATAGCGGGCATTATAGAGTAAGATATCGGCAGCCATCAACACCGGATAATTAAACAACCCGACACTGACGTTGCTGCTGTGTTCGGCGGACTTTTCTTTGAACTGCGTCATGCGGCTCATCTCGCCGAAACTAGTAAAGCAGTCTAAGATCCAAGTTAATTCGCTGTGCGCCGGGATAAAACTCTGGCGGTAAATAAAAGTATTTTCGTCTCTAGCGTCGAGCCCAGCGGCGATGAAATACTTAAGGTTTTTGAGGGTGTTGGCGTACAACGCAGAATGGTCGATTGGTGTCGTAAAACTGTGCAAATCTGGCACAAACATGTTGATTTGGTACTCTCCTGCGTACTTTTTCTGCATTTGCACCATTGGCACGAACGCACCGAGATAATTACCGAGCGTTGGCTCTTCGTTGGCGCGCACGCCAGTAAGAATTGTTTCTTTAGACATAGTATAATTATAACAGAGTACGCTTGTACTGTCATATTGAGCGCTACGATTGAAACAATTGCTGTTTGACGCTAGTGGTGGCTGCGTATACAATAGCGTTATGAACAAAACTCAGTGTCGGATTGCATATTACGTTTTCTTGTTTGTGTCGGCGCTAGTTTCGTATATTTCAATTGAGACATCTATGGATACGATGAGTACTAAGCGGTCGCCAAGCGTGCCGCTTCATCTGTTTGAATTTGCGCTGGCTATCGCGCTGGTGTGCGTGGCGTTGTATTTCCGGTATAAGGCTTATCGTGATGACGATACTAAAAGTTAATTATATTTACACGTCTTGACAAAGACTCTTTTCTTGACTATTACGCGTAGGTGTGTGCGTAAGGTATGCACACAGAGAAGAGGAAGGAGTGGCCAGTATGAAGCTAGTCTTCAGGCTTGCAGCGGTCTTTGCTGTCTTTGTCGCTAGCATGGCGTTTTTCACGCCGGTGGCTAGCGCCGCCGATCCGGGGATTGACCTGAATAGGTACTGTGACTCACAGTATCCCGGCACTTTTGCTTACGCGGCGCTTAGGGGTAGTACCGTGATGGACTGGAAGTGTAGCGTCAGCTGGCACGGACTGTTCCGCCACGACGTCGATCTGTCTAGTGCTGATATGCAAAATGCGTGCATTAAGCAGTGCGGCCGTCGTCACGCATACTACCTCAGCTACAGCAACCCCTACTCTTGGCGTTGCAGGTAGCCAATCTCGATCGTTCCGCTCGTGCTTTTCTGTTTATGAAAGGTGCGATCGGGACAAATCACTTTTGTGAGTAATTATTAGATAAGCGACCACTGGCATAATTATAATTTATTATATTATATTTTTACAGTGCAGAGGATATTGTTTTAGTTGTCGCGTATATCTTGGACTGGATTGCGGCGCATGTTGCGTAGTAGTGGCTGAATGCTGGAGATTAGGCTGACTATGAATATCGAGCTAACAACAGCTATAATTATAGGCGATTCTAGGCTAAAAACGCTAAATTGCGGCGCGCTGCCAACTGTTCCGAAGGCTGTCGCTGCAGTGTCAGTTAGGTTTTTGCCGTAGGTATTTGCTATAGCGAAAGCAGTTGCAATACCTAAAATCAGAGAGGTGATGACAATTCTTAGTGCTACAATTACGACGTATATGATGTATATACAAGCGATATCTCGTCGTTTTGCACCCATCGCGCGGTAAATAGCAGTTTCTTTACGGTTTTCTGCGATGATACGTGAAACAGTGAACCAAATTATAATTATTGCTAATCCTAGTACTGTAGGCAGCGCGATGCTAGCGATTTGATTAAATAATTTTCCTATTTCGTCTAGGATCAGGTAATTTGATCCGTACGGGCTGGCGATAAACTGCTTAGCGCATTTATCATTAAACTCTAGGCAAGCCTCGTTGTCGAGGAACGCTCGCGCTTTTGCAACGCTAGAAAACTCTAAAATGCGGGGAGTAAATTCACCTCTCATTAGCCGTACAGCCGTAGAATCTGCTTCTTGTTGCTGGATATCATCGAACTTTAGTTTTTCTGGCAGAGAATTGTACAGTTGAATAGGGATATCTAGTGCCGATGAAGAATCTTGCGAAGCTAACAAATTCTTGATATATTCGCTAGCATTTTTCTTGTAATCGGTTTGCGGTTGCGCGTATTTAATGCCGACAATTTGAAAAGTGAGCAATTTGTGCTTGGGTACTATATATGTCCCAAGTTTTTTCTGGTTGGCTTCGTTAGAATCGTCACTCTTCTTTTCGGTGGTAGTTCGCGTGTCGGACTTGACAGTGATATTGCCGCAGGCTTGCTTTGGGTAATCGTAAATCAAACTGGGCTTTTGGTAGTTTTTGTTGATTTCGTTGGCTTTTGTCTCGATATAATCTTGTTGGATTTTCTTGATCAGTGTTTGTTCGGTTGAATTGCGGTAGCAAACTTGATAAGTATAGCCGTTTAATTTTTCTTGGACGTTTTTAAGCCATGTAGATTTTTGGTTAGTGTCGGCCGGCTCGGCTTCAAGGTTAAGCTTCTTACCAAATAATGAGACGGCTTCTTGAACGGAGACCACCACTGGTATGCCGTTTAGGTGTGACGCATCGGTTGCTAGCATATAACGGCGTAGAAGCTGCTGGTCGGTGAAAGTATAGTTGCTATTATATATGGCGTTAGTGTAATAGCCGTAAGTTGTCATATCGTCTGCTTTGGGGTTAGAGTTGCCGAAGTCTTCTTTGTCATTTTGGATTAGGCGTAGCGCGGGGATTTGGGGTAAACCGCTTATTTTGTCAACGATATAATAGCCAGCGGCGTCGTATTTGCTGCCGATTTCTTTGAGATTGGTTAGCTTGTTGTTGGCAGTTTTAGCGTATTTTTCAAATTGCTGGTCATTGAAATCACTTATGACTGGCGAAGAAAAATTAACAGTCACTCGTTGTTCTTCTGGAAGTGAGTCGGGCATCCAAGAAGCTGGTAGCAGGGCTGGAGCTTCGGTGCTCTTGTCGTAAGCTAATCCCAGCGATTTATATTTGTCTTGCAAATTCTGATAGTATTTTTTCTCGAACGCTTTGAGTTCTCTAATCTCTTCTAAGGATAGGTTGTTGGTGATTCCTAAAGCTTTGTTTGGTATATTTGGTGATGCTTTGACAAGGTAGCGGTCGTTGCCAACTTTCTTTATAAACATTTCTGCGCTCTTTTCGGCGCCAGTAAAGACAATAATTATGGCGATTAACGCCGCGAATAACAAGCTTGCCACGATAGTGGAAGCGAAAAGCATGCCGCATTTTGAATGAAGCTTGGTGCGGGCTAGTTTTACAGCGTACGATGGGCGAATCATGTGATAGCTCCGTCTTTTAATTCTATGACGCGGTCGGCTTGGCGGGCAATGCTCGCATCGTGAGTAACTATAACAATTGTCGAACCGAGAGTTGAGCGGATTTCGCGGAACAGATCGATAATTGATTGACTGTTGGTCGAATCCAAGTTGCCAGTTGGCTCGTCGGCCAGAATGATACGCGGATTGTTTATTAGCGCTCGAGCAATTGCGGCACGTTGAATTTGCCCGCCTGAAAGTTCTTTGGGTAGGCGGTTTGCGTACTCTTCTAGACCGACTTTTTGGAGTAGCCAAGTTACTTTGGCGTCAATAAGATTTTTCTTTTTAGCGGTAAACATGGCTGGTACAGCAATATTGTCGCTAAGCTGCAAAAAAGGCTGTAGATAAAACGATTGAAAAACAAAGCCGATAGTATTTTGACGAAGCTGGCTGAGCTGGCTGTCGCGCAAGTTAGTCGTCTCCTTGGACTCGATGACAACAGATCCTGAGGTTGGCTGATCAAGGCAGCCGATAATTTGCAGTAGCGTACTTTTGCCGCTACCGCTAGCGCCAGTAATGGTGATAAGCTCGCCTTGTTTGATTGCCAGGTTTATTCTGCGAAGCGCTTTAACGGTTTGCTTGCCGAGTTTGTAGTCTTTCGAGACGTTATTGAGGAAGATTGCTGTTTGGCTAGAATTCGTCGCGATTATGTTTTCTGATTTTTTGATGTTATCAGTGTTTGTATCCATGTTGGTAATCCTTATGTGTAAGTATAGCACGTACAGGCTAGCGTAATAAAGTCAAAACACCCCGCCATGTGAGAGCGAGGTGTTCGGTTGTAGTGTGATGATTATTTGCCAGCGGATGGCGTGTTTGTAGGCGAGGCCTGCGCTGCTGGCGGCAGTGGATCAACGTTGCTTGGCGGCGTTCCTTTTTTCCAACAATCCTCCGTGTGGAGGCTATATCGCTGGGGATGTTCTTGTAGTTCTTCAGGATCTACTGCTCTGATACGTTCTCTATCTTGGTCGCAGACTACGACAAGCCGGGACGTGTCATGACTCGGATGTTCAGGCGGCATCGGTTTTTGTTGCTGATTGCGTGCTGGCTTTGGGTCGTCGTTGCTGCAGGCCGCGGTTACCGCCGCTAAGCCGGTGAGTCCTAATGTTAATAGTGCTTCGCGGCGGCTAAGAACATTTACTTCTCCTGCTCCTGTTGGGCTTTCTGGACGCTTTGGAACTATTGCCATGATACTTCAATCCCCTCCTTCGGGATTAGCGGCTTGTAGCCTATATGCAACCCACCTAGCATTTATAATAATAAGTATTACTATATACTTTTATAGCAAAATAATCAAATGATGCTCAAGCAAAAAACAAATACCCCGCCCTAACAAGCGGAGTATTTGAGCCTGCTCTAAACTACGAAGAGTTAGCGCTTTGAGTATTGCTCGCGTTTGCGGGCGCTGCGCAGACCGTATTTCTTGCGCTCTTTCTCGCGCGGGTCGCGCTTCATGAAGCCGGCCTTCTTGAGTGGAGCACGCAAGTCGGCGGCACCAGCAGTAATCGCTTTGGCGATGGCTTGCTTGATAGCGTCAACCTGGCCGCTAAGCCCGCCGCCACGCACTAGTACGCTGACGTCAAACTCTTTTTGCTTGTTGACGGTTGCTAGCGGGTCGGTAATCTCAGCCAGCAAGGTCTTGTTGCCTGATAAGTATTCATCGGCAGTCTTGCCGTTGATGGTGATTGCGCCTTTGCCGGCGGTCAGGCGGGCGCGGGCGGTAGCGCTTTTGCGCCGGCCCAAGCCGTAGTCGTATTTGTCGGTAGCCATTTACTTAACCTCTACTTTCTCTGGTTTCTGGGCTGCGTGGTCATGCTCGGCGCCCGGGAAGACACGCAGGCGAGCCATACGGTCGGCTGCGAGTTTATTCTTGGGCAGCATACCTTTGACGGCGTGCTCAATGATACTTGCCGGGCTTTTGGCGCGGAGATCTTTGAGCTGAGCTTCTTTCAAACCGCCTGGGAAACCGCTGTAGCTGTAGTATATTTTGTCAGTTTCTTTATCACCAGTCACGACAAGTTCGCTAGCGTTAACGACGACAACGTAATCGCCGTTGTCAACGTGCGGCGTGTAAGTTGGCTTGTATTTACCAGTGAGGTAGCTAGCGATCGCGGTCGATAACCGGCCCAGGCTAGCGTCGCGGGCGTCAATCAGTATCCAGCGGCGAGCAATGTCGGCAGGCTTCTGTGAAAAGGTTTTTCCAGCCATTACTTAGCCTCCTTTGCTGCTTTTGGCATTGGTTTGAGTTCGTCGACGAATTCAACGATTGCCATTTGAGCGCCATCGCCAACGCGCAGTCGAGTGCGCTCGACGCGAACGTGCCCGCTAGTGCGGCCAGTTAGCTGCGGCGCGATTTGGTCGACGAGCTTGACGGCGGCAACTTGCGTACTGAGTCCAGCGATGACCGCTCGGCGGTTGGCCAGATTGCCTTTTTTGGCTTTGGTGATTAGTTTTTCGATATAACGTACGAGCTCTTTGGCTTTGGGCAAAGTCGTCTCAATACTTTCTTCCATCACCAAGCTCGTCGCTAGACCTTTCAGGAGCGCTCGCCGTTGGTCGCGTTGGCGGCCTAACTTACGCCCTTTGTATCCATGTCGATGCATTTAGAGCTCCAATTCTGCTAGTTTATCTTTTACTTCGTCGAGCGCCTTGCTGCCGAAACCTTTAAGTTCGCGCAAGTCTTGCTCGTTGAGCGTGACTAAATCGTGAACGGTGCGAATTTCGTTATTGACTAAGGCATTGGCGGTGCGAGCACTCAGGCCTAAGTCTTCGATTGAGGCGTTCAAGCCGTCGTTATCGTCCTCGACCTCTGTACCAAGTGCTGGCGCAGATTCGACAGTAGTGCTGCCAGCCAGAGCTGTATACTGGTTGACGAGGATAGCGGCAGCTTCTTCGAAAGCTTCGCGCGGTGTTAGGCTACCGTCGGTTTCGATGGTCATCTCGAGCTTATCGAGGTTAGTCTCTTGACCGATACGAGTCGGGTCGACCTTGAAGCGAACACGAGTAACCGGGCTAAACATAGCGTCGATCGCAATCATGTCGCTATGCAAACGCTTTTCGCTAGACTCTTCGATAGGCTGGTAACCGCGACCTGATTCAACTACCAAATCGATGATAACTGTCTTGTTTGGGTCGTCAACGTGGCAAATCACGTGGTCAGGATTCATCACCTCGACATCAGCACTAGTTGCGATATCGCCGGCAGTAATGACGTCGGCGCCAGCTTTCTCGAGGCGCAGCTCGACTGGCTCATCGGTAGCAATACGGAAGTTGACACCCTTGAGATTCAAAGTGATATCGACGACATCCTCTTGAATGCCAGGAACAGTTGTGAATTCGTGCGTGGCACCTTCGATTCGGAAAGCGACAATCGCGCCGCCGCGGATACTGGAGAGCAATACGCGGCGCAGGCTGTTGCCGAGCGTGTTGCCGTAATTAAAGTGCAGCGGCTCAATAACAAACGTACTTGAGTTCTCGCTGTTATCGATAATCTTGGCGAGCGCTGGGTTGTGAATAACTTTAGACATTTTAATCTTTCCTCCCTTTTTAACGTGAGTAGTACTCAACAATTAGCTGCTCGTTGATGCCCGCTTCGGCCTCTTCGCGCTTTGGTTCACTAGTAATTTCGATCTTTAGCTTTTTGATATCTCCCTTTAGCCAGCTAAGCGGCGCCTGAGTGGTATTGCCAAAGATATCGTTGATCGCTGTAAAGTAGCCAGATTTGGTGCTCTTTGGGCGAACTGTGATTACGTCGCCGGCTTTGACACGAATCGACGGAATGTCGACGCGGCGGCCATTGAGTTCGAAATGTCCGTGGCTAACCAGCTGGCGAGCCTGGCGGCGGCTAGTAGCAAAACCAGCGCGGTAAACGACGTTGTCGAGACGCAACTCTAGGAAGCGCAGCAAATTTTCGCCGCTAAGACCCGGTTTGCGAGTCGCTTCGTTCATCAGCTTAGCAAATTGCTTTTCCAACAAACCGTACATGCGTCGGACTTTCTGCTTTTCGCGCAGCTGCTGAGAATACATACTCTGCTTGCCTTGGCGGCCATGAGCGTGCTCGCCCGGGATGCCGCTTTTGCGCGCGAGGATTTTGTGCGCTTTAGGATGCAGTGCAACTCCTTCGCGGCGGCTCTGTTTGACGATTGGGCTGGTGTCTCGTGCCATTACGCTCTCCTTGCCTTTCGCGGACGAACACCGCCGTGCGGTACGCCCGTTACGTCCTTAATACTGTTAATCGAAATGTCAAAGCTGCTTATGGCGCGGATTGCCGCGTCGCGGCCTAGGCCGACGCCTTTGACGAAAACGTCAACGGTGCGCAAACCGTAGGTTGATTTAGCAGCCTCGGCGGCCTTTTCAGCAGCAATTTGCGCTGCGTAGGCGGTGCCTTTTTTGCTGCCGCGGAAACCGCAAGCGCCAGCGCTGGCGGCGGTCAACGCGTTGCCTTTGCTGTCGGCAAAGGTGATAATCGTGTTGTTAAATGTCGCTTGGACATGCAGCTGACCGGTCGGGACTGATCGGCGCTGCTTCTTTTTTGATTTAGCTTCTGCCATTATTTAAGTCCTTCCTTATCAAGTCTTGCTTGCTGCTTTTGGCTGCGTGCCGCCGACGGCGATTGCTTTACCTTTGCGGGTTCGCGCATTGGTGCGAGTCCGCTGGCCGCGTGTCGGCAAACCGTTTTTGTGCCTTAGGCCGCGGTAAGAACCGATGTCCTTTAAGCGTTTGATATTGTTGGTCACCAGGCGCTGCAGATCGCCTTCGGTGACATAATCCTTGTCGATAATGTCGCGAAGCTTCTGCTCTTCAGCCTCGGTGAGATCTTTCACCCGAGTGGTCGGCTTGATTTTAGCCGCCGCAAGGATGTCTCGAGAGTACTTCGGCCCAATACCATAGATATAGGTAAGGGCGATTTGTACCTGCTTGTCACTTGGGATGACTACCCCAGCAATTCGAGCCATGCTTAACCCTGCCTTTGCTTGTGCTTAGGGTTTTTCTTGTTGATGACGTAGAGACGGCCTCTGCGGCGAACAAATTGATCACCCGGACCTCTCTTCTTGACACTCGGTTTAACTTTCATGAGCGTACAACTTTCTACAGGAAAAACCTGTTTTTAATGAGAGATGCTTGATATCAGGAGCAACTCTGCGTTATTAATCGCGTGCGCGGAAGACGATTCTACCCTTCGTGAGATCGTAAGGGCTCAACTCGACTTCTACGTTATCGCCTGGGACCAAGCGGATGTAGTGCTTGCGCATCTTGCCGCTGATATAAGCGATAATTGTTAGGCTGTTCTCTAGTTCGACAACAAATTGAGTATTAGGCAGTGCTTCCACTACCTTGCCGCGCAATTTGATGACTTCCTTTTGACTCGCCATAGATATACAGCTAGCCATTATAGCGGATTTTACATCATTTGTAAATGCATTTTGGCGATTTTGTAAAATATAATTTCAAAAAAGATAGGGCCCAGTCCCGACCGGGATATAGTTCAACCGATCGGGACCGGGGCTTTAAATCCTCTCTATTTTCAGGAAAGAGAGGATTATACGGATATATTATGATGCAGGTGTCTTCAAAATGCAAATTGCAGATTATGCTGCTCGGCGCAGGCGCAGCAGTTTGCGCCGCTTTTTCTTTGTTTGGCCGTCGTCGAGGTCATCAATACTGAAGTCGTCGTAGGTTACCATCAGAGCGCGCGAATTGATTTGCCGCAGCGTCTCGAGGCCGACAGTCACTACAATCAGCAGTCCGGTACCGCCAATCGACAAGTTCGAAACGTTAAGTCCGAGTTGCGCAAAGATGTAGTCAATGGCGAACGGCATGATAGCAATAATGCCAAGAGCGATTGAGCCAAACAAAATCAAGCGGTTAACGGTGCGCGTTAAATATTCTTCGGTTTGAGCGCCTGGCCGAATGCCGGCGATGAAGCCGCCTTGCTTTTGCAGATTTTCGGAAATTTCGTTAGCGTTAAAGACGATACCTGTGTAGAAATAAGTGAAGGCGATAACCAGCACAAAGTACAAAATTGGATAAATCGCTACCGTCCAGTCGCCGTTGCTGAAGCTAGCTGCCGTCGGCGTTTGGAACCACTTGATTAGGTTGTTGGCAATAGTGTGGTTAGCACCAGGCATAGCGCGCATAACTTGGCCGACAAATGCCGGTAGGCTGAGAAAGGCCACCGCGAAAATCACCGGGATAACGCCAGCGGCGATCAACTTGATTGGCAAAATACTTTTGACGCCGCCGTAGCTAGTGTTGCCAGCGACTCGCTTAGCATAGTTGATGGTAATGACTCGCTGCGCTTCGTTGATCTTGACCAAGAAGTATAACAATACCAAACCGACCGTACCGAGAATTAGCAGTAGCCAGAACGTTGTTGGATCGACTGGTACATCAAACCAGCCAAAGATGCTGAGTTTGCCCTTGGTGGTGCTTAATAGCGAGTTAATTAGCGTACCAAAAGTATTTGGCAGCTGGCTAACAATACCAGCGAAGATGATAAGCGAAATACCATTGCCGATTCCCTGTTCGGTGATCAGCTCGCCGATCCACATCAGCAGGATTGAGCCGGCAGTCATAGCGGTTACCGAAATTGCCCACTGCCAAATCGAGGTGCCAGTGGTGCCGGTTGACGAATTCGCCAAGACGGATTGCTGCAGAATGTAAACAAAAGCGATAGATTGAACGATAGCTAGCGGCACAGTAACGACGCGCGTCCACTGGTTGATTTTGCGGCGGCCTGATTCGCCGTCGTTATGCAGCTCTTCTAGCTTCGGGATTGCTTTGGTGAGTAGCTGCGTGATGATGCTGGCAGTGATAAATGGACTCATGCCGACCAGAACAATACTGATCTGGCTGAGCGCGCCGCCGCTCATGAGATTAAGGAATCCGCCAAAGTCGCTGCTGCCAATAACGCTTTGGATGACGGTGCGCAGCTCGGTTGGATTAGCCAGCGGCACCGGTACGTGCGCCATGAAGCGAAAGGCTACAATTAGCCCGAAGACGATTAGCAAGCGCTTTTGCATATCTTTATTTTTCAGTGAGCGGAAAATTATTCTCCAATTCATTATCTAGCCCCTCTAGCTACTAACAATTCATTAACTTATCACAGTATACAGTATTGAGCTAATAATAGCAAAACGCCCTCCGGAGAGAGCGTTTCGTTGTGAGATTGCGAACCGTTATGAACTATTCTTGTTCTTGCTCGGCAGACTGAGTAGCTTTGTCGTCTGCTTCGGCTTGCTTGGTGGATTTTGGCCATGGTGTAGCGGTTTTCTCGAACTTGCCGCCTGATTTTTCTAGCATAGCGACCACGCTTTGCGATGCGCCCTGCGTTTGCAGAGTAATCTTGGCGGTCAAGTCGCCGCGGGCAATCACCTTGACGTTGTGAAACGGCGTAGTTATTAGGCCGGCTTCGTATAGCGTAAAGTTGTCGACGTTGCCTTTCAAATCATTCAAGCGGTCGCTATACACCACCTGAGCTGGTATGCGCAAACTTTTGAAACCGCGCGCTTTTGGAATAGCGGTAACAATGCCGTTCTGGCCGCCCTGGAATGTGCTGCGAAGCTTTTTGCCAGTGCGAGCATTTTGACCTTTGGTACCGCGGCCGGCAGTTTTACCGCCGCCAGCAGCGATGCCGCGGCCAACACGCTTGCGGTCTTTGTTAGCCGAAACTTGGAGCTGATTGTACTTCATATTAATTCTCCTCCTTGGCGGCTACCTTTGCTTTTTCGGCTTTTTTCTCAGCGCCAACCCATTTTTCGCGCGGAACTAAGCCAGCCAGCGCTTCGACGGTTGCGTAAGCAATATTGACTTTGTTGGTACTACCTAAGCTCTTAGACAGCAGGTTGCGGATACCAGTCACGCCGATAACTGCGCGCACTACGCCGCCAGCAATAATACCAGTACCAGGCGCTGCTGGCTTGATGAGAACGCGGGCGCCGCTGAGCTTGACTTCCATATCGTGCGGAATGGTTTCGTTGACTACCGGGATAGTAACCAGGTGTTTCTTGGCGATAGCGGTAGCTTTGGCGATGGCTGCCTGGACATCAGCGCCTTTAGCTACGCCGACGCCGACCTTGTTCTTGCGATTACCGACGACGACTAGCGCTTTGAAACGGAAGCGGCGGCCGCCCTTGACGACACGCGCCACGCGGTCGATATTGATTACTACTTCTTCGAATTCTTTAGGCGCGTCATCGCGCTGGTTGCGCCGGTCATCGCGGCGACCGCCTCGACCTTGACGGCGGCTGCGCGAGGCGCGTTTGTCGTCTCGGGGCGTGGTTTGTTCTTTGGCTTCGGCCATTTTAGAACTCCAATCCTTCCTTGCGAGCTGCGTCGGCCAGAGCTTTTAGGCGGCCAGCATACTGGCGGCCGTTGCGGTCGAATACAACTGCGTTAATCTTTGCTTTCTTGGCTTTTTTGGCGATTTCAGTACCGATTAAGGAACACTTTTCGGTCATCGTTCCCTTAGTCTTGCTGCCGACAGTGGTGGCCGCTGCTAGGGTGTTGCCAGCGGTATCGTCGATTAGCTGAGCGCTAACGTGCATATTGCTGATAACGACGCTGAGGCGCGGGCGCTCTGGCGTACCGTTAACTTTGGCGCGAACGCGGTTCTTGCGCAAGTTGCGGTTCAATAGTTTGTGCGAAAGTGAATTAGACATTATTTCTTACCTGCCTTTCCTGCTTTACGCAAAATTTGTTCATCGACGTAAGCGATACCCTTGCCCTTGTATGGCTCCGGCTTCTTGAGCGCGCGGATTTCGGCGGCTGCTTGGCCGACTTTTTGCTTGTCTATACCAGAGACGACGATGATCATCTTCTCGTTGCTCACGTTGACGCCTTCGGGTGCTTTGTACTTGACCTCATGGCTGAAACCTAAGCTCATCGTCAGCTCGTTGTTGCTTGACGACACGCGAAAGCCGACACCTTTAACCTCGAGGCGCTTCTCGTAGCCCTTGGTAACGCCGATTACCATGTTGTTGATTAGCGCGCGCATCAGACCGTGCTGGGCGCGAGCAGTTTTGGACTCATCCTTTGGATGAACCGTGACTTGTCCGTCTTCGACTTTCACCTCAACTGCTGGCGTGATGAATTGTGTCAATTCACCTTTCGGGCCCTTTACGACCACATCGCCAGAGTCAACCGTGATTGTCACACCGGCCGGAATAACCACCGGCAGTTTTCCGATTCGACTCAGACTCATGTCTCACCTTTCGTTAGATTTTAAGTAACTCGGTTATTGTATCATGTGCAGCAATAAAACGCAATTAAAAAACCGCCGACTGGCGGATCGTCGCGTTCGTTCGCCGCAATCCAATCTGGCAAACGCCACAAGTTCAGCCATAGCGCACCCGCCCACCCGTCCAGCACTCTGCAGCGTGCCTTCGGAGTGGACGGAGCGACACTACAGCTGAACCGAGCGCCGCAAGAGAGTCTATCATAAACCACTTAATATAATTGTTCAACTCCCTCACTTTTATTATATCATATCGTACTATATATGAAAAGTGCCCAGGGATTGTACGCCCCCTGGGCCGTGGCGTTGACCGCTTCGCGCCTGTGCTGGACTCTCCGAGCGAGCACAAGCAGCGAGTGGTTTACATTAAGAGAAGAGAGCTTTATTGCTCAAGCGTGCAAACTTGAGCAATAAAGCCGCGCAAGGACAACGAATGCTAGCGCCCGCTGTCCTTGCGCCGGTCATGCCGGCGCGACAGGAGCATCAGCGCAATGAGCGCCAACACTGCCACAGCGCCGGCGGTAGCGGCAATATAAAGAGGAAACATGTACACCTCCTTTCTCCTTTTGCGCTTCAGAAACAAGTTTTTTTCATCGCAGCCAGGTGGCGTACCTGACTGTAATGAAACGACGAGGGCGCGCTCCAAAGAACGCGCGCCGCGCTGCAGCGACGCTGTCATAAGTGCCGTCATTGGCAATAATATGACCTGCTCGCCTGAGCGGGTCATATTGGGCACACCAATGTCCGTCCTGAACGGTGTACATACCGTCCAGGTGGATGGAACGCCTCGTTTTTCTAAAGTTAATTAATGCTCCCCACTGTTCATGGAGGATTTCACCGTCTTCGCAAAGAGCAAGACGGATAACAATCTCTTCGCCACCACTCCCAGTGACAGCGAGGGCAAACCGCGAGGGGCTTGGCCCCTCAATAATTTTTGCTGCGTACAAGAAAACAGACATACCGCCTGCCCTTTCTCTCAAAGTTCCTTGCCGCCAGGATCGGCGACAACACGCCTTACTATACCACATCCCATCTGTTGGCGCAAATGCGCTATACTATATTCATGGACACTGCGCTTACTTTTGACATTACCCGCCGCTTACCCGGTACGCTAGCGCGGGCGGGTGTCATTCATACGCCGCACGGCGAAATTCGCACGCCGGCATTTATCGTGGGCGGCACTAAAGCAACAGTAAAAGCGATCACTCCCGAGCAAATTCGCAGCTACGGCGGTCAGGCGGTGCTAGCAAACACATACCATCTGATGCTGCGGCCAGGCGCAGACATTGTGCGAGCTGGCGGCGGACTGGGTTCATTCATGAATTGGGACGGGCCAACATTTACTGATAGCGGCGGGTTTCAAGTATTCAGTCTGGGAATCGCATACAAAAAAGGCATTGACGCAGTAGCGCACACGCAGAAAGGTAACGCCAAGCTAGCAGTTGCGTCGCACAACCAGCTAGTAAAAGTAACAGACGAGGGCGCAGAGTTTCGCTCGCATATTGACGGTGCGAAACTGCTAATGACACCAGAGTCTTCAATGGAGTTGCAACATACAATCGGCGCGGACATTCACATGGCGTTCGACGAGCTGACTGCGCCGCTCGCCTCGCGCGAAACGATTGCAGCCGCAATGAACCGGACGCATGCCTGGGCGGAGCGCTTCCTGAAACGCCACTCAGACCTCAATACGAGACATACGGAGCGCGGCGAAAATTTACAGGCGCTCTACGGCGTCGTGCAAGGCGCGCGCGACGAAGCCTTACGGCGCGAATCAGCTGCATTTTTAGGGGTGCGCGAGTTTGATGGCTATGGCATCGGCGGTGTATTTGAGCCGGGCGAAATCTCAAGCGTCGTTCGCTGGGTGTGCGAGACGCTGCCAGCAGAGAAACCGCGCCATTTGCTCGGC
>CALHTM010000014.1 GCA_938039975.1 uncultured Candidatus Saccharibacteria bacterium
CGCTGGGTGTGCAGCTGAAGCGTAATATCATGAATTTGTGGTGGCGCCGGTTTGTCGACGAGCGCGACGATATGTATGGCGTGGATGCGGCGATTTTGATGAATCAGAAGGTTTGGAAGGCGAGTGGACATGTGGATACGTTTTCTGATCCGCTAATTGAATGCTCACACTGTAGAATGCGTTTTCGCTTTGATAAGTTAGTAGACAGCATTGCCTATCAGAAGACTGTAAACGATTTTAAGTCCTTAGTGGATGCTAGATCAAATAAGAATGAAGAGATGCTTGACGAGGTTGAGAGTGCGATAAGGGATTATAGTTATGATGACTTTGATAAAGTGGCAGACAAATTTCAGAAATTAGTGGATGATTTGAGGGCGGATATTGAGATCGAGACTGAGCAGCGTGCCCTACTTAAAGAAGCCAAGAATTATACTGGTAATTTCGCGGCATTTTATGTGAATGATTATATAAACATGAAGTGTCCTAATTGTGGCTCTGAAAAAAAGTGGAATAAGCCTTTTCAGTTTAATATGATGTTCAACACTATTGCTGGAGCCAAGTGGGGTATGGCAGAAGTGCTTGATGAAAATGGATATATAACAGCAGAGTTTAGATTATTTGATGGAGATGATGAGCAAACCTCTCAAGAGGCTCATTTAACAAAGCGAGATCAGGTCGATGGTCTAATGTATTTTGATAAGGCGGCAAAAACGTATCTCCGTCCAGAAACCGCCCAAGGTATCTTCACCAATTTCAAAAATGTCGTCGATAGTTTCTACCCGAGCTTGCCGTTTGGCATCGCTCAACAGGGCAAGGCGTTTCGCAATGAGATTGCGCCGCGCGACTTCGTCTTCCGCTCTCGCGAGTTTGAGCAGATGGAGATTGAGTATTTCGTCGATCCTGAGCATTGGCAGGAGGCGTTTGATGAGCTGCTGGTGGCTACGCATGCGTTTTTGGCAGAACTAGGCTTGAGGCCAGAACACATTCACGAGCTGGACGTGCCGGCGGAGGATCGTGCGCATTATAGCGAAAAGACGATCGACATCGAATACGATTATCCAATTGGTCGTGAGGAGTTGATGGGCATCGCTTACCGGACCGATTTTGACCTGATGAACATCCAGCGCGCCAGCGGCAAGAGCATGGAATACACCGTCAAGGGGACGAATACAAAATTTGTTCCGCACGTCATCGAGCCGTCGTTTGGCGTTGAGCGGGCGCTGATGGCGGTGCTATCGAGCGCGTACCGTGAGGACGAGCAAAACGGTGAAAAGCGGGTGTATTTGGCGCTGCCAGAGCACTTGGCGCCGGTTAAATTTGCCGTTTCGCCGCTACTCAAAAACAAGCCAGAATTGGTGGAAAAAGCCCGCGACGTCTACGCCGCACTTGCCAAAGCCAACCCCGGCCGGGTGATGTGGGACGACAACGGCAACATCGGCAAACGCTACCGCCGCCAAGACGAAATCGGTACGCCGCACTGCGTAGTCGTCGACTTCCAAACGCTGGAGGACGGCACCGTCACCGTGCGCGAGCGGGATACGACGGAGCAGCGGCGAGTAAGTATGGACAGGCTTTTAGGGTAATAGTATGCAGCAAATACATGATTATCTTGCTGAAGTAAAGCGTCAATTTCACAGTGGTCATGCCATAGAACATGCTTATCGACCTGCTTTGCAGCGCCTTATGGAGACTTTTGATGACGTGGTCGCTGTGAATGATCCAAAGCATTCAGAGCATGGTGCACCAGACTTTGTTTTCTTGAAGCAGTCAAACAACTCAATTATTCGTGGCTATGCTGAAGCAAAAGATATCACGGTAAATCTTGATAAAACTGAGAAAACTAACCAAATGGAGCGATATGCTGGCTATACTAATCTTGTTTTGACAGATTATCTCGAGTTTCGGTTTTATAAGAATGGTGAGAAATATGAGACAGTCAGTCTTGGTTGTGTAAAACAAGGCAAACTGCATCTTCAGCCCGAAAACGGCGAGCGCTTGTTACGTGAACTACAAGCATTTTTGGATTTGCCACCAGAGAGTATCAAAAGTGGCCGTCGTCTTGCGCAGATTATGGGAGGTAAGGCTCGGCGTATTCGTGATAATGTGGAGATCTACCTCAAAAGCGAATACGTAGAAGCGCATGAACTTGAAAAGATTTATGAAATGATGAAGCGGCTACTTGTGCATGACCTTGATGAAACGAAATTTGCCGATATGTATGCTCAAACATTGGTATATGGACTATTTGTAGCGCGATACGGTGACGACACGCCAGAAAACTTTACTCGTAGTGAGGCGCGTGATCTAGTGCCAGCAAGCAATCCATTCCTGCGTTATTTTTTCGATCATATCGCTGGTACGGGCTTTGACAAGCGACTTGCAAAAATTGTTGACGAGTTATGCGAAATTTTTAGCGTCAGTGATGTACGGAATATTGTCCATCGTCATCTACGCATTGCAGACAATAATGCTTGTGATACCAAAGATCCAATTATTCACTTTTATGAGGATTTTCTACAGAGCTATGACAGCCTAGAACGTAAAAAGATGGGTGCTTACTATACACCAACCCCAGTAGTTCGGTTTATCGTTCGACAGATTGACCAGTTGCTTAAAACTGAATTTAGGATTGCGAAGGGGCTTGCGAGTAGCGATACGATAACGCGAACGGTTGCTACGCAGCCATGGCGTAAAAAAGGAGAGCGGAAGGATCGTCTAACACGAGACATTGTAGAGTCACGAGTGCAAATTCTTGATCCAGCAGTTGGTACGGCGACATTTCTGAATGAGACCATCAGATATATCTATGAAAAAAACTTTCAAAGTGGGCAAGCTGGCTTATGGCCAAGCTACGCTAACGATAATTTAATACCGCGTTTGTTTGGCTTCGAGCTGATGATGGCGCCATATACAGTAGCGCACCTGAAACTAGCTATGATGTTGCGCGAAACTGGTGTCAATAAGCTAAAGACTCGTCTTAATGTTTTTCTGACCAATACGCTAGAGGAGGGGATTCCAGTACAGCCAGATCTGTTTAGTCTTGGCCTGACAGGGGCAGTAACCGAAGAGTCGCGCTTGGCTGCTGAAGTGAAGAGTGAGAAGCCAGTGATGGTAGTGATGGGTAATCCACCGTATTCTGCCGAAAGTAATAACAAGACTGATTATGCGAATTCCTTGGTTAATAAATACAAAGTTGAGCCAGGTGGATTGCAAAAACTAAAAGAACGTAATCCTAAGTGGCTTAATGATGACTATGTAAAATTTATTGCTTTTGCTGAAGATATGATTGAACGTAATGGTTCTGGTATTGTAGGAATGATTACTAACAATGGGTTTTTGGACAATCCAACTTTTCGCGGCATGCGCTGGCATTTGGCTAGAACTTTTGACAAGATTTTCGTGGTGAATCTCCACGGTAATGCTAAAAAACGAGAGACGACCCCAGACGGCAGTAAGGACGAAAATGTTTTTGATATTATGCAAGGTGTCAGTATTATGATTGCGGTTAAAAACAATACCAAACAAGCCGAGTTTGCTGACGTTTATTATCAAGACATATTTGGTCTGCGCCAAGACAAGTTTAACCAATTAGGTACGGAAGTTACTTTTAAAAAGATAAATCTTGACCAAAAGATGCTTTATTTTGTTGCAAAAGATACGAAAGGCCAAGAGGAATATGAAAAGGGCATTCTGTTGAACGAGTTAATGCCTGTGAATTCGGTGGGGATTGTGACAGGTAAGGATGATATCTTAGTAGATGAAATCAGCAGTAATTTATTAAGAAAAATAACTAGATATAAAGAGTCTTATTCTAGGGGTAAAGTTTACGATCGTTTGCAGAATGCTGTACTTGATGAGAAATATATCGTTCCTATGAATTACCGACCTTTTGACAGAAGATGTGTTTATTACGACACCAATGTAGTTGAGAGATCCAGGGAAAAAGTTATGAAAAATATGATTGGCGAGCGTAGCGAGACACACACACACACACACCGATTGCGCCGCGAGGAGAATATCGCAATGATTTTTAATAAACCAGCTCAGGGTGGCGATGACGTATTCTCTGACGTTTTTATATCGTCACAACCCGCAGACCAAAGTATCTTTTCGGCAATGAAGAGATCTCCACATGTAGCACCACTATATCTTAATAGTAACGAGAATATTGGTGTCGTTTTCGAGAGAACCGCTACCGAGCAAGTTCTAGTAGTTGATTCGATACCTGAACATGCAGTAATGGGGACAGCCGGATTTGCTGGTCAATTTGCACCACTATTTATCCTCGAAAGCGAAGATGGTCGGCGGGCGAATTTTGATGTCGAAAAATTACAACAACTGTTTTCTGAAGTTGAGCAGTCAACTGAAGAGTCGCGCAAAGTTTATCCTGAGGATATTTTTGACTATATTTATGCATCACTACACAGCCCAAGCTATCGCGAGAAATATAAAGAATTCTTAAAAACTGATTTTCCACGCGTGCCACGACCGGAGTCATGGGCGGAATTTTGGCGCAAAGCAGAGTTGGGTGGTCAGCTGCGTCAATTACACTTAATGAAAGCGTTACAAATTGGTGATTATGATACCACTTTTCCTAAGATTGGTGATAACGTAGTGAAGAAAGTGGTGCGCGATGGTGACCAAGTCTTTATTAACAATAGTCAGTATTTTGGCAATATCCCAGAACTGGCATGGAATTTTTACATAGGTGGCTATCAGCCGGCGCAAAAGTGGCTCAAAGATAGAAGGGGTCGTGTATTGACTGCGAACGATATCGACCACTATCAGCGCATTATTAAAATCTTACTAGAGACAGATAAAATAATGAAAGATATAGGATGAATATCTCGCTCAAAGCGCTAATTTACAACGACGTTGGGCAGATTTTGATTGTCAAAGAGGTTGGGCGGACGTATTGGGATTTGCCAGGCGGCGGTATGGATTATGACGAGACTGTTGAATAATCGCTGAAGCGCGAGCTGCTTGAGGAAGTTGGCTACAGGTGTGATTTGCGCTATCAGCTTTTTGATGCGTCGTAAATATGGATTTATATGCGCATCTCTGCTAATATAATAAGCACAGCACCTCGACTTGGGTTCGTCCCCGTCGAGGTTTTTGGTATAATAAGGTGTATGAAGAGGGTATATGTTGATGGTCAAAATTTTTTGTATAAAGCTATAATAATATACAATAAATAGCGCATATATTGTTGGCAGATTTGTTTTTACAGCATAGAATAATAGCTATATGACAAAAATACTCGCAATAATTTCCACCCACGGTAATGAATTATTAGGTCCAAATGTGCTGGCGTATATGCTCGCCAAGCGGTCTAAATTGTTGGAAAATATAGAGTTCATCATAGCTAGTCCGCGCGCTTACGCAAAGAATGTGCGGTATACCGAATCGGACCTAAATAGGAGTTATGGGCTTAGTCTAGATACTTATGAGGGTCGGCGTGCGAAGATTATTGAGGAGCGGATTCGGTTACTGAAGCCGGAGTTGGTATTGGATTTTCATACGACCACTACCGAACAGCCAGATATTTTGATAACGGCAGATAAAGATAATGAAGTAGTGCAGAGATTTATCAATGCTAGTGCCATAAAAGATAATTTAGTGGTCTCGCCATTAAATGATATCACGACGGTGGTGTCGAATTTCGTGGCTTATGAAGTGCCAAATTCGCATCTGAACGATGATCTGTACGAGCAGATATGTACCGACATAGCAAGATATTTGGACGAGGAGGCGGTTGACCAAGAGCGAACTTTTTATAAAATGACGGGGAAGATCTTACCCGAGGAAGAAAAAGATACAGTCGGTCTTAAAAACTTTGTCTATAACGATACGTTGCAAACTATCCCGGCTTTCCTTGGCGAGGAGGCATATAAGCACGATGGTACTTACGCTGGGTTTAGACTAAAAGTGTTATAATTATCCCTATGACAAAAATCACCAAAGGACATATCATCACGCAGAATTTAGATGGCACGGCTCATCTGGATTGTTTGTATCGCATATCTCTCAAAGCCCTAATTTATAACGACGCTGGGCAGATTTTGGTCGTCAAGGAAATTGATCGGACGTATTGGGATTTGCCTGGCGGTGGTATGGATTTTGGTGAGACGATTGAGTTGTCACTGAAACGCGAACTGTACGAAGAAGTTGGCTACAAGGGTAGTCTGCGTTATCAACTTTTTGACGCGTCGGACGAGATGTATATTAAGCGGATTGATGCTAATCAAATCTGTTTTTATTGCCGTGTCTGGCCGGAGAATTTTGACTTTGCGCCAGGTGAAGAGGGTGACGAAGTAATGTTTATTAACCCTGAGGAGTTATTGCTTCAGAAAAGCGAAGTGGATGCGCCAGCTCGAGCCTATAGAGCTCATATGAAATGGCAGAAGCTATGTAGAGGACAAGAGCTATCATAATGCAATATATAGCGCGTATCGTTGGTAGATTTGTTTTTGCGGTGTACAATAGGGAAAGTATATTGCAATAAAATTATAATTTTGTTATAATGTTTGTATGACAATCACTACAATTCAAAAAGTTATCAAGATTGGTTCGAGCCGCGGCGTGACGCTGCCGGCGCGGGATTTGCGGGCGCTGGGGATTCGCGATGGCGACGAAATTGAAGTCACGGTACGTAAGCGTTCGGAGGCGGCTGATGATAATCAAGTGCTCAAAACTGCAAACTCGCTCCTTAGGCGATACAAAGAGGATTTTTCTCAATTGGCGAAGCGCTAATGGTTAGTTTGACTCTCGAGCAGATTCTGCAGCTTCATGCGCTGGTGCTTGTCAAAGACGGCGGTGCAGATGGCGTGCGTGACGTCGGACGACTGGAGGCTGCGGTGTCAACACAGCATCAAGTAGTATTTGGCGAGGAATTATATGCAACAGTATTTGCCAAGGCAGCGGCGTTGATGCGTGGAATTATTGGCGACCATCCGTTCGCTGATGGTAACAAGCGTACAGCAATGCTCGCCGGACTGACTTTGCTGGAGGTGAATGGGTATAATTTTACAGCACAGCGAGGTGAACTAGAAAATTTCGCCGTCCGCGTTGCGACCGATCATCTCGATATTGATGCGATTGCTGATTGGCTGGAGTGTCATTCGCGGGACGTATCAATGGTTTGATAACAAGGAGTTTTAGTGGTAAGTAGGGTTTCTATGAGGTTTCTTGCCGCCTGACAGAGATGATATACTAAAGCTTATGACTACTATCTATATCGCTCGCCACGGCCAGAATGAAGACAATGTGCGCGGGATTTTGAACGGCCATCGCGACCTGCCGCTGACCGATTTGGGACGCCAGCAAGCGCGGCAATTGGCGCGTCGCATCAAGGATAGGGAACTAGTTTTTGACGCAGTGTATGCATCGCCGCTTGATCGAGCTTTCGAGACGGCAGCGATTGTAGCGGCGGCGCTGGGCCTTGCCGAGCCGATAGTTCACGATGATTTAATCGAGCGTAATTTTGGCATTATGACTGGTAAGCCGGCCGCTGATATTGAGGAAATTTGTGCGCCGGACATCATCAAGACAGAAAGCGTGACCTATTTTTTGCATCCTGACGGCGCTGAGACTTTTCCTGAGTTATTGGCTCGCGGCCAGCGGGTGCTTGATTTCATGGCGCGTCAACATCCAGATCAAACGGTGTTATTGGCTTGCCATGGCGATATTGGCAAAATGATATATGCTGCGGCAACCAGCACGCCATGGCGGCAGGTCTTAACCGATTTTTACTTTGGCAATACGGATATTATCGGTCCAGTGGATGTGTCCTAAACGTGATATCATTTATGTACTGGGCAGTTGGATAGCATTGAACGCGAAACGGAAGTTGGCGATCCAGATATCATGATTGCTATAGTTAAGGAGCTAGGTTTCGTGCCGTTTTCGGATGTATCAAAGGCTCGCCAGACTGGCAAACTGAATGATGTGGAAGTATGTATCGACTCAGTGGAAGGTTTGGGCGACTTTATGGAATTAGAGCGATTAGCTGACGAGAATGCCGACCCTGCTGTTATAACCGATGATCTGTGGCGCATTATGGCGGAATTAGGCGTCAGCCGTCAAGATGAGGTGACTGACGGTTATGATATTTTGATGAAAAAGTTGAGGGCATAGTGTAATGACCGAGCGTGTTTTGCCGAGAGGTGCTCGTCTGATTCCTCCGGAAGCGAAACTTGTTTTTAGAGGTGAGATTTACGAAGTACATCAATGGCCGCAAAAGATGCCTGATGGTAGCGTAAAAACTTTTGAAATGCTGCGCCGTTCAGACACTGTGATGGTCATTGCGCTTGACGAGGCTGGCGATGCGCTGGTAATCGACGAAAAGCAACCGGGCGGGATTGTCCGCAAGAACCATTTGCCAGTCGGCCGGGTTGACTCTAGTGACGAGTCGGTGCAAGCAGCGGCGCAGCGCGAATTTAGCGAAGAAACAGGCTGGATTTTTGCTAATTGGAGACCGCTAGATGTCGTGCAGATGGAAAAGAAAATCGAGTGGTTTACTTATTTGTTTCTGGCTACAGGAGCGTTACATCGAGCAGCGCAGCATCTTGATGCTGGCGAAAATATTACGGTTAAATCAGCACCCTTGGCAGAAGTACTGCATCAAGACAACGTGCTTCGGTATTTTCCGTGGCTTCGCGATGTTGAGTCGGCCGAAGATTTAACGCCTCGTGATTTTTGAAGCTAGCTACTGATTAAAAGTAGCTATTGAGCTTAAAAAGCGCTATACTAAGATTCATGACAAAACCTTTTCTTCTTTTACAATCCCGTCCCGAGGACGAAGCGTCTGACGACGAATATGCAGCTTTTTTGAAATTTGGCGGTTTGCAGCCGGAGCAGCTGCAACGCTTACGGCTTGATCGCGGCGAGTTCTCGTCAGTTAATTTGGATGATTACAGCGGTATTTTTATGGGTGGCGGGCCGGCTAATTTTGCTTATCCGCCAGAGGAAAAATCGCCGGAACAATTGCAGTTTGAAGATTATATCATGCCGCTGCTTCGCCGGATTACAACTGAGGATAAGCCGTTTTTAGGCACTTGCTTGGGTGTGGGGGCGCTGGTAACGGCGCTGGGCGGCCGGACTGATTTCGATCATGGCGAGCCGGTTTGCGCGGTGGATATAAATTTGACGCCGGAAGCGCAGGACGATCCGCTGCTGGTTGGCTTGCCAGCTAGTTTTCGCGGCTTCGTCGGGCATAAAGAGGGGACAGATACGGCGCCGCCGAACAGCGTGGTGCTAGCGCGCTCTGCGGCCTGTATACAATTGCTGCGCGCCGGGAAAAATGTTTATGCGGCGCAATTCCATCCCGAGCTTGATGCTGACGGCTTGGCGCTGCGGATTAATATTTATAAGCACGCTGGCTATTTCGCGCCAGAGGAAGCTCAAGATCTGATCGATGCGGCGTACCGCGAATCGGAATTGGTAACCGAACCAGTCAAGATATTGCGGCGGTTCGTTGAAAAATACGCGGAATAGTTTGACGCTTTCTAGATAAGCTGCGAAAACTTCCTCTTATTATAAAAAGCCTCGGATAAAACCCGAGGCTTTTTTGGCAAGATAAAACTGAGAATAGTTTATTCTTTTTTCTTGCCGCGCGATTTGACGGCGATTTTTTTCGGCTCTGGCGCCGGCGTGACTGGAACGGTGACTTTCAAGACGCCGTCGTCCAGGTGCGCTTCGATAGCGTCGGCGTCGGCGCGCTCTGGCAGCTGGACGCTGCGGTAGAAGCTGCTGCTCGACTCGCGTACGACGTATTTCTTGTCTTTATCTTCTTCCTTTTCGTGCCGCTGGGCTTGAATGACCAGATTGCCGTTTTCGACGGATATACTGACATCATCTTCGTTAAATTTCGGCAGGTGAACCTCGACGACTAGCGCGTTATCTTTCATGTAAACATCAGTGGTAGGCAAACCGACCGAGCGCACTTGGCGCGGCATCCAGTTGTCGTCATTAAAGAAATGGCGCTGCAGGGCATCCATTTCGGCAAACGGGTCGAATCGAACGAGTTTACTCATTTGTATTACTCCTTTCGTTTATGATTTGGCGAGCTTTTGCTCTATATTTTATTGTAATTGGTTGGCACTCGCGTGTCAAGAGTGCCAAACATAAGTAGAATAACAGTAGTCTAGCGTGCCTCGAAGATTTCCCTGATTTTTCCACGGCAGTACATACGCTATATATAGTGGCACTATATATAGCGTATGTGTAGCTTTGTCTAAATACGGTACAATAGATGTATGGGATGGTTGCGTGATTTAATTTTTGGCGAGCCGGATGGTGATGACGAATATTTGGCGCGTCTTAATAATAATGATATGGTCTCGCCGCAAGATAATCGCGGCAGTAGGGACGAAAATAACTTCGATAAAGACACTTCAGGGGTTGCTGCAGATACTAGGAAGTCAGACAGTAAGCCTCAGCCCGATCAATATCACTCGGCTAACGGGCAGAAAGTGATTCCCGAGATAGAGGTTGAGCGCACCGAGGCGCATCCGTCGGGCGACAATAAGTACCTCGAGGTGTGGGCGCATATTCGCAACCACGCGAGCTTTGACGTGGAGCTTGACAAGTATGAGATATTAGGGCAGCGAGGCGACTTGAATAAATTTCTCAAGCCAGGCGAGATTTTTGAGCTGCGTTTGTATCGCGGGCCGATGCCGCAGAGCGATTCAGTACGCAAAATGTATATTCAGTACAAGATTGTTGGTACGGGCGACTATTTTCAGGCTGATCACATGATAGAGTATAAATATGAACAAGATAATCGCGGCAACAAGTGGTATATGCCAGACGAGCTGAAGCTGCTGCGGCCAGTCCGCGATATTTAGAAGGCAGGGAAGAAGTGAGAGTATTTTTTACAGATGGCAGCGCTAGCCCAAATCCGGGCCCAGGCGGCTACGCGGTGATTGAAAACGGCCAGCCGGTAGCTTTGGGCAGCGAAGACGGACAGACGACAAATATTCGCATGGAGGGCATGGCGCTGATTGCAGCGATGGAGCTAGCTGGCGATGAGCCGTGCGAAATTCATAGCGATAGCGAATTTTGGATCAATGTGTTAACCAAGTGGGCGCCAGGCTGGGCTGCTAAAGGTTGGCGTAAAAAAGGCGGCGAAATTAAGAATATTGATCTCGTGCAGCAAGCGTACGCGCTTTACCAATCGGTACAGCCGAAGCTGGTTTGGGTGCGCGGCCACGTCGGCCACGAGCAGAACGAGTTAGCGGATGAGTGGGCGAACAAAGCGCGGGCTGGCGTTCGTCTATAGCGAGAGCCTTGGCTGTTTTTGCTGTCAATCTAGATTCGGCGGGGTGGGGCGTGTTATAATGAACTTGTTAATAATTTAATATCCAGAGTGCGACGAGGGACTGGCCTGATGACTCGCCGGCAACCTGCTTTTGCAGCAAGGTGCTAATTCCAGCCTGCTTGACCAGGAGAGATATTGTCTTTGCGGCTCCTTTCTTGGCCTTGTAGCGGGGCAGATAGAAAGGAGTTTTTATGTCTGTAGAACCTAATAATCAAGCAGTATATCGTACGGCCGAGAGCGTTTCGCCGAAACATCCGGACAAGATTTGCGACCAAATCAGCGACGCTATTCTGGACGCGTATCTTGCCAAAGACCCGCAAGCCCGAGTGGCGATTGAAGCTTGCGGCGGCCATGGCGCACTGTTTCTAACCGGCGAAGTATCGTCGAGCGAGCTAGTTGACGTCAAGCAGATTGCGCGGCGGCTGGCTGGCGACGACGTGGAAATTATTGAGCGGATTGCACGCCAGAGCCCAGAGATTGCTCAGGGCGTGGACGCGGGCGGTGCTGGCGATCAAGGGGTGATGATTGGTTATGCTTGTGCTGAGACGCCAGAATTGTTGCCGCTAGAATATGCTTTGGCGCGGGCCTTGAATCGCTTTTTGTATGAGAAATGGCCGTATGACGGCAAAACGCAGGTGACGACTTATGGCGGCCAGATTGCGGCGATTGTTGCCAGCTTCCAGAATGCGCCGCACGACGAGCTGGCAGCAGCAGTACGGCAGTGGTTTGCGCAGCAAAAATATGTGGCAGGTGATTTTGATGGCATTTCTCTGCATATAAATCCGGCAGGCGATTGGCAAATTGGCGGTTTCGCGGCGGACGCTGGTTTGACCGGGCGCAAATTAGCAGTTGATAATTATGGCCCGCGGATTCCGCTAGGCGGCGGGGCGTTTAGCGGCAAGGACGCCACTAAGGTCGATCGCAGCGGTGCCTATATGGCGCGGCGGGTCGCAGTTGATTATCTTAAAAAGTTTGCAGCTCAGGAAGTGTTGGTGCGCTTGGCGTACGCAATTGGCCACGACCAGCCGGTTGAGGCTACAGCGGTAGTTGACGGCGTTGAGCAGCCAATCGCCGGCTATGATCTCAGTCCAGCGGGTATTATTGATAAGTTGCAGCTGGCTCGTCCGCAATACGAACCAACAGCGCGCTACGGTCATTTTGGTAACGGCTTTGCTTGGGATAAGTAGTCCCGCGCCTTAAGTTGTATAATAAGGGTAGTGAAGCAAGATTTAGCCTTAGAAATATTATTGAGCGGCGAAAGCGCACTGCTGACCGGCCCGGCAGGAACGGGTAAGACTTTTGTGCTGAATCAATTCATCAACTTGAGCAAGGCTAGCGGCAAATATGTCTCGGTGACGGCGACGACCGGGCTAGCGGCGACGCATTTGGGCGGCGCGACGATTCATGCTTGGGCGGGTATTGGCGTTAGCGACCGCCTGCCGAATGGTTTTGCCGAGCATGTCAGCAAAAGCCGCCGCGAAATTATCGAAAAAACCGATGTCTTGATTATTGATGAAATTAGCATGCTGCACGATTACCGCTTGGACATGGTTGACGAAGTTTGCCGTTTAGTACGCAAGAGAGTCGACGAGCCGTTCGGCGGCATCCAAGTGGTGCTTTCTGGCGATTTCTTTCAGTTGCCACCGGTTAATCGAGCGCAAGGCCGCGAGGGCGGTTTTGTAGTGAATTCATCGGCGTGGCGCGAGCTTGATCCGACGGTATTGTATCTGAGCGAGCAGTTTCGCCAGCGCGACGGCGATACGCTGCTAGAAATCTTGACAGCGATGCGAGCCGGCGATTTGCGCCGCCACCATGCCGAACAGCTGTTAGAGCGGACCGAATTTCAGCCGCCAGCCGGGGCAGATTTGACAGAGCTGCATACCGTGAACGTTGATGTCGATAGAATTAATCAAGCCAGGCTGGCTGAATTGCCAGGCGACGAGGTGCTGTATCAACGCCACACTACTGGTAGTAACAACTACGTTGATAATTTGCAGCGCAGCGTACTAGCACCAGAGGTACTGACACTTAAAATAGGCGCATTAGTGATGGCGGTCAAAAACGATCAGGCGCGGCGTTATGCTAATGGTAGTATCGGCATGGTGGTCGATTTCGAGCCAGCGACGGATTATCCGGTAGTGGAGTTTCGTAATGGCCGGACGGTGACCATGCAGCCTGATACTTGGGAGTTGCGCGATGGGACGCGCAAACGAGCTAGCATTAGCCAAGTTCCGTTGCGTTTGGCGTGGGCGATTACTGTCCACAAGAGCCAAGGCATGACACTGGATAGCGCGCGAATTGACCTCCGCAAAGCTTTTGTGCCGGGTATGGGCTATGTGGCGCTTAGCCGGGTGCGCGATATTGATAACCTGTATTTGACGGGTATTAATCGTATGGCTTTGCAGATGAGCGATGAAGCTTATATGATCGATGAGCAGCTGCGCACGCGGGCGGCAGATGATGCTAAAAAGTTCGCGTACTTACAACCAAAAGCCGACAAACGCGCGGCCGGTGAACTTAAACCCGCCAAAAAAGCGAACAGCGCCAATTCTAACTGGTCGGCCAAAATCGCTAAAATGCGCCAGACTTATCCTAATGCTTATAAACCATGGATTAAGGCTGATGACGATGAATTGCGTCAAATGTTCGTCAACGGCGAAAGTATTGCTGCGATGAGCCAGAAACTCGGCCGCCATCACGGTTCAATCAAAATGCGTTTGCAAAAACATTTTGGCGAGGATGCCGTGCAATAGTAGAATAGCGTCTAATAATTGTAGTAGAATATATATCATGAATAATGACCAATCAACACCGGCTGATGACCAGCCGCCAGAGCCAACTGATATTTTCCTCTGGGCGAACCAAGCTGATGCGCATAAGGACGAGCTCGAAATCGACTTATTTCTATTTACGAAGGGCTACACTGTCTACGCCACTAATTACGCCAAGGAGCTCAAGGCGCAGCTCAAGGTATTATTCCTTTACGATATGATTAGCCAGGTGCAAACTGGTGCTGCTACTGGTATGGCAGTGCGCGACTTTGAAGCGGCCGCTGCTGAGGATAATGTGTTGGAGCGTACTACCTTGGACCGGGTAGATCATGCGCAAGAGGTGATTGAGCAGATTCGCTACGGCGAGGAAACGCTAGAGGTGTTCCGCGAAGGCGACCATGAGTTCAAGAAGGTCAAGGGGATCGTAGCGCGTTTCAGCCGCCAGGGGGCCGAGCCGTTTTTCGTGGCTAAGATTTTACCACAGTCGCAAGTGCTTAAAGGTGCAACCGCTTGGATGTATAACGGCGATTCGTTTCAACCGTTCAGTGCTGATGTCGGCCTAAAAATTACGCCAGATAATCAAGTGTTGATTGCCGGCGGCGATATTTTTGCCTTTAACGAGCCGAAATTTATCCGTTTGTTTGGTTACGATGCTAAGCAGTTCGCTGTTGCCGAGGAAAAAATTGCTGAAATCGAGAAAAATTTCAAGTTAAAGTTCCCTGAAGGCATGAATTTCGATGCGTTGGTGCGCGATACTAAATCGTTAGTAACTAAGCTGCAAAAAGTCGACGTCGGTCTGGTGACGCAGGATCAGGTTATCGAGCAGGCTGACGAAATGGGCCTAGAACTGATGACTGACGACGCTACTGGCCAGATTATTATTATGGATGCCAAGGATGCGGCTAAATTCGTTAACTTGCTAAATGATGACTATATGACTAGCGATATGACTGGTATTAAATACGAATTAAAAGGCAAGAAGGAGCTGCGCGGCGACAGCGGAGTGAATACGCCAGAAGGGGAATGATGAGCGAAGAACATGGCGACAGCGGAGCAAAAATTGTAGTTATCGGAGGCGGCACTGGCAGCTTCACGCTGCTAACAGGTCTCAAAAAATACGTGTCTGATTTAACAGCGCTGGTCAATATGGCAGATGATGGCGGGTCGACGGGACAGCTGCGCGACGAGCTAGGCGTACTGCCGCCAGGCGATGTGCGGCAATGTTTAGTAGCACTGAGCGATAGTCCGCGGGTGCGCGATTTGTTTAATTATCGTTTCGATGATGGCAGTTTGAAGGGGCATGCTTTCGGTAATCTGTTTTTGACAGCGCTCGAGAAAATGACTGGTAGCTTCGGTGAAGCGGTACAGTTGGCTAGCCAAGTTCTCAATATTCAAGGCAGGGTAATTCCGACAACTTTAACCGATATTACGCTGTGTGTCGAGAGCGCTTCGGGCGAGCCGATCAAAGGACAATTCAAGATCGCGCATGCCGATATCGCTAAGCAGCCAAAAGTATGGTTAGAGCCAGAAGCAGTAGCGCATCCAGCGGCCGTCCAGGCGATTCTGGAAGCTGATATGGTGGTAATTGCACCAGGTAACCTATACGGCAGTTTAGCGCCAGCATTGGTGATTCGAGAAATCCAGGAGGCGCTAGCGACAACGTCGGCGAAGTGTGTCTTTGTCTGTAATTTGGTTACTAAGCCTGGTCCGACTGACAATTTGAGCGTAGTGGACTTTGCTAGCGAGATTGAGCGTTTGGCGGGCAGCGAGTTCCTTGATTATGTAGTTTTTAATACTGATCAGCCATCGGCAGAACTAATGGATAAGTATGCTCATGACGGTGAGCATGTGGTGCAATATGATATCAGCGAGCTAAAACGCCAGCACTACGAATTCCGCGGTGCGAGTATCCTAGCGAAGAAAGTTTGGTCGGGCGCCCAATCGAGCGATCCGATTGCAGCGGTACGCAGTTTTATCCGGCATGACCCTGACGCAGTAGCACGCCAGCTGATGCGGATATATTTTGCATAAGCAGCGTTTTCTGTCATGGCTGACCTCTATAGACGCTAGATATAGCGTCTATTTGCTTGTTGAAACGCTATAGTTTTCCACGTTTTTGTGGAAAAGTAAAGAAGTTATCATTTTTAGTAAAAAAGGTATTGCACAAGCATGATGAAACGTTGTATGATAAAGCCAGTGGCAAGGCAAGAGATAAGAATCTCGAGTCAAAACAAACACCACCGCGTAAAATAACAAAAGAAAGTAGGGTAGTCATGACTGACGCAGCTATTAGCCAATCTATGTACGGTAGGGCGGGCGTCTTAGTTTGCGTACCTGACGCTTACGTATCGCGGGCGACGCTGTCTTTGGGCGCGTAGCCGTATAGTTTGTGGTACTTTTACAATTTGAAGTTGGACATCCTCGAGATCAACAACCTGATAGTGAGCAGTGGAATATCGACCCACGCTAAAATTGTCGAAAGTTCTTTCCTCTAACACAACACCTCCCAAAAACTCCACCTCACACACAAGTCTCTCAAAGGTATGCTAAATACGATATGAGTTGTTTGACAGCTCTTGATTTTAAGCATACTTGACTAAACTAAAACAAACACACCTATGCGAAAACAAACAGCTCGCTATCAGATTGGTGATCTCGAGTCCCTCGCCAGACCTTATGGTATGATGGGGGAATGAGTATTAAAGAACATCCACCACTTCATGTTCCAGTATTACTTAATGACGTTGTGCGGCTGCTTAATCCTAAAGATGGCGAGAGTTATCTCGACCTGACGGCTGGATACGGCGGGCACGCGAGCGCCATTGTCGAACGAACGCATAATTATCGCGGAATGACTTTGGTTGACCGCGATGAATTTGCACAAGCAAACCTAGCGGCATTTGTCGGCAAAGGGGCAGAGCTAATACACGCTGATTTTGTCAGCGCTGCCCGTCAGTTGATTGCTGCAGGTAAACAGTTTGATATGATATTGATTGATTTGGGGGTGTCGTCACCACAGCTTGATAGGGCTGAGCGAGGATTTTCTTTTTCGCATCGTGGTCCGCTGGATATGCGGATGGATCGGCGGCAAGCTTTAACTGCAGAGCAGGTGGTTAACACCTATTCGCAGGGCGAGCTGGAGCGGATTATTCGCGATTACGGTGAAGAGCGGCCAAATATTGCGCGGCGTTATGCTGCTGCGATTATTAAGGCTAGACCACTGGCGACAACTGAAGATTTGGCATCGGCTATCTTGAGGGCGCATGTCGGACGGCGCCAGCGAACGCATCCGGCGACACGTACTTTTCAGGCGATTCGGATTTTTGTAAACGATGAGCTTGAGCAAGTACAAGCGATTATGCCATTATTACCCGAGCTGTTGTCGCAGGGCGGGCGAGTCGGTGTAATTAGCTTTCATAGCCTGGAGGATCGTATTGTTAAGCAATACTTTGCCGAACAGGCTAAAAACGGCTACGAGGCAGAGCTTCGTATCATTACGAAGCATCCTGTCGATGGAGCCACTAAAGATGTTCACAATCCGCGCTCGCGAAGTGCTAAGCTTCGTGTCGCTGTGAAAATATAAAAACAGAAAGGAAGATGTAGCATGACTCGCCGCATCCAAGTACAAGTCCAAGCCGACGTTCAGCATGACATCACTGTCGTGCGCCGCGCCGCTTAGGCAAAAATACACAACTCATAGGGCAGAGGAGCGTAATTTTCGTTTTTCTCCTAACGTTCCTCTGGCTTTTGAGTGTCAAAATAAATAACAAAACGAATCCACCACATGTCATATTCACGAACTACACAATTTAATAGCCGGCGCCAAGGTAATTATGGGCGCAACCGCAATACAGTTGCTTTTGCATCGGCTATCAAACTCGGCCCGATTTCTAATGCGATTATTATTGCACTTCTCTTGACGCTGCTAGGTCTGTTATACTTAACGCAAGCGGGGAGTGTTTCGGGCTATGATTATGAGTCAAATGACGTCAGTAATAAAATTTCGACGTTGACCGAACAGAAGAGTGATCTGGCGGTTGAGAATGCTCGCCTGACAGCTCTGCAATCGGTCAAAGACAGCAGCGTTGCTCAAAGGATGGCTGCCCCGGCCGATACTCAGTATGTAAGCAAATAGGAGTTTAAGATCATGAGTGTATCGCCAACTCGTTTTATTCGACGCTCGAGAGTTGGCTTTTTGTTTAGTATAGTGTTGGTCGTCTCGGCCATTTTTGTAGTGCAACTTTTCGTGGTGCAGGTAGTGCGGCATGATTACTATGTAACACAGGCTGATAATGAGCAGATTAAGAAGTTCACACTCAAAGCGCAGCGCGGCGAGATTTACGCTATGGACGGCAGCGACCCGAAGCCGCTGGTGATGAATGAGACTGTCTATAAAGTTTGGGCAGATCCAACACAGGTGTCTGACAAGCAGGCGGTGGTAGATACGCTGAATAGCGTAGCTGGCGGCAACGTAGTTGATGGCTTCGCGGCGCTGATTGACAAAAAACCTAGCCGCTACCAAATTTTGACGAAATATATTACGCGGACTCAGGCTGAATTAATCAAGAAGAAAAAGCTAGCGGGTATCGGTTTCGAAGTTGGAACGCGCCGGGTCTATCCTGAAGGACGATTGGCTAGCCAGGTTTTGGGTTTTGTTAATCACGAGGGTAAAGGAGTATATGGCTTCGAGCAAGCTAATAACCAAACTCTGTCTGGGCGCGATGGCATGCTCAAAACGGTGACGGATGCTCGCGATGTACCGCTGACAATTGGCGATAAGAATGTCCGCCAGCCGGCAGTAAATGGCCAGAGTATTGTTTTGACGATTGATCGTAATATCCAGACACAAGTCGAATCAGCGCTTGAGGCTGGTGCTAAGCGTAGTAAAGCCACTAGAGCAAGCGCTATCGTCATGGAGCCAAGTACTGGCAAAGTGCTGGCAATGGCTAATATGCCGACGTATGATCCATCGAATATCAATACTTCTGATGTGTCGGTCTTTAATAATGATACGATTTCGCATCCGTACGAAGCGGGCTCTGATGTCAAGACTTTCACGGTAGCGACCGGAATCGACAAGGGTGTTATCTCGCCGCAGAGTACTTACAACAATACTGGTAAAATAAAAGTTGAAGATATCACAATAAATAATGCTTCAAAAAATAGTTTTTTGAACGGCGATATCACTATGCAGACAGCGCTGAACTGGTCGCTGAATACTGGTATGGTAACGATTGCGCAGCGGCTGGGAAATGGTTCTTATATTACTCGCGGCGCTCGCGATACGATTTATGATTACTTTTATAATCGTTTCCGGCTGGGGCAGCTGACTGGTATTGAGCTGGCGAATGAGGCGGGCGGCACAGTTATTTCGCCAGCACAGCAAGAAGGTAATGCCGTGCGTTACAGTAATATGGTGTTTGGCCAGGGTATGAATGTGACAATGCTGCAGGTGGCGAGCGGTTTTTGTTCGGTAGTTAATGGCGGCGTATATCACGCGCCAACGATTATTAACGGTACGATGGGTGATGGCGGCAAGTTCGCGGCTACGGCGGCAAAGACTAGCGCTCGTGCTATCAGCGAAGCTTCGTCGCAGACAGTGCGCGAAATGGTGCATCAGGCTCATTATGCGACATATAAACCGCATGACGACTCGGAGCGCTGGCTAGTTGGCGGCAAGACCGGTACTTCGCAGGTGATTGTTAACGGTAAGTATGATGATAACGAGACGATTGGTACCTATCTGGGTTTTGGCGGCGAATATGGTAAAATCCCGCGTTACGTTATCATGGTAGAGATAGCGGCAGACGGCCGCGGTATGGGCGGCGGCTCGGACGCTAAGCCTATTTTCAACGAGATATCCAACTGGATGATAAAATACTTAAAATTAGCCCCGAGAGAGTAGGGTAGGGAGTATAATGGTAATATGTCGATTGTAACTTTTGGAAACGAATTGAACTCGGTTTTTCTAATGAGCTTGATGGCGTTTCTACTGGCGATGCTGCTAACGCCAGTATATACATATTTTGCTTACAAATATAAATTCTGGAAAACACAGCGTACAGCAGCGGTAACTGGCGAAAAACTCAAGATTTTTAACTTATTACATAAGAAGAAAATCGAGCGGCATATTCCGACCATGGCGGGAATAATTGCCGTAGTGGCGATTATGGCGGTGACGCTGGCCTTTAATCTGGATCGAGCGCAAACTTGGCTGCCATTGGCGGCGTTGGTTGGCGGCGCGGCGATTGGTTTGATTGATGATATTTTGAATGTTTTTGGCTCTAATCGCAAGGATGCTGGCTTGCGCAGCTGGGTGAAATTTGCCATGATTATCGGCGTCGGGCTGGTGCTGGGCTGGTTTTTCTTCTGTAAGCTCGGCTACTCGTCGGTGCATATCCCATACGTTGGCGATTGGCAAATGGGCGCGTGGATTGTCGGATTGTTTGTGTTTGCGGTGGTAGCGACGGGTAACGCGGTCAATATAAGCGACGGCCTGGACGGCTTGGCAGGCGGTTTGCTGGTAATGTCGTTTTCAGCATTTGGTGTGATTGCGCTATTGCAAGGCCATTTGAAGTTAGCGGCGTTCTGCTTCACGGTGGTCGGCGCGTTGCTGAGTTATTTGTGGTTCAACATCTTTCCAGCACGGTTCTTTATGGGCGACGTTGGCAGCTTTGCTTTTGGGACGAGCTTGGGTGTGGTAGCGATGATGACCAACACGCTGTTTTTGCTGCCGATTATCGGCATATTGTTCGTGGTCGAGGCTGGGTCGAGCTTGTTGCAGATGACCAGCAAGAAATTATTCCATCGCAAGATATTCCTGTCGGCGCCGATTCATCATCACTTAGAGGCGTCAGGCTGGCCAGAGGCTAAAGTGACGATGCGTTTTTGGGTGATTGCTGGCGTGGCGGCTTTCGTGGGTATAGCAATGGCGATGACCGGGGGGCACATCGCTCCGTGATTGGCGCTCGGCATCGCAACACGTACGCACAGTTTACTGATGGTAAAATCCAGCGTAAACACCGGCCTGATTATTGGTTGATGTTATGTGCGGCGTTGTTAATGCTGGTAGGAATGATAATTGTTTATTCGGTCGGGCCGCAGTATGCTAATTTGCAGAATAGTGCTTATGGCAGCGATTATTCTAGCACGTATTTCTTTTTCAAACAGCTTATGGGTATTAGCCTGGCAGTTAGTGGTTTTGCACTGTTGATATTAGTACCGTTTGATTATCTCAAGAAGTATATTTTTCAGTTAATGATGATCGGAATTGGCTTATCGTTTTTGCTTTTTTTGATTGGAAATATTCTGCATATTGATGCAATAGCGCAGAACACGCTAGGCGCTTATCGCTGGTTTCACTTGGGACCAGTCAATTTTCAGCCGTCCGAGCTGCTAAAATTAGCAATGACTTTGTATATGGCGGTGTTTTTAGGTAAACGCTACCAAGAGGGTAAGATAAACGACTTGAAAGAAACAGTCTACCCAGCAGCTGCACTGGTCGGCTTTTTGTTATTTATTGTCGTAGTGTTGCAAAAAGACATGGGCTCGGGAGTGGCGATAGCAGCAGCTGCGGCGTCGATATTTATGGTGAGTACGATAAGAATGAAAACTCTGATGCAAATTGCATTAGTGGGCGTGCTGTTTTTGGGACTCACGGCAGTAACGGCGCCGCACCGGTTGGAACGGATTACGACGTTTTTCGGAGCGAGTAAATCAGCCTCGCAAGACGATAACGATTATCATATCAAAAACGCAATGATTGCGTTGGGGACAGGCGGGTTAACTGGCCGCGGTATCGGCAAGAGTATTCAATCGACAGGCTACTTACCAGAGGCAATTAACGATTCGATTTTTGCTGTAATTGGCGAGATTTTTGGTTTTGCCGGGACGGTATTGGTAGTAGTGTTGTTTGCAGCTTTGTTGCTGCGGGTTTTGCGAGTTGCTGAATACTCGCCAGATATGACCAGGCGATTGGTAGTGGCGGGTATTTTTGGCTGGTTATTTGCGCACTTCTTCATGAATATCGCATCAATGATTCACCTAGCGCCGTTAACAGGTATAACGCTGCCGTTCTTGAGTGCTGGCGGCAGTAGTATGCTGTTTTCGGGCGCGGCTTTGGGGATTGTTTTCCAGTTATCGCGATATACTGCACATAAACCAATAGATATAGGAGGCCAAGATGCGGATATTAGCCGTAGGCGGCGGCTCGGGGGGTCACGTTACTCCAGTTGTCGCCGTGTTGCGAGAAGTTAAAAAACAGCAGCCAGATGCGGAATTGCGGTTTTGGGTTGACCGCAAATTTAGCAAGCAAGCGCGCAACGTTATGGCTAGCTTTGATAACTCGGTGCGCGTAGATGTCATTGCTAGCGGTAAATTACGCCGCTATCATAATCTTAGCGTTGTGCGTCAGCTGTTACGCTTACGGACGATTGTGTGGCCAAATTTTGTTGATGCGCTCAAGGTATGCGTGGGTTTTGTTCAGAGCTTAGTGAAGCTGATTGCCTGGCGTCCAGATGTGATATTTACGAAAGGAGGCTACGTTTGCATGCCGGTCGGCTTGGCGGCGCATGTGCTGCGTATTCCGCTAGTAATTCACGACTCAGACGCTCATCCAGGGTTAACTAATCGCGTATTGGCACGTTGGGCTGATCGCATTGGCACTGGCGCTCCGCTAGAGTATTATCCGTACCCCAAGGCGATTAGTCGTTACGTTGGCGTACCGATCCGTGAAGGATTCAAGCCGTATAGCGAGCAGCAGCGCCGCGTGGTTAAGGAAAAACTAGGATTTCCAAGTAACAGACCGTTAGTGCTGGTTACTGGCGGCGGTTTGGGTGCGGAACGGTTGAATAATGCTGTGGCAGATACTATTAGCGAACTTACACAGTTCACTAGCGTAATTTTAATAACTGGTACTGGCCAATATGCCGAGATTCGGCGGCGATTGCCAGAGGATACAGATCAAGTTAAAGTTTACGATTTCGTTAGCGACGGTATGATTGATATGCTTGGTGCGGCTGATGTTGTGGTAGCACGAGCTGGCGCGACTACAATTCTCGAGTTGGCAGCGCTGGCCAAGCCGACAATCTTGGTGCCCAACGGCTTTTTGACCGGCGGTCATCAAATTAAAAATGCCAAGGTGTACGAAGATAAAGGCGCTGTCAAAGTCATCGACGAAATGCAAATGGAAAAAACGCCACAGTTGCTCGTCGATGAGATAAAAAACCTTATTGATGATCCCGCAGAAGCACGGCGAATGGGGCAGGCTTTTCTGTCGTTTGCGCACCCTGGTGCTGCTAAAGATATGGCTGATATGATTCTAGATGCTGCTAATAGCCGCCGAACAAACCCTGATAGTGCTGCAAAATGATATAATTAATACCACAAGCATGTTTGGTATGAGATCGAAAAAATCTAAATCACGCCGCGCCGCACAGCCTGTGCGGCGCCGTGCTGTGGTTGATGATAACTCGCCTAGTGCGGGAACACTATTTCGGCGTAATCGTACCTTGACTGGTAGCCTCATTTCCTCGGTGCCTAGTCCTAATGAGCAATCGGCTAGCTTGCAATCGCCGCGCGTACAGGCGCATAATCTGAAGCGCAAACGCCGCTCTATCCGCTTAGCGTTGATTAGCGCATTAGTGCTAATTGCTAGTTTGGGGTGGCTGCTTACTCAGATTATTGTCGAGCCGAAAGTGCAAATTGTCGGCACTAGTAACGATCCAGAAGTACAAGCTGCCGTCCGCGATTATGCAGCAGCAATCCAAGATTACCTCTCTGCTAATCCGCTCGAGCGGTTGGCTGTAAATATCAATGCTAATAATCTTAGCCGAGCCATTCAAAGTAGATACCCAGAGGTGTCTAGCGTGTCGCCGCCAGCTAAAGGTGCCCTCTGGTCGGCCGATTTTTCGGTTAATTTGCGCTCGCCAGTGGTTTATTGGCAGTCTGGTAACATGAAAGCTTATGTTGATAGCACAGGTGTAGTATTTGAACGTAATATCCTCGGCACGTCAGTTATCGCCGTCGAGGATCAAACTGGAATTCGTGCAAGCGTTGGCAATTCAGTAATTAGCGGCCGTTTCCTGCAGTTTATCGGCAAGGTCGTGGGATATTTCAAAGAAAACAATTTTACTGTTAATAAAATGATTCTGCCAGCTAGTACTACTCGCCAGGTGCTAGTCAGCCTCGACGGGGTGGGGTACTCGATTAAAATGACAGTTGACCGCCCAGCGGCTGGCCAAGTCGAAGACGCGGTGCGTGCCATCCGCTATTTAACGAACAGAGGAATAGCTGCAGAGTATATTGATGTGCGGGTGAGTAGGCGTGCTTTTTATAAATGAGAAAGAGGCTTTAGATAGAAGTCTGCCCCTGCACTGGTGGGCTATGTTCTACTTTTGTTCCATTAAACAGCTAAATAGGCTAGGTGAAAAACTATATTAAAATATTGAAAATGCAAAAAGTCAAATAAAGCAGGCGAGGCGGGAAAAGTAGTAGGGGACAATATTTTTGAAAAAATGCAAATTTATTCTCGTAGCGCTGAGATTTTTTCTGTGGATAACTTAAGTCTATAAACATGTGCTAATTACTACAATTCAAATTTCGAGTTTGTTTTCGAGTGTATGGACTTATATCTATAGAACTGCTGGTTGGTAGTATTTTAAAAGTAAAAGATAACTCTAGTAGCGCGACTAAAGCTCCCCATTTTAGACCAAGATTAATAAGCTTGCGGCTTATATCAAAGTAAAACCGTTATTCGCTAACGTATGATTAATCATCCCGCCAACATAGATTATAAGACGTAAAACGGACATTGTGCGACGTTAAGTCTATGTGTAAAACATGAATGAAATTGCGTCCCTTTTGTTACTGTTTGGTCGATTCCAAAGATTTATTGCCTCACAACTTTTAGTTATTTTATGTTTACCCCGCCTTTTGTGTATGTACGATATTTTGTCTTTGTGTGCGTATTTGTCTGTATTTTGTCGTCTTCATGTTAGTCTTTCTCAAGATTATTTTATTAGATTTTACTATGTATATATTTATCGTAACGACTTATATCTACAAAAATTCAAACCTTTTGCATTTGAGCCTTTTGAGCGAATCATTAAAATGTTCTATATTTGTTCTAAGCCTGTTGATTGCTGAATCAAATACATATAAGTGGGGTCGCTGGTTTGGAACATGATAGATTCGGATAAGCGAAGGTAGAAGTACGGGTCGACTGTTTGCGTCTCATCGTTTATCTTTATCTTTTTATTTCAAATCTTTTTTATACCGCAAAAACAAAACCCCGCTCTCGCTCTCTTTCATGCGAATGTAATAGAATCCATTTGCTGCTAAGAAGCTCTGTAAGCCTGGCATTTTCTGGGGTGCTTGTGTTTGTAGTTGGATTGCGCCGAATAATCTCGCTTCTTCCTCGACTATTTTCATCAGCTGCATGCCTACTTGCCGGAGTCGATATTTTTCTCGTACGACGATTAGTTCCAAATTTGCTATTTTAGGATCGTTTGAGTCCTGGCTATAGATAATTGTGCCAACTGGTTTGATGGTATTGCTGCTTTCATCGATGTATCTGGCCAGTGCAGCGGCGCACTCACCCAAGTATAAACGCTGCGTTAGGTCGGTAGATGCTTCCATGAAAGCATCTCGGCCTAGTATGTCTGAAATTGGCCCGCAGATGCTGGGTTTGCATAATAGATCAATAATCTCGCCAAATTGAGCGCCATGAGCATGCAGCGTGGTGGCTATTTTTAACGGTAGAGGCATAGCAATAGTTGATTACGAATTGGAAGTAGTTGCCGCTGGAGTTTTGCGCCGGCGGCTGCGAGTACGTTTGCGTTTTGGCTTGTCGCCGCTAGCGGTATCTGCTGTTTCTCCGCTAGCGGTAGGCTTAGCTGTCGCGTTTGATTTTGCGGTGCTGTTATCATTTGCGGTCTCTGAAGTGTCTTTATTATTTTGACCGTGGTCTATTTGTAGCAAACCAACAGCTCCTTTGTCAAGTTTGACCGATGGTTGTTTGGCAATTGGTTGGGTCTGGTCTTGCGGCTGCTTAGCGGCTTGGCGCGCGGCGCGATCGGCGGCTCGCTGTTCGGGTGTTTTTGGCGGCGTATAGGCAGGACCAGGTTTTTTGACGACTAGGTTTTCTGGCGGTAGGATTCGGTTGGCGATATCGGCTTCAATATCGCTGCGGTTGCGGCTATAATTATCGCGCGTCCATTGGATGATCCGGCCGGTGTTGTCGTCTTGCGCGGCTGGCAGATTGAGCGTTTTGGCGCTAAAGGCTGGAGCCTTCTCGCCGTTGATAACCATGTTGATGATGAAGTTACGATTGTGCATCTGTAGTAGGTCATTTGGCTCGAACTGTGGTTCAAATTGTTTGGCGAGAATCGGACTGTCGTCGGCAGAAACACGGAAGCTAATTACGGTACCGACGTTGCCGAAAACAGCATCGCGGACGGTTTCTTCCATCTGGCTAATGTACTGGTTGGCGACGGTCAGGTTGAGGCCGTATTTGCGCGCCTCGGATAGAATTGTAGCGAATGAGTCAGTGGCAAAGTTCTGAAACTCGTCGACGTACAGGTAAAACGGCCGGCGGTCCTTGATATCAGGGATATCGGAGCGGCTCATGGCGGCGAGCTGAATTTTGGTGACCAGAAACGAGCCGAGAATACCGGCGTTATCCTCGCCGATTAGACCCTTGCTCAAATTGACGACAAGAATCTTGCCTTCATCCATAATCTGTCGGATGTTAAAAGTCGATTTCGGCTGACCAATAATGTTGCGGATGACTGGATTAGCGGTGAAGGCACCGACTTTATTGAGGACTGGCGCGATGGCTTCAGCCTGGAACTTGTCGGTCCAGCTAGCAAACTCGACATTCCAAAATTGCAGTACCACGGTGTCTTTACAGTAACTGAGTGTGTCTTTGCGAAACTTTTTGTCAGTGAGCATGCGAGTAATGTCTAGCATGGTGGTCTCGGGCCGGTCTAGTAGTGCTAGGATGGTGTAACGCAAAATGTACTCGAGGCGCGGCCCCCAAGAGTCGCCGAACATGCGTTTCAGCACGCCAATAACTTCTGATGAGATATTAGTTTTTTGCGACGGATTGGTGACCTCTAGTGGATTGAAGCCTAGCGGATACTGAGTGTCGGCTGGATTGAAGTAGACGACGTCTTGCAGCCGCGAGCCTGGTATAAAGCGCATATTATTGATAGCAAAGTCGCCATGTGGGTCGATAATAGCATAGCCTTGCCCGTGGAAAATATCGCTGAGGGCAAATAACTCCAGCAAACCGCTCTTCCCTGCTCCCGTCTGGCCGATGATGTAAACATGGCGCGAGCGGTCGTAGCGCAGCATACCGAATTGATGGTTGATACCGCGAAAATTAGTCATGCCAAAGGCCGAGATATTCTCATCATGTGCTGGGTCGCCAGTTAGGACTGGCAGCTTCGGCGGCGGCTCGGCGGTTTTGGTGCTAGCCCAGACAATGTTTGGCGTTTCGACATTAGTGTGCGGTAAATGATAAACGCTGGCGACTTCCTCGATATTCATAAGATAACCGCGGTCAGCAAAGAGGCGGGTCTTGTATTTGGCGAGCGCCTCTTTGGCGAAGCTATCGTTCGACATCTTGAAGCCGTTGAGGTTAGTTGAATTAAACTGCTTGAAGGTACCGATGATGCCTTGCATACGTAATTTGGCGTCGCTAGTGCGCTCACCTAGGTAAGCGACGCGGACTTTGACCTGATAGCCAAGTTTGGTCGCCTTTTTTTCAGCTTCAGATATGCGAGTCTTGTCGCGTTCTGATAATTCTGGACCGCCGCTAGCACCTGCTTGTTCAGGCGGTTGCCACAGGGCAGAAAATAGGCCGGCAATCCACTTGCCTATGCCGTCGGTGCCGAATAGGTTGAAGCCGCCTGCTTTGACCGATTGAATCCAAGCGTCGGCTTCTTTGTGCCAGCTGTCGGCGACCGGGCGCACTAGCATTTGTATCCAAATTTCTTCGTCGGTATCTTCGAGCTTGGCGAGCGTGCCAGTGATACCAGCTAGTGGGTCAACTTCAAAACTCTGAAAGGTTTTGATCGGTAAAAATTCCTTGTCGGTTAAGGTAACTTCTGAAGTATAGACTACGCTGTGGTGGCGTTCGTGAGCGACATAATCTTCTTCGGCCTTATGGATTTGTACTTGCGGGTATTGGGCGTAAATCTGGCCTTCGACGAAGCTTTGCAGCGATTTCGGCGTCCAAACGTAGAATTGAATCCGCCCGCCCACCGAGGCAATCTCGAAGCTTAGGTGCTCCTGATAGCCATTGTTAGCTTTCAGCTCGCGGGCATCGCGCAAAATACCATGGAGGCTAGCGAACATTTGCTCGGCGGCCAGCTCAGACTTATCGTTGGTTTTTGGAATCTCGAGGGTTAACAAGACGCTCTCAACGTTCTTTATTACATCAATACTGCGATAATTGCGCCAAGTTAGATATAACAGCACAATAACCAACGGCCCCCAGACATACCATTGCAACAATAGAGCAATAACAGAAGTGATAAATGACATAGCTATACTTTCATTATATCATACCTCTGTTATTTTTGCAAGATTAAGCGGAATCCGCAGATAGATTATTGCTGTGGTTCGGCGATGGTGTAAGTCGCTTTGGCGACGCGCTTGAACATCGATTTGCTCTGCAGATTGAGTAGAATGGTTGTCTCTTTGACTTGGCGGCTCTTGAGTACGCGCCTGACAATTTCGTCGCGGTGAAGCGGCTCGCCTGCCTTGCGCAAAATGTCGGCAATAATATCTGAAACTGTGCCTTTGCTGTAGCCCCAGCTGTCAAGGGCGTAAATGCCGCGGCCGATTAGGACGAAGCGTTTGTCTTTGATAAGTTCGTTGTGGATAGCTTGAGTGGTAACGTTTCTGCGCTTGAAGTCGCTTTCTTTGATGGCTTTAGAAATGTCGGAAAAGTGCATCGGCTTGCCATTGCCTGCCAAAATAACGTAGATTTTGTCGCGGATGTTTTTAGGATTGACGGTCGGCCACTTGGCCAGACCCCAAACGTCTTTGAGATTGGCTAGTTTTTTGGATAAGCTGGCTAGGCCGCGGATTTGGGACGGACTTTCGAAAGTCAACATGCCGTGCAAGCTCTCGATGTCGATTGGCTGGCCGTGGTTTTTGATGGTTTTCACAATGCTATCGATGTCGCCGCGGATTTTCTTCTCATTACCGTTTTCGGCGATACTGATGCCCTGGTGGTAATTGTCGGTTTCGTTGATTATAACGAAGCGCGGCGATAGCTCGCCGATAAAGGCAACGTGAGCTCGGGTATTATTGGAAGCTTTGTCTTTCGAGAGGCGGTTGGCGACGTCTTGGACGCGGCCAACGCGGCCGTTTTCGGAAAGGTCGCGGATAATTAGGCGCTCGGCGTCGCTAATGGCGGGGATTTTGCCGTCGGCGGCAGCGGTTTTGAGGCGGGCTAAGATGGCTTTTTCGAGTTGGCGGACACGTTCGCGAGTGATGCCGAGCAGCTCGCCGATTTGCTCAAGCGTTTCCCGGCGTTCATATAGGCCGAAACGGCGCGTGATGATTTCGCGTTCGCGTTCTTGGTCTATAGTCTTAAGAATATCCTCAATTGCTGTCTTGATAGTCTCCACAGCAGGTGTACCGGTAGTTTCGGTCATGCGATCCTTATCCTTTTATCTCCACTCCCCGCCCCTCGAGAGTGATTTTAGTTTGATATCGTAATTTCGTATCTGATTATAATACATAGTAGTTAGATTGTCAAATCAAATACTAACTAGTTATATTGTATCACAATATAGACGCTTATGGTAAATACTTTTTTGCTACTTTTTTTAATAAAGAATAATGTCTAGGCTAACAATAATACTTATTTTTGTCAAAGTTTAAGGTGTTAAAGCTGTACCGATGCTGGTTAATTTAACAGTTTATCACAAAATATAATTGTTTATTGAGCAAAGCTTATTCAAAACACCAATGAATAATTAGCTGATTAAACAGCTTAATCATTGTCTAATAATATCTGGACTTTTTCTGGCGTGGTTTGCGCCTGAGTTTCTGACTGGTCGCTGTTGATATGCTTGAGGGCAAACAGCGTAAGTGTGCGGCGAATTTCATCGCTGGTCGGTTTGGTGCTGCGTCCACTGTCGTCGAAGCCGTGGCCGGCATTGGCAACGCGAATAAAGCGGCTGCTCGGCTGGTAGGCCAAGATACGCTGGTAGAACTTGTAAGCCTGCTCAATCGACACAATACTGTCTTTGGTGCCGTGGAAAAATAAAAACGGCGGTGGCGTTTTGGTAATCGGTTGGTACAGCGGGCTGGCAACGCGGGCAGTATCGACATTGCGGGTGCCGAGGAATTTGTAAGCATTTGGGTTGCGCTTGGTGCGCTGTAATTGGTTGACCAGGTCGGTGGTGCCATAAAAGCTGATTACGCCGCGGACAGTAATCGGGCTGTCTTGGTGAGTCAGAATATAATCGCTAGCCAAGAGCCCGCCAGCGCTGTCGCCAAAAAGAATTACATTGTTGGTGTCGATGTCATAAGAGCTGGCGAGTTTGGCGATGGTATCGATAGCGCAGGCAACGTCGTTATTTTGTGTTGGATAGTGGTATTTGGGCGCTAGGCGGTAGTTGACCGAGGCGACCGCAAAACCAGCCGCTGTCAAACTAGAACCGTAATAGTCAAGCAGCGAATTGCGCTTATCACCCTTATGCCAGCCACCGCCGTGGATATAAATAACTAGCGGGTACGGTGTCGTATGAGTATTGAGTAGGCTGTTGATCGGCGTGTACAAATCAAACTTCTGCTTGTCTTGGCCGGCGCAATACGGGATATCAGAGTCGACATTAGCGACATTGCCCAGACGTGGATGATTATCGGTGCGGTACGACCTGTGAACATTTAGCGAGAAGACAACGATAATCATTACTACGAGCAGCAAAATCATCATCCAGCGGCGGACACGTCGGACTTGTTGGAGCTTGATTGTCATGCTTACTTCTTTCGCCGTATTTGGCGCCGCGCCGACCTTTTTTGCGGGGCGTTAGCGAGCAATTCCACTGCTTGGTCGCGAGTGATGGTTTTGGGGTCGGTGTCTTTGGGGATTTTGGCGTTTTTGCTGCCGTCGGTAACGTATGGACCGAAGCGGCCGTTGAGTACCTTGATGCCGTCGCCAAAGTCAGCGATATTTTTCTCGGCTTCGGCTTTGAGTTTGGCGGCGTATAGTTCACGCGCTTGCTCTTGGGTGACTTCGCGCGGGTCGATATCTTTCAGGCTGACGTAGAGTTTACCGATTTGAATATATGGCCCGAAGCGGCCGACGTTAGCCTTGATATCTTGCCCGTCCTCGGTTTGACCGACTAAGCGCGGTAGCTCGAAAGCACGCAAAGCTTGTTCTAGGGTGACGGTTTCAATCTTGGCGCCCTTAGGCAGCGGTGCGAATTGCGGTTTGTCGGCTTTATCGTCGCTGGAGCCGAGTTGCAGCATTGGTCCGAAGCGGCCGAAGCGAGCAATAATTGGTTTGCCAGATTTCGGATCAATACCAACTTCCCTGTTGGCGCCGACAGTTCGGCGGTCAATATTGCCAGATTGCTCAATCAGCGCGTGGAATGGCGCGTAGAATTTCTCGAGCATGGTGTTGCGCGCCAAGCGGTCACCGGCAATATCGTCGAAGTCTTTCTCGACGTCGGCTGTAAAGCCATAATCAACGACGCGGTCGAAATGGTCGGTTAAAAAGCCGCTAATTAGCTCGCCGGCCGGTGTTGGCACGAGCTTGCCTTTGTTAGAGCCGGTCTTTTCTTGGATAATCTCGCGCTCGATCTTATTGTCGATAAGTTGCAATAAGATAACATCGCGCGGTACGCCCTCGGAATCGCCTTTTTCGGCGTAGCCGCGGGTTTGAATGGTATTCATGATAGTAGCGTAGGTGCTTGGCCGGCCGATACCGAGCTCTTCAAGCTTTTTGACTAGCGTACCTTCGGTATAACGGGCTGGCGGCCGGGCGAAAACTTGGCGGGCTTCGACGCTGTGGCGCTGGAGCTGGTCGCCAGATTTGACAGTTGGCAAAATTGTGTCATCTTTACCGCCGCCATAGACGCGCAGGAAACCGTCGAACAGGACGACTTGACCTTTGGCCTCAAAGACGAGCTTGTCGTTAGTCTTGCTTGAGTTATTTTGCTTTTCCCCGTCGTTAATACTAATTGTAATTGTCGTGTTCTCTAGCTTGGCTGGTGCCATTTGGCTGGCTAGCGTGCGGCGGCGGATGAGGTCGTAGAGGCGCTGGTCATAGTCGCTGCCGCTGACTGATTCGCGGGTAATATCAGTCGGGCGAATTGCTTCGTGGGCTTCTTGGGCGCCAGCAGATTTAGTTTTGAACTTGCGGACATGCGAGTATTCAATGCCGTATAAGCGTTTGATGTAATCGGCGCTAGCAGCGATGGCCTGGCTTGACAAGTTGACGCTGTCGGTACGCATGTAAGTAATGCGGCCCTCTTGATATAGTTTTTGGGCGCTGGCCATGGTAGCGCGCGAGCCCATGCCTAGCTTACTGTTGGCCTCTTGTTGCAGAGTACTGGTCGTGAACGGTGCGGCCGGATTGCGGCTTGACGGGCTGGTACTGATATCGGTAACGGTGAAAGTGGCGCCAGCTAGCGATTCGAGAAAAGCTCGGGCTGCGTCCTCGCTGTCGAAGCGCTGCTTTAGCTCGGCTTTTAGCTCTTGTTTGCCAGCGGCGAAAATGGCGGCGACCTTGAACTGCGAACTGCCAGCAAAAGCGTCAATTTCGTGCTCGCGCTCGACTAGCAGTCGTACAGCTGGACTCTGGACGCGGCCAGCTGACTTGCCGCCGGGGACTTTTTGCCAGACGACCGGGCTAAGTTCGAAGCCGACAATTCGGTCGAGAATCTGCCGGGCTTGCTGAGCTTCGACTAATTTCATATCGACGGTGCGCGGATGCTTGATCGCCTCCTCGATAGCCGATTTGGTAATTTCGTGAAAAGTAATACGCTTGGTGGTTTTGGGGTCAAGCTTTAGGACCTCGCACAGATGCCAAGCAATGGCCTCGCCCTCGCGGTCTTCATCGGTGGCTAGCCAGACGTTGGCTGCGCCGACTGATTTGACGGCTTTCTTTAATTCAGCGATTACTTTTTTCTTTTCCGGGTCGATTTCGTAAGTCGTTTTGAAGCCGTGCTGGATATCAATTGGCGGCGTGCCGTCTTTGGTTTTTTTGGCGATAGCGCGAATATGCCCCACGCTTGACAAAACATGAAAATCATTGCCGAGATATTTCTCGATAGTTTTGGCTTTGGCTGGCGACTCGACGATAACCAGATTCTTCATACTTATATAATAGTAAACCGATTTGCTAAAAATACCAAATTAGTGCTGGCTGCTGAGGATAATAAACCAAAGAAAATAGCCCGCCAGAAAGGCCTTGCGCCGAGGCTTAGAGCTCTGGCGGGCTATTTTCTGACGGGCTTAAAAAAGCCCTTTTCTGCCGAGGAGGGTCACTCCTCGGCGGTGGCAGTGTCGGTGGTGTTCACCTCCTCGGTGTCGTACAGGTCGGCGAGCTGCGTCTGCTCGCCGACCAGCTCCTGGCCAACGTTGTTAATGACGGTTTCGAGACCGTCATTAATATTCGACCATTCTTTCAAAGCCTCAGAAAAGAGGGAGCGTAGGAGAGGAGACGCCTCCTCTCCTCCTTTCAGGAAAATCCTGTAATTGTCGATAATCTTGCGACTATCGGCGAGAGACAGGCGCGCCTGCCTCTCAATCCAAGAGAGATCCTCTTCTCGCTCTTGAGCCAGGCGGCTCAGGAGAGAGAAGCAGTTATCCGACTCAGTGAGCTCCTCGCGGAGCTCACTGACCTGGCGGC
>CALHTM010000015.1 GCA_938039975.1 uncultured Candidatus Saccharibacteria bacterium
GGGTTATTTGGTAAGAGCTATTTGATTTAACTGCTGTTTCTGGCTTATTGTCAGGTTTAGCTATAGCACTCATCTGGGCTGATAGATGGTTAATCAGAATATTCATTGGGTCAATGGTGTTTGGCTTTTTGGCGAAGACGCAGGATAATTCGGTACAGCCTAATAATACCGGCGGACTGCTGGGGTAATTATTGATATAGTTTGCTGCGTTTGCCTGCTCGGATTGGGCTATTATTGGTATTTTATCCAGCGCTGACTGCGGTATTGCCTGACCAGAAATTACTGCGAGAATTATTACTTCCAGCACTTGTTCTTCGTCCTTATCCGGCGTTAATACGGCTACTCCGGCGGCTTTCAACGGCTTGTCGTATAGTCCAGTGCGGATGGTCGTCGGCGACGCTAGCAATCGAATTGTTTTATGATGGCGGCTAGTATAATCAATTGCGGCATCCACCATGGAAGTTATGTGAACGTTTAGACGCTGTTCAATGTCGAACTGCAGTAAATGCGCGGTATTGCAAGCAATTATGATAATGTCGTCCATTGATGCGCCAATGTTTTTTAGTTCGTTTATGATAATTTCCAAGGCTTTGCTGCGCCGCGATTCGTTGGCGATAAAATCAGGAACTGGCAGCGACAAATGAACGATGTGCGGGAAATCTGTGCCGTCTCTTGCGCCGTTTGCTGATGCTCGCCGAATTATTCGCCGGTGTAGCTCCAAGCTTGCCTGCGGTCCCATGCCACCAATGATAATCATTCTCTGTTTCATGATTCCTCCTTTGGTTATATAAAAAAGGCCGCGCGCGGCCTCTATTCATGGTTAGTATTTTCAGAAGAAGTTTACGAACAATTCAACAAGCCGCGGCGAAAACGCGTGCTTTGCCAGGCGATACTTGCCGACTGCTGTTTTATAGTCATGGGGCAATTATAGCGCTGGCGGGCGAAATACGCAAATATCTATCGCTTTGCCTTATGATACGCCCGCAGAATCGCTTTCAAACTAACGTTATGTCGGAAATCTGCACTGTCAACCTTATCCAAGTGAATTCATTCCGGCTTTATAAAATTGCGTTAACCAGTCCACTTTATGAGCAGTATTATCAATTTTACTTCTTTAGTTTCTTATCCTTCAGTTTCAACACCACATCCGCCTCTTTGGCTAGCTGCTTGCTGTGGGTGACGACGATGACGCACTTGTCGTTTTCGTGGGCGGTCCGGCGCAGGATGTCGATGATGTCGGCGGCGGTGGTTTCGTCTAGGTTGCCGGTCGGCTCGTCCGCCAAGATGATCGGTGCATGCGAGACGAGGGCTCGGCCGATTGCTACGCGTTGTTGCTGACCGCCAGAAAGTTTCATGACGTTACGGTGAATATGATCGTCGTCCAGGCCCATGGCATGTAGCGTTTCGTTGGTAGCCTTGGGATTAACTAACTTCAAGTTTTCCAGCGGCGTCAGATAATCGATCAGGTTATAATTCTGAAACACCAGCGAGATATTGTGCTTGCGATGATGCGAATAGCCCTGCTCGGCGATGTCTTCGTCGTCGAACAAAATCTGCCCGCCAGTCGGCGTGTCTAGTCCCGCTAGTAGCCCCAGCAGTGTCGACTTGCCGGCGCCAGAACTACCGACGATGGCGTAGAACTTGCCCTTTTCAAATTGATAATTGATGCCGTTGAGCACGTTGCTGGTGCCGTCGGCGTATGAGTAAATGATATCGCGTAACGTAAGTATTGACATGATAACTCCTAACTTAATTTTGCTAAAATTTGCTTTGGTGATTGGCGCATGATTGGCGCGGTGGCAGCGATGGCTGATAGTAGAACGACTACGTAGCCGAAGGCGAAAGCCTGCAAGTAGGTCGCTGGTGGCGCGGCTTGCACCACGGTCTTTTCTATGCGCTGGCCTTGGTCAGTTTGCGCTGTGAGGGCGGTAGAAATCTGCGACGAAGCGACCGAACCGATACCGAGCGCGAACACCGAACTGACTGCGGCGATGATAGCTAATTCCGCCAAGAACTGCCCGATAATCTGCCGCTTTGACGTGCCGATGGACAGCAAGATGCCAATTTCATGCAAGCGGCCGCGCACCCAGAACACCAGCACCAGTGACAGCACCGCCAGCCCCGCCGCGGCTGCGCCAATGGTGGCAATCGTCAAAATGTTTTGAATGCCAGCGATGTTTTGGAGAACACCAGCGAATGCCGCCCCGTTGTCAGTCAGGCTAAATTTTTTCCAATCGACGTTTGGTAGGCTTTTAGCGCGGTCTGTTAGCGACTTCAGCTGATGCGGATTTTCGGCGAAATACGTCGCCCGCGTCAACTGCTGGCTACCTGTCAGCTGCTGCGCCGCGGCCAAGTTGGTGATGACATGATTCTCCGCCATGTCGGACTGCAAGACCGCCGGCTTTTCGCCTTTACCACTGAAGATTCCTGCGACGGTTACCGTCACGCGCCTGCCGTCTTTGGTAATGTCCAGCTTGTCGCCTGGCTTGATGTTATTTTTCTCAGCGAAGGTTTTGTGGATCAGGGCTGCATTTTGGTCGCGCTCGGTCAAGTGCTTGCCCTTCTCCAGTTGGTAAAATTTACCAGTGAACTCGCCGAGCAGATCGCTCTGTGTCACACCCGTTACTTTAGCCTCGCCAGCGATTCCAGAATCCAGCTGTACGCCGCTGCCTGCCGTGTCAACCAATTGTTTACCCGGCAGTCCTGCAGTGGTCTCTGCCTGGAAATTGTGTGCTTTGATCTTATCCAGGTGCTGCACCCGCTGCGCGATATCCATCGGCACCTCGCCCGACGGCTGCTTGTTAGCGATGCTAAAGCCGGCGCGGATGTTCCGCTCGACCGATTGCTTCAGCTGCGCCATCGTCTGCTGCACTGTCAGCGTACCGATTAGCAGCGTGAAAATCAGCGTCATGATCAGGGCGATGGTCAGGCTGCGACGCCGCCGCCGCACCACAGCCGTCCAGGCTCGTTTGATAATCGTCATCATTCGCCCCTAGTCCACTTCGGTTAGTAATTCTTTTGGCGTTGACTGGGTAATCGGTCGCGAAGCCAGTAGCACCGCGATGATAATCACCGCCAGCCCAGCACCCCACACCGCTAGCAGATCCGTCGGCTGCACACCAACCGTCACCTTTTCTAGCGTACGCGATGACGTCACCGAGTCGGCGTCGGCACCGAGCGACGCACCATTGAGGGAACTGCCAGCTTGACGCGTAGCATTCTGCGCTGCCTGCGACACCACGTGATCGCCCATTTGCTGGGCAATCAGCCCCGCGGTAAAGTACGACGCGCCAAAGCTCAGCACTGCGATCATCACTAGCTCAGCGATATATTGCAGCACAATCTTTGACTGCGGCACGCCCGTCGCCAAGAGCACGCCTGCTTCGCGCTTGCGCTCATTCATCCACAAATACAGCACCATGCCAATCACTGCGACACTGACCAGCGCCGTCGCCCACAACATACCGTCGATCAAGCCGTACACGCCGTTCACCGCACCAGTCACGC
>CALHTM010000016.1 GCA_938039975.1 uncultured Candidatus Saccharibacteria bacterium
CTGAATAGACCAAGGTAGGACTTTATCTGCTTGTGGAGAATTATGACTTACGCCATGACCTTTCTGCTGAAAGCAATTTCGGTTTTATGAATACTGGGTTAGCCAAGGATACAAGAAAGTGAGCGATAAATAAGAATACATAAAAAACAGAGGTGGCAATCTGTTCGATGATACAAGTAGTGATAATGATACTTCAATAGTTTAAGCTGCCTCGTCTGGAATAAGAGGCGGAGGTGAGATTCCTATGTAGCAGCCAATGCACCTACCAATGTCATAAAACTTAAAAATGAATTTTAACAAGGAGGATTTAGAATGAATAACGAATTACTAAAATATAGCCTCCAATTATCTATGCTATCTATCTTGCTCTCTAAACATTTACTAAACGATATTGAATACAGAAAGATAAAGTTAAAACTGATGAAAAAGTACAACATTTCAACAGAATTATATTTATAATGTTTTGCGAGTGTGGTATAATAGAACTGCATAGAGAGATACAAAAAGGAGGCGGATGCAGTGAAGAAAGATGTAAAAGTTATTAAAGGTGATACCACACTGAAAAGAACTGCATCAGGCTGTGTTGAACGCTCAATAAAGAGAGTGGCAGCGTATTGCAGAGTTAGTACGGATACTGAAGATCAGATTAACAGCTATAATTCTCAGGTAGAACATTACACAGAATTTATACAGAAAAATAAAGAGTGGACTCTTGCCGGAATATATGCTGACGAGGCGATAACAGGAACACAGGTTGATCGAAGAATTGACTTTCAAAGGTTAATAAATGACTGTATGAACGGCGATATAGATATGATAATTACAAAGTCTATATCAAGATTTGCAAGAAATACATTAGACACCTTAAAGTATGTAAGAAAGTTGAAAGAGTTTAATGTTGCGGTCTTTTTTGAAGAGGAAAACATAAACACCTTAACAATGGACGGAGAGTTGCTTTTAACAATTTTAAGTTCAGTTGCGCAACAGGAAGTAGAGAACATTTCAGCCAATGTCAAAAAAGGTTTGAGAATGAAGATGGAAAGAGGAGAAATGGTCGGCTTTCAAGGGTGTTTAGGCTATGACTATGATCCGGAAACTAAAAGCATTTCTATCAATGAAAAAGAAGCTGAGATTGTAAGATATATTTTCAGAAGATATATTGAAGGTGTTGGCGGTATGGTAATCTCCAGAGAACTTGAAGAACAAGGATATTTATCGCCAAGAGGAAATAAAAGATGGACGGAAACAACAGTTTTAGGAATCATAAAAAACGAGAAATATAAAGGGGATCTTATGATGGGAAAGACCTATACGGTTGATCCTATTTCAAAGAGAAGATTGGATAATTTCGGAGAACAGGATAAGTTTTATATAGAGAACCATCACGAGCCAATCATTTCGGAAGAAGATTTTGAAAAAGCTCAAGGTATTAGATTAAGAAGGTCAAAAAACAGAAATACTGTTGCTAATAATGGCGGTAAGAGAGAAAAGTATTCAAGAAAATATGCTTTTAGCAGCATGCTTGAATGTGGATTTTGCGGTCATAATCTTTCAAGAAGAAATTGGCATTCGAGTTCAGAGTATACAAAAGTTATATGGCAGTGTGTCAATGCTACTAAAAACGGAAAGAAGTATTGTCCGCATAGTAAAGGGATTGAAGAAGAAGCCATAGAAAAAGCATTCATGGAAAGCTATCGTCAGGTATGCCACAATAATGTGGAAATTACTAATGAATTCCTTAAAACTGTGGAAGAAGAATTGAAAGACAACAGTTTAGCTAAAGACCTGAAGAAGATAACAAATCAACTTGATAAGATACTAAAGAAAGAAAAGGATCTTGTTGAGTTAAGGCTGAATGAGTCAATCAGCATGGATATATATCAGGACAAGTATAATGAAATAGCCATTAGCAAAGAGAAATTACTTGCAGAAAAAAGGACTTTAGAAGTAACACTTACTGATGAAAAAGCATTGAAGAAAAGACTTGAGGGTTTTAAAAAATTACTTGAATCCAATAAATACCTTGAGGAATTTGATAGAGCTGTATTTGAAAGTATAGTAGATAAAATCATTATTGGGGGAACTAACGATGAAGGCGAAATTGATCCTGCAATGATTACTATCATATACAAGACCGGGAAAAAAGATTCTCAGGACGGGAGATTATTTAAGAGCAGAAGAAAAAATGCCAAGGAAGTTAATGAGGAAACTGGCGACAAATTGTATCCTCAATCAAGCGACGAGGTTAATAATTTGTATTCCTATCCTATTGACAACACATAGGGTCTGGGTACAATCATCGTCGATCGCCCCGGCACGGGGCGGAAGGAAGGTCCAAGTGGTTCTTTATTCGAGTAGCATGTTTGCTACTACTAAAAACTCTTTTGCTAGTAGCTATTATGAGTGGGTATCCTCGGATCGTCGAGTCTACGAGATGGCGGCTGACGGAAATGTCGAGGCCTGTAGAGCTCTTAGTCTTATGAGCGCTGCTCGTGAGGTGGGGTTTTACGCTGAGACGTCTTGTCGAGTCTCGGGGTATGGCAAGACATTCGTGCTGGCCGTGTATGACAGGGAAGGGGGAAAGCTTCTTACTTCCTTTCACTGTAGCGACGGCATCGAGACTTTGCATTCCCTGTACGCGGAAGAATTGCTACCAGAGCCATCGAGCTGGCGTCCATATTTCAGGCGTATGCTTGATTGGGCTACTAGCCCATCAACCACACTCTAATATCGTCGGCAGCCGCAAAGGCAAGCTCAAGCCAGCAGAGCTGCGCCTTTGCTCTGGGGCGGGGCGCGCGATTCAGTTCGCCGTCCCGCCCCCAACTCAACTACTTAGTATTGATTTAGGATTTATTTTATGACATTTGCCACCGCTGGCACGACGCGTTTGTCGAATGGCGACGGTATAACTTCGTCGGCGGTTGGGTTATCGACCAGCGCTGCTAGAGCTTCGGCGGCGGCTAGCTTGTGCTGGTCGGTGATTTTCTGGACGCCATTATCTAGTGCGCCGCGGAAAATACCAGGGAAAGCCAAGGAATTATTAACTTGATTCGGGAAGTCGCTGCGGCCAGTCGCTACGACAGCTGCACCAGCGCTAATCGCGGCATCGGGCATGATTTCGGGTACTGGATTGGCTAGGGCGAAAATAATCGGCTGGCTGGCCATTGCGGCGACCATCTCTGGCGCCAGCGAATTAGCAGCCGATACGCCGATGAAGATATCGGCGCCAGTTAATACTTCTTCTAGCGTACCGCTTTCTGAAGTATTCAAATATTGCTGCAAGGCGATTTTTTCTGGTGACAGGTCAGTGCGGTCGCCGCTCAGCGCGCCGTGGCGATCGAGCGCAATTAAGTTTTTGACGCCGTACAGATTGAGCAGCTTAATAATCGCTGTGCCAGCCGCGCCTGGCCCTGCCAGGACGACTTTGCAGTCGCGTAAGTTTTTGCCGACAACCTTGGCGGCGTTGATCAGCCCGGCTAGCACTACTATTGCCGTACCGTGCTGGTCATCGTGAAATACTGGAATGTCTAGTTCGGCTTTCAAACGCTCCTCGATCTCGAAGCATTTTGGCGAAGCGATATCCTCTAAATTGATCGCCCCGAAGCTCGGCGCTATCGCCTTGATCGCAGCGATGATTTCTTCTGGCTCATGAACGTCCAAGACGATTGGCACAGCATCGACATTAGCGAAATGCTTGAACAGCAGCGCCTTGCCTTCCATGACTGGCATGGCGGCTTTCGGCCCCAAATCGCCCAAGCCTAAAATCGCTGAACCGTCAGAAATCACGCCGACCAAATTGTTCGTCCAAGTGTATTTCGGCAAATCCGCCGGGTTCTCGGCGATGGCTTGGCTGATCGCGCCGACGCCCGGGCTGTAATAAGCGCTAAGTTTATCGCGGTCAATTTCGCCGTTATCGCGCAGCGCGGTGGTGATTTTGCCTTTATATTTTTGGTGTAGTTCGAGTGCTAGTTTGTTGTAATTCATGAGTATATTATAGCGCGTTTTGGCATTTTGGGCGCGCATGTTGAACTAAATGGCAGTTTGTAGCATAATATATTTATGAGAAGAAATGGAGAGTTTTTAGGCACAATAAGAAACCGGTTGACAACATTTTTGGCAGTTGGAAGTTTAGCGTTAAGCTCGTTTGTCGGGTCGTGCTCGGCTGAGAGTCAGACGCCGGATTCTACGCCAGCCGGGAGTACTGCCTCCGAGAGCGCTACTGCTGGGACACTAACTTATGAGGAGTTAGCCAAAAAAATTGGCGAGGGTGATTCAGTTTGGATCGCGCCAGTTGCTTACATACAGAGTACAGACGGTGAAAACAGCGGCAAGATTGTTGTACGCCCAGCTGCTGAAGTCAACGGCGACCCGACATGTCAGCAGCCTGGCGAATCGCGGCAGGTGGGCGACGAACAGGTAAGATACTATGCCGTTGAAGATGGCAAATTGGTGGAAGTAGACCCTCCGTCATCCAAGGCGGCCAGACGGTCGGATAGCGTCGATGAAAATACGGTTATCTGCGTGAAATTTGACGGGGCAGTCGACGGATTCCAGCCAGGAGCGGAGCTTCCGACGACTATGGTTATTGACGGCGAGCCCTACCGTGTCGTATACGTAGAGAGTTCAACAAAAAACTCGTTGACCCCGCGCCAAGCTCTTGACCCGATTGACAAATAGCTATTTTGCTTGCATTTTAGTATAGTTTGTGGTATAATAAAAAGACATACCAATTTTAATTTCGAGGTAAAAATATAACGAGATGGGTATATTAGAATTTGACAGGCCAGCTATGAGACATGCAGCGTCTGAGGGGTCTACTGGCTTAGATTGGGATTGGCTGCCCAAGAAGGAGTTAAGGAAACCGATAGTCGTTCTCTCTGCGCTTGTTGTAGCGGCAACTTGTTCTACTGTGCATGAATCTATGGACCTTGCTACGCATGGAGAAAAAGATCCTACTCCTGTGACAGACAGGACTGATAATTTGCCTCAGCCAGCGGTGCCAGGCGACTCTATTGACACTAGCACTGACACTGATCAGCCTTCTTCGGACAGAGTAGTGGTAGACGGAGCTTTCTACGAGAGCACTTGCCAAATATGGCGAGAATCGGGGCAAGCTGGTAAATTCGTATGTGCCAACCCGAATAGAACTTTCAATCCGGGGGTTCAGCCGGTAGGCGGTGCTAACCCTAATACTCGGTTTCACGTCAATATCGATAGCGCTGACCAGTCAACCACGGCGTAGGGTTTTTTGAAATTGATAAAATATCAAGCGCAGCTGGCGGCTAGATGGACTCTGCCGCTAGCCATCTTTACGTCTATTGCTCGCCGCTTGATATTGTGTTAGAATACTTGCATTGTACGAGAGTTAATTATTCGGGCTTTGTTCGGTGTGGAGCCGCAGAGGTACAACTGCGTGGCCAGCCAGAATCGGTTCGAAAGATAGGAAAAATTATGAGTTTTGCATTAATCCAAAAAGTCAACGACGAGCAAAAGAAAGCGCAAGTTGTCGATGTTCGCAGCGGCGACACCGTACGCGTCTATCAGAAAATCAAAGAGGGCAACAAGGAGCGCATTCAGATGTTCGAGGGCGTGGTCATCCGCACCGATAACAAAGGCCAGCACACTAGCCGCATCACCGTTCGCAAAGTTGCTTCGGGTATCGGCGTCGAAAAATCGTTCTTGCTGCATAGCCCGCTGGTCGAAAAAGTCGAGATTGTGCGCCGGGCCAAGGTTCGCCGCAACTTCTTGAGCTTCTTGCGCAAACGCAGCGGCAAGTCGGCCCGCTTGACGGCCGTCAAGTTTGATCGCGAAGCTGTCAACGCAGTCCGCGACGAACATGCCGAAGAAGAAGCCGCTCGCTTGAAAGAGGAAAAAGCTAAAGAAGCTGCCGAGAAAAAGGCCGCCGAAGATGCCAAACAGGCCGAGCTTGATGCTAAGGCCGCCGAGGTCGCTGCTCGCCACGCCGAAAATTAATGGCAGTCTGTATCTAGCGCTAGCGATAAATCCCGCCGATGAGCGGGATTTTGTTTTGTTGGCAAAATAGGCTCAAAAAGGAAAGTGCCCGCCGAGGCGGCTCAAGCAGAACGTGTGTGTTCCGCGAGCCGCCCCAGCGGGCGTCGGAGAGGAAACGGCCCACCGAGTAGGCCAATGGCAGGGCAGGATTTCTGCCTGCGGGCCGTTTCCTCGGGGGTTGGGGTCAGCGGCCGCCGGGGCGGCGGGCCGGAGTCGTGTTGTCGGTCGCCATGGATGCGGCAAATACAACTATGGCAAAAACCATAATTGTAATAAGCAAACTGACCCAGAAACTTAGGGCCGGGATTGCGCTACACAGCGAGTGTAGCACCCCCAGCACAATCATAACTGCCCAGGCTAAGATGGCCCAGGTGATGGTCGGAATTCCGACCATCACGAACAGGATAAACAATTTACCCTTCACACCAAACACCCCCTCTCGATAGTCAACGTGCTTAGCTTACCAATATTATAACACAAATTCCGCCACCTGTGTCTGCGATTGAGCCTATCGCTGCCATTTGTTATCATGAACTTATGATTCTGGGGATCGACGAGGTTGGGCGCGGGCCGTGGGCGGGGCCGCTGGTGGTTGGCGCGGTGATTCTGGGCGGCGCCGAGATTGACGGTTTGGACGATAGTAAAAAGCTGACCAAAAAGCGCCGTGAAGCGTTGGACGTGGAAATTCGCGAAAAGGCGGCTGCCTGGGCGCTGGGCTGGGTGAGTACCCAGGAACTAGACGAGGCTGGCATGAGTGAGGCGCTGCGGCTGGCGACGCGGCGGGCGGTCGAGCAGATTCAAGCGCAATGCCGCCAGCAAAATCTAGCTTTTAGCGAAATCATCATCGATGGCAAGGTGAATTTTCTGCGCGGCACGGCGCTAGAGAAGTTCGCTATGACCATGCCTAAAGCCGACGGTTTGATTCCGAGCGTGTCAGCGGCGTCGATCATCGCCAAGGTGGCGCGCGACCAGTTCATGGCCGAGCAGGCAGCGGTCTATCCGGGGTACGGTTTCGCATCGAACGCTGGCTATGGCGTGGCCAAGCATCGGGCGGCGATTGAGCGTCTGGGTGTGACGCCGCTGCACCGACTGAGTTTCGCGCCGCTGGCGAAGTATGCTGTGACGCCGCGAGCAGTGCCTCAGAAAAAATCAGGGCAACTTTACGTGGGCCCCAGATATTTTTCTGATGGCGCTCGAGCGGTGGAACTGCATCAAGACACTATCAACGATTCTGCAGAGGCTGCCCTGATTTTTTCTGGGGATACCGCTCCAGACAGCTCTATATGTATTAATGAAAAACCAATGACGACCCGGCAAATTGGCGATAAGGGTGAGCAGGTAGCGGCGGATTGGCTGGCGGCTAACGGCCACGAAATCATCGCGCGGAATTGGCGGACGCGGTACTGCGAAATCGACATTGTCAGCGTGAAAGGCGAGGTGTTGTATTTCACCGAGGTGAAGTATCGTAAGAACGATGATTTCGGCGATGGACTGGCGGCGATTACCGCCAAAAAGCAGCGGCAGATGCGTTTCGCGGCGGAGTTGTTTTTGGCGGGCAAGCCAGAATGCAGCGGCATAGCGGCCAAGCTGCTAGCTGCCAGCGTGAGCGGCAACCCGCCAGCCGTCCAAGCGGTAGTAGAAGTAAATTAAATTAAATCAAAGAAAATAGCCCGCCGAAATTGGCTCAAACCGGAATTGGGTTTTATATCAACCCGGGAAACACTTAATGATTAAGTGTCTCAACCGTATTGAACCAATTCGGCGAGCTATTTTCAGGGCGGGCGTTAGCCCTTCTCGATTGCCTCCTCAGCCTCCTGCTCGTCCAGCCCTAGTGGGGCCAGACTGCAGATGAACTCGTATCCCCCCCAGAGGGGGGCGAAGAAAAAGAACATCTCTGGGCTCTGGATGAGGGCAAACCACGTGTAGGTATGAGCGATAATTGTCGCCCATGCCATGATCCAGCCGGCCAGGCGACCGGCGGACTTGAATGTCGTGATCGTGGCCCAAGGGCCGACAACCGCGAAAGACAGGACAATGATGTTGATGAGGATGAAAAGGCTGTACATGATTCCCTCCTAGAATCATGCTATCGCTCAAGTAAAAGGGCAACCTTCCGCCCTTTGTTTTGTGGAAACTTGAGCGAAAAGCTATTATGAATATAGCACATTATCGTATAAATGTCAAGCGTTTTAACGAAAAATGTGTCATAATAATTTTGCGGCCTCTGTAAAAGCCGCAAAATTACTTATCTTAAAAAACCGAAATTACTTTGCCAGAGCCGCTATGACTGCCGCTTTGTCGCGGTCGATTAGGTCTAGTTTGCCCTCTAAATCTAATATTCCCATGTCGATGGCGCGGACGAGCGATTGGTCGCGGCGCAGCGGCGTGAAAAATTCGCGGTATTCAGCTAGCTGCTGGCGCGTCATCAATAGCATGGCGGCGTAGCGCGGGAAGTAATCGTGGCTTTTGTCGCTGGCGAAAGTTTGCTCGATCCAACTCCACTGGCCGCGCATCCAGCGCCAGGCGGCTTCGCGGCCGTAGCGATTGCGCAGCAGGTCGACGAACCAGTGAACGGTGTCTTGGCTGCGGATGATGTCGGTGTTGGTGAGCAGCCCGATCAAGCGTGCCAATTGCTCGGCGTCGCGTGTTGCGGTAATCCCTGCGGCGATGTCGCTGCGCAGGTCGGCTGATTGCGTGGCTTGGTAGGCTTCGAGCAGCTGGCTGACTATATCTGCCGGCTGATCGCTGTAGCGGACGGCGGCACCGATGATTGATGGACGCAGGTCAGCGCTGAGCTCGGCTAGAGGTGTATTTTGGTAGAGCTGGCACGCGGTACTGATTGCCGCTGCGTCCTCGCTATATAGCATGCAATCGATGATGGCGGCGCGCAGTTTGCTGTCAGATTCTGGCTCGCCGGGGTGTTTGCTCCAGCCTAGGCGTTTGAACTGCGGACGAGCTAACTTGCCCGATAGGCGGCGCAGCAGCTTTTCGGCGGCTTCGTCTTGGTCAACGAATTTCTTGAGATCGCTGATGGCCAGCGAGATGATTTCCCAGACGGTCTGATCGCTTTCGTTTTGGAAGGCGGCTAGCGCTTCGACTAGCGTACTGCTAGCAATTAGACCGCCGCGGGCTAGCAGGATTTGCTCATTGAGGTACTGGGCTCGTTGTGCTGGCGTTAATATGCCATCGGTGATGGCCTGCAATATGCGTGTCTGTAGGTTATCATCATAGCAAGTGATAAAGTGCGAGGCGTTTTGGTGATTGAGCAGCAATAGTCCGTCTGGCGCGGGCGAAAGGCGCTGCTCGCGCTCTTTTAGGATTTCGGGCAGGCGCTGGTCGTTGGCGTCGAGCGGAATCGGCCACAAACGATCAGACGGCTGGTGCGGCCCGGTGAAGAATTGTTCTTGGCGGAGCGTCAACTCGCTATTGTCAAGCGACGCGTAGACTACAGGGTAGCCCGGTTGTGAGATCCAGGTGTTCATTAGCGCCCCGACATCTTTGCCGCTAGCTTGGCTTAGGCATTCCCAGAGGTCGTCGCCAGTGGTGTTGCTATATTCGAAGCGGGTGAAGTACTGCTTGAGGCCAGCGCGGAACGCTTCATCGCCGATCCATAGTTGCATCATCCGCAGCAGCCGGCCGCCTTTGGCGTAGACAATCGCTCCATCAAACAGTGCGCTAATTTCGGCTGGGCTCGATACGTCGGTTTGAACTGGTTGCACGCCGTCGATACTATCGCGGCGCAGGGCAGCAACGCCCTCGTTGTTGGCAAATTCGTCCCATTGCCGCCAATCCGGATGCAGCGCGTCAGTTGCTAGGTATTCCATCAGCGTAGCGAAACTCTCGTTCAGCCACAGGTTATTCCACCACTTCATAGTCACTAGATTGCCGAACCACTGGTGGCTTAATTCGTGGGCGATAACCGTTGCAATATATTGGCGGGTCGAAACGCTAGCGGTTGCCGGATCGGCCAGCAGGGCGGTTTCGCGGTAGGTCACCAAGCCCCAATTCTCCATAGCGCCGCTAGAAAAATCAGGTAGTGCTACATGATCAGATTTCGGCAGCGGGTAAGGCACGCCAAAATACTCGTTGAAAAAGTCAATTGTTTGCGCTGCGTGCTGGAGCGCCCAGTTCAAGCTGCCGGCTGACTGCGCTGGCGTGGCGTAGACGTTAACCTCGACACCGCTCTTGGTAGCAGTAGTCGCGCGCTGTAAATCGCCAGCGACAAAGGCCGCCAGGTAGGTGCTCATGCGCGGTGTTTGCTCGAAGGTGGTCAGCATTCCCTCGCTGCTTTCCCGCTGCGAAATGACTGGCATATTACTGAGTACTACCGGTTCATTTGATAATATTGAAATCGCAAATGTCGCTTTGGCTTCTGGTTCGTCGACGCATGGGAAGGCTTCGCGGGCATGGTGGCTTTCGAATTGAGTGGCGTATAGCTCGCATTTCTGGCCTTGATGCTTATAATAACAAGGATAAATACCGTGCATGGCGTCGGTTAATGTTAACGAGAATTTGATAGTGATTTGCACTGGACTGTCGTCGGTATTGCCAAGCGTCAAAATGTCGCCGTTGATTGATGCTTTGACTGCTTGGCTATTGACAGTAGCTTCTTTAATTTGCAAATCTTTGGCGTGCAAGCGAATTGGCTCGGCTGCTAGATGTTGGCCGCGGATAGTTGCCGTGCCGCGGATTAAGCGATTGCTCTTCGCTTGACGCAAATCCCATTGGATGTCGTAGTGTTCTGGTTGAAATTGAGAAAATAATCTGTCCATATGTCCATTATAGCAGGGTGGTATAATATGCTTATGCAACGGCGGCGCAGAATAGTACTAGTAGCGGTGATTTTGATAGGTACTCTCGGTTGGGTTGTTATTAAGGAATGGTCAAATTTGCTGCTGATGCTGCCAGATTCGCAGTCTCAGCAGTCGGAGCTGGTCTCTGGCTCTGGCGAAATAGCGCGCGACGCCTTAGCGGCATTGCCAACCAAGGGCCGCGCTCCCAAGACCGGTTACAAGCGCTCGCAGTTCGGCGACGGCTGGGCCAAGGCGGGCGGCTGCGATACGCGCAATGTTATCTTGCGGCGCGACTTGGCAAACGCTGTCCTGGGTGACGACAACTGCAAAGTGCAGGCTGGCGCTCTTAGCGACCCGTACACTGGGCAGCGGATCGCTTTCAAGCGCGGTGCTAATTCTAGCGGCACTGTGCAAATTGACCACGTAGTGGCGCTGAGCAATGCTTGGCAGACGGGTGCTCAGCAGTTGTCTAGCAAACAGCGAATCAGTCTGGCTAACGACCCGCTTGAGCTGTTAGCTGTCGACGGACCAGCTAACCAGCAGAAAGGCGATGGCGATGCGGCGACTTGGCTGCCCTCTAACAAACCTTTTCGCTGCCAGTATATTGCCCGTCAAATTGCCGTCAAGAAAAAATACTCGCTGTGGGTGACGCCGCCGGAGCGCACGGCTATGGAACGGATTTTGGCGAGTTGTCCGGAACAGCGCTTGCCGGCGTGATATAATCTAAAATATGACAAAGAAACAACATTATTCTCTGTATGATATATTTGCGGTACTTTTTGTAACGACACTATTGGTTAGTAATATTGTCAGCGTCAAAATTGTATCTGTTGGCTGGCTTACTTTTGATGCTGGCACAGTTTTGTTTCCGCTAGCATATATCGTGGGTGATATAATTACTGAGGTTTACGGTTATCGCCGGATGCGTCGGCTGATTTATAGCGGTGTGGCGGCCTTGATGCTGATGACGTTGACTTTTTGGGTGGTGCAATTATTGCCGGCAGATAGTAGCTGGACGGGGCAAGCGGCGTTTGAATCGACGTTGGGTGTGGTTTGGCGGTTGGCTATCGGTTCGGTAACGGCGCTGTTTGTTGGCGAGATCATTAATGCTTACGTAATGGGACGGATGAAGGTTGCTAGCCGCGGCCGCGGTTTGTGGCGGCGGATGGTTAGCAGCTCATTGGCGGGTAACGCGCTAGATACGGTGATTTTCTCGACGATTGCTTTTGCTGGTACTATGCCGATGGCTAGCTTTTGGCAGCTAATCGTCACGGTGTTTTTAATCAAGATGGCGGTAGAGATTATGGTCTCGCCGCTGACTATGCATTTGATTGCCCGCGTGAAAAAGCATGAAAAATTGGATACGTTCGAGCAGCCAGCGAAATACCTGGTGAATTAGTTGCTTGGTTTATCCTGGCGTTAGATTTTGACGCGGTTTTATTTTATAATGTGACGCCAATCGGTAAATTATCGCCGTAGTAGCGAGCCAGGAACGACTGCTTGAAATCAAAAAATGTGCCGTCTAGCAGCGAGGCGCGGATCTGGTCGACAGTGCGCACTACGAAGCGTTCATTGTGAATGCTGGCGAGCGTAGCACCGAGAATCTCATCGGCGCGAAACAGATGATTGATGTAAGCGCGCGTATGATGCTGGCAAGTATAACAGTCGCACTCAGGGTCGATCGGCGCGAAGTCCTCGCGAAAGCGAGCATTGCTGATATTGATGCGGCCGTCAAATGTATACAGAGCGCCGTTGCGGGCTTGGCGGGTCGGCGCGACACAATCGAAAGTATCGATGCCATATTCGACGCCGAGAAACAAATCGGCCGGCTGCGAACCTAAGCCTAATAGGTGGCGCGGCTTATCCTCGGGCAAAGTCTCGCAGACCCAACGGACTACGTCGGCGATCTCGCCAGGTTGAAAAACGCCGCCGATACCGTAGCCGTCGAAGTTGCGCTCGCCCAGGAAATTGGCCGATTGGCGGCGCAGTGTTTCGTCGCGGGCGCCCTGGACGACGCCGTAGAGCGCTTGCAGGTTTTCGCCGCGTGCTAGATGTTCGGCGTTTAGCTCATCGTGGCGAACCAAGCAGCGCTCCGCCCAAGCATGCGTTCGCTGCATTGCCTTTACAATCGTGCCGCGGGCCGCTAGCGGTGCAGTCAGCTCATCAAAGGCCATATGAATATCAGCGCCGATAGCGTGCTGTAGTTCCATTGACGATTCTGGCGTCATCATTATATATCTGCCATCCAGATGCGACCGAAATTGCGCGCCTTGGTCGGTAACTTTGGCTAGCTGATTAGCAGACTTGACCGCTTGCGCAGCGTTGCCTTTTTGGGTGTGAGCGACGGCGTCAATGCCTTTTTTGTAAGCAATTCCCAGACTGAAAATCTGAAAGCCGCCGCTATCAGTGAAAGTCGGCCCATCGTAATCCATAAATTTACCCAGGCCGCCAGCTTTATGAATGATTTCGGCGCCTGGCCGCTGCATCAAATGATAAGTATTGGCCAAAATTGATTGCCCGCCGCAGGCCTTGACTTGTTCGACAGTCAACGCCTTGACGGTAGCTTTAGTGCCGCCAACGATGAAAGCTGGCGTTTGAATCGTGCCATGCGGCGTTTGAATTGTACCAGCACGCGCTAAGGTGCCGGGGAGGCGATGGGTAATGCTGAAGACAAGGGGTTGGTTCATAAGGTCTAGTATATCATCTACCTCATGGCAGCAAAGTGTAACTTTTGCCAAAAGCATGAAATATGTTGAAAAACATTGACGATGCTCAGTAAGTATAGTATAATTAGAATTAGCCTTTCAGATAAAGGCTGCCTGACGCGCGGAAAGTCCGCATGCGTCCGAGGTAGCGGTCTGGATAGGCCGCACCTCAATTATATCAGAGAGGTATGATTATGCTCATGCTCACTGTAGTGGCTAGCCTTTCGGCTATGGTCCTGTCTATCTTTCTCACCGCCTCCCTGTGGCGGAAGCGGAGAGTGGGGAGTGCCCACGTATCACTCTTAGGAGTGATGCTTACTATCATTTTCCTGTACTCTGCAGCTACTCATTATGGGAGCGTTTATAAAAACTACGAGGCCGCTGCATGGGCGGCGCTGGCCGCGTACATAGCGGCGGCAATATTCGCTGTAAAAGAGCATAGGTCCAAGATCACAGCTTGTATCTTCAGGCTGTGGATCTGCTCTCGTGAGGAGTATCCCCCAAGCTCAGACGACGCATGAGGTGCGGGGGCGGGATGCGCGATTTGTTTCGCCGTCCCGCCCCCAACTCAACTCTTTGTGAAATATTTTTGTATCGCACTGCTGGCCTTGACGACGCCAGCCCTCGCGTGTTACATTAAGTACGTACTCATCCGGCCGGCAGGTCGGTTGTTTTCGTATTGGAACTAAAAGAAAGGAATTATATGGAAGATTTGAATATCAAGCAGTTGACGCTAGCAGTGCGGGCGATTGCTGATGAAAAGGCGTTGCCTGAAGAAACCGTATTAAACGTAATCGAGCAGGCAATCGCTGCTGCCTGGCGCCGCGATAACGGCGAGCGCGAGCAAAATGTGCGCGCTGAACTTAATATCAATGACGGCACCGCCAAGGTGTTTGTTCAGCGCGAAGTCGTCGAGGATGTCGTCAATCCGGCCACCGAAATCAGCTTGGCGGGCGCTCGGGTAGAGAAGCCAGATGCTCAGTTAGGGGATACTGTCGAGGAAGCCCATGAAGTTAAGTCCTTTGGCCGAGTGGCCGCCCAGACTGCCAAGCAGGTCGTCATGCAGCGCTTGCGCGAAGCCGAGCGCGAAGTTGTTCTGGCAGAGTTCGAAGATAAAATCGGTACGGTCGTTACCGGTATGGTGCAGCGTGTCGAGCCGCGCGTGGTGCGTGTCGAGTTAGGCAAGGCCACTGGTATTATCCCGCAGAGTGAGCAGATTCAAGGCGAGTTTTACAAAATTGGCTCGCGGATCAAAGTATTAATCAAAGACATCGAACGCGAAGGTCGCGGCCCGCAGCTAATCCTCAGCCGCGGCAGCGAGGACTTTATCGAATATCTCTTTCGCCAAGAAGTGCCCGAGATGGAAACTGGCGCCGTCGAGATCAAAGGTATCGCTCGCGAAGCTGGCCGCCGCACCAAACTTGCGGTTGCTAGCACGGTGCCAGGCGTTGATCCGGTCGGAACGTTCGTCGGCGGTCACGGCGCGCGCGTCAATGCGGTGATGAGCGAAATCGGCGAGCAAGAGAAAATCGATATCGTTACTTATGATGATAATATGGACACGTATATCCGTAATGCTCTTAGCCCGGCTGAGATTGTTAAAGTCGAGATTGATAAGGACAAAAAAACCGCCAATGTTTATGTTACTGAAGACCAGCAATCAATCGCTATCGGCCGCGGCGGACAAAATGTGCGTTTGGCGAGCCGCCTGACTGGCTACGAATTGAACATCGAGACCACAGCGCCGAAATCAGCCGAGAAAAAACCGCGCAAGAACGTCGAGGAAGATTTGTTTAGCGCTATCGAAAATCAAGACTAAAACCCGCAGCCGCTTTTTTGCAAATTAGCACTCTGCCTTGACGAGTGCTAATTTGTTATGTATAATTGGCTGTAATGGGCAATACGCTCAGAACGGAGAACTGATGATGCCAGAAGATTTTGCAGATTTTATTTCGCGATTGACCGACAATGCGCGCGCTAGCGTCCAGCATGCTGACGCGATTGCTCGCGGTAATGGCAGTAATTACATTGGAACAGAGCACTTGTTGCTCGGCGTTTTGGCGCAAGGGTCGAGCTCGGCGGCGCAGGTATTGACTGACGCTGGCGTGACCCTGCAACAAGCTGAAATGATTCTGGATATCAAACCGTCGCGAGTGGTTACTAGTACTGGTATGGTGGGCCTTAGCGAGACGGCTTTATTGACATTGCGCATGGCATGGGAAGCGGCACGCGAGTACGGCCATGATTATCTCGGTACAGAGCATATCTTATACAGCGTCCTACGACAAGGAAATGCCCGAGCGACAGCGCTGCTGCGCGAGATGGGCATCAATGTCGATATGATAATCAGCGAACTCGAGAAGTCGTTTGAAGAGAATCGCGGCGAACATGGCGATATTGCTACTGAACCGCGGCGCCGCGGCAACACGCGCGGCGGGGCGCTTAGCGCCTTTGGCATGGATTTGACGGCACGAGCGGCCAATGGCGAGCTTGACCCGATGATTGGCCGCGACAAAGAGCTGGAGCGAATGATCACTATCCTTAGCCGCCGTACCAAGAATAATCCAGTATTGATTGGCGACCCAGGCGTTGGCAAAACCGCTATCGTCGAGGGACTGGCGCAGCGGATCGTCCGCGAGGACGTACCGGGCCATTTGTTGGATCGCCGCGTGGTTATGTTAGACATGGCGGCGATGATTGCCGGTACCAAATATCGCGGCGAATTCGAGGATCGGCTGAAAAAGGTAATCGCTGAAGTGAAAAAACAAGGTAACATAATTCTTTTTATTGATGAATTACACCTGCTGGTTGGCGCTGGCGCCTCGGAAGGTTCGATGGATGCAGCGAATATTCTCAAGCCGGCATTGGCGCGTGGCGAGCTGCATATGATTGGCGCGACGACTCTCGACGAATACCGCAAGCATATCGAGAAAGACACGGCGCTAGAACGGCGTTTCCAGACTATCGTTGTCAAAGAGCCAACTATGGCGCAGACAATCGCTATTTTGAAAGGTCTTAAAAATTATTATGAAAAGCATCATGGCGTCAAAATCACCAACGAAGTGATTGAGTCAGCAGTATATATGAGCGACCGCTACGTCAGCGACCGTTTCATGCCTGATAAAGCAATTGACGTGCTCGACGAGGCGGCTGCCCGAGTTCGCGTCAAGCGGGGCCATCGTCCGAGCCGCGAGCGCGAATATCTCAAAGAACTCAAGCACCTAAATGAGCGCATGGAGGACGCTGTCTTGCACGAAGATTATCAGCGAGCCGCTATGTACAAACAGCGCATTAGCCAGATTAGTAAAAAACTCGAGACAGAAGTTGCTGCCCAAAAAGGCCGACGTGCTATTCAACTGACCGATGACGATGTGGCGCATGCTATCGCTGTGATGACCAACATTCCAGTCGAAAAAGTCCAGACTAGCGAAGCGAAGTTGCTGCGCCAGCTCGAAAAGCATCTCGGTAAGTATATCATTGGCCAGCGCGAGGCTATCGGTAAAGTGGCGCGGGCAATCCGCCGCAGCCGCAGCGGCGTAGCTAGCAGTCAGCGGCCGATTGGCAGTTTCGTCTTCATGGGGCCGACTGGTGTCGGTAAAACTCAGCTAGCTAAAGTGCTGGCACGAGAAGTTTTCGGTAGCGAAGAAGCGCTTATCAAAATCGACATGAGCGAATTCGGCGAGAAGCATAATACGTCGCGCCTGCTCGGGGCGCCAGCTGGTTATGTCGGTTACGAGGACGGCGGTAAATTGACTGACAAAGTTCGCCGCCAGCCGTACAGCGTGGTGCTTTTTGACGAAATTGAAAAGGCGCATCCAGACGTATTCAACCTGCTGCTGCAGCTACTGGAAGATGGGACGATGACTGATGCTAAGGGGCGCGAAGTTAGCTTTCGCAATACGATTATCATCTTGACTAGCAATCTCGGCGCCGACAAGATGACCAAAGAGTCGGAACTTGGCTTTCACTCTAGCCGCGACAAAGGCAGCGAAATTGACGATTTGCACCGCCGCAATGCTAAATTTGCTCGCGATGCTCTCGATAAATTTATGCGCCCCGAGTTGATTAATCGCTTTGACGGGATTATCACTTTCCGAGCGTTGACTCGCGCCGAGGTCGGCAAGATCTTCGACCTGCTAATCGGCGAGCTGCGCCAGCGTTTGGTGCGCAAAGGCCTGGCCCTTACGATTAAACCTAGTGCCAAAAAATTCCTTATCGACAAGGGTTACAGTATCAAATACGGCGCCCGTCCGCTGCGCCGCGTCATCGAGGACGAGGTTGAGCATGCTATTGCTGAGCAAGTACTTGACGGCGCCTATGCTAAAGGTGATATCCTAGAAGTAGGGATCAAGAAAGGAGCGATAGCGATTGAACGGCGCAGCGAAACCGACAGCCAGACGTAGTATTGTCTCGAAAATCATCGCTTTGATGGCAGTGATAAGTATTGCTGTTGGCGGTTTTTTCTACGGGCAGACAGCCTTTGATACTTATCGAGCGTCGACTTTCACGCCGCCTGCAGCTGTTGCCGCGGTTGAAGATTCAATCAAGCTGACTCCGGCGGCGCAGCGAACCTTCCGAGCAACTCAGCCAGCTATTGAGACTAGCGATCAGTTCAATGCTCATTGCAAAAGTACCGAACGTACCGCAGCCATCTTGGGCTGCTACTATGGCGATAAGATTTATCTTTTTGACGTCGAAAATGCCGAATTAGCTGGCGCCAAAGAAGTAACGGCGGCGCACGAATTGTTGCACGCCCAGTATGCGCGGCTGAATATCTTCGAGCGGCCTAAAGTCGACGCTATGATCAAAAAGGCTTATCAAAAGGTCAAAAATGATTCGGAAATTGCCAAAGCTATGGAATACTACCGCGAGGCCGAGCCAGGCGCCGAGCTAGATGAACTACATTCGATTATCGGTACCACGATTGGCGAGCTTGATTCCGACCTTGAACAGTATTATGCGCGTTATTTCACTGATCGAGCGTCAATTGTCGCCAAAAACCAAGCTTACACGGCAGTATTTACCCGAGTTAACGTTCGGGCTGAAGCGCTGCAATCCAAACTGCAGTCAGCCGCTAAGCAAATCAAACAAGATGTCGAAGCTTATCAGTCCGATTTATCGCAAATTAACGCTGATATTAATAGTTTTAATGAACGGGCCAGGAGCGGTGAGTTTAGTTCGCAAGCTGATTTCACGGTGGCGCGGTCGGCGCTGCAGCAGCGAATTAGCGCTATCAATGCTCGGCAGGGTTCGCTCAATTCGCGGATTAAAGCTTACAATGACGATGTGGCAACTCTCAAAAGCTTAGCTGTTAAAGCCGATCAGCTCAATCAAAGCATCAACGGCGTAGCCGCGCCGGCCGGAGTAAATAGTGGCCAAAGCGCGCAGTAATTTCGTCTGCCAAAATTGCGGCGCCAGCTATCCGAAATGGACTGGCAAGTGCGAGAATTGCGGCGAGTGGAACACGCTCGTCGAACAAGTAGTCGAGACTAAGGGTGCTTCGGTGGTAGCGCGCAGCTATTCGCGCGGTAAAATCCTAAAGCCGCAGTCGATGCGTTCAATTGCCACTGAGGACTCAGTGAAACGCTTGCCGACCGGTATTACCGACCTCGACGCAGTGCTAGGCGGCGGGATTCTGCCGGCAGGTGTAATGCTGCTAGCGGGACAGCCGGGTATCGGTAAATCGACACTATTGATGCAGGTAGCAGCGCATGTTGCCGAGCAATCATCGGTCCTATATGTCAGCGGCGAGGAAAGCGCTTCCCAGGTTAAGCTCCGCGCTACGCGTCTCGGTGCTACCTCTGGCGATGACCTGCAGTTTGTCGCTAGCACTAGCGCTGACGACATTGCTGCGACAATTCGCAGCGGCCAATATAAATTGGTAATTATCGACAGTATTCAGACGCTTAGCCTCGAGGAAATCGCCAGCGCGCCAGGTACCGTTAGCCAGATTACCAACTCAAGTAATGTCATCATCCGAGCAGCAAAAGCTTCGGGTGCAGCGGTAATTTTAGTGGGCCACGTCACCAAGGAGGGCTCGATCGCCGGACCGAAAGTTCTCGAGCATCTAGTCGATGTGGTCTTGCAATTCGAAGGTGACCGTTACGGCGGCTTCAAAGTGGTGCGCGCCGTCAAGAATCGCTACGGCTCGACTAGCGAAGCGGCAATTTTCGAGATGAACGATAAGGGTTTGCGGGTCGTCGAAAATCCGTCAGCCGCGCTATTGGCCGAGCGCCAAAACGCCGATGGTTCGGTGGTATTGGCGACGCTTGAAGGCAACCGTCCGATTCTCGTTGAGATCCAAGCTCTTGTCAATTCGACTAATTTCGGGTATCCTAAGAGGACAGCCAGCGGTTTCGATCTCAACCGCCTCAATCTGCTCATCGCGGTGCTAGAGAAGCGCACCAAATTGAATTTATCCGATAAAGATATTTATGTGAATGTGGTTGGCGGCTTGAAGCTTGCCGACCGGGCAGCAGACTTGGCGGTGGCGATGGCGATTGCTAGCGCGGCGGCTGGGCGTAAACTCGACGACGGCCTGGTGGTGTTTGGCGAAGTGGGCTTAGGCGGCGAGATTCGCTCGGCACAAGGCGCCGACAAGCGCTTGAACGAAGCCAAAAAACTCGGTTTCACCCAAGCGATTGCGCCAGCAACCTCTGGCAAAAAGAATTCATTTGTAAAAGGCGTCAAAGATTTACGCCAAGCTTTGATCGGCTATCTCAAGTAGTCAATAGTCAATCAAAGCAAAAAGAAAGGAAAATATGCAAACCAAAGACTTAATATTATTGGCGGTAACGCTGCTTATTTTGGGCGAGGTGTCGTACTTATTAGCGCGCCTGCCCAAAAACTCCATCAAATCAAAAGATCGGGCTATCTTGGTAGATACCTCGGTGCTGATGGACGGGCGAATTGTACCGGTAGCGCAAACTGGCTTTATCGGCGGTACGCTGGTGATTCCACGCTCGGTTATCGGCGAACTGCAGTTTCTGGCTGATCATGCTGACGCTGATAAACGTGCTCGCGCTCGCTATGGGCTTGATGTGGTCACCGAGCTGCAAGCTATGGAACGCGTCAACGTCGAATTGCTGCAAGACGGCAGCCACGCTCGCGAAGGTGTCGACGACCGCCTGCTCAAGCTAGCTAAGCAGCACGGCGCAGTGATCATGACGCTAGATTATAATCTAAACAAGGTTGCCGCCGTCGAGGGTACCGAAGTGCTAAACCTTAACGAATTAGCGCAGAGTATCCGGATGGAGCATCTACCCGGCGAGAAAATCACGTTAGAGCTTATTCAGAAGGGGCAGGACGCGCATCAGGGCGTGGGCTACCTACCAGACGGCACAATGGTTGTCGTCGAGCAGGCGAGCGCTCAGATAGGTCAGACGCTAAATGTCGAAATTATCCGTAATTTGCAGACCGCAGCTGGCCGGATGATCTTTGCCAAGAAAATAGAGACCGTTAGCAAACCTCTTAAATCGACCACCAAAGCTGCGGGCAAAACTCAAAAAACGGCAAAAATCGCAGCCACAGCAGTATCAAAAACGCCCGCGAAAAGTACTGCTAGCGCCAAGCAGCGTCCTGCCGGCCGCACTCGCGGCCAATCGTCAGCTGGCAGCGCTAGCAACCGTGATTTGGTCAAGGCAAAGGCATCAGGCGAAACTAAAACTCAAGCTAAACCAGCCAGTAAAAAAGCTAATTCGCCGAAAACAAAACCGCAGCTGAAGCCAGCTGCTCCAGCGACCCGTCGCCAGAGTGCTCGCCGCCGCCCAGACCACGAGAGCGACTTGATCGACCTAGTCAATAGCCAAAGCCAATAAAATCGCCAACGCGATATATAGATAGCACGCTGCTAGGAGCGTGCTATTTTGCTGGGCTTTGGCGGCAAACTACTGCGATACGAAGCGGATTTAATCGTCGTCATCGCTGCTACTGTTTGGACTGTAGCTGGCGCTACTAGTCGCCGTATAGTAGCCAGTGTCGGTAATTTTGGCGGTTAGCGTGCCGCTACTGGCTGCTGATAAGTTGCCTTTGTGAATATTCCAGATGCCGCTGCTATCGACTTGCTTGCTGGCGACAACGGTACTGCCAGATAATAATTCGATGTTTTGCAGTTTGTAACGGCCGCTAGTATAGACGATGGATACGCCGCCGCTAGTCACTGTTAGCGTAACGTTTGGCTTCGGATCGTCGCACTTGTGTGCATCGTCGTCTTTCTCGGCGTCGTAGCTAGAGTCGTTAGGCGTGACTATCTCTTTTCTGGTGATTGGATCAGCCATTTTCATGACATCGATTTCAATCTTGGCAGCTTCGGGCGTACAGGACGTAGCTTTCTTTTTCGAGACGCGGTCGAAAGTCATCTTGGCATTAGTAGCAGCGCTGGCCTTGTTGTAATATGACGGATAAATCTCGCCCTTGATTGTCTGGATGCCGCTCGGCGCAGTATACCAGTCGCTTAATTTTAGTTTACCTTGGTCGGCATACATCTTGGAGATATCGGCCATCGTACGGTCGAAGAACATAGCTGGAATTAGTGAGTTGCCATTACGTAGCGGCGAGGTGTCGGAATTGCCTAGCCACACCGCCATCGATAGGTTCGGCGTGTAGCCAGCAGCCCAGATATCTTTAGCGCTAACCTTGCCATTAATCTCGCTGTTGCTGGTACCAGTCTTGACAGCTGCCTTGACACCGGCGCGGCCGAGGTTGACTAGGTAGTCGCGGCCCGCCAATCCAGCGCGAGCCTTGCCGTCGCCAAGGATGTCGCTAACGATGTAAGCTGCTTGCTGGTCGATGACTTGCTTGCTAGATTCTTTGTATTGTTTGAGCGTTTGGCCGTTACTGTTGGCAACCTTCAGGATAGTCGTCTGCGGTTTGTAAGTGCCCATTCGTCCTAGTGTCGCGAAAGCGTTAACGTGGTCAACCAAGCGCGTGCCGCAGCCGCCGATAGCGCTCGATAGGCCAGCTTGCGCGTCGGCGCCTTGCGTGCAGTACTGCAAATCACCGGCGGAGCGGATTAGCGACCAGGTACTACCGCTGTTGTTCTTCTCGTTGATGGCCATAGCTTTGATGGCTGGAATATTGCGGGAGCGAGCTAGTGCCTGGCGCAATGTGATATTGCCTTGGAATTTGTTGTCGGCGTTGTTCGGACTATAATTGCCCGGGAAAGTTGTCTTGGAATCGGCTAGAATCGAGCCGCTGCCGTAATTGGCGTTATTGCCGCCTTGGTTGCTAAATAAGCGGGCGTAAACAAGCGGCTTAATCGACGAACCCGGCTGAATGAAAGCGGTGGCTGCATTGTCCTGCCCGAAGCCAGCGTAATTAAAGTCGCGGCTGCCGACTAGGGCAATAAGCTGGCCAGTCTTGGTATCCTCAATAGCTGCTGCACCGTTTGAGAAGCCAGCAAATTGCGAACAGTTGCGATAACCGCAGTTGCCATCGGTAATCTCGCCGTTAAATAATTTGGCTATATTGGTTTCTAGGGTTGTTTGCGCGTCGAGGTCGAGTGTTGTCTTGACTAATAAACCGCCTTCGCCGACGATAGTCTTGCCGAGCTCCTCCTCTAGCTGTTTCTTGACCATCTGCACAAAGTGCGGCGCCTTGACGTTGGCGTATTGGTCGGCCAGCGGTTTGATGGTATCCATAATGTCGACTTTTTTGGCTGCCGCTGCCTCTTGTTTGGATATGTAATTCATCGACACCATGTCGTCGAGTACTTTATGCTGGCGTTCGACAAGCGCTTTGCGGCCATAGGTATTGTACGGATTGTAAAGCGACGGGTTGTTCGGGATAGCGGCTAGTAGCGAGCATTCTGGCAAGGTTAAATCTTTGGATGATTTGCCGAAATAAGTTTGCGCGGCCGATTCGACGCCGTTGCGCCGGCCGCCGTACGGCGATTCATTGAGGTACAAACCGAGGATTTGGTCTTTGCTGTACATTCGTTCGACCTCGATGGCTAGAATCATCTCTTTGATTTTGCGCGGAATACCCGACAAGCCCCGTTGCATAGCTTCGTCCTTAGTAAAGAACACTTTCTTGACTAGCTGCTGCGTTAGCGTCGAGCCGCCCTGCACGGCGTTGCCCTGCGAGTTGCTGATAAAGGCGCGAACAATGCCGCTAGCGCTGATGCCGCTGTGCTTATAAAAATCTTTGTCCTCGATAGCTATAGTAGCCTTGCCCATGCATGGCGCGATGGTTTTGGCGTCGACCACTAACGTATAATCGCCAGTGCCTTTGTCTTCCCAAAGCAGCTTGTCGTTGCGGTCGTAGTATTTGGTAACTGTCGTTTTGACGCGCTGCGCCAATGTGTCGGGGTTGATTTTGTCGAGATCTTTGCGGAAATAGGCGAATAGCGAAGCTATGCCGATGACGATTAGCAGCAAAGCAATGCCGACAACTTTCAGCGCCATTATCGCGCCATCGCGGCTAAACCAGTATTTGGCCAGGCGTTTCGGATGCAAGCGGTAGAGCAGCCGCTTGACCGGATGTTTCGGCAAAGTTGCCAGATATTCGGCTTTTTTACGCGCTCGCGCGTCTTTCTTGACTCGACGTTTATTGGCTAGATTAGCATAAGCGCTGACGCCGCCAGCTACTTTTCGTTTCTTGTTTCCCACTTTCACTCTTCCCATAAGCAATATTTCCACCATTATAGCACTGTTCGCATCACGACGGCTAGTGCTTTTGCTGATAATTTGCAAATATGTTACTATCTCACTATTAAATAAAGAAAGGTTTCAGATGACGCTAGCAGAAGAACTAACGTGGCGCGGACTCATCAACCAGACGACGTTCGCTGATGTCAAAGATATAAACGAGCCGCGAACGTTCTATTTTGGCGTTGACCCTAGTGCGCCGAGCATGACTATCGGCAACTTGGCGGCGATGATGCTGTGCCGGCATTTTATCGACCACGGCTACAAGCCGCTGCTGCTAGTTGGCGGCGCCACCGGTATGATCGGCGATCCAGACGGTAAAAAGCAAGAGCGCGACCTGCGCAATGCTGAAACAGTGGCGCGCAATGTTGAAAGTCTGGCGGCGCAATTCCGCCAAGTTTTCCGCGGCCAGGATTTTGAAATTGTTGATAATGCCGACTGGTTCTCGCAGATTAATTACATTGATTTCTTGCACAAAATCGGCAAACATATCAGTATGACGCAGCTGCTCGACCGCGAATTCGTGCAGCAGCGTATCGGCGAGGGCGGCGCTGGTATCAGCTACGGCGAATTTAGCTACGGGCTGATTCAAGGGTATGACTTTTTACACTTGTACCGCGAAAAAGGCGCCACTTTGCAGCTAGCTGGCGCTGACCAGTGGGGCAATAGCGTCATCGGCGTATCACTAATTCGCAAGCTCGAAAGCAGCGAAGCGCACGTGCTGACCGCGCCGCTAGTTATCAACAAGCAAACTGGCGTCAAGTTCGGCAAATCCGAGGGCGGCGCCATTTGGCTTGACCCAGAAATGACTAGCCCGTACAAATTTTACCAGTTTTGGCTTAACTGCGACGATGAAACTAGCGAAGATCTGATCAAAATCTACACGCTGCTCGACCGCGAAACCGTCGAAGCGCTGATCGACAATCACCGGGCCAATCCAGGCGAGCGCGCCTTGCAAAAAACCTTAGCGCGCGAAGTTACTGACTTGGTGCACGGCCGCCAGCGCCGCGAAAGCGTCGAGCGGGTAACGGCTGCGTTGTTTGGCGGCGGCGATATTGCGTCGCTTAACAGCGACGATTTGAACGCTTTGGCTAACGAAATCCCGACGGTTGATCTCGAGACGACGGTCGTGGCAGCGCTGGTCGCTGCTGGCTTGTGCGCTAGCAACGGCGAAGCGCGCCGGCTGATTCACAATAACGCGATTAGCGTCAACGGCGCGAAGATTGCCGGCGACATGCCGCTGACCGAGACTAGCTTAATCAAAAAGGGCAAGAATGACTTCTTGCTGGTGAAATAATTGGAATAGGAGGAAATCATGAAGAAAATTATCGGTTTTGACTTGGACGACACGCTGGCGGTTAGTAAATCGGCGATTTCGCCGCGCATGGCGGGCTTGCTCGCTAAATTGCTGGAAAATTATCAAGTTTGCGTCATTTCCGGCGGCAAATTCGAGCAGTTCGAGAAGCAAGTGATCGACAAGATGAACGTTTCGCCGGAATTGCTGGCGCGCTTCCATATGATGCCGACGTGCGGCACGCGTTATTATACTTTTGACATTAATGCCGGCGAGTGGCAAACGCACTATAAAGAAGATTTCACCGACGAACAAAAGCAAAAAATCACCCAAGTCTTGGAAGAATCGGCGCGCAAATTTGATTTGTGGGAAGCAAATCCCGACGGCGAAATTATCGAGGATCGTTTGAGCCAGGTGACTTATTCGGCGCTAGGCCAGCAAGCCTCGCCCGAGAAAAAATACGCTTGGGCGGAAGCCAACAAAGCCGTCCGCAAGCAAATGCGCGACGACGTTGCTGCAAAATTGCCGGAGTTCGAAGTGCGCCTGGGCGGCACCACCAGCGTCGACATCACCAAAATCGGCGTCGATAAAGCCTACGGCATGAAAAAGTTGATGGAAGCCACCGGTGTGAGCAAAGAGGAAATTTTGTTCTTTGGCGACAAAATAGAAGAAGGCGGCAACGACTTCCCAGTCAAAAATCTCGGCATCGACTGCATCGCAGTGGAGCGCTGGCAGGATACGGCTTACGCGCTAGAGGGTATCATCGCCGTGACCGAGTAGATTTTCGAGCAAAATTCAAGCCAACAAAACACCCGGCTAGCTAACCGGGTGTTTTTGATAAAATCAATCAAGGGAAAGTGATAAGCGAGGCGGGCCGCCCCGGCGCGAGAAATTGGGGAAAATCTCGCGCCGGGACACCGACTACAGCGGGTCAGTCTCGGAGAATCAACCCGCTGTAAGTGTAGATGTTGACGAAACGAGGCATGCGCCCCTCGAGCTTACGCTCGAGGTCATCGAACGCAAGCTCAGCCATGGTGTCAAGGAAGACCGGATCCCTCCGGTCTCGCTCGTCAAGCTCAAGCTCAACAAAAATGCTGAGCTTAGTGAACTCGACAATTACGGTTCTACCCGGGTTGTCCGCCGCAAGGCGGACACCCCGCCTGAGAAGATCCATGACATCTTCCCTATTCATTCGTTGCATCGTTCCTCCTAGAACGATCTTTCTCGCAACGTGGGTGGTCATCTGTGCCACCGAGCGAGACGCTTGCTCGCGATTAAATCTCGAACACGCATCTCGCCCGGTGGGCCTCGCTTATCAAAAAACTCTTTTGGACAAGGATTTGCTCGACTTGTCAACAAAAGCTGATATAAATATATCATACTGGAACAGGAATGTCAACAATTTTTCGCAATTTCCCGCAAAATCTATAAAATTTCAAAGTAAAAATAAATAACTTAACAAAAAATCTCACCAAAGAAAATAGCCCGCCGAAATTGGCTCAAACCGGAATTGGGTTTTGTATATCAACCCGGGAAACACTTAATGATTAAGTATCTCAACCAGTGTTGAACCAATTCGGCGAGCTATTTTCTGGCGGGCTTGTTAGCCCTTTCGGCGCTCCTCTTCCAGGGCGGCTCTGGCGGCCTTGTCGGCCCGAACCGCCGTCTCGGCGGCCAGACAGGCGGCTATGAAATTGCCGCCTGTCGCTTTGGAAGTCGTCTGGAAGACGCTCTCCCAAATGTAATCGGACCTGGTCTTAGACCGGGAGGCTCGCGCCTCCCGGTCGCTCTCCCGGGCCTGAACGGCCAGGGAGACGACGAAGGCGACGACGACGAGGACGGCGACGAGGACGGTGGCAATGCTCATGATTCCCTCCTAAGGAATCTTTTTTCGCTCAGGCAAAAAGGGCAACCTTCCGCCCTTTTATTTGATTAACCTTGAGCGAAAAGCTAGTATTAATATAGCATATAGTAGTAAAATTGTCAATACTTTTTCGCAATTTTCCCGAAAACTAGTACAATAAACTTATGAATCTCGCGACCAGCCTCGACCAAATCAAGGGTGTCGGCCCCAAAACTGCAGCCGAGCTGCGGCGGGCGGGGCTCGAAACGGTTAGCGACATTTTGCTGTTTTTACCGCGCAAGCACGAGGATTTCACCAACGTGACGCCGATTGCCGAGTTGCAGCCCGGTAAGGTAACAATCCGCGCTCGCTGCCAGCAAATCAGTACTCGGCCAGTCCGCCGCGGACTGCGCTTGACGACAGCGGTGCTGACTGACGATACCAGCAAGCTCAACGCTGTTTGGTTCAATCAGCCGTACCGAGTGCAGCAGCTGGTCGGCAGCGATGAGTGGTTTTATTTCAGCGGCACGTTTGAGTATAACTACGGCCGCTACCAGCTAACCA
>CALHTM010000017.1 GCA_938039975.1 uncultured Candidatus Saccharibacteria bacterium
CAGAATAATCAGAATAATCAGAATAATCAGAATAATCAGAATAATCAGAATAATCAGAATAATCGCGATCAAGGTGGTAATGACCAAGGCGGTAACGATAACAACCAAGGCGACGATAACTAAGATACGCGACGGACTAGCAGCTACATAAAGTATTCTTATGCGCTATAATAAGCAGTATGGCAGAATATAAAGTTGCACAAGATGTCGAAGCAGAAGACAAGCTGATCGGACCGTTTAGCTTCCGACAGTTCATCTACCTGATAATTGCTGCTGTTGCTGTCGCCTTGGCCTGGGGATTGGGTCAGATATTTGTCGGTTTGGCAATTATTCCTTTGCCAGTTATCATATTTTTCACCGTGTTGGCGCTGCCGCTGCGCAAGGATCAGCCGATGGAGATCTATGTAGCAGCTATTATCTCTTATAGGCTGAAGCCGCGCAAGCGCGTCTGGTCGCCCGACGGTATCGAATCGCTGATCGAGATAACCGTACCAAAAGCCGTCGATGAGCATCTGACAAAAGACCTATCGCAGATGGAGACCGAAAAGCGCCTGTCGTACCTAGCAGATATCGCCGACACCAAGGGTTGGTCGATCCGCCACACCACCGAACCAACCCCGAACAGTTCGATGGTGTCAGACCAATATTACGCAGCCCAGCAGACAGTTGGTATGCTCGACGAAGACGGCAGTGTCGCCAGAAAGTTCGACGCTATGATTTCGCGGGCAGACCAAGAGCGCCACGACCGAATTATCCAAAATATGTATTATCAAGCGCAGACGCAAGCGCCAACACCACAGCCGATGACCAACCAGACGGCACCGCCTCAGGCGCCTCAAGCCTTTGATAATGATAACGTCGGTGATACGACCGTGCAAAACGATGAACATTTACCAAAGTTCAACCCTTACCCGACCATTCACCAATCAGTTATCCAGCCTACGAGCCAGCAGAGCAACACAACCGCCAACAATCCTATTCAAGCTAGCTCAACAGAGCCAACCAAGCCAGCCGAACCAACAGCAAACACTAGCGCAACAGCGGCTTCAGATGATATAATTAGTTTAGCTAATAATAGCGGCTTGTCGATCGCCGCCCTGCAGCACGAAGTAGATCGAGTCAAACAGAAGAAAGAAGACAGCGAAGTATTCATTTCGCTGCGCTAGGCAAAGAAAGGAGTGGGGGTGCCGCCAAACAATTTACCGCCGAATCAAGCACCAATGCCAGCGCCGATGCCGCCGGCTGTTGCTGGTTCTGGGCAAAATATCGCGGCACCAGGCAACCCCGCTGGCAATCCTGACGCACCATCATCGACCGACCCGAAAAAGGGCAAAGGTAAAGAACAGCCAAAGGCCACTAGCACCCAAAATTCCCTGATTTTTTCAGAATTACGCGACAGCATGGTGGTGATGAACGACGGATCGTTTCGCGCTATTGTTGCTTGCAAATCGATCAACTTCGACCTGATGAGCTCGCGCGAACGCGACGGTGTCGAGCTAAGCTATCAAGACTTCCTCAATGCTTTGTATTTTCCAATTCAAATATTCATTCGCTCGCAGCGGGTTGATATCGGCCCGTATCTCGACAAGCTAGACGCTCTACGGCGCGACCAGGATAACATGTTGCTGGGCGTGTTAATGGACGATTATATCAACTTTATCGACGTTTTGTCGCAGGAAGCCAACATCATGGACAAAAGCTTTTTCGTGGTCATTCCGTATTTTCCGACCGGCGACGTTACCAATATCGTCCAGCAGAGCAAGGGGATATTCTCGATATTACTTGGTAGCAAAAAAGAAAATGTCACCAAAATCGACACCCAAACCTATGCCAAAGCCAAAGAAGAAATCAAAAATCGCGTCGATTCGGTGATTGGCGGACTAATGCGCGTCGGCGTTTATTCTATTCAGCTCAATACCAAGCAGCTAGGCGAATTATATTACAACATATATAATCCAGATACAGCTGTACGAGAGCCGCTTGACGACTTTGGCGATGTAGCGTCGCTATACGTTCGCAAGGGCGAAGGTAATAATCCGTACACCCACGAGGAGGTTAGGTGATGGCCCGCAAGAAAAAGATGGATCCGCTAGATATCGCCGCCCAACAGCGCGAGCGCGAGCAGGCAGAGGTCGAACAAGCTTTCCTCAAAGGTATGACCACGCTACGCGATTTAATCGCGCCGAGCAGCCTCGAAATCCATTCGGCTTATTTCCGTATCGGCACCAAATACGGCCGAACTATGTATGTCTACGGTTATCCGCGCCGGTTGTATACGGGCTGGCTATCGGGATTAATCAACATTGATCAAGTCCTCGATATCAGCATGTTTATTTATCCTGTCGATACAGCGATTGTCCTCAAAAACTTGCGCAAAAAAGTTACTCAGCTAGAGGCCGATATGGCGATTAATGCCGAAAAAGGCAAGACGCGCGACCCAGCCAAAGAAGCTGCCCTGCAGGATGCCGAGGAACTGCGCGACGAGCTGCAAGTGGGATCAGAGCGCTTTTTCCGCTACGGCCTGTACGTAACGATTTACGGCGATAGTTTAGAGGAATTAGGCTATGTACAGCACTCGATCGAGACATTCTTCGGGCAAATGCTGGTTTATAGCAAAACCGCCTCTAGCCAGCAAGAACAAGGCCTCAACAGTACGGTGCCGCAAATGAGCGACCAACTACAAATTCGCCGCAATATGAACACTGGCGCCGTCAGTACCAGCTTCCCATTCACTAGCGCCGACTTAACCCAAGAAAACGGTATTTTGTACGGCATCAATATGCACAATAATGGTCTGGTGATTTTCGACCGCTACACGCTAGAGAACGCCAACATGGTAGTGTTCGCTAAGTCTGGCGCAGGCAAGTCGTTTACTGTCAAGCTAGAGGCTCTTCGCAGCATGATGATGGGCGCCGATATCCTGATTATCGACCCAGAAAACGAGTACCAGCGGCTAAGCGACGCTGTTGGCGGCAGCTATATTCGGCTCAGCCTCAGCAGCGACACGCGAATTAATCCTTTTGATCTGCCAAAAGTTATCGATAACGAAGAAGCCGACGACGCCTTGCGCGCCAATCTAGTGACGCTGCACGGGTTGCTGCGGCTGATGCTGGGCGGAGCTTCGGCTAATAGCGCTGGTATTGGCTTATCGCCATCCGAAGAGGCCGACCTCGACCAAGGCTTGATTGACACTTACGCTCGCGTCGGCATCACTAGCGATCCATTGACGCACACTTCGGTACCGCCGACAATGGGCGATTTATATGACACTCTGTTACACATGGGCGGTACTGGCCCGCAGTTGGCGCAGCGCCTGCGCAAATATACCACTGGCACATTTGCTGGTATCTTTAGTCAGCAGAGCAATATTGATATCAACAACAATATGGTCGTCTTTAACATTCGCGACCTCGAGGACGAATTGCGGCCAGTAGCCATGTATATCGTTCTTAGCCATATTTGGAATATTGTCCGTACCCAGCAGAAAAAGCGCATGTTAATCGTCGATGAGGCTTGGCAGCTGATGAAATATGACGACTCGGCGAACTTCATGTTTAGTTTAGCCAAGCGCGCTCGTAAATACTACCTGGGCCTGACGACTATCACTCAGGACGTCGAGGACTTCATGGGCAGCAAAATGGGCCGCGCTATTGTTTCGAACTCATCAATGCAGTTACTACTAAAGCAATCGTCGAGCGCTGTCGATGTGCTTGGCGATGTTTTCAAATTAACCGAAGAAGAACGCAAGCGCCTAGCCAATTTCCCGGTCGGGCAGGGGTTATTCTTTGCCGGGCAGAATCACGTTCATATCCAGATTGTCGCCAGCGACACCGAAACTGGCCTGATTACCACCAACCCGCAGGCAACACTACAACAAGCCGCCGCAGCCGCTGCCGAGGAGCAGACATAATAGCTTAAAAAGGTTATAATAAGATTATGCCGCTAGGTACAAGAGAAAGACCAGACACCAGCCGAGACAACGCCGACGACTTTGACCAGTGGGAGCGTCAGATGCAGCCATCCACAGACCAAGGCCATGCCGACGATTTCGACGCCTGGGAGCGCGAAATGTCGCCGAGCCAGGCGCACTGGGATGATACCGTCAGCCGAAATTTGTCGAGGATGGAGAATAAAAAACCAGCCAAACGCGGCAACGAAGCGGCTAACGGTAGCGGTAATAGTAGTGGCGACGCCGCTGGCAATATCAATAACAAAGAGAAGCAGTCGCAGCAGCAAGACGGCTGGCGCGACAACACCTCGAGAGACCTAAACAAGCCTAAGAAGGGCAAGGGTAAATCAGGCGGCTTTTCGGCTATGAATAAGCTTAAACGATTTGGCCCGACTGGCGCGGTAGCCAGCATGCTACTAGTCGGTGCTGTTGGTATCGGTTCGTCGACTAGTGTCATGGGTTCGCTGCTAGTCTCTATCAAAGAATCAATTGTTACAAACATCGACCAGCAGCAATATACATCAATGTCGCGATCTAACCGGATTTTGTCGCGGCGCCTGGCCGATGACGCCACATCTGGATCTTGTACTCTGGTCAAAATCGCCTGCCGTTTTCACAAACCGACCGATTACCAGCTAAAACAACTTGATAAGGCTGGCGTCAAAGCTCTCGACGAAGCCGGCGAAGTTATCGAAAAAGGCAAGCTAATCGGCGGCAAACGGCCAGCTCACTATCTGATAGACGGCGAAAAAATATCCGCCAAAGATTTCAAAAAGGCGCTGCGCAATAACCCTAAACTTCGCAACGCTTTCCGGCGCGCCTATAATCCGCGCTGGGTGAACTGGGTTGACGACGCCGCGGTCAAGTTCCTCAAGAAAATAGGCGTCACCAAAAAAGTAGCAGAAAAGTTAAACTCCAAAAAAACCAGAAAAGCTCTAACCGAAGCCACAGACGAATTAACAAAAATTGAGGACAAAGCCGGCGACAAAATCAAGAAAGAAATCGCCGATGAGGCTGGTGATTTTGCCAAGAAAGAAGCCAAAAAAACTGCCAAAAAAGGCGGTGATGCTAAGCTAATGATGGCTCAAGGAATCTGCGCGGCAGCCAAGGCGCCAAATGTGATAGTCAACATCAATAAGGCTTTTCGAATCGCCCAGTACGCTAAACTAGGTTATACCTTTTTGACAGCCGCCGACGCTATCAAAAAAGGCGAGGCTACCCCAGAAATGGTCAATAACGTAGCGACTATCCTTACTCAATCATACACCAAGAAAGACGGTTCTATCAAAAAACCTGCCACTGACTCTAAACTGATGAAATATACTATGGGCCTAGGTACATCTGGCAGTTCGTCGTCTTATATACCAGGAGTCGGCGGCGCGCTTGCTACCTACCTAGGTGTCGTCAATAGCGAGCCTGTCAAGGTAGGGTGCGACCTGGTCGGCTCGACGGCGGCCGAAGTTGCTGTTGAGGTTTTTGATGGCATCAAAAACGGACTAGGGCCAGTCGGCTGGGCCTGGACGGCAGGAGAATTTGCTCTCGAAGGTATATTGTCACTTGAATCTGTACAGCAGCAGCTCAGTTCAGCCATGGGAGGTATCGTACAAACCGCCATTGACACATTCGGTAACTGGGTAGATATGAAAGCATTAGCCGAATACTTCCTAGGCAACAAGACCAAAGGAGCAACCGGTACTGATGTCGGCGACATCACTGGCGTGGGCTTATCAAACAGCATGGCCGACCAAGCCAGCTACACTGGCAATGCACCGCTAACCGTCCAGCAAAAAGTTGCCTTCGACGAGCAAATTGTCCAACCCGAGCGTATTGCCCTAGCCGAAGAAGACCGCTTGACACACAGCCCATTTGACATCTCTAGTCCGAATACTTTCCTGGGGTCAATCGCTATACGATTCGTACCGTATTTAGGTATGGCATCGAGTCCATTAGCATTCGTATCGGCCATCTCGTCGATATCTACTTCGTCGCTGTTTAATTTATTTAATCCGTCGGCTTATGCCAAAAATATCATCGACGAGAACAAATGCACGCAAAACTCGGTACTAGCCAACGAAAAAGACATCGCTGTCGGTCCAGCCTGCGACGTTCAATACGGCGTACCAACTGATTATATGGGCATAGAGCCTGATCAAGTAGCTAGCGAATTGAGCGCTTCCGGCGATATCGACGAAGACGGCAAAGTAAAGAGTAATAGCGAGCTGCAAGACTGGATAGACACTTGCAACCAAGCTAGCATCATAAACACCAAAGAATGCACCGTCGACAGCCGGCAGCGCGCCCTATACAACCTATACCAAATCGACAAACGCACTGTCGATGGTATGGATGAAGATCCAGACAAAACGAAATCAGCGGCAGGAACAGGTTCGGGATCAACTACTAGTGGCCCTACAGCTGCTCTACCCGACGGAGACGTTATTAGCTTATCAAAACAGATTTTAGATAATCCAAACATCACCTACGATGGCGATCAGTTCCAAAAAATGGCGAATGGACAACCAGCGTATGTCAACGAAGATGGTGAAATAACTGTAGACAAGAGGCTACTTCAAATCATCTTATATATAGGCAACAAATATCCTATTTATATATCTTCGCTAGTACGTGATAAGACTAATAATTACAGCTTACATCCTATCGGAGAAGCTGTTGATATAGCAATGATAAACGGTACAGCCACAACCGGTGGCGACCAGAACGCTATAGATTTATTACAATACCTCCTTGATGGTAATGTTCTACCGAAAAACGCTGGCATCGGTCAAATAGGCTGCGGCAACCGTGATGGCTCAGGAATAAATAGTAAGTTGACTAGCGCTGGCCTAACACCTCACCCTGACTCATGCGACCACTTACATTTAGCGTTGCGCGACACAAGAGGAGCCCCAAAAACTTGGTAAAAGGTAAATTTGTATGCGAAAAACGTTATCCATCATACTAACAGCGATCATACTGGTGAGTACCTACACTCAAACTGCTTTAGCTTTGCCAGAGAGGCTGATTATCAACTCATCTCTCAACAATATTGAATACTACGACAGTAACGCTGCCTGTTCGACAGGGTCAAGTACCGATTTATCGTCAGTCAGCCCTGGCAGCGGTGCGCCAAACGGTCTAACCTATCCCAACCTAGACGCTGCAAAGATGGCAGACGCAATTGAAAAATATATTGAAGCTCACGCGCCGGAAAGCCCGTTAAAAGGTACTGGTCAAAAAGCTGTCGCCAGCGCCAAAAAAGCCAATCTTAACCCTTTTTTAGCGTATGCTCATGCTTTTATGGAATCAACTCTAGCTACTACAGATGAGCCAGGCGCTCAGATAAAGGTTCACCAAGGACATAATGCTTTCGGGCGCACTGCAACCGACTCCCAACCGCACGTTGTAGAGGCCAGCCGAAATTGGTATATGTGGACTTCTTTCGAAGCTAGTGTAGACGCTGACGCCGACGAAAACAAGAACGTCGATAGCGGCGACTGGTTTTCGTACGATAGAGCAGTGTTTTCTGATGAGATAGATCAAGGTATAGCAGCTTATGTAGCTAAATATGCCCCAAACGGAGATGGCAAAAATGATGAGCAGTATTATATAGGTATCATACAAGACGCTCTCGACGAAATGGCTGGCTACGCTGGCGCCTCAGTCGCTACCGCCTCTACTGCGTCGACTACAGCTTCATCCAGTAGTACCACTAACTGTTGCGCAACACCAACCAAAGGCGGCGGCGTGGTCAAAATGCTATCAGACAATCCAGAAACCGCCCTAGGTTATCTGATGAGTGCTGGCAACGGTACCAAACTAACTCTAGCTCAGGCTGCTGGTGTCGTCGGTAATCTCCAGGTAGAATCATCACCAAACGTCGATCCTAGAGCCTCTAATGGTACGCATATTGGTATCGCCCAATGGGATGATAACCGCTGGAACAATGGAGTAGTAAAATTCGCAGCCGATATGAATGGCGACCCGTATGATCTAGCGATTCAATTGCGTTACCTAGCTTGGGAAATGGGCTTGACCGACGAATGGAAAGACCACCCATCTACTAACGGCGGAGTTGCCGATGCCGTCAGAGCAACCTCAACTCCCGAAGAGGCTGCTGTAGTGTTTGAAGCAACATTCGAAAGGAGCGGCGGCAGCGCGCTTAGCCAACGTCAATCCAACGCCAAAGCTCTTTATGACAAATACAAAGACAGTACATCGCTTAGCTCGTCTGGGGCTGCCTTGCCAGGCACTTCCGCATCGTGCAGCAGCAGCGGAGCTAGTTCATCCTTACAAGAGTATACTCTGAAATACGCCTGGCCGCAGATACATCACGAACCGCGCATTCAACGAAAAGATGAATATATTGAAGCAATTTATAAAGCTACAGACGAAGGACGTTATATTGGAAGCGATTATGGAGTCGACTGTGGCGGCTTTGTCACGACACTAGTTTATGATAGCGGTTTTGACAAGACATACAATCATAACGCCAAAGGTGGTAACTCATTTGTTCAATACGTATGGGCTAATCTAAACTGGCAAGCCTTAGGAAAAGCAAATGACACCTTTTTACCAGATGGTAGCAAATTCACCGACGACAAGCTACAGCCAGGCGACGTCGCATTCTCGCCGGGGCATACCTGGATATACGTAGGTGAAATCAACGGTTTCGAAAGTAAATACGCCTCAGCCAGCCAAGGAGAAAAGGCTCCGAGTGCTGGCGGCGAAGGGTTTGATTGGGATGGGGCAATATGGTTTAGAAAGAAATCAACTTCAACATCAACATCATCATCGGGGATATCAGCATGAATAAACGCAAAATTATTATTGCCATCATTTTCGCTATCATTGCGATCGTTGGTGCGCTAATTTATCAAATTTACACCGCTATCGACCGGTCAGGAAAAATCCCGGTCGAGGTTGCCGCGGCTCCTAACGACGCGAAAATCACTTTCAAAGACAAAAAAACCAAGGCCGAGTACACCGCCAAAGACGGCACCAATTACCTGCCGCCAGGCGATTATTCAATCACGGCCGCCAAAGACGGCTTCCGCAGCAGCCAGACAGAGGTTAACGCCACCACCAAACCACGGTATACTGTCATTATCGAGCTCATGCCGCAATCAGATCAAGCTCGCCAGTGGCAAAAAAAACACATGGATCAATACGATAAAGTTGAAGGTACTGCTGGCCAGCAAATCCGCGAGGCTGGCAAAAAATTCACCGAAAAATATCCAGTAGTCGCTAAATTACCAATCAAAGATCCTTACTATTCGGTTGGTTACTACAAGAAAGACGATCGGCCAATAATCGTTATCCGTACCGAATCGCCGCAATACCGCTACAAGGCCACGCTACGGCTAGTATCTATGGGTATCAAATTAAGCGATTATCAGATAGAATATGCCGATTATAAAAGCCATCTAGGAGAATAACTTATGACGCCGAAGAAGAAAATCATTATAATTGCCGCCGCTTTTTCTGCATTTACTGTTTTAATGATTATATTGGCAGTAATTACTTCTCATCAGTATTTGACAATCTCATTCGATTCATCGAAATATTCTAGCGTTATACTATATAAAGGCACTGACACCAAGACCGAAAATACCATCGCTCCTACCAAAACAGTCATCGAAAAATCCATTCAGTCCGGCAAAGAGTACTTCTTGCCGAAAGGTACGTACTTTTTAGTAGCTAAGAGTAAAGATAATATCGTGTCAATTTTACAACGAGGAATATTGTTGAGCTCGGACAAAAAAAGCGTTTCTCTCGACTACAAATATACTAATTCGTACTTACAAAAACTGACAAACGAGAACAAAAAAGCTATAGATAGCGCTATCCTAGGCAGTAATAGCAAGATAAGTACCTTTTATACTATCAAAAATGAAGCTGTACTAGAAAAAGGCGACTGGGCGATTGCCGCCTTGGTATTTAACGGCTCCGGCACCGACCTAAATCGAGACACCCTGAAAGTCGTCCTCGAGAAGAAAGATTCGAAATGGGTAGTTAAATGCAAGCCGCTGATTTCAATCAGTAAATACGACTGCTCGACGCCGCAAAGTATCCTCAATAAAGCCAACTCTATGGAAATCGTCACGCAGTGGCCATTTATGCCGAATTATAACATCGGCAACACGAACAAAGTCGATAGGTACGAGTAGACAATCATAAGTACTAATCGCCAGTACTCGTCATCACGATTTGGTTATCGACAAACTCGCTCATCAGCCGCTTTTGGCGGTGTCGATCAAGCTCGCCAAAGACGTCATCTAGCAAAATTAACGGCCTTTTACCAGTTTGCTGCTCGATATAAGCTGCCTCGAGAAATTTCAGCGCCAAAACAATCGTCCGCGCCTCGCCGCGAGAGGCGACTTTGATAGCAGATTTATCGCCAAATCCAATCGCTATATCATGCCGATGCGGCCCAGTGCTGGTCGCGCCAACTGCCTTGTCATAAGTGATTTTTTCTTCATACTCCTTGAGTAGTTTTTGCGCCGACACGCGGCTTTCGTGGGAGTATTGCAAGCTAACCGTGTCGCTTGTGCCAGCAATACTCTGATAGATTGCAGTTATTTTACTATTAAAATCGTCTAAAACCGCTTGGCGCTTACTAATAATTTTAGCGCCGTAATCGCTCAGTATCAGATTCCAAGAGAATAATTCGTCGTCGTTAATTAGCGGGTCCTTGAGGAGCTTATTACGCTGCAACAGGGCGCGATTATACCGGCTCAGCTCATGCGAATATGACTGGTCATACTGTTGAATCAACCCGTCCAAAAAATCGCGGCGGCGCTGCGGCGAGCCGTTAACAATCCGCAGCGTATCCGGCTCAAACAACACAATCGGATATTTGAGAGCATAAGGCAAGCGGCCGTGTTTTTTGCCAGCAACCACGAACTGTTTGCGCTTGGCGCCGTCTTGATTTTGATAAGTCACCCGATATTGCAGTTCATCGGTAGCTACGTCTATCTGATACATTTGAGCGCCGTACGAACAAATCGATTCGTCGCTGCCGCGAAAGGACTTGCCGCGCAAAGCAATATATAGCGCCTCAATAAGCGATGTCTTGCCGCAACCGTTCGAGCCAGATATTAGCGTTGTCCCTGGCTCCAAATCAAGCATTTTCAGCGAATGAACGCGAACATTCTGCACCGCCAATCGCAAAATCTTCATATTAACTCTTCAGAGGCATAATTATATGGATATAATCCGAATTTTCGCTTGCAGGCGACAAAACACATGGCGACAGTTTGCCGCTAAACCGGAAATCGACGCTATCGCCATCAATAACCCCAAGCGCGTCGGTAATATAGCGTGAATTTAACGTGAGAACACCACCGCCAGTAACCTCGGCATCAGCCGAGCTAGTATTCTCGCCAAGTTCGCTAGCAATCGAGTGAATACTAATATTATTCTTTTCGCCATCAACCGTCACTGTCACGCTGCCGCCAGAATTGCGCGCAAACAATCCAGCGATCTTCACAATTCGCGAAAAATCATCCATCTTGACTCGCGCTTGGGTTTCGGAGGTCGCTGGTATTAGCTGTTGATATTTCGGATAGCTGCCTTCGATTAAACGGCTGGTAATCTCGGAGTCATCGACCCGGAAGCGGACTTGCTCGTCGTCAAACAACACCTCGACTTGGTCGGTGCTATCCGAGATCGTTCGCAGCACCTCTTGCAGGCTCGACGTCGGTACGATTGCCGCAATCTCGCTAGTAGTATCAAATAGGCGGCGCTGCGCTAAGCGATAGCCGTCAGTGCCCGCTAGATACAATTTACCGCCGTCAGTGTGCCAATAAACGCCGGTTAGTACTGGACGCGAGGTGTCATTACTAGTAGTGATAATCGTCTGGCTGACAGCTTGCTTGAAATCAGCTACTGCGATAGTGTAGGTGACAGCTTGATTTTCATCAATCGACGGCAATTCTGGAAATTCGCCAGCGTCAACGCCCGACATAATTGATGAATAATTGCCCGACGAAATTGTCATCGATGTGCCCTTGCTAACTATATCAACTGTACCGCGCGGCAGACTGGCTATAAATTCGCTAATCAGTTTGGCTGGCAAGGTCAACTCGCCCGGTTTAGTAATTTTGGCGCCAACATAGCAAGTCGCTGCTATCTCTAAGTTAGTCGCAGCAACCAATAACCGGTTAGCTTCAGTTCGCAGCAACACATTGCCAAGTATTGGTAGTCCGGCGCGGCTGCTAGCGATCCGGCCAACGATTGCTAGTGCTCGCGCAAAGTTTTCTTGTGTGACCGATAATTCCATAATTATTTACCTATCTTTCTTTTTATAATTAGTGATGTATATAGTAGGTGCTGTGGACAATGGGGAAAAGTAGCTGATTAACAGAGGTAATTGACGAATTTTAGCCTGAGAAAATCTAGCGGAAAAAGAGTGAGTTTCACATAGTAAAACTAGGCAGTTTGTCCACTTTGATGACAACGATAGCCAGAACTCTTGCCAAACAGTGGATAAACGAACACAATTTTTACCCAGAACTTTGAACCAGCTGTACACAAAATTTCCACAGTATTTAAGCATAAAGTTTCTCCCGGATTTCGGCGACTTGTTCGCGGATAGTGAGGTCAAGCTTGATAGCTTTTTCAATTTTGTTGACCGAATGAATAGCAGTAGTATGATCTTTGCGGCCAAGTTCTTGAGCGATGCGCGGGAAGCTCATGTGTAATTCGCTACGCAGCAAATACATAGCAATTTGCCGCGGCGTAGCAATGTATTTGTCGCGCTTACTACTACACATTTCTTTGCTGTCAATTTGGAAGTGGCGGGCGGTTTTGTCGATGATTTGCTTGGCAGTTAGATGTTGCGGCCTGGTTGATCGAACGTTGCCGAGCAGCCCTTCGGCGGTGGCAGCATCTGGCGTAGTGCCGCGCATTTCCGAATAAGCCAGCAGCTGATTAAGTGCGCCCTCTAGCTCGCGGACATTAGTTTTGATATTTTGCGCTAAATATTCGACCGTCTGGCGCTCCAGTGTCACGCCGGACATGCTAGCTTTAGTCTCGATGATGACGCAGCGAGTCTCAAAATCAGGCATTTGAATGTCAATCGCCATACCCCATTCAAAGCGGCTGCGCAGCCTCTCGGTTAAGGTTGGAATACTGCGCGGCGGCTTGTCGCTGCTGATGATAATTTGCTTGTTAGCTTGATGTAAGGCGTTAAAAGTATGGAAGAATTCTTCTTGAGTTTTTTCTTTGCCGGCGATGAACTGCATATCATCGACGATCAAGACGTCAACGTTGCGATATTTATCGCTAAAGCCAGCGATTTTGAAACGAATACTATCGAGAAATTCTTTCATGAAAGTTTCAGAGCTAACATAAGCAACTTTCATTTTGGGATCGCGCTTGATGATGGCGTTGCCGACAGCTTGAATCAAGTGAGTTTTGCCTAAGCCGACGCCGCCGTAGATGAAAAGCGGGTTATACTTGGCGCCAGGATTGGCGGCTGCTGCCTGGCAAGCAGTGTAGGCGAGGTCGTTGCACGAACCAACCACGAAATTATCAAAAGTGTAGCGCGGGTTAAGGGTGGTATTGGCGGTGGGCGTTTTGGCGTTAACTGGCGCGTGGCTAATTAACTCGTTAGCGCGATCGCGCAGTGAAGCGGTGGTTTCGCGGCTAGTGATTTTTTTCTTGGTATTTTTGACTTTATAATTAACATCTTTGATATCAGGATTATTTTTCTTGAGGATTTCGCGGATTTGCGTATCAAAACGCTTTTCAAGCTGTGATTTAGCAAAGACATTAACAACGCCGATAGTCGCTGTGCCATTATCGTAAGATAGTAGCTCAGTATCGCGAAACCAGGTTTTGAAGTTCGCATGCGATACTGAAAGCTCGATTTCCCCCAGAACACTTTGCCATAATGAATTATTCATCTAAAACTTATACCCTCACAAGCTGTTAATAACTTATCTCTATGATAGCTGATTCACGAGTTTTCCACAACTATAAGAACGTTACGTTCATTGATAGTTATGTAGGCGGCTAAACAGGGGTGAGTTTTTCCACAATTTAGCGCCACCTCTGTTAAATTTGTGGACAAACCAGCCAAAAATGTGGATAATTTATATAGCGATAGTATAATCTCGACAGATTAGCAATCAAATATTGATTATTGAGCGTGAAATTGCTATAATAACTGTCATTATGCCAAAGCGAACTTTTCAACCGCATACTCGACACCGCGTCAAGACGCACGGCTACCGTGCCCGTCGGGCAACCAAAGCTGGCCGGGCTGTACTCAAGCGCCGCCAGGCTAAAGGCCGTGCTCGTATCGCGCTCTAGCTAGTCGAGGTAACTACAGGTAAATAGCGCTGATTTTCGGCGCTATTTTGCTATAATGGAATTTATTGTATGATTGCGTCAAAATATCGATTTCACGGGCATGGCAGCTTGAAATTTTTATACAAAAACGGCCAAGCAGTTAGGTCGCGTTATTTTACGGTCAGATATATTACCAATCCCCACCGCCAGCAGCCGCGCTTTGCAGTAGTAATTAGTAAAAAAGTCCATAAATCAGCGGTTGGGCGCAATCGTATCCGCCGCCAGGTTTATGAACGCTTGCGGGTTGATGTTTTACCTCGCGTTAAAAACGTCGATATCGCAGTGATTGTTACCAACGGCGAAGCGTTAAGTTTGGCGCCTGGCGATCTGAAATCATCGCTTGATGCTATTTTTGCGCAAATCATCGCTTGATTCGGTAGTTGCCAGCCAAAGAGATGATATAATGGTATAGATAAGTACTTGCCGAGAGGAGAATACGAGGCTTTTATGCATGATTTATTCCAATTATTGATTGTCCAGCCGATTTTTAACGCGCTAATGTTATTGTATAGTATCATTCCGTGGCACGATTTCGGGCTGGCGATTATTATCTTTACGATTATTCTGCGGTTTGTGATGTATCCGCTAATCAAAAGCCAGCTCAACCAAACTAAGCTGATGCGCAAAATGCAGCCAGAGTTGGCTAAGATCAAGAAAAACACCAAAGGCGACCGCCAGGCTGAAGCCATGCAGCAAATGGAACTATACAAACGCTATGGTATTAAGCCGATGCGTTCGGTATTAGTGTTGATTATCCAGTTGCCGATATTTATTGGACTTTACCAGGTGATTAGAATCATTATCTCTCTCAAAAGCGAAGTGATTAGCCAATACCTTTACGAGCCAATCAAAAATATTGATGTCATTCAGTCGATTATCCAAAATCCAGCTAATTTCAATCATACAATGCTCGGATTTATCGATTTAACCAAGACGACTTTTAGCAACCACGGCATCGACTTTTTCTTGTTGGCTTTGGCGGCCATATCGGCAATTACTCAGTATATTATCACTAAGCAAACCGCGCCAACTGCTGGTAAAAACCAGAAGCGTTTTCGCGATCTGATGAAGGAGGCAGCTGAAGGTAAAGAGGCCGATCCGACCGAGATGAGCGGTATTATGACGCGCGGCATGATGAAGGTTATGCCGGTAATGATGTTCTTGATCATGGTGGGGCTGCCAGGAGCATTGGCGCTTTACTATACGGCGTCTAACTTGGTGGCGGCCGCTCAGCAGCATTTCTTGCTGCGAAAAGATGCTGAAGAAATGCACGAAATTGCCGAAGAGGCTAGCGCTCCCAAAAAATCGAAAAAAGCCAAAACCCGCGAGAAAAAAGCTAAAGAAGCGCACATCACGCGGATTAAGGCGAAGTAGGAAAGGAGAAGTATGGATAAAGAACAGTCAATTGCCTATGCCAAGAAATTTGTCGAGGATATTTTGTCGTTTTTTGGCGAAAATATAGAGGTCGAGACTAGCTATCAGGATGATATTTTATCGATTGACATTGCCAGTAGCGACCTCAATAGTATTTTGATTGGCCGTAATGCCGAGACGCTACGCAGCTTGCAATACATGGTATCGACAGTGCTGCGCAATAATAATGCGGCGGTTACCCGCGTGATCGTCGATATTGCCGGTTATAAGAAGCAGCGCGAAGAAAAAATTGCCGAAAAGGCTCGCGGTTGGATCGAAGAAGTGCGCCGCACCGGCAATTCGCATGTTGCTCATATTAACGCTGCTGATCGCCGGATTGTCCACCGGATAGCGGCTGAATACAGTGATATTCGCACTTACTCTGAGGGCGAAGGCCGCCAGCGCTATATTATTATTGCGCAGGCGAGTTCTTAGCGTTATAATCATAAGTATAAAAGAAAGGATTGGAGTATGGCTGCTGTACTAATAATCGTAGCGGTGGTGGTTATCCTGCTGGTTGTCGTGATCGGCGCGGTAATCGGCATGTATAATAGCTTGGTCAAGCTAAATATCAAAACTGACGAGTCGTGGAGCGGTATTTCGGTGCAGTTGAAGCGCCGCGCCGACTTGATCCCGAACCTCGTTGAAACTGTTAAAGGTTACGCGGCGCACGAGAGCGGCGTTTTCGAAAAAGTCACCGAGGCGCGCTCGGCTATCATGTCGGCAACACACCCGGCTGAAGCAGCCAAGGCCGACGGTGAATTAACTATGGCGCTCAAAAGCTTATTCGCGGTATCCGAAAATTATCCGGAGCTGAAAGCTTCTAGCAACTTCATGGAGCTGCAAGCGCAAATTACCGACACCGAAGATAAAATTGCTGCCTCACGCCGCTTTTACAATGCTAACGTCACCCAATTCAACACCAAACGCAAAGTCTTCCCGACTAATATTTTTGCTGGAATGCTAGGATTTAACGCTGATAAAGAGTTCTTCGACGTTAGCGAAAGCGAACGGGCAGCAATTGAAAAGCCAGTTGAAGTCAAGTTTTAATTATAAAATAATAAATTAAAAGTAAGGAGCTCGATGGAACATTTATTTTTGACAAATATCGAGCTCTTTGCTCGTGCTGGCGGCGGCGGATCTGGCGGCTCGGGCGGTGGTTCTGGCGGCGGAGGCGGAGGCGGTTTGCTGGCCGGTATAGCGATGATTGGCTTCGTACCGGCTTATTGTATCGGTTCGGCGCTGCGCAAACACATAGGCCAAGAGGGTACGCGGTTTGTGGCTGCGAACGTGATTGGTTTTGTCTTGATAGTAATAACCTTCGTGTTGATTGCTAGAGGTTGGGTAGGTGTAACTATCGCTCTAGGAGCGCTCGTCGGTATGATTACTGGACTTTACGAGGCGTTTAATAAGATTAAGCAAAGCAAGTTTTTGCGCGATAAACTTACGCAAGCTAGCGCTGCCGATCCAGTATGGAACGAACAACAGATAATCGATCACGCCAAGCAAGTATTCCTGCGCTATCAAAGCGATTGGGCGAAGCAAGATAGCGAAGCGATTAAAGCCTATACCACCGAAAATTATGCTTATCATGCTGGTTTGATGATTTATACGCTACAGCTAATGAATCGGACAAACCAAATGTCGGATATCGTAGTGAACGACGCCGAGGTGGTTGATATGTTAGATTCGCCTGATGATAGCCAAGATACAGTAACGATTGGTTTTTCGGCGAGTGCTAAAGATTCGCTGATCGATAACGCTACCAATCAGACATTATTTACCGACAATAGTATATTCACTGAATATTGGCGATTCCGTCGCCATGGCAAAGATTGGTTATTGGACGGCGTTGATCAGGCGACAGCTAACCCGGCGATGTATAATCCGCAAATCGACCAATTTGCCCGCCAGAATAATTATTGCTATAGCGCTGATATGGGCTGGTTGTTTATACCAAAGCGCGGTCAACTATTTAACGGCGCTCAGTTTGGTACATCAGATATTAATAACCATGTGGTCGGCTTGTATAAAGAATCATTGCTTGTGCAATTGTATACTTACCAGCGCGCCACTGATAGTTCATCAGTAGTTATCGCTCAAATTAACGTACCGAAAGATTACGGCCAAATTATTGTTCGCCGCAAGAAAATGATGCGTTTCGGCGGTGTTCGCGGTTTGGAAAAAGTCGAAATGGAGTGGGGCAAGTTTAATGAGTTATACGAGGTGTATGCTTCTAATACCGACCAAGCAGCTAGCTTTGAGCTGCTCAACCCGACGTACATGGAGCAATTGGCAGCGCTTGGTTTCGAAGTCTCAATCGAGGTTGTTGATAACGTAATTTATCTGCACACAGCCGAGCAGGGCGCCGATATCGCTGTGTACCAAACTATGTATGATTTAGCGCAAAAAGCCTTCAAAGAAATGAGACTCTAGCTTTTAATAGCATTTTCGTAAATTTGCAAAGTTTGCTCGGCCATCCGCCGCCAAGAATACTTAGCCACTTGTTGCTTGCCTTTTTTAGACAAAGTATTACGCAGTGATTTATCGGTAATAACGGTATCAATCTTGCTGGCAATGTCCTCAATATCAAGCGGATCAAAGTATATTGCTGCGTCGCCGAGAATTTCTGGCATGCAAGAAGCGTTGCTTGAAACAACTGGCGTACCGTAGGCCATTGCCTCTAATGGCGGCAAGCCGAAGCCCTCGAGCAGCGACGGGAAGACATATGCTAGCGACTGGGTGAAGATCCAATCGCGCTCAGCATCAGGTATAAAGCCGGTGAAGTGAATATTTTTGTACTTTTTTGATTCGAAATAGTCTTTGTTGCGCTGAGTGGCAGCGTTAATCCGGCCAACTAGCACTAATCCGAGGTCGGGGTACTTTTGTAGTAGTTTTTGGTGGGCGTCGCCCAAACGGCGGATATTTTTGTAATCGGGCTGCTGGCCGACATAAGCAATAAAGCGCGTAAACGGTGTTTTGTATGGCTGTAGGCCGCCCCGATGAATCTCGGCGGCTTCATAAATCGTTGTAATTTTATCATCAGATATTCTGCAGAATGCTTGATATTCGCGCTTGGTAGTGTTTGACACAGTGATGATATGCTGGCTAGTCTTGGCAATTTTCTTGAATACCCAACGGCCGACTAGTTGTTTAGCATGAAAAACTAGCCAGTTCTTGTCGGAATTATAAGTATTGAGTAGTGTTATGTCATGAACGGTAGTGACGTGCTTGCCGCGATATCGGATTGGCTGCTGTGGCATGCAAAAATGCACTAAATCTGGACTGAGGTCATCGAGAAAGGTTTTGAAACCAAGTTGTTCAGCTAACGAATAGTTTTTGAAATCGATAGTTAGGACGTTAAAATTTGGGTTAGTTGGCTGCCAATAGTCTTTATCTTTGGTTGGCACGAGTATACTGTAGGTATTGTGATGGTCGATTTTTTGCAAATATTCTAGCAACTTAACCACGTAAGTACCAGTCCCAGAGTTGATAACGCGGGCATCAATAGCGATATGACTCATGATGATTCCTTTCTGAAAACAATTCGCTCGTATAGGCAATAATTCCAAATCAGAGAGATGGCCGTGGCAAATAATTTAGCGGCAAACAAGGAAATTCGTTCGTTAGTTATGAGGTTTTTGATTAGCGGCGTAGCCAGCCAAATCATAGCGTTTTGAAGCACCCATAAGCCGAATAGTGTAACAATCACAAAGGACACTATCTCATATTTGATATTTTTGCTAGTTGATTTGAAGGTGTACTTTTTGTTAGCGAAAAAGCTAAAAACAAAGGCGGTACCGGTCGAGATAGTATTGGCGGCTAGTTTCGGTAATCCTAGAAAGGTCAGTAAAAATAATAGCCCAAAATCAATTATCGTATTTATTGTGCCGACGATAGCGAAACGACCAATTTGCGCCTTATTTTTCACGCTTAGCCTCGTGATATTCCTCGACAAAGTAGCCAGGCCGGTTCTTTGACTCGCTAAAAATTCGAGCAACGTACTCGCCGATAATACCTAGGCTAATCAGCTGGATGCCGCCTAGAAACAAAATTACTGCCATTAGCGATGAATAGCCAGCGCCAGTAGATACGCCGAATAGAGGTCGAATTAGCAGATAAAGAATATATAAAAATGCACCGCATGATATAATCATTCCCAAAATCGATGACATTCGCAGCGGCGCCGTGGTGAAACTGGTGATACCGTCAATAGCGAGATTAATCAGTTTGCTGTAGTTCCATTTGGTATCGCCGGCAGCGCGCGGGTCGCGATCGTAGAGCAACTCTTTTTTATTGAAGCCGATCCAGCTAAAAAGGGCTTTGGTGTTGCGCTGCGATTCGCGCAGCAGCTTGAGAGCTTCAACACAGCGCCGATCAAGCAAGCGAAAATCGCCAGTATCGCGTTGAATTGGAATCCGCGTCGACTTTTGCAAAATACGGTAATACCATTCGCTGGTTTTTTTCTTGAGCCAAGTTTCACCCTGGCGGCTGCGGCGCCGTGCGTAAACATCGTCGTATCCTTGCTCCCAGAGCTCAATCATTTGCGGAATTAGCTCGGGCGGGTCTTGTAAGTCAGCGTCGATAATTACTACTGCATCGCCTTTGGCGTAATCAAAGCCAGCTAGCATGCCAGCTTCTTTGCCAAAATTGCGCGATAGATTAACATAAGCAATTGAAGAATTCTTTTTGGCTTCTCTTTGAATCATAGTCAAGGTGTCATCACTACTACCATCGTTGATAAATAGCAGTTCTAGGCGGTATTTTTTGATCATTTTTTGCAAATCTTTTAGACGTGCGAATAACTGCGGCAACACCGCTTCTTCGTTGTAGGCTGGGATTAGAACGGTAATTGTCTTCATAGGCTAATTATATCACTTTATTTTTTGAATAAGACGGCTAATTGAGTTGGCGGTGATAGCGCTAGCTTGCTGTAAATAAGCCGTTTTAGCAGCTGCTGACTCAAGCGCATTAGTACCGAGGATAGCGCCAGCGTGTCCCATCTGGACACCGCTAGGAGCGCTATGCCCAGCGATATAAGCATAAACTGGCTTGCTGATAGATTGCTTAATATAATCAGCTGCCGCAATTTCGCTAATGCCGCCGATTTCGCCGATCATTACTATACGTTTAACGCTAGGGTCGTTTTGAAATAACTGTAAACAATCGACAAAACTGTTGCCGCTAATCATATCGCCGCCGATACCGATGATGTATCGCTGCCCGAAATTAGCCCGTGTCAATAACGACATGGCTTCGTAAGTAAGCGTGCCACTGCGGCTGACAATCGCCGTGTCGCCAGGTGCTGCTAGTGACGCTGGAATGATACCCAGCAGCTGCCTGCCTGGTAATAACACGCCGGGGCAGTTCGGACCGATCAAGACTGAATGGCTGCGGCGCAATTTTTGCTTAATCTCTAGCATGTCGTGTACTGGTACGCCCTCGGTGATGCAGATGATGAGCGGGATTTGCGCCTGAATAGCCTCTAAAATAGCGGCTTTGGCGTGCGGCGCTGGCACAAAAATCACGGAAATATCAATGGCAAAACGTTTTTTGATATCGCTAATTGTTCGGAAAACTGGTACGCCGTGAACTTCGGAAACAGCTTGATTAGGCGAGGTGCCAGCGACGATATGCGTTTTGTAATTAAGCATATTTTGCGCGTGAAACCGGCCGTTTTTTCCAGTGATTCCCTGAATTATGACATTTTTGCCAGTAAAAAGCTGCGGTGTCATGAAATGTCCTCCAGGATTGCTTCTAAACTGTCGAATAGCGGTAGATTGTATTGTGCTAGCAGTTGGCGGGCTTCAGCTTCGCGGTTGCCAGATAGGCGAATGGCGAGTTTCGGTAGGTCAGGAATTTGCCGCTGGGCATCGATAATGGCTCGGGCCACCTCATCGCAGCGGACAATGCCGCCGAAGATATTGATGATAATCACCTTGATATTATCGAGAGTAGTAATTTGATGGAAGCAATTGAGGATTTTATCAGAGGTAGCTGTACCACCGATATCGAGGAAATTAGCTGGTGTCAAACCGCTCGCCACCACCGCATCGACCGTTGCCATGGCGAGCCCAGCGCCGTTGGCGATTGTAGCAACCGCACCGTCACAATTAAGTATGACGAAATTGTGTTCGGTAGAGTTGTCTTCGAATTGCCAATCCAAGTGGCGAAAAGCAGCTGCATCGTCAACGGTAATTTTGGCATCGCCAGCGATTAACTTACCGTCAGAGGTGAGTACTAGCGGGTTAATCTCTAGTAACAAGCAATCATTGTCAATAAAACAACGATAAGCATTTTCAACAATATCCTGCAGCAAGAACGCTTTGTCAGCAATATCGAGATAATCAGCGAGCTCGTCAGCTAAAGAGTCGAATTTTTTATTGGCAATATCACGCCGAAAAAAGGCTGCAGTATCTTGGCTTTCAATTTCAACACCGCCGCCAGCGTGGGCAAGCAGCTCAATACTAGCAGTTTGGCGATTAATATTTAATGAAAAATAAAATTCGCGGCTGATATCGAGGATTTCTTCGGCTAGCAATTTTGACGGTAAAAATCCCTTGATTTTAAGGTTGAACATTTTTCGGGCAATAGATTCTACATCTGACTGCTGCCGGACTATTTGCACACCGCCAAGTTTGCCACGCCCGCCGATAGGAACCTGCGATTTCAGAATGATCGGCGCAGCGATAGCTTGCAATTCATTAGCAGCGAAAACTTTGCCGCGCGGTATCGGCACTCCACACGCTGACAATAGGTTTTTGGCTTCATATTCTAGTAGGCGCATATGGATTAATCCTCCCCGTAGAGCGTGTTTTGATATAAAAACGTTCTACGGGTATTATTCATCTAAACTTTCCTGCATATAACGATAAACGATTGATATGATCTTTTTAACATCTTGATTGGCATTTTGATACAATAAATTCTTAAAAGCTGTTTCTCTAAAATCGCGGATTGGTTTGCTTAGAAGTGCATGAATAAATGATTGAGTGCACCCTTCAATATGGTTAAAATCAAACACAATCATATTATTGTTTTCTAGATTGGGTATGATTAGCTTTGTGCGTATAGTTTTAGCTATTTCTTTATTCTCAGCAAATTTCCCTGCTTCATTATACATTTTAACGGTAATCATCATATAAAACGGGGCTCCCTATATTTAGCACGTTTTCTTTCGCGTATTGCGTTATCATATACTAGACTAATCATTTCAAGAAGTGCGTCAAAAGCTTCGTTGTTATCTAACGATATGTCAATTGCAACTAGGGTTCCTTGAAAATCTGGAGCAGTATTAATTTCACGATGAGGATCTCGTGTTGGGTCGGCATAAAGTCTTGGAGTTTTTGTGCGCCGATCGTGTTTTGTAAGCTTATATTCTCCTTTACCGCTATAAATTAAAAAATAGCTACGGGATATTTTTGCAATTGATTTAATAAAGAATAGTCCAGCGCCAGCATTATCGTCAGTGCCTCCTTCTTGGCGTGTTGTTCCTGATATCCCAGGCGTAAGGGCTAGTTTTATAGCATCTATATCTGTGGCTGGATGCCAATATTCTTGCATACTTTTCCATATTCCAATCCCAGAATCGCAAATTCCGATACTAATCCGATTACTTTTTTTGTAATATTGTGCAGCTACTATAGCGCCATCTGAGGATAGGGAATGTTCTATAACATTACGTACGAGTTCGCCTATAACATACTTAATTACGGGAGATTTTTCTTCTGGCAAGTGTAGCAAGGGGATCATATCTGAAATAAAAGCAGATTGCTCTTGTGGAGTGCTAATTACAGAAATTGGAATAAACCTACCAGATTCGTCTTTGTGGGTAATGCTAAATGGTGATGGTGTTTTAAGGTATGAATATAAGCCCATTCTGTCAAGGTAGGCGCCAGATTTTGGAGGTGTATCTATGGTAGAATTTAGTCTTCCAGCTTTTCTTGCTAGAGCAGCTGTCATAACCAAAATAGCAGGGTGAACATTAATCCATTTAGGGTTGGTAGAAATATGAAGCTCCGAGGGATTTGATAGATCAGCTGATTCAAGGAAATTCTCAAAATTGCGGAGCATTCCTTGATTCGAGAAATGAATCTTCATAATAATAATTTTACCCGTAGAACGTGTTTTCTGTCAATATACGCCCTACGGGTTATGAATTATCATAAAAATTTACAAAATAGAAGCACTAAAAGCAGTTATGGGAATAGTTTATTTTCCAGTAAAAAACTTACGAAATTTCATCAGCCCAGTTTGATTGGGTAGCGGCCCTTCGTGGATGATGCTGCGGATGTAGTTGACAGAGACTTTGCGGTTTTTTTGAATAGACCAGCGTTTATGGTAGGCAGCAGGTTTACGAATTATTGAGGCTAATATACCTTTGAAAGCTGGCCAGCCGTTGCCGTGGCGGACGGCGCTGGCGAAAATTAGCCAATATGTCAGGAAAAAACGCAGGCCAATATACCAAAATAATTTTCCTGGAACGTTTTTAATGAAAACTAACGGCAGGTTTTTGAAAGTATTGTAAACGGCGAGACCAGGCACTTTTTTGCTGCTGGCACCAACCTTGTGATAAGCGATGGCTTTGGGTGTAAAGCGGACCTTCCAGCCAGCTAACTGGGCGCGAAAACTCAGGTCAACATCTTCGTAATACATGAAAAAGTCCTCGTCAAACATATCGATATCGTCAAACATTGCCGCGCGATAAACCGCTCCGCCGCCAGTCGCGCCAAAAACCTCGCCAGGCTTACTCGGCGCATTTTCAATAGGCTCGTCGCGGTTTCGTGGGCCAGGCAAGCCCCAGGTTGTATAGAAGTCGCCAGTTGTATCAAGCGTCTTACCGTCGCGCCGTTGTAAAATACCAGTCGCAATGCCGCATTTTGGCTGGCTTGACAGTTCGTCGACGAGTGCTTGGCACCATTTTTTGTCAGCAATAGCATCAGGATTAAGTACACCAATATACTCAAATCCTTGTTTACGCGCATAAACCAATCCGGTGTTAATTCCGCCGGCGAATCCCAGATTCTTATTGTTAGCGATAATTGTACAATCTACGGACGGATGTTCTGTCTGATACTGTTCGAAACGTATGACAGAGTCGTCGCGAGAATGATTATCGACGATTATGATAGTCGGTTTGAGCGTCTGCTGGGCCAGCGAGTTGATGCACTCAAGCGCGTCGTCGGCGCCGTTCCAGTTAAGGACGATGATGGCGAGATTGTTTTTTGTCACAATCTTATTATATAATGGCTGGAGAGACTATGAAAGTAGCGAGTGTATGGAATAGACGTAATAAAATATTGTTACGCGAGCTGGTTGTAACGGATTTTAAATTACGCTATCAAGGATCAGTATTAGGTTATTTGTGGTCAATCTTAAAACCAATATTTTTATTTATTATTCTATATATAGTATTCGATAAATTCTTACGTCTAGGCAGAGATATTGAACATTTTCCAGTGTATTTATTAGTTGGTATTGTATTATGGAATTTCTTTACCGAGGCAACCGTACAAGGATTACAATCAATAGTTTCGCGGGGCGACTTAATTCGCAAGATTAATTTCCCGAAATTTATTATTGTTGTATCCGGCACTATTTCTGCATTTATCAATCTTATAATAAATACAATCGTTATTTTGGTGTTTTGCGTAATCAACAGTGTGTCTATATCTGCAGAGGCGTTGCTTATAATTCCTCTGATAGCTGAATTGTATATCTTTTCATTGGCGGTAGCATTTTTTCTAGCAACGCTTAACGTTAAATATCGAGACATCGGTTATCTATGGGAAATATTCTTGCAAGCAGCATTCTATGCTACTCCGGTAATATATCCGTTGCAAATGGTTGTAAAACAGATGCCATGGGCTGCCTCATGGCTAATGCTTAATCCGGTTGCTCAAGTAGTTCAAGACGTTCGTAAGGTATTAGTGACGCAACAAACACTTCAGCTGTATGATTTGGTGTCGTTTCCGGTGATGTTGATGCCGTTTGTTGCAGTTATCATCGTAATATTGCTAGCGGTTTTTTATTTTCGATCTAACCAGCGGTACTTCGCGGAGAGTGTTTGATGTCTAAGGCAATTGTCGAGATTAGCAAACTAACGAAATCTTTCAAAATTCCGCTTGAAGCTAGTTCGGGTGTTAAACAACAGTTGATAAATATACTAAAAGGTCGCAAAGGCTACCGTGTGTTTACGCCGTTAAAAGATATAAGTTTTACTATAAACGAAGGAGACTTTTTCGGTATAGTTGGCCGCAATGGTTCAGGAAAGAGCACGTTGTTGAAAACGATAGCTGGTATTTATACGCCAAATAGCGGTAACGTTAAAGTGTACGGTTCGCTAGTGCCGTTTATTGAGCTCGGCGTAGGATTTAATCCAGAGTTAACTGGCCGCGAAAATATCTTTCTTAATGGTGCACTGCTAGGGTTTAGCCATGAAGAAATGGAATCTATGTATAGCGCGATTGTTGAGTTTGCAGAATTAGAAGACTTTATGGAAGAACGGCTTAAGAATTATTCAAGCGGTATGCAGGTCCGTTTAGCCTTTTCAATTGCAATTCGCGCTCATGCTGATATTTTGTTGCTTGATGAAGTGCTTGCGGTTGGCGATGAGGCTTTTCAAAAGAAGTGCTATTCGTACTTTGATAAGCTTAAGCGTGAAAAACGTACTGTAATTTTAGTAACTCACGATATGGCGGCAGTCGAGAGGTTTTGTACAAAAGCAGTATTTATTGAAGACGGCCACGTTAAAATGATTGGCAAACCGTATCGTATTGCGGCGGCATATAGTCGTAGCAACAGCCAGAATTACGACCAGACAACTGGGCTAAACGGCGATAACGAAGGGGCGGTACCGTTCAAAATAGTGTTGCGTGGTACTGATGGTAAAGAAAAGACCATGTATGACTTTGAAGAAACTATGACGGTGGATTTGTCATGGCAGCAAAAGGGTGTTAAACATGTAGGCGTTGCAATTTTTCGTGAAAACGGCGAGTATGTTTACGGACCGAATACTTACCAAGAAAAAACTAGCGCTATTAAAGATCAAACAGCTCGCTACACTGTAAAGTTAAATCTTAATGAAGGCAGGTATTTTATCAAGGCGGGTTTGATGGGGACTAATGATACAAAGGTGATTGCTTTTATCGAGGAAGGACCGTTTTTTTCAGTCCAACGCGATTATGGACACGGCCGCTGGGGCGGCGTGACGAAGCTAGATCACACATGGAAATAAAATATGTTGCAACGCTTGAAAAATATAATAAAACACAATAGAGCACTTTACTCTTTCTTGCTGTTATTGATTTCGCCATATCGCAACTATCTTGATTCGCGTCAGCGCAGGTTATATGAGTCATGGCGGTGCAGGTATGAAGATAAGCCTATAAATTATAAATTACGCAGACAGCCGCTAGTGTCGATTATTGTGCCAGCTTATAATACTCCAACGAAATACTTGAGGGAAATGGTTCAGTCAGTTGAATCTCAATCATACGATAATTGGGAGCTGATTATTGTTGATGATGCGTCGCCTGATACAGGCTTGAAGCAAGAAATCAGCGCTATAGCAAAGACTAATGCAAAAATAAAGCCTTTTTTTCTTAAGGCCAATCGCCATATTGCTGGGGCGACAAATTACGGTATCCATAAAGCTAGCGGGGAATACGTGGCGCTACTTGATCATGACGACGTGCTGCACCCAGACGCTTTATTGCGAATTGTCGAAAAGATAAATAATTTGCCAGATGTAAAATTTATATATACTGACGAGATTAAGCTTGATGAACGCGAACGACAATATCAACCATTTTTCAAACCTGATTGGAATGCTGATTTCTTGCGGTCGGTCAACTATATTACGCACTTTGCTGTCATACAGCGGAAACTTTTGTTGGAGTTGGAAGGTGAAGATGGCAACTACAACGGAGCTCAAGATTGGGAGCTTTTTTTGCGCATAACAAGAATACTGCAGCCGCAGCAGATTGCGCATGTTTCGCAAATACTCTATTATTGGCGTGTCCATAAAAATTCTACTGCACAAGGGTTGGACGCAAAACCTTATGTTATTGATGCTCAGAAGAGGGCTTTAAATGACGATATCAAGAGCCGTCAAGTTCAAGCTCAAGTTATGCGCGATTCAACATATGGCGCTCAGTGGCGGCTGAGATATTCTATGCCGCAAAATCTTACTATAAAAAATGTGTTATTTAGCGAATCAACCGCTGCCGGCGATGTCATTCGTGATGAAACTGCTGATATAATAGTATTCTCAGAGACTATGATTAAAGATATTGATAAGTATAGCGATATGGGCGATGTGATGCGACTTGATATCGGTGCAGTTGTTCCGTCTGTAGCTGACGAGAATCGAGTTATAGAAAACCTTACGTCAATCTTAGATAAAAAAATAGTAGAATGCATACAGGCGCTAAGCCGGCGATCCTTTACGAAACACATTTATCTAACCGCTAGATACAATCTAGGTGCTATAGATCTTCCCGTGCTATTTATTGAACGGAATAAGTTGGCTTCGATTGATGAATCAACAAGAATAACTAGCCGATTGCTAACTAAAGCTCTTTGCGATAAAGGTCTAAAAACGTTATATAATCCATATATGACGGCTAAGGAGGAACAATAATGATACGTAAAGTTAATAATCTTGTAAAGAAAAGTGTTGTAATAATTAAAGACGATGGTGCTGTCCGCTTTGTAAAACGCGCAGCAAAGTATGCATATTATAAGAAATTTCCTGATAAAAAACAGCAAGTATATAAAGATATTTTATTTATTAACGGCTGCACTTTGCCGCACCCAGAGCGCTACCGAGTTGCTCACCAGATGGAGCAGTTAATGTCGCAGGGGTTAACTGTTGAAAGCGTTTTTTATGATAGATTATCGCTTGATCAATTGAAGTATTATCGCGGATTTGTATTTTTCCGCTGCCCAATAACTGATACGATTCGCGAATTTATCAAGCAGGCGTATTATTTTAATAAAACCTGTTTTTTTGATATCGATGATTTGGTAATTGACCAGAAATATACTGATTCAATCAAATATGTTCAGCAGATGAGTGTCGATGATAAGCGGCTCTACGATGATGGTGTTAATCGGATGCGCGAAACGCTGGAGTTGTGCGATCATGTTGTTACCACGACCGCTCAACTGCAAGAGGAGCTGCAGCATTACACGAAGGGTGAAGTGCTGATTAACCGCAACGTTGCATCTGATGAAATGATTAAGCTATCTAATTTAGCGCTTAAGGCTGTTAGTAAAGACAGAGATAAAGTTGTCATCGGCTATTTTAGCGGTAGTATTACGCATAATGAAGATTTTGACCTTGTCATTCCTAGTCTTATTAAAATATTCGAAAAGTATCCGCAAATTTACCTTAAGATTGCTGGCATCCTGGACGTTCCAGAAGCTCTTGATCCGTATAAAGAACGCCTTATTACGTCAGGATTTGTTGATTGGCGAGAATTGCCAGCTGTTATGGCAGAGTGCGATATTGTTTTGGCGCCGCTGGTTGATACGATTTTTAACCGCGCAAAATCTGAGAATAAATGGGTTGAGGCGGCTCTTGTAAAGATTCCAACCGTAGCCAGCAATATTGGCGCTTTTGCAGAGAAAATTCAGAATAACGAAACAGGCATACTAGTAAACAATACTGACGCAGAGTGGTTTAAAGCGCTTGACTTACTAGTATCAGACTCGGTTTTGCGCGGTAAACTTGCAGATAAAGCTCACGAGGAGATAATTCATAACTATTCGACGGTGTACACTGGCTATAACCTAGCTTCGTTTATTAGAAAGCATTTGGCGCGAAATATCGGTTTTGTTCTGCCTTCAACTGATATTTCAGGAGGAGTAATTGTCGCCTTAAAGCATGCTGATGTGCTAAGAAGGCATGGCTGGGACGTGACGCTAATTGATGCAGTCAGTAAGCACGCTCTAAAAATCGCTAAGAAAACCTATAGCTATAGATATGAGTTGCCTGGATTTAATGTCGTTGCTACGCACAAAACTAAAATGAAAGCATTTTTTGACACGCAGGTTGCAACGTTGTGGTCAACTGTTGAGCTAGTTAAGAAGCAGCCTAATGTTCGTAATCGGCTTTATTTTGTGCAAAACTTTGAAACGGATTTTTATATACCAGGTACTGGCGAACCGCGCTTTTTAGCGAACGCTTCTTACTGCGATCAATCTGGTATACGGTATATTACGATGTCACTATGGTGTCAGAAGTGGTTGAAAGATGTCTTTCATAAAGAATCCGAGTATGTCTCAAATGGAATTGATCTTGAATTGTACCCATATCGCGAACGGGATTTTACGGGCAAAATAAAGATACTTATTGAAGGCGACAGTAAAAGTGAGTATAAAAATACTGACGAAGCTTTTCGTATCGTTGAGAGGCTTGACCCTGAAAAATTCGAGATTTCGTATTTGTCATACCGCAAGGAACCAAAAGATTGGTACCGAGTCGATAGATTTTATAATCGTATTGCTCCAGAAAAAGTTGGAGAAGTGTACGCAAGCTGCGATATTTTGATTAAAACTAGTATCGTTGAGAGCTTTTCATATCCGCCGCTTGAAATGATGGCGACTGGAGGCGTTTCTGTTGTAGTACCAAACGGCGGCAATGTTGAATATCTGAAAGACAATTACAACTGCCTATTTTATCGCCAAGGCGATATCGATGCGGGCGTTGCAGCTGTTGAAAAGTTACTAAACGATAAAAAACTGCGCGATAAAATCATTAAAAATGGTCAAAAAACTGCTCAAGCTTATCAGTGGAGTAGGCTTGAGCAGCGGATTGTTGATATATACAAATAGATATTTTATTTTTCAACAAGCTTTATTCTAACAGCTTCAATATGTGATCCTGGTTTATCACCGGCGACCTCACCATTCTTTTTCCACTCTTGCCAACCAATCCATGATAGGTGGGCTTGGTAGTAAATATCATATTTCTTGGCGTCGGTTTCACTGAGGGATAGTTTTATGCCATTGAGCGCTTTTGTTTGGCCGGTAGTGCCGCAGATTTGTTGTTCGGTCACAGGTATATCTGCCGACCAAGGGTCGTTAGCCGATTTTGATGAGCAGCGGATGGCGATGGTCGATCCGTCGCGTTGTGATATGGCTTTGGCAATGCGTAGTGCTTCAACGGCGAACGATCGCCCCGTTGTACCAGACATGACACCCTGAGAGACGTTCGGCATCCAGCCAACATAGCTGACGTGGGTTGAATAGTTGAGATCATACAAATCTGGGACAGGCGTATTGGCTGGATTATAGAATGCACCGCTAGGTAGGGTGATTGAATTTTTTGGCACTATACGAATCTGGATGGCCTCAAGCTGTCTGGTTGCACCAGTTGATCCGGCTGGCTCGCCATTTTTTGCCCAACCCATCCAGCCGACATACTGCGAATAAGCACGATACCAGATATCGTATGATTTTGCAAGGTCGCTAGTGAGCATAAAACGAATTGCTTCGACTGATTTGAATTGACCAGTAGTGCCTGATATTTCGTTTGCATTTTTCCAGTCTTGCCAGCCAACCCATGAGACGTGGGACGAATAGCGAAGGTCGCCAGAAATGCCAGTTTTATTAATAAGGGAGGCTTTGACGGCTTCAATCCGACGGCTTTGGCCGGTAGTACCACTAATCATTTCATCAGTGACTGCTGGTTGCCAGCCAACCATGCCAACGTGAGAGCTAATTGAGGCTGCTAACGGTGAAGAATCTCCCTTTGTATTAACATTTTTGAAAGCTTGGCCCGAATCTTCTGGGGCGCTAGATCCTTTGTGAACAAGCCGGATTTCTAAGGCCTCTATATTATTTCCAGGTCCGCCCGTTATGCCGGCTGGCTCGCCATTTTTTGCCCAACCCATCCAGCCGACATAGCTGACATGCGCGCGGTAGTATAAGTCATATTTTGCAGCAAGCGATCCAGTTGGCTGAATTTTAACTGCCTGAATAGGTCGATTAAGCTCTGTCGTACCAGACTGCATGCTTCCATAAACAGTTGGCTGCCAACCGCGTTCCTCGCTATAAGATGAATAGGTAACTTCACCGTCGATACTGAAAGCTTGCATGGATTTACTTTGGCCAGTAAATCCAGTAATACCGCGATTGTGTACTAGTCCGGTCCAGCCATAGTAGCTAATATGCGACTTGAAACTAATGATTGGACGGCTGTACTGGGTCGATCCAAACCAGTCGTTCCAAACGCGCCAAAAGTTACGATTACCGTAAGCGCTGCAATGGTCGCCTAGTCCGTACATATTATTAAGAGCGGCCTGATTTGGCTGATACGGGGTGTAAGTATATAGTGCAGCTGTTGCTTTGCTGGCAATATATACGTCTCCAGCGCCGCAGCCACGCTGCACTACATTCCACAAAATTGAGTTAGTAGCGAACGGTTTTTTATAAGTCCACCAAGGTTTATCCATATTATCGAGATACCAGCGCATTAATTGGGCTCCAGATTCGACTTGCATTGAGAAACCAGCATAATTGCGGTCGCAATTTGCGCTACCGCCGGGACCGCTGTCTGGACAATGTGAGCCCATAGCGTAAGTATATTGGCTTTGCAGCGGCCAATTATCTGTGGTGAGCGGGCCGGCTGATTCAGTAGCGATTTTAACTAGGATAACTTTCGGGCTTAAATTATTACGTTTTGCTGCATCGTAGATTATTTGCGCTGCGCTAACAGCTCCTGCTGGTATTGAACCGCTAAAGTTATTGGCAGGAATGTAGTTGCCTGGCGAGTATTTAGGAACTTCATAATAATCTTTTAGACAGACATAAGGCGGACCTGCCCAGCCCCGCGAAGCGGCATATTGCGCGCGTGTAATATCACCTCTGCCTTTTTCAATAGCACGCCCAGTTCCGTATGTGTCGCAATTTGGGTTAATACTATTGAGAAATGCTTGGATATCAGCAACTGTCATGTCATCAGAATTAGTAAAAACAAAGTCGTCAACGATGTTTCCAGCGCGCCAATCGCTAGCGGTGACAGCACTCGATTGATTAGCAAAAAACACTAAACTAAAAACACCAATTGCAGCAACGGCAATGGCAGAGATAAATATTCTCGTTTTCACCATTAAATCTCCTTTGTTAAAGTTTTAGTTATAGGCTTGCCATTGAGTGGAGTTACCGATAATGAAATAGTCCATTGGCCGCCGCCGACTGAAGATACGGGTACTGAAAATCCAGCACAGGTAGAGTATTCTGGCTGGTATATAATATCAGCATTCTGCGCAACCTTTTTTCCATTAGCGGCTACAGTTAGAGAGCATTTGCCTTGCGAATAACCCTGTTCTTTTAATTTTACGATAATTGTAACGCTGTCTCCATCTCTGTTAGCTGAAAGCTCGATTGATGAATTATTTTTTGGCACTGGAGCGGGTTTACTTTCCTCAACAGACTTTTTTTCGTCATCTTTTGTGGCATTAAGGAATGATTCTTTAGTGTCCTGATTGGCTTTTTCTTCAGATTTTTTTTCTTGCGGCGTTGGCTCTTTACTGATATTTGGTACGGTTTCTTTGGGAAAAATTGAGATAATACCGATCTTATCAAGCGCGAAAACACTCCCGCAAATCGCGACAGCTACAGCAAGGGTAGCTACTAGGATTTGCTTTTTTGAAAGTTTTTTATTTGTAATTCTCATATTTACATTATTTTAACACAAGCAAGCATAAGTGCAAAGATTGGATCGAGTTTATTTATAAGTCCACACCGTCTCAAAAACATAAAACCCAAGTACTAAAGCTAGCCCAAAGAACATGATAAGGTTAAATACTTTTTCATTCTTAGTCCTTACATTAATATACTTCTGCAGCCATAACCCTACCGGCACTAACATAGCTGCTGTTGCTGTAAAATATCTACCCTGAACACCATCTGCATAATACGCTCCCTCGCCAAACCTAAACGGCAATAAGGCCCACGCTGTATACATAGCATATGACACTGCGCAAACAAACAACCCAATTGTCGCCAAATTATACACTGCCAATTTACCAGTCTGCTCTCCTAATAACTCCTGGTCTTTCTTGTTGTAATGAAGGAGAGAGAGGAAGAGGAGGGAAAAGAGCGGTATCAGCACAAACAAAGGTAGGCGGTATTTAAAGGATGAAAATTCACCAACACTACCGCGTAATACAGTATCTGTATACCCGATAGTTGGACTGATGTATGTATTAAACAATATGGTAATAAACTTAAGAGGGTTGCTATGTAGAGGGTTGTGAGCTGCTCCGGTGGTGAGTAGAGGCTGACCATATATTTTTTGCCAAATTAGTATGCTAATTATCGCGGCGATACCAGTTACTACCAATATAGTCCACTTCTGAACATTAAATGGCAGACGTTCGTTTTTGTTGGGTGAGAATAGACGCTTTGGTAAAAACAGAAGAGGAAATAGTAGTAAGGCATTTACAGATTTGGTTAGAGTAAGGAATACTCCTATACAGATAAGAGCGACTGTTTGTTTATGTGATAACTTATCCTTTTGGGTGAATAGGTTCAAGGTAAAAGCAGTAATTGTAAATACTGCCACATTTGTCATGCAGTCGCTGGATAGCGACGCCGCCATGTGAATCATTAGTGGAATAAGTCCAATTGCTGTAAAAGCCCACTTACCGATGCGCACCCACTTGATAATGAGATAGACAGCAATTGAATAGAAAAGTACGTTAGCAAGACGCCCAAATAAGATAGTTAGACCAGTAGATCCATTAAATAAACTTGCTATACCGATGCCGATTGTTTGCGGCAGGTGCATAATTGGTGGGTAGCCAGAGGCGCTGCTGCACTTATGAACGTCCATTATGTTTCGATCTATAGGTTTAGAATAATCAGCGGAAAAGTTACCTTCGTAAACTGCTTCAGCTCTTTTGATAACATCTTTCGGCAATGTACAGGGTGAGTTAGACTCTACGCGACCTTGAGATATTCCGTAGGCGCGCATATAGTGCATGTTCTCGTCGCTAACAGATAACTGAGGGACTAGTATTGCCGACAACACCCCAAAAAATAAAGATAAAGATATAAAGACATTTTTAGGCTTTTTAATAAACGATAGAAAGCGAGACCAAGATTTTTTCATAACTGTTTTTATTCTAGCACATTGTCATGATTAGGATAGCTACTTAAACCTCCACACCGTCTCAAAAACATAAAACCCAAGTACTAAAGCTAGCCCAAAGAACATGATAAGGTTAAATACTTTTTCATTCTTAGTCCTTACATTAATATACTTCTGCAGCCATAACCCTACCGGCACTAACATAGCTGCTGTTGCTGTAAAATATCTACCCTGAACACCATCTGCATAATACGCTCCCTCGCCAAACCTAAACGGCAATAAGGCCCACGCTGTATACATAGCATATGACACTGCGCAAACAAACAACCCAATTGTCGCCAAATTATACACTGCCAATTTACCAGTCTGCTCTCCTAATAACTCCTGGTCTTTCTTGTTGTAATGAAGGAGAGAGAGGAAGAGGAGGGAAAATGATGGTAGTAATATAAAAAGTGGCAGCCCGTATTTAAAAGCAGAGAATGCGCCAATCACGCCCCTCAGGATATCGTCGGATACGGGCAGGTTTGGGTTTAGGTAAGTATTAAATAATATCTGGATAAATTTGAGCGGATTGCTATGAAGCGGATTATGCGGTGCGCCAGTGGTGAGTAGGGGTTGTGTGTATACATGAAGCCACGCTATTAAACAAAGGCCTGCTAATATTGCTGCTGCTGAGAGAACTAACCATTTTTGTGGAATAAAAGATATTTTTGATTTTTTATCTGGAACGAAGAGGCGCTTTGGCAAGAAAATGACTGGTGATAATAAGAGTATTGTTACCGACTTTGTGAGAATTAACAAGCAGGCTATAGCAATAATAAGCAACTGCTGCTGTCGAGTTAACGGGTTTTTTTGGCTAAAGAGATTCAATGTAGCAGCAATAGCGGTAAAAATTGCGATATTTGTCACACTATCTCCGGAAAGAGACGCTGCCAAATGGATCATTAGCGGAAATAGGCCGGTTGCTACGAATGTCCATTTGCCAACGCGTACCCATTTTATGACGAAATAAAGAGCAAATGAATAAAATATTAGATTAGCTAATCTTCCGAACATGATGGTTACTCCGAGTGAACCATGTATGAGATTTGCCAAAATGATACCAATTGTCTGCGGTAGATGCATAATTGGAGGATAGCCAGTTGCGCTGCTGCATTTTCCTGTCTCTGTGTCGCTGCGATTTATGATCTTCTTATAGCTAGTTACGAAATTATTTACATCTGCTTCTTTTGCTTTTAATACCACTTCTTTAGGTAAAGTACAGGCAACTCCTGATTCAATTTTTCCTTGGGATAACCCATAGGCCCGCATATAATGTACACCTTCGTCATTGACTGACAGCAGAGGTACAGTGGCTGCCGACAACACCCCAAAAAATAAAGACAAAGATATAAAGACGTTTTCAGGCTTTTTAATAAAAGATAAGAATAAAGACCAATATTTTTTCATATACTAAGCAAATTATAAAGTAGAGTAGTTTATTGAGCAAACTTGCTATACTAATGATATGCAATCGCAGAAAAAGGACTACATCTGGAATTCATTAGGTTCACTGTTGCAGAGTGCGATTTCACCAGTATTATTGATTGTTATTACGCGGTTGAATGGCATCGAGGATTCTGGGTTATTTTCGTTTGCACTGTCGCTTTCGGTGGTGTTTTGGGCGATATCTTTATGGGGCGGCCGGACTTATCAGGCATCTGATGTCAAGCGGGAGTTTTGCAGTGGCGGTTATGTCGCTGTGCGTTTCGTTGCATCGCTTATTGTGGCAGTTTCTGCAGTGGTGTTTTGTGTATTGAATGGATATAACGCTACGAAAACAGGTTTGATTATGATTTTGGTAGCCTTTAAAATTTTAGAATCAATTGCCGATTCGTTGTATGGTGTTTTGCAAATCCATCGTAAATTGTATATCGCTGGCATCTCGCTAACCATGAAAGCGATTCTTGGTTTTGGAGTATTTATAGTGGTTGATATTGTAACTAAAAATGTCATGTATGGCACATTGGCGATATTGCTAGTCAATGCGCTCATTATCCTTCTGTACGATGTGTTATGGGTACGACGTGTTGAGGTTATTGCTATGAATAAAAAGTTCATCAAAGAATACGCCAGTCAGGCTGTCGTAATCATGAAACGTACTTCAGCGGTATTTGTTGTGGTGTTTCTGACGATGTTTTCACTCAATATCCCGCGGTATTTTTTGGACAAGTCCCATCCTGATCAAATTGGTTATTTTGGCATTATGGCAATGCCAATTACGCTCCTTGGACTCTTCATATCGTTTATCATTCAGCCGAATGTCGTCAATTTGTCTGAACTATTAGCAAAAGGAAAATTGAAGGAGTTCGCGCGAATCGTCGGCAAGATTAATCAAATAACTTTTGGGATGGGCGTACTTTCAGTTGTCCTGAGCTATTTGATTGGTGTTTGGATACTCAATGTTATTTTTGGCATCAATATCAATAATTTCCGCCTTGATTTGATAATTATGGTTATTGGCGCGGCGGCGAACGCTTTTGTATCGATTTATGTTAATTTGCTGATAATTATGCGTCGGTTTAAGGGGCAGTTTTATACATTGCTACTCACAGATGTTTTGGCGGTAGTGATGTCTATGTGCCTGATTGAGCAGTTGGCGATGTTGGGTAGCGTGCTGGTTTTTATGCTGATCAGCTTTTTACAAGTAGCGCTTCTGCTGTTTATCTACAAGCGGTCGCTAAAAGATGCTATAATAACTGACAAAGCAAAGGGGAATTATGAGTAAGAAATATGTAATTTTGGGAGCAAACGGACAATTGGGCAAGGCGCTACGTGCCATGTTTCCAGATGCCAAGTCACTGCCGCGGGAAGAGCTGGATATAGCTGATGAAGCGCAAGTAAACATGTTTGATTGGTCAAAATATGATGTTATCTTAAATGCGGCAGCTTTGGTTAACGCTGATGGTTCTGAAACTCCAGAATTGCGCGCCAAGACGTGGCTAGCTAATGCTTATGGTCCGCGCAACCTAGCTAAGGTTGCCATTGAACAAAACAAGACCCTTGTTCACTATTCGTCAGATTATGTCTGGGATGGCCGAGAGAAAAATCATAAAGACGATGAAGTAGTTGCGCCTCTGTTGGTTTATGGAGAAAGTAAGGCCGCTGGTGATTTGGTGGTCAGTTTGGTGCCAAAACACTACATCATGCGGGTATCTTGGGTCGTTGGCGATGGTCACAATATGCCAAAAACTATGAAAAACTTGGCGGATATGCGCATCAATCCAAAAGTCGTCAATGATCAGTTTGGCCGGCTGACTTTTGCTTCAGAGATTGCTCGAGCTACTAAATTCTTCTTAGATAATAAAGTCGCATATGGACTATATAACGTAACCAACGAAGGTCCAGTGAAGTCGTGGTACGAAATTGCCGCTGACGTGTTTGAATATGCCGGATATGATCGCGGCCGCGTACAGCCAATCTCTACTGAGGAATATGCTGCCAGTAAGCCAGGCTTTGCGCCGCGGCCGCTCAACAGCGATATGGATTTGTCGAAGTTGCGCCGAGCAGGTTTCACACCAAGAGACTATACAGACATGTTGAAAGATTACATTAAACAACTACCGGTTAATGGATAGGAATTACAAGCATGAATAAAGGAATTCTAAACGTTATATATCAGAGTGATGACAATTATGCCGTAGTCAGTGCAATTTCTATTGTGTCACTCCTAGAGAACAATAAACACCTGAAACAGATCAATATTTTCTATCTTGGACATCAACTGAAAAAAGATAGCATCAACAAATTCAACAAAATGATTGGAAACTATAAGAACGCGACAATTACTTTCGTTGACGTGTCAAGTTATCCTGACGAGTTGAAAGAAATTGGCGTTAAGGCTTGGAAAGGTCTGTATATCACATGGTATAAGATGTTGGCGTTTGCCAAGCTTGACATCAAAACAGACCGAATTTTATACATTAATCCACACACGGTGATTAGCGGTGCGCTTGATGATCTTTTGGAGCTTGATTTTGAGGATAATGTGATGGCGCTGTCATACGATGCTACCATGGTAAACGCACATAAGGATGTCATTGGCTTGAAGCCAACCGACGGTTACTTTAACTGTGGAGTTATGCTTATCAATCACAAAAAATGGATGAAAGATAAGATTGATACCAAGATGCGCGAGCATTTGCGGCACAATAGCTACGAGGTGGCTGACCAAGATTTGTGCAACGTGTTTTTCAAAGGCAAGATCAAGAAGATTGGCGTGGAATATAATTTCTCGACCGTTTTCTATGGCTATGACATTAAAAAATACATTAAGGCTAATGGTTTCTTGCCCGAGAGCTTTTACAGTTATGATGAAATCATGGAGAGTTACTACACGCCGAAGATCATTCATTCGCAGTTTGGTGTGAACGGTCGGCCGTGGCAGCAGGGTAACGATAATCCAGTTGGTTTTTTGTGGCGTAAATATTTGAAACTAACGCCCTGGAAAAACGCTAAAATGCCAATAGCGAAGAAGGATATAAACTGGCGACTGTATGACCTATTGCCGCAATCGATAATCGTCAATCTGTATGCCTGGGCGGTTAATCGTAAGTTTGCAAAGACAAAATAGTAGTAAATTAATTAAGTTATAGGATAAGCATTAAAACCGCGACAAGAAACTATGAATGCGTGATGTCACGCGAAGTTTTGCTGCTCGTGCGGCTTTTTTCCAGCCAATCTCATTAAACCTATCGGAAAAATTATCATAGACTTCGTTCTCTTCCTTGAATCGGATACCATTTTTACCTTTTTCCTTACTGGATAACGACTCGGCAAAACGGCGGTATTGAAAAGTTTCTGTTGTGTCAAAATAAAGCGAAGCGCCATCAATAATCATGGTCAATTCGACGATGACGTCTTCCAGGATTTTGTATTTTGTGTCAAATGAATATTTTTTGAGAGTATTGGTTTTCCAAGTGATGGATGGAAAATAAAGCCAATTGCCGCAGCAAAGCGACGCAGCAAGTTTTTCGCCAGACAGTATACCAGATTTTTTAGGCTGCAGTATTCTTTTCACTTTATCGACAAGCGGTAGATATACGTTACTTTTGTCGTCGATTATTTGTACGCGAGGCTGATAAAAGTCTGCTTCACCAATGTTTTTTAGCACAGTATCAACGTAGATAGGTAATAGTTTATCGTCGCAGCCGACGATCATACAATACGGTGCGCTTGCGTGTTGAATAGCGTAATTAAAATTGGCGGTAATACCAATATTTTTACGGTGTCTGATATACGTGATGCGTTTATCGTTTAACTTTTTGTAATAATTATAGGCGGTTTTATCTGGATAATGATCGTCGAGGATCGTCAAATGCCAGGCTTTGCTGGTTTGTGCTAGCACTGAATCGACGGTTTGCTTCAATAGTGAAAACTCACCCCAGTACGGTACGATGATATCAATACTATTTTTCATCCGACAGCCTGATTGATAATTCTTGATGCAAATCGCGCAGTCTTCGTTCGTTTTGGTCGATACGCTGACGCTGATTATTAGCGATGTAGAATAGCAAAATAATTGCTGTAGTTTGCAAAATATCAAATAGACTTAACTCTGACGAATCCAGCGGCGGATGGCCTATCGAAATATTATACAGAGGAAATGACCCAATCAGTACAACCATGATAACCATCCAGATAATTAATTGATGGCGAAAGCGTGTTACACTAACTTTGCGCAGTTTGTACTGAGTGATAATATTAATCAGTGCTGCCAGGATAATCGGCACATTAAGTAGTACTAGTATAAGATATCTCATTCGAATAACTCCGTTAAACGTTGTTTGAATAATCGTTTGACGATATTGATGGCATTCCAGTTGTTTTGGCCTTTGGCGCGGGAATAGTCGGTGTAAATTGCTTTAATTGGGTATTCGGAAATAACCATGCCTGCTTGTTTGGCACGCCAAATCATCTCTGAGCAAAATTCGTAGCCAGTCGATTTCCAGTCGAGGTTATCAATTGCCCTTCGCGAGTAAATTCGCAGACCAGATTGCGAATCAGTAACATTAATACCAAACAGGGCATAAGTGATGAAACTTAAGCCTTTATTTCCCAAAACCTTAGTCCTAGACATGCCCTCGCTATTGATGAGTCGGCTACCGATAAGTAAATCAGTGTTAGAGTTGTCGCTCTGCCGAATGCCTGCCAAGACATCTTCTGGATCGTGCTGACCATCAGCATCCATGGTGGCGGCAATATCATAGCCGTGTTGTCGCGCGTAGGCAAGCCCAGTCAAGGTGGCGCCGCCAGCTCCAGAATTCAAGATATGATCAATGACAATTGCGCCGCCTTTTTGAGCTTGTTCAAGTGTATCGTCTTTTGATCCGTCGTTGATTAGAACTATATCAATTGAGTAGTCTTTTTTGGCTTTTGAGAAAACTTTTTTGGCTTTTTTAATAACATCTTTGATGACACTAGATTCGTTGTAGGCGGGTATGATGACACAAACTTTTTTCATCGGTAATTACAATACGTTCAAGTATTCTCCGTAGCCTGATTTCTTGAGTGTGGCAGCGATCTCGTCAAGTTGCTGGCGGTTGATCCAGCCATTTTGAAAAGCAGTTTTTTCTGGGCTGCCGACAATTTGGCCGGTACGCGTTTGGACGACACGAACAAAATCTTCGGCATCTGTTAGGCTGCTGATAGTGCCGGTGTCTAGCCAAACATCGCCGTTATCAAGCGTCTGAACTTTGAGTTTGCCGCGGTGTAAATATTCGGCGTTAATTGAGGTAATTTCTAGCTCGCCGCGGGCACTTGGCTGAACTTTTTTAGCGATCTCGATAACGTCATTGTCATAAAAATATATGCCGACAACTGCGAAATTAGATTTTGGCTGAACGGGTTTTTCTTCAATTGAGACTGCTTGGTTTTGATTGTCGAATTCGACAACGCCGTAACGCTCTGGGTCAGATACTTTATAAGCGAAAACAATGCCGCCATCTGGGTCGGTACAGGCGCGTAGCGAATCATCAAGAGCTGCACCATAAAAAATATTATCACCTAGCACTAACGCTACTTTGTCGCCGCCAATAAATTCTTCGCCAATGATAAAGGCCTGGGCTAGTCCTTCTGGTTTGGGCTGAACGGCATATTCTAGATTGATACCCCACTGCGAACCGTTGCCAAGGAGCCGTTGAAACCCAGCCTGGTCGTCTGGCGTGGTAATTATCAAAATGTCGCGAATTCCTGCCTGCATCAGTGTGGTCAGCGGATAATAAATCATCGGCTTATCGTAAATTGGCATTAGCTGCTTGCTAATAGCCTTGGTAATCGGCCACAATCGCGTACCTGATCCACCCGCTAGAATTATTCCTTTCATAAACCTCCTACTTTTATGATATAAGTATAGCAAACAGATTAGCTAATTGACAAAAGTACAAAAGTAAGTTAAAATAAAAGGATGGAGAAAATTTCTAGCCCTAAGATTGAACATACGCGAGATGCTCATGAAAGCTATCTAACCAGAGTATCGGACAATCTATTTACCGACCCGGACCATCCTGAAAGAGAGCCGAGGAGTCGCTCAATTGTTTATGTACCGTATCGCGGTTTTTCCAAACAGTTACAGCAGGACTGCCCTGAAATTACCTTTACATATCTTAATGGTCCAGAGGTTGCTGGAGCCGTGTCTGCGGCTGATGTCATCATCAATATTGCTCGCGGTGAAGAGGTTGTTGAAGCAGAAGTTGGACACCCTGACAGGAATGTCAAACTGCCGCCAGAGTCGGTGGCAAATACCGACATGGTTAGCGATCTGTATGTGCGGGCGATTGAATCCGGCAATACTAATGTACAAGTTGTTCACACTGGTAGGATGAACAACAAGACGATTGCTATGGCGACAGCAATGCCAATTTTGGCTGAGAGCGCCGGACTTAATTGTGAAGATGTGATTCATACGCCTGATGCGCAAATACGGAAACTGGTGGCGAGAACACGAGTCGATTTGAATGATTTGATGCATGAAGTTGACGCTGATCCAACAATGCAGGATATGCAGGTTTGTACCCGGGCGCTTCGGCGAATATACGAGGCGCATGGTGTTGATCCAGATATCGCCAGCCCATCTGAGTTGACTGACGCACTATTGGATGAATATGAGAAATATCCGCGCATCAGTACTTCAACACTAATGAGAGAACAGATGTTGAAGAACGTCGCTGAAAAGTTACGAAGTGAAGGTAAGAGTGAAAAAGAAATTAATGAAGTAGTTGGAAAACTGGATGAGTTCACAGATGAGGAACCCGACTCGGTTGATACGGTTACGAACTTTACTAATAGCATCCCGATAATTTTATCTAAACAGTTGATTAAAGAGGGCTATGACGCTGATGAAGTTGGTCTAATGAGTACCGAACAAAAGATGGAATTGTTGGCAGACACTGAAATGACAGCAGTGTTTGTAGCCGATATTGCACACATGCCGCGGGTGATGTGGCTGGCTGATTATCTGATGCCAGACAACTTTAAGCTGGTGTTCGTTGAGAGTAGAACAGATTTGGATGAAGATGCACTACAAAAATCAATGGAACGTGAAGAGCGGTCGCTTAATCTCACTAGAAATTGGTTACCGAATCAGATGGGCACTAGGAATCCAGCTAAAGTTAGCAAATTGGCAGACGAAGCCTACTGGGGTAAAGGTAGTATAAGCAATAGAGAAATCAACGCTAGTATTCAACAGGCAAAGTAGATAATCTAACCAAGCAGTTTGTTTAGCTTATCGCGCCAGTCTTCTGGTATGAATCCGGTTTTTTCAATTTTTGTTAGATCTAGAGTGCTTTGCAATGGTCGCTGAGCAGCACCTGGCTTACTGGCGAAATATTCAGCGGTAGAGACTGGCTGTATGTCTGAAGATGATTTACCTGATTTTTCAAAGACAATTTTGGCAATTTCCGCCCAGCTGGTCGGTTGGCCTTCATTAGTTAGATTATATGTGCCGTACGGTGCATTTGTTTCTAGTAGATGTTTAATACCACGCACCAAAGTATCGGTAAAAGTTAGGCGGCCAATCTGGTCGTTAACGACGGAAGGTTTGACACCACGCGCTGCTAGATCTTGCATGATGTTAACAAAGTTTCTGCCATCGCCGATTACCCAGGAGGTGCGAATGATGTAATGTTTGATTGTGGTGGCGGCCGCTAGGTCGCCATCAGCTTTAGTCTTGCCATAAATGTTGAGCGGTGAAAAAGTTTCGTCTTCGTTGTGGATTGGCTGGGAACCGTCGAAAACGTAGTCAGACGAGAATGTTACAAAAGTTAAGTCATGCTGGCTAGCGGCTGTTGCTAAGTAGCGGCTCGCATCGACGTTGACTGCTTTGACTAGGTTGTAATTGCTGGGATTTTCCGCACCATCAACGTCTGTCCAGGCGGCAGCGTTAATAATTACTTTGACATTATCCCAGTTAAACCCATTGATTGCCTTTTGGTTAGTGATATCGAGTTGTTCGTGATCCAGGGCTAGTGCCTGAGGGTAAACTTTTTGTAGTGCTCGGCCGACTTGCCCGTTAGCGCCAGTGATAACTACTGTCTTGTCGTCCATCAAACCTCCATCGGGATTACGTTTGCAAGCAGCGGGTGAGCGGCGTCCTTTTCGGAAATAATCGCTTGGTCTTGGCTGATTGGCCAGTCGATACTAAGTTCTGGGTCAAACAAATTGACAAAGGTGTATTTGGCATCTGGCGACCAATGAGCGTCAACCAGGTAAGTGTAAGCGATGTTGTCATCAAGCGCCTGATAGCCATTAGCAACGCCTTTGGGTACGAAGATTGCCGTGCCAGGATTGATTTCATGCGTGAAAACTCGGCCGAAACTGTCGCCTTTGCGCAAATCGCACCACGCACCAAAGACGCGGCCATTGGCGGTGGAGATAAATTTATTCCATGGCTCAGCATGCAGACCGCGGGTAGCGCCGGCTTTATCGTTGAAGCTGATGTTGTTTTGTACGATGGTAAATGATGGTAGTCCCAGTGCTTCCATTTTCTCCTTTTGGTAATTCTCCTTGAACCAACCGCGGTTATCGCCATGGACGGGCAGTGTTACCACAAACAGCCCGGGGATGGGTGATTCGGTGACGGTTAGTTCGTTGTAGTCGCTTGGATCGAAGTTCATAGATTGTCCTTTCGCCATAGTTGATAATAATGTAGTCCTGCCAGAGTTTGACAATCATTAATCTCGCCGTTTCGAATCAAATCGTCTATTTCATTAAGTGTGAAAAATCGCATATCACTAAACACTTCATCGCTTTGTTCACGTTGGCCAGTGAAGCTTAGTTCTCGGGCCAGGAAAACGGCCATTTTCTCCGTCATTAGGCCATTACAGACGTATGCTTCGCCTAGTTTTTGCCAAGATTGAGCGATGATGCTGGTCTCTTCTTCGAGTTCACGCTTTGAGGCTTCTAATAAATCTTCATTGTCACCTCCGCCGCCGGGCAGCTCCCAACCAAAGATTTGTGAGGGATAGCGAAAACCGCGCACTAAATACAAGCGCTCTTGGTCGTCTACTACTACAATCATGCACGAATCTCGCGACTCCATATAGCCATAGATCCCGGTGTTTCCGTCTTGACTAATGGTCTGATCTTCGTGAATGGTGATCCAAGGATTTTGGTAGACGATTTTACTGCTGATTTTAGTTTTTGACGGCGCTTCGTTCACGATTATTGCCCCTGTTTTGCGTAGGCTGCTTCAACCGCTTCTTTTTGGGCTTTCCACCAGTCTTCGTGTTCGCGGTACCATTCAATGGTTTGCAGTAAGCCGTCATGCATACCTGTTTGGTTATCAGTATATTGTGGCTGCCACCCCAGTTCGTGGCGTAGTTTACTGGAATCCATAGCGTAGCGCATGTCGTGGCCAGGGCGGTCATTGACGTGCTCATACCAATCCTTGCCTTTGCCCATCAGCTCGCAAATAAGTTCAATCACCATTTTGTTGTTGACGTGGTCGTTGTCGGCGCCGATGATGTAGGTTTCGCCCAGTTCGCCTTTTTCCAAGATGAGGTGAACGGCCGAGTTGTGATCATCAACGTGAATCCAGTCGCGGACCTGTTCGCCGGTGCCGTACAGTTTGGGCTTGATATCGCTCAAAATATTAGTGATTTGGCGCGGAATAAACTTTTCGATGTGCTGGTATGGGCCGTAATTGTTTGAGCAATTGGAAATCGTCGCTTTGATGCCGAAGCTGCGAATCCAGGCGCGTACCAGCATGTCGCTGGAAGCCTTGGTACTGGAGTAGGGGCTGGACGGATTGTACGGCGTATCTTCGGTGAAGCGGTTGGGATCGTCGAGTTCTAAGTCGCCAAATACTTCGTCGGTCGAGATGTGATGGAGACGCTTACCGTGCTTGCGGACAGCCTCAAGAATGGTGTAGGTGCCGATGACGTTGGTTTCAACAAACGGCCATGGATTGCGCAGAGAATTGTCGTTGTGGCTTTCAGCGGCAAAATGCACTACAATGTCAGTTTCAGCCACCAATTTATCCATCAACTCGGCATCACAAATGTCGCCTTCGACAAAATTAATTTGGCTAGCTACTGGCTCCAAGTTGGCGCGATTACCCGCATAAGTAAGCTTGTCGATAACAGTGATATCGTATTCTGGCTTGTGTTTGACGGTATAATGCACAAAATTCGAGCCAATGAATCCCGCGCCTCCCGTGACTAGCATCTTTGTCATAACTATAGTATATCAGGTATAATAAGTAATCGACAGAGGAGGATTATGAAAATAGTAATTGTTAGCGGCTATTTCAATCCGCTACACGGCGGACATCTGGATATGATTGAGGCGGCAGCGGCTATGGGCGACAAGCTGATTGTAATTGTTAATAATGATAAACAGCAGCTACTCAAAAAAGGCAAGATTATCCTGGATGAAAGTAATCGATTGCGGTTAATGCGGGCGCTAAAGGGTGTCGATCAGGTTATTCTATCAATCGACGAAGATCCAACGCAAATTAAGTCGTTGGAGATGGTTGCCGGCCAATACCCAGGCGATGAGCTAATTTTCGCTAACGGCGGCGACCGTGATACCGAAAAGGCTATCCCCGAAGCAGATGTTTGTAAAAAGTACAACATACAGATGCGGTTTGATGCTGGTAAAGGTAAGCCAGATTCGTCGACGCGAATCAACCAAGCGACAGGCAAAGAATAGACAAACGCGAATTAGAAGAAACAATTTGTTATTGGCTTGTCGTTAAATAAAGCGCCACAGCCACTATTCAGAAAAACCGTTTGGATTCTGCGATTGCCAGCGCCAGCTATCAGCGCAAGCCTGTTCAATACTTAATTCGGCTCGCCAGCCTAGTTCGCGCTCAGCTTTGCTGCAGTCAGCGTAGCAAGCGGCAATATCGCCGGCTCGCCGCGGTTTGATTTCATATGGCAAGTCGCGTCCGCAAGCTTTGCTAAATGCTTTGATGATTTCTAACACCGATGTGCCGCTTCCGGTGCCGAGATTATAGACATTAGCCCCGGCTTTCATGTGCTGTAGAGCGGCGACGTGGCCGCGCGCTAGATCAACGACGTGAATATAATCGCGCACACCTGTGCCGTCTGGCGTGTCGTAATCGTCTCCGAAAACACCGACGCTTTGAAGTTTGCCGACAGCAACTTGAGCGACATAAGGCAATAAATTGTTTGGAATGCCGTTTGGATCTTCGCCAATTTGGCCTGATTGATGGGCGCCAATCGGGTTGAAATAACGCAAGATTGTTGCTTCGAACGTTGGATCGGCCGCGCAGTAATCCTGTATGATTTGCTCGATCATGTATTTAGTCTTGCCATAAGGATTGGTTAAACCTACGCCGACTGTCGAAGTTTCGCGCAGCGGCAGCTCGCTAGGACTGCCGTAAACAGTTGCTGAACTTGAAAAGACCAATTGCTTAACGTTATGTTTACGCATCGCTTCAAGCAACGCCAGGGTCGAGACAAGGTTATTGTCATAGTATTCTAGCGGTTTGGCGACTGATTCACCGACAGCCTTTAGTCCCGCAAAATGAATCACTGAATCTATACTATATGTTGTAAAAATATCATCAAGTGCTGATTGGTCGCGGACATCCGCTTCAATAAAAGGGATTTCGTGCCCGGTGATTTGCTCGACGCGCCGCAAACTCTCGCGGCTAGAATTGGCTAAGTTATCGATTACCACCACTTCAAAATTATTATTGATAAGCTCGATCAGCGTGTGGCTGCCAATATAACCCGCACCGCCAGTGACTAAAATTGTTTTCATAACACTAGTATACCCGAAAAAATAAATAATTGCTTAAGGCGTATTATCTCGTACAACTTTCCTAATCTTAGTCAAGAAAAGGCCTTTGTCGAAGCGTTTAGCGGTGCGGGCGAGTTTGCTAGGATGAAAACTAGTTTGTTCGGCGATTTCGACGGCTTTTACAACATCGTCAACAGTTTGATGGTGAAATAGCGTGCCGATATCAGGTGACGTGACTATATCAGTGGTGCCGCCGCGTGCCAGGCCGATAACGGGTGCGCCGGCTGCCAATGCTTCAACGCTGACAATACCGAAATCCTCCTCGGCAGGATAAATAAAGCCGCGCGCAGTTGTGATAGCTTTTTCGTATTCAGCGTCGCTAGCGTCACCAAAGCGATCGGTGCGAAATTCGACGGTTGGGCCGGCAAGCTTGACTAGCTGGTCGTGAGCTGGCCCGTTGCCAAAAACGATCAGTTTTTTGTTGAGTTTGGTAGCGGCTTTGACGGCTAGATCGTAGCGTTTATACGGCAACTGGCGACCGATAGTCACGTAGTGGTCGCCTCGTTTGCGAGCAGGTGTAAAGCGGCTAGTTTCGACTGGCGGGTGGATTACAGTGCTGCTGCGGCCGTAGTATTTTTTGATGCGTTTTTGCGTTTCGGTAGAGTTGGCGATGAAGACATCAACTTGCTTAGCCGCCTCCAGGTCAAGCTGGCGCTGATGCGGTACCAGCAGTGGCATCAGCAGGCGAATTAGCGGGTTAAGTTTGCCGTAGCCAGGGTCGCGGCGGTACTCGTCGTAGTGGCTCCAGTAGTAGCGCGGCGGCGTGTGGCAATAATTAATAACAACTTGGCTGGGGCGTGCTTTGGTAACTTGATGACCGTGCAGGTACGAGCTAGTTAAAATAATGTCAAATTCGCTAAGGTCTAGCTGGCGCATCGCTTTAACTGCTAGCGTCGGAAAAAGTTTGTGATAATTGCGCAGCCGCCGCGGTAATTTTTGCAATTTTGAGGTGCAGACATCGAGTTTGGCAAAGGCTGGAACCTTGTCGCGGTTATATATTGCCGTATAAATTGGCGCATCAGGGAAAGCTTCGTGCATTGCTAGCACGACATTCTCGGCACCGCCCATCGTTGTCAAGAAGTCGCAAACAATTGCAATGCGCGGACGCTTCATTATCTCGCTCCTGTTTTATGTAATACAACACCGATTGTTTTGAAAAGTATCCGCAAGTCTAGCCAAAAACTCCAGTTTTGCGCGTAATAAAGCTCAAGCTCAATCCGTTCGTCGAAGCTCAAGTTGCTGCGGCCCGAGACTTGCCACAATCCAGTTACTCCAGACTTGACACTATGCAATAATGCCGTACGATTTTTGCTGAATTTAACTTCTTGCGGCAGAATCGGCCGCGGCCCGACCAAGCTCAAGTCGCCGAGCAGCACGTTGATAAATTGCGGGAATTCATCAAGCGAAGTATTACGCAAGAACTTACCAAACCAAGTAATTCGCGGATCGTCGGCAACCTTGTGATCGCGCCGGTATTCGGCGGCCAAATCAGGCCGATTCATTTCCTCAAACTCGATACTGGCGTCCTTTTTGCCGTACTGAGCACCCATGGTGCGGAACTTATAAAGACGAATCGGTTTCGAAAAACGGCTCAAACGCTTAGAACGGTAAAAAATCGGTCCGGGATTGCAAATCTTTTGCAGCAGCGCGATTATTATTATAATTGATCCCCAGAGCGGCAAAGTAATAATAACGGCTATCAAGTCAAATAACCGTTTAGCAATTGCTCCCCAGCCGATGAGTGGTGTTTGGCTGACGGTAATCATCGGATAGCCGAGAAAGACATCGACGGTGTTTTTGCCAGTATAAAATTCCGGTTCTCCAGGTATGAAATTATATTGAATGTGAGCAATTTGCGCAGCGCTTAAAATTTGGTGATTGCGATCTTCGCTGGCATAAAGGTCGGTTTGAATAATAGTGCTAATGTTAAGTTTTTTGATATCTTTGAGTGCTGTCTCGACACGGCCGTAATGAACGATACCGAGATGCGGCGGTAACAATTTTGCTGGCCCGGCGAAGGCTACAATTTGATAACCAGATTTGTGGGTGGAGCCGAGGGACATCGCAATATCGGTCGTCGCATCAGAATTGCCGATTACCAACACTCGACTGACGCCGTGTCCGTAGCGGTATAGCTCATTGCGAATAGTGCGAATTATTTCGCGTACCAAAATAATGGCAATCGTTGAACCGATTAAAACGTAAAGGGCAACTAGTCTGGCCGGAAAAATATGCATACTAGTGAAGTATTCCCAGCCAATCACCAGCAGTATACCAATGAAAGTGCCGAGTGTTATACGGCTCCATTCGACGAGGCGGCGGTTATAAATGCTCGGACTATACAATCCGAGCGAAGCGAAAATCAGTATCCACACCGGGGTAATCACGGCAAAGCCGATAATATATTCGTAAGCGTAAACAATGTGCAAGAGTACGCGCTGGTCGACTTGAGTGCGAATGTAATAGGCTGCGGCAAAAACAATTGCCAGCACAATCGCGTCGGCCGCCATCAGGATTAGGCTGTAAGACTTGGTATTATGAGATGGCATTTGTCTTCATTATAACAACTTTCGTTATAATAGATAGCATGAGCAATCTCAATACCGATAATTTGGAGCGTCGGCTAGCTTCGGTAACACTGGTGCTGTTGGCCACGATTATGCTAGGTTTGGCAATTCATACGCCGTTGACGGTTTTGGCGAGCACGCATTGGCTGCCGGTTGCGCTGTATGCCAAAGCATGGAAAGAAGTGTTGCTAATGGTAGCTTTTGTTCTGGTGATTATCCTGGGTTGGCGGCGCCATGCTTGGCGATTTTGGCTGCGCGATAAGTTGCTATGGTTGATTGCTGGTTTTGCGTTGTGGCACTTGGTTTTAGCAGGAATATCGCTGGCTGCGGGTGATTCAGCGGCAGCTGTGATTGCCGGCCTGGTAATTGATTTGCGCTGGGGTCTAATGGCGGCGACGATGTATGGTTTTATTTATTTATATCCGCGCTATCAGCAAATTTTGTTGAAGTGTATGCTGGCGGCAGCGGTGGTAATTATTGGGTTTGCTTGTTTGCAGTTGGTTTTGCCGCGGGATTTCTTGACAGCATTCGGTTACAGCCAGGCGACGGTTGCGCCGTATTTGACGGTTGATTCAAATGAGGCTTATGTGCGCTTTGGCAGCACGCTGCGCGGGCCGAATCCGCTAGGAGCGTACGCGCTTGGTGGATTGGTTTTGGCGTCAGCATTTTTGGCGGCAAAATGGCGGGATAGTGCTAAGTTGCGCGTCTACGGCATTTTGGCGGCCGTTAGCTCTAGTGTCGCTCTTTATATTAGTTATTCGCGGGCGGCGATTCTGGGGGCTCTAGCAGCGTTAGGCGGGCTTTTTGCTCATCAATATGGCCGGAAATTACCTAAAAAAGCTTGGATATCGATTGCTGCGGGAGTTTTAGCTGTAGCTGCGGGCGGAGCTTATTTGCTGCGCGATACCAGCTTTATGCGTAATGTGATTTTGCATGATAATCCTACTACGGGTGCTGCTAGAACCTCAAATGACGATCACCTTTCGTCACTGCGCCATGGCGTTATCAAGGCAGCGCAACAGCCGTTTGGTGCTGGTATTGGCAGTACCGGGTCGGCATCGTTATTAGGTGATTCAGGGGTGGTTATCGAGAACCAATATTTATTCATCGTTCACGAAGCTGGTTGGCTAGGTTTAGTGATTTACTTGATGATTGTGATTATCGTTTTGCAGCGGTTATGGCGGCAGCGGAACGATTGGTTAGCGCTTGGCATGTTTTTGTCTGGAATTGGCCTAAGTATCGCTAGTTTGTTCTTGCCGGTATTTGCTGATGATGTAATAGCACTAGTTTGGTGGGGCTTGTCGGCGCTGATAGTGGCACGACCGTTTGACCGGGAGCTAGTTGATTCGTTATAGTGAAGGTATGGCAGCACAAGCTCAATCGGCGGCAATTAATCCGACCAAGAAGCAGTACGAGCTTTTACTATTTATTGATAACTTTATAAAAGATAACGGCTACGGGCCGAGCTATCGCGAGATAATGCGGGCGCTTAATTACAAAAGCGTTTCGACAGTGGCAGCGCATATTGATAATTTGATCTCCCGCGGCCACTTGCGTAAGCGTGACAATTCAGCGCGGTCGCTAGAGGTGATCGACGTGGTTGAGGCGCCAAAAACCACGCCAGAAGTTTTGGATTCGACAGACGCGATAACTGAACGCTGTATTCGCGCTAAAATAGCCGATTTGCAGAAGCAAGACGACGATAAGGTACGCCGGGATATTCAAACGCTGCAATCGGCATTACAAATTCTTGGTTATGAGGGGCCGCGTGAGACGGATAGCGCGTAAACCATCGTACCGCCGGCGTTATACTGGTACTAAAGCGGCGGTCCATGCCACTAAATCTACTAAATCTAGCGCTTGGCGATTGCAATCGCGGCGTCTAGTTTATGGCGCATATCGGCAGGTTAATTACCAAGCTGCTTCATTGCAGATAAAATTACAACGTTTGTTACGCCATAAGCATTTCCGTAAATATGCAGTTGGTGCGGCAGCAAGTTTGACTTTTATTCTAGTAATTGTACAGTTGGCTTATCCAAGCGATAAGACTTTGCCGTTTGCGCACGTTGACGGATTAGCAATTGGCGGTATAGCTAAAGATGCGGCGGCCAAAAAAGCTAATCAAGCGTATAGCGACCATACTCTTAATATCACGATGAATAATTCAGACAAGCCAGCAGTTAGCATTAAGCTGCGCGATATTGCTGTCTCGGTTGATAATTCGCAGCGGATCAAGCAGTATGATTATCCTTGGTATGTGCGGTTGGTGCCAACTTCATTGTTTTGGTATGGCTTGAATTACGGTTCGCCGCCAGCCCCTAAATTTACCAACCAAACGGATGCAGCTGTTAACGACAAAATAGTTGCTCGCTGCCAAGTTAGCCCGACCAATGCTACACTTAAAGCCAAAGGGGCGCAGCTTGAGTTGCAGAGGTCTAGGCCTGGCGGTAAATGCGATGAGGCCAAAATTAAACAATCTGTTCGCGATATCAAGCCAAAATTACATCAGCCGACGACGATTAAAGTTAATAAAATAGATATCAAACCAGCGGTGAGCGATGAAAAAGCTAGGCAATTGGCGCAAAAGCTGACTAAGCATCTAGCGGAAGGTATTCGAATAAAAGCTAGAGATAAAACCGTCGCGGTCGATGCGCAGACAGTCTACGCTTGGCTTGACTTTACCGATAAAGATAAAGAATTGGTGGCTACGCTGAATGCTAAACGTACTGGCAAATGGCTGAATGATGTGGTAGCGAAAATTGTTACTGTGGCGCCTGGGGTGTCGAAAATTACTACGCACGACTTCACTATTGTTAGTAAGCAGACAGGTAGTTCAGGGCAAGCACTTGATGTGGCGGTAATGCTACAGAAATTACAAAGTACAATCGACGGTGGTAGTTTGCAGCTTGATGCCGTTACCAAGGCTGTGCCGCCGCGCGAGGAATATACGCGGACATATAGCTCGAGCGATGCTGGCTTGTCGGCTTTGATGGAAAATTTCGCCAAAGACCATCCGGGGACTTACGGCGTGTCGATGATAGAACTTGACGGCAAAAAGCGCCACGCCGAATACAATGGCGATAAGCAATTTGTAACAGCTAGCACCTACAAATTGCTAGTGGCTTATAGCTTGCTAAAGCGTATTGATAGCGGTGCGCGCAGTTGGGATAGCGATCAAGCATGCTTTAATAAAATGATTAGTTTGAGCGATAATGCTTGCGCGGAAAGTTTCTTGAACGTAATTGGAGTTAGTACTTTGACTAGCGAAGCTAACGCCATTGGCCTTAAGAACTCGACATTTATGAAAGGAGGCGGACCGTATACGACAGCAAATGATCAAGCCCTGCTGCTAGGTATGATTGCAACCGGCCAAAACTTTTCGAGCGCCAATCAGCAGCGCTTGCTAGAAGCTATGAAGAAAAACGTGTTTCGTAAAGGTATTCCAGCAGGTGTATCGGGGACGGTTGCCGATAAGGTTGGCTTTATGAATGGATTATTGCATGACTCGGCGATTGTTTATGGTTCGCACGGTACGTACGTACTGTCAATTATGACTGATGGCGCTAGTTGGGAAGCGATTGCTGATTTGGCAAAACAACTTGATGCGCTGCGAGCGCAGTAGACTTTACACCTTTTATATAATAAGTTACAATACTGGTATCTGCGGCGATAGCAGAATGTATTCCGGCATAGCTCAGTGGTAGAGCGGATGGCTGTTAACCATTAGGTCGCTGGTTCGAGCCCAGCTGCCGGAGCCAATTTTGAGAATTAGAGTTGTCTAGTATACTAGCGAAAGGCTTCAACAGAGGTAGTTGAAGCCTTTTTGCTTTCAAAGTAGGGTTCGCAAGTAGCATACGCAGAATTTTGTTCTTTTGCTCTGGTTGCGAACGCTCAAAGATATTTTTAGCCTTTGACGCCAGTTCTAACAGATAAGCAGAGGTGAGTTGGAAGGACGTATCGTTATTTGTGTACTCAACCAACTTACGGTCAAGGTCTTCCATTTCGGTCTTATACTTCATTACATATTTGTCATATTCATCGACAGTAATACGTCCATCAAGCCTGTCATCGTATAGTATACCTAGCTTTTTCTCTAAACGTAGGTATTCAGCCCGTGTTTGTGTAATAGCGTTTTTATAGAACAGCTGTATATTATCGTGTTCGTTTTTCATCAGCTCAAGCACTTGGTTCACTATTCCTTCACTGATATTGAGCTTTTCGAGCAGTTCAGTTACTTGAGGTAGTATATCCGCTTCGGCGATATGAGGTTGGTCACAAGCTACGCCAACCTTTGCTTTAGTACAACGCATATAGACGTGTCCTTTTTGCTCATATGATGAGATAGTGCAACCGCAGGTGGCGCACTTGAGTATGCCACTGAAGGTAAATATCTGCTTGGTGTTGGTTTTGGTCTTTTCGTTAGTCCGCTGGTCGTTGATACGTTGAACCTTGTCGAAGGTGGACTTATCTATTATCGGTTCGTACTTATGAGGGTAAAGACCGCCATCGTACTTCATAACGCCGTAATAAAACGGGTTCTTGAGCATTGTTTCAATCTGGCTCTGACCAACTATACCTTGCTTTTTAGTGTTACTACGTAAGCCGTCTTCACGAAGTATCTTGGCAATGGTGCGATAAGACTTACCTTCAAGCCGTAGTTCAAACGCCTTGCTAATGTACTGCTTGCGGTCTGGGTCGGGTATGATATTCTTTACCACTTTACCGCTAGTGTCTTCCCATTTGATGTTCTTATAGCCAATACAAGCCTTGCCTGGGTATTCGCCATCGTGAAGCTTCTGTTCAATCTTACGTTTTACGTTGTCGCTGATAGCCATTGAGTAGTAACCGCCAAAGACCATACCCATATCTAGACGGGTCTTGTCGTGGGCTGGTGAGTGCTGGTGGTATATAAGCCCGTCAGACGGGAAGTGTAGTTCGCAACGCCCTTCTTTTACTAGGTTCTTCAGCGTGCGTACAACGTCCGAAGAAACATCACGGGTGAGGCGGTCGATTTTATCAAATACCATCACGAAGTACTTAGGGTACTTGATAGCTTCATCAACAATTTCAATAAATTTGGCACGGTCTTCTTTGAAAGCCGTTTCATCAAAGCGATGTAGCTCTTTGCTGAACTTGTAGCGGTCAGCGTATTCATTGAGCCGTAGCTCTTGTGCTGGCAGGGCGTCTACTTGCCGTGGGTCTGATACCCGTGCGATTAGGAAGGCTTTCATGCCTTCGTAGTCCTTTATTTCTTTTCTTACTTTCATAATCTTCCTATTGTATTATATATTTGATAACATTATATAACAATACTTACCAAAACTAAAAAGTATAGTCTTTAATACTAACGGGCGTCATAGCCGTCAGGGTATTGGTTATATGTAATAGTGTTTTGAGTTGTGTAGGGTTCGGTGGCTCTCTGCTTTTTTGCTTGAAACGGCGGTATTGTGACGGGCTGAACAAGCCTTCAAGTAGGTTGCGTACATAGCGTTCATCTTTGTCTTGTCGTAAGTAGGCATAGCCAACTCGTGCGAGGGCTTCCGTCATCTTCATATCTTCGTTGGCTTTCTTGTCATTGATAAGCAGATGTTCAGCGGTGTCGCTGTCTAATAGTCCTTTAGGTATGCGGTCAAAGATATTTTGCCAGTGTCGCATTAGTATTTTTTGCGAAGTGTCGCTACTATACATTTCTGCAAAGGTGATACCGTGGGTAACGCCAATCTTAGCCAGTTCACTGCGTATTTTTCGTAGCCCGTTCAGACGTACTTCTAAGCGAGCAACCGTTACGGTCTTTTGGCGTTCTAGTTCATCAAGTAGGTTCATTTGTACGTAGCCGTCTTTTTCACGGCTTCGCTTGGGAGATATACGCTCTTGCTTCAGGTCGGCAACTTTATCGTAAATGGCAATATCTAGGCTGTTGCTGTGTATATGGTAGACATGTCCACCATTACGAAAGTCGGTATTTTGAATATCGTACACTTTGGAAACGTCAGCCGTTCGGACGTTAGCAAGTACGTTAGAAACTGGCGTACGGTCAGTGAATATAATGTTTTTTGAGTAGTCTATCTTGCGGACACTGGCTTGCCGTATTTGATGAGGAAATAACCAGATGCCATAAGTGGTTCTTGTCGTGTCAGATAACTTTTTGACTACCGCTTCAAAATCGGCGTCATCAAGTTCGCTGAAGTTATTATTGAACATCAGTTTTGGTAGCGACAACTCAATTGCTAATTCGTAGTTTTTACCGCCTCTAACTGGTCGTTCGGTGTAGGTGAGACGAGGTTGATAGATACCTTTTTTCTTGTTTTCACTACTAGGATTAGCAACAGCCTTGAATAAGCCCGTATCGGCATCAAAGCCGTGTTGGAAGCGAGCTTTTTCATACCAGTGGGGACGCTTACTAAAAGGTAGTACCAGCTTGATAGTATCTATCATCGTTACGTCCTTCAAATATTTCGCTACATTTTTTGAACACAGCTCCTTCAATAGCCCGGCTTGCTTCACGGTTGATTGGATAGAATAGTCCTAGCGACCTATTGCCTACGAGCTTCGTAGGGTACAACAGGCGATACGAGCCATCTAGCTTGGTGTAGACGGCGATTGAGTTGAGGTATATGTTTCCATCAACAACTAGGCTGGCTATACCAACTAAGCCATTCTTCGGCTTTACAGGCGTGATGTTTACTTCGCTAACGACCATATCGCTTACGTTCCTCAGCGGCTTGTTCTTTTTTGATTGCCCATAGCCATATGTTGGTGAGCAGTTCTATTAGTTTGCGGACAAATATCCTAAATAGCTTGTGGATAGTTACCATTTGTACTGACCCTTTCATTACGTTTTACTTCCATGTCAACTTCCAAAAGGGCGTCCAAAAACTTGGCGAGGTTATTCAACTCGTCAGTATCAAGCACTGGCACGGCTGGCGTGTCTGGACTTGCTGGAGCTGGCTCTTGTTGGTCGTTCATACTACCAACTATGCCAATATCTAGCGGGGTTGTCGCTGTTTGCGTTTTATGTTGTAACTAAGTCGTTCAATCTGTTATTGTTGCTGTTCGTGATTGGCGGTTTTCTGTTCAGCTCCGTTTATTTTCTGTTCAAAACAGTATAATTCTGTTCAAAATTGCTAGAACGGTATTTCCATCGGTTTCTGTACTACATCAGCCCCAAGTTTCTTGAGCTTGTCGTCTAGCTTGGTGGTGTCAATGCGTTCGGCGTCTACTTCTTCACGGGTGATGGTAGGGCGAAAGACTACGCCGTTGGCTTCGCTAACCTGTGGAAAGAACAATTCCCTAAGCGTACCAGAGAAGCCTAAGCCGCTAAGCGTAACACTAAGAGTACGAGAATAATTATGCCCTAGATTTGGCTTGAATAGTTCGTTTGGCTTGGCGACTGCTTGCTCCATCAGTTTTGCCGACGCTGAAGCTAATTGTGTTTTCTTGACCTTTAGTACGCCTTTGACGCCGTTGACGAGCAGTGAGCCGTCGCTGGCGTAGGTAAGGGTGTATTCGGGTATAAACCAGTCCCGCTCTACGTCGCTTTCGTCCTCAATTTTAGCAAAGAAGGCTTTGCCGTTGGCTTCGGCTTCGTCAACGATTTTCTTTATTTCAGGCGGGAAGTCTGGCGTTTCTTTGCCGTGCGATATACGTAGCCTGTTTACCTGTGCGTTATGGCTAAGTCCGTACTCGTTATTGTTGTAGTTCGTGTATTCCCATACGTCGCTTTCAATATGTTCGAGCCTATCGAAACTTTGCCAACAGATATTTTCACTGATGTTTTCAAGCTCGGCGTTGCGAGCGTATATCTTTCTCAACTCGTTGACGAGCAGTATATAGCTACGGTTGATGGTGCTAACGTCTGGTAGTCCGCTAAGGTTGTTGGCGACCATTTCAAATAGCCCGATAGCGAACTTGTTGAGGTGGTAGGCAAGGGCGAAGTCGTTGGCTTTGCGGTCTGGTTCTTTGAGCGACTTAGCGAGTGCGGCGGCACGGTCTACGACATACTTAGCACTAGCTTCGTCAAGCTCGTACCTGTTCATATAGACCGTTACTAAATTATCTTTCTCTGTCATTACATCTTTCAACTACCAAGTTCTTGTCATTTATTATACAATAATATTATATGGCAGACGAAAATCTATCTGAATACCTAACACTGAAGCAGGTCAGTGAACTGCTCAAGGTACACCCGAACACTCTGCGTAACTGGGATAAAAACGGTACACTCAAGCCTATTCGTATTGGCGAGCGTAAAATACGACGATATAAAAAAGAAGATGTAAAGAAGTTTTTGGAAGCAGGTCAGTAAACAGTAAAAATTTGGAAGGACGTAATGAGCGATGGCAGATAATTCACTGAAAAAAGGACGATATACCAAGTACAGCAACAAGATTGGCTTGTTTAGCAATAGCAAGGGTAGCTTCATCAAAAACGATACCGAAGTGGTATTGAATTTCCCTTTCAAAGATACCGTCCTAGAAGCTGGTATGACCAAAGAAGACAAGGGGCGTGAAGAACGCTTCCTTCAGATTGATATAGACAGTAAAGATATAGACACACTGGAAGAACCAAAAGTACTGACCGATTTTCGTTACGTTGATAAGGACGGCGAAAGGTCGCTGACTGCGAGTAGTGACGTTTCCTTCTTTGATGAAGATGGCGAGCTGAAGCAGAACTTACTTATCAAGGGCAATAACCTTCTTGCCTTGCATACACTCAAAAGTCGTCTGGCTGGTAAAGTGAAACTCATCTACATTGACCCACCTTATAACACTGGTAGTGATAGTTTCCGCTACAACGACAGTTTCAGCCACTCGTCGTGGCTTACCTTTATGAAAAACCGCCTTGAAGTAGCAAAAGACCTATTGCGTGATGATGGTATGATTTTCGTTCAGTGCGACTACAAAGAAGACGCCTACCTGCGTATTCTTATGGACGAAATTTTTGGGCAGTCTAACCTTGTTGCTCAAATTACAGTAAAGTCCAACAGTATATCTGGCAATAAAACTCAACACAAAGAAAAAACTATATTGAAGAATAAAGACACCATTTTGGCGTATAAGTTGGCTAATGAAATAACCATCAAGCCTCAATATGTAGCAAAAAACGAGTGGGACACCCACTATAATTCAGTGCTGAAGGAGTTGCCAGACGGTACGCTGGTCATTGAAAAACTAAAAGATGTTTTAGTTGCGGAAGGTGTTATTGCTAAAAGCGACACTATCACGCCAGATATTTTGAAAATCCGAAAAGTCAACGATTACCTTTTTGGAATACGCTATAGCGTATTCCGAAAAGTCAATTCCATACCTGACAACCTGAAGGCGTTGAGCCTGAAGACGCCTGATGACGTAGTGTTTATTGAGGACAAGAACGGTAAGAAAATGTACGCCCACGGCGGTAAGCGACTTTCAATGCTTTCCAACGTGTACCAAGAGATTGACGGTGAACAAAAGATGGCTCAACTGCTTGGCGACCTATGGACTGATATAGACTTTCAGAATACTCAAAATGAAGGCGGTGTTGACCTGACTAACGGTAAAAAGCCTGAAGCGTTGATACGAAGAATTGTTGATATGGTAACGAAGCCAAACGATATAGTCTTAGACTTTTTCGTTGGTTCGGGTACAACGTCAGCCGTTGCTCATAAGATGGGGCGTAGGTGGGTTGGTATTGAGCAGATGGACTATGTTGAAGATAAGACCACTGTACGGCTCAAGCGTGTAATTGACGGTGAACAGAACGGTATTTCCAAGTATGTAAACTGGCAAGGTGGCGGTTCGTTCGTGTACTTTGAACTGAAGAAGTATAACCAAGAGTACATCGACCGTATTATGGAAGCCACGAGCCTGAAGGAACTTGAAGATATATACGTTGATATGCGTAACAATGCCTTCCTAAAGTTCTGGTTTGACCGTAGCCACTTTGAAAAAGACGAAGACTTTAGGCAGCTTGACCTTGATGGTCGCAAGGAAGCACTGGCTGATGTGCTGGACGAAAATCAACTATACCTCAACTACGCAGATATGGGCGATACACGACACGAGGTAACGGCTGATGAAAAAGTATTGACGGACAAATTCTATGGCACGAACGAAAACTAAGGTTGGCGAAACATTACAGAACTTTCTTTTCAACAAGATAGAAAGCGACCCTGATTATCAACAGTGGGCAAAAGATTATCAGATACCTGATTACATCACTGACAATCTACACCCTGCTAAGCAACTGCGTGAGTACCAAGAAAACGCCCTGAAGCACTTTATATGGCTCTACGACCACGATAGGGCAAGTGCGAAGCACTTACTGTTCAATATGGCGACTGGAACGGGTAAGACGTTGGTAATGGCGTCTGTTGTGCTGTATCTGTATGAAAAAGGCTATCGCAACTTCCTATTCTTGGTGTACCGAGATAATATCATCAAACAAGCCGTCCGAAACTTTACTGACTACAAGTTTGAAAAGTATCTGTTCAACCCGAAGGGTATAAAAATCAACGGGCAGAACGTTGATGTAAGGGCGGTTGGTAGCGTGGCTGATAGTAGCCGTAACGCCATCAACTTTATGTTCTTCAGTACGCAGTTGCTCTATAACAGGCTGAACGAAGACAAGGAAAACGGACTTACCTTTGATGACTTTGTTGAAAATGACGTAGTGATACTTGCTGACGAAGCCCACTCATTGAACGTTGAAACTCGCAAAAAGACCAAGAGTGAAGCGGACGAAGTGAAGAACTGGGAAACGGCGGTATTGTCTGCTGTAAAAGCCCGTGAAGAAAATATGCTCATTGAGTTTACTGCTACGGTTGACCTTGCCAATCAAGCCATACACGAAAAATATGAAGATAAAATCGTTCATCGCTACGACTTTTTGGCGTTCAACAAAGACGGGTACAGCAAGGACGTAAAGTTCCTATTCAACCAAGAGGTTCATACCGAAGACCAGAAGCGTCTTTTGATTATAAATGCCGTTGCGTTGAGTGAATACCGTAGGTTGCTGGCTGAACGTGTGATGGGTATAACCATCAGTCCAATAGTGCTTATCAAGTCAGTGAAAATTGCCCAAAGCGAAGAAGACCGCAAGTTTTTTGATAATGTGATTGGCTCTTTGCGACCCGAAGACTTGAACCGCTTGAAGGAACTAGGGCGTGAGAATAAGAACCGTGAACACGAGATATTGGCTGATATGTTCAATTGGCTGGCGTCCAAAGAAGCAGGGTTTATTTCAGGTGGTGATTGGGACGGCTTGAAGGCGTTTACGGCTGAAATACGGTCTAGTTTTGCCCACGATAATACGCTGATATACAACAGCCAGAAAAAGGAAAAAGCGGACTTATTGCCGTTGCTGGACAGCCCACGAAACACAATACGAGCCATCTTTTCGGTCAATGCCCTAAACGAAGGCTGGGACGTGCTGGGGTTGTATGATATTATTCACTTTGATATTTCCGAGAGTAAAAAGGTGTCGCTGCAAGATATTCAGCTGATTGGTCGTGGTGCAAGGTATAACCCGTATGAACTACCACGCTCGTACAAGCGAGATAGTGAAGAAGACAATATGCTTAGCCTGTTTGCTACTCGCAACCTTGAGTTTGATAAGTACAAGCGAAAGTTCGACAACGACCCCTATGATAAAGGACGTGTGCTAGAAACGTTTGTGTATCACTTCGTCAAAACTGGTACGTTTCTTGAGAGCCTTCAGCGTGATTTGCTGGGCGAGGGTATTATCAGTGAGGGTGTCGAAAAGAAGACCATCACAATGAAACAAAAGTTCCTTGAAAGCGAAACGTATCAAAAGGGCTTCGTGCTGGTCAATCAGACCGTCAAGCGTACCAAAACAAAGGGTGATGAAATTGACACGACGTTCAAGCGTATTATAAAAGCTGGTTCGTATAACCTGCGAGCAAGGGGCTTGTCGGATTTTGAGCAAAACCAGATTGTTGCAGGTCAAAAGGTTGACGTTATTCGTATTACAGAAGAGTTTTTCCCGTTGCCTATTATTCGCAAGGCGTTGGTGGCGGCTGAAGCTGGCTTTTTCCGTTACAACAACCTGCGTGAACATATTGTAGGTATCAAAACGGTTGATGAGCTGATTGAAAAGTATTTACCGCTATACGAAATAAAATACACCTACGAAGAAGGCAAGAGTATCAGTCAGTTGAACCCTATTGAAAAACTGCAACTACTGATTGGTGTGATTTTGCCCGAAGTGCGTAAAAGCATTGACCTGAATATGCCACGAGTAACAGGTAGCAAGAAGTTCCGACCAGTATCGCTGTCGTCGGTATTTGGCAAAGAAAAGAATATCTACCTTATGTCGTTCCCGACCGAAGACCCTGCTACAGGTAAGAAGGTATTTGTGAGTACCGATGAACGTGCCAAAGCCCAAAGCGACCACGACAACCCCGACCTTCAGTACGATATAGAAACGGCTGACTGGTACGCTTACAGTGAAAACTATGGCACGAGCGAGGAAAAGAAGTTCGTGAAGTATGTTGCTAGTCAAATTGGCGACTTGCGAGCAAAGTATAGGGGCGCTGAAATATACCTCATACGAAACGAACTAGACTATTGGCTGTTTAGCCCTCAAGACGGTCGCAGGTTCAGCCCTGACTATATGCTGATTGTGAACGATGTACACAGTGGCGAGATGTACTACCAGTGTTTGATTGAGCCTAAGGGCGGTCATATTCTTGAGCAGGATTTATGGAAAGAAGAAGCCTTGATAAGCCTAACTGATGATAGTGAAGTGGTGTTTGAAGCTGAAGACGGTGATAGTCGTAACTACCGTGAGTATCTGGAAGAAGTAAGTAAGCACGGCTACAAAGAGGTGAAGCCGTTAGGGTTCAAGTTCTACAATAGCGACAAGCGAGGCGAAGAAGATTTTGCCTTAGACTTTCAGGCAAAACTTTTGGACCGATGAAGGCGTGACTGAACTTGTTGAGCAGTTACACGAGCTGGCGAAGCTGTCATTATATATGGCACAGGAGCGTCTAGCAAAGTACGAACGGTCGGAAGACCCTGTTCAAAAAACGCTTGGTCAAAAGTAGCCCCGAAATTTACCATTTCATAGGCGGAGTGTCTAAACGCCAAAGTAAAGGGCGACTACCCCCCTCTAGCAAACAACTTATTCCCAGCAATCTAATCACTGTTTGTTGTGTAGTATTGTTGGGCAAAACGGAAAGCGTACTGATTTTTGTTAGTCATAAGTATGTGCGTTTACGGACTTTCCTGACAAAAAGCCTTAGGTATAAGGGGCTTACTACCGTACCTCATAGCAAAGTGATAAAATAACTATGTGAGTAAAAAGTCAAAAGACAAATTGGTTGAACAGTTAGTCCAAAAAAGCCGTGAAGCCTTTATTATGGGACTGGAAGTGTTCAATAAGCCAACTCTGAAGTATCGAGTAGAGGGCTTTGTTTTCTTTGTGTGTAATGCTTGGGAGCTTATGCTCAAAGCTGAAATGGTAAAGCAACTGGGCGAGGGAAGTATTTACTTCAAAGACCATCCAGAACGTACCATCAGCATATCTAAGGCAATTGAAAAGGTGTTTACTAATGACAAAGACCCTTTGCGTAAGAACCTTGAGAAGATTGTTGAGTTGAGAAACACCAGCACCCACTTTATTACGGAAGAATATGGAATTATCTATGCACCGTTATTTCAGGCATGTGTTATAAACTTTCGCAACAAAATGAACGAATTTCACGGGGTTGATATAGCCGAAAACATACCAGATAGTTTCTTGACCTTGTCTATAAATATTGGCGATTTTACCGATGAAGCCGTTCGTGCGAAATATAGTACCGAACTTGCTGAAAAGCTTATTTCTTATAGGAATGATTTAGCCGTATTAGAAAAAGAGGAAAGCAATCCTAAGTTCTCAATCGGCATACGACAAGATGTGTATATTACAAAGAAGAAGGGTTCTGCTGACTTTACGGTAGCCATTGATAGCGGTTCAGGTAACAAGGTCAAGGTGGTCAAGGAGTTGAAAGACCCAAGCAATACTCATAATTACTCATTTGGGAACATAGTCAAAGCAGTCAACAAAAGACTGAAAAACGATAATGTGGCTTTTTCTTACACCAAGTCAACTGGCGAAGTGAGAACAGTATTCAACACAAACGACTTAACCTTGTTTATCAATTTCTACAACCTGAAAGATGATATAACCTATGCCTACGCCCATAAAATGGACGGAAGACAGCCAACCTATTCATACGCACCCGCTTTAGTAGATTTTATAATAGCTCAAATAAAAAAAGACCCCACTGGGGTAATTGACGCTCTCAAGTCAAATAGTAAATCTAGGTAGATAACCCCAGGAGCAAAGGAATTCTCGTCTTGCGACTACTCCCATTCGGGAACCCAGCTTTATCCTTCTCGAGTTATCTAATACTATGATAGCATAGATACGCATTTTGAAACCATAAGCATATTACAGGCTGTGTAAAACTTCCTTTATCATACCTATTCTATGGTCATCATATTCTAAGCTTTCAGTTCGCAACGTGTTTGCTAGTGCGAGCCAAATTGATAGATGAGTTGCCTGGTATACCGGGCAAACGGCCTCGACAGGTTAAGTCAAGGCCTTTTTAAATAGATTTTATAAATAGTTTTACTATTGCAGCAAACATTAGGGTAAGCGTGTAATTTTCGTTGTATTTTATACGATAATACTTGAAAAAATTGTTAAGTAATGCTAGTATGAAAGCGTAAACTAAATTAAAACACAAATGTGTACAGGAGAAAAACAATATGGGTGTTACCTATGTCAAATTGGCTAGTGCTGTGTCAGTGGCAGCCGTTGTTGGCGCAGTGGTATTTAACTCGCCAGCCAATGCTGCGCCGACTGCATTCACGTGGACGGGCGCTGCTGGCGACCACAAAATGTCAACTGCTGGCAACTGGAAAGACGGCCAAGTACCAACAGAGGGCGCTAAGCTGGTATTTACATGTGCCAACGGAGCTAGCGAGAAGATTCAGAATGATTTGAACGTTGCTTTGTCGGGTCTATCTGTTTCGAAGATGAACAATGCTGATGCTAGTCCGACATGCGCTAGCTATACGATTGATACGCTGAAATTTACACCGGATGCTGAGTTCAGTGGTGATAAGACTAGCGTGGATGACAAGGTTGAGATTCCTTATATATATGTTACTGGTGCTGTTACTGGCTTGTCAAACTTGAAATCTAACGGATTCGACGGAAAATTTAAGAACGAAACAAGCATTAATCGCTTTGAAGTTGCTAATAGCGGATGCAATTCTATAAGCAATTCTGTAAAAGCTTCAGAGAAAATTGTTGGCGAAAACGCTAGCGTACCGCTAGAAGGTGCTAATAACATTACAGTTAAAAGTAGTGGCGAGCTAGGAGTTAAATATGCTGATAACGAAACAAGCGCCAGCAAAATTACTTTCGAAAACGGCGCGATGATTTCCCATGGAATAAGTTGTTTGGGCTCTGGCGGCGGTTCTTCAAACGTGACAACAGTTCTATCTGGCGACATTGTACTCAATGGCAATGTTGAATATAAATTACTTTCGAACGTGACAGTGAAGATTACTGGCAAGCTCAGTGGCCCTGGTAAACTGGTTGCTCATAAAGATAACAAGGGTACTCTGCTAGTTGAATCTTCGGACAACACCAGCGGTACGCCGAATGGACAGCACGGTAATGCCCACGAAGCTAAGCTGATAAAATTGGACGGCGACAAACCTAATGAGTCGGTAAGCGTTAGAAAGGGCGAAACAGTCTTGCTAAACGGCAGCCGCTCTGATGTTTATGTCGATGAGGGCGGTGTATTTGGCGGTAATGCTACGGTAAAGAGTCTTAATGTGGCAGGTGTCGTTGCTCCAGGTAATTCGCCAGGCAAGATTACTGTACTGAATGACTTCTATATGAACGGTACTGGCGTATACAAGGCAGAAATTCTAGATAAAGATCATTATGATCAGATTGTTGCGCAGAGCGTCCAGCTTAGCAACGGTGGTAGTTCTCCGAAATTAGAGCTGGTATATCTGCCTGGCGGTACCATCAAGAAGGGTGATACCTTTACGATTATCAACAATAACGGTAGTGCTCCGGTTCAAGGGACATTCAATGGTTTGCCCGAAGGTGCAGAGTTCGCTGTGGATGGCGCAACCTTCAAGATTAGCTATGTTGGCGGCGATGGCAATGACGTTGTGCTAACGGCGCAGAATGATTCGACAGGTCCGAAGGCTCCAAATACGGGCGGCGAAAATGTAGCAGTTAATTTGGCTGGAACTATCGTTGGTGTGGCTTCGGCAGCAATCCTGCTATTCATGGCAAAACGAAAGAGTTTTGGCAAGAAATAACCAAGACTTATAACGATTAAGATTGGAGGCAGGCACGCCGTAAGCGGTTTGACGCGAGGCGTGCCTGTTAGCTATAATGAAGCAAGCAATGACGCAAAGAGAACGAGTTGCTCGTAGTCTGGAGGTACTGCCAAAAGCACGAGGCCGGGTAGTCGTACCGCGGCGTAGATTGGCGAATGATGTTGTAGCGGACGCTGCTAGCCAGCCTAGTATGAAGCGAATTATGGATATCGCAGTGCAGCCTGTCTCGCCAAGTCCAAAAGAGCAGTCTTTCCAAAACAAAAAACCTAGAGATTATACGAGAATTAATAGAAAGCTAGCTCGGACAGCTCGCTTGCTTATTATTTATGAAAAACTAACAGCTGCTAGCCAAATGGGCGGTGAAAAACACTCCACCAAGCGGCGCTTAAAAGAAATCATGAGCGGTAATTTTCGCAAGAAATTATCTGGTGTTGCGGCGTCGATTCTCTTGCTGGTTTCGGTATATTCATTAGTGGACTCTTGGCTGTTAAATAATCGGATAAAAGATACTGTAAATACAGCGACGGTGGCTGCACGCAGCGATGACCCGAATGATCGACGGAGCAATGAAGGTAAAGACGAAACAAAAGTTTCTGGCGACGCCATCGCTAAATACAAGGTAGCTGCAGATTTACCGAGAGTGATTACTATTGAGAAGCTAGGGGTTAAAGCTCGAGTATTGCCGATGAGCGTTAATGCCGACGGCTCAATGCAATCGCCTGTCAATATTTTTGATACAGGATGGTATACTGGCAGCGTCAAGCCGGGGCAGCCGGGAGCATCTATTATTATTGGCCACGCATCTGGTATGACTTTGGGGGGAATTTTTAATAAGCTAGAGTCGCTAAATGTTGGCGATACAGTCAGTGTTGAACGCGGCAACGGCCAAATGTTGCGCTACCAGGTGGTCAAAAAACAAATAATTAAGCTATCTGATGTTGATATGAATAGTTTTATGCGTCCAGCTGATGGTGTGTCTGAAGGCTTAAATTTGATGACTTGCGCTGGGGAGTGGATAAAAAACTCGCAAACTCGCGATCATCGGGCAATGATATTTACCAAGCGAATATAATTAAACTAAGTTGACTGTGTAAATGTAAATAATACAATGTAAAAACCTTGACTAGCGCTATATATTGGGTGTACATTTGTATGTAAGCACTATATATGGTGTTTTCGTAAAACAAATACACGATTAAGTGTCGCTCCGCAGGGGTAGATCCGGAGCGTTTTAATGATGCATTCAGGAGGGTAATATGTATCAAACAATCAAAAAGCGCGACGGCCGTAAAGTGAAGTTTGACGCTTCCAAGATCACTAAAGCGATTGCTCGAGCTGGCGCTGAAACTGGCGAATTCGACGAAAAAGCCGCTGCTAAGCTTACTGATAAAGTACTTAAACAGCTAGAAGCTCGCCAGACGCGTCTAGTGCCGGGTGTTGAGGAAATCCAAGACATCGTCGAGGACACGCTGATTGATTCTAAGTTTAAGAAAACTGCCAAAGCCTACATTATTTACCGCGACCAGCATAAAAAACTGCGTGAAATTACATCCAACGCGCACGTCGATTTGATTGATAAATATGTCAATAACTTGGACTGGAAAGTCAAAGAAAATTCCAACATGGGCTATAGTTTGCAGGGCCTGAATAACTACGTTTCGGCGGAAATTACCAAGACCTACTGGCTGGATAAAATCTATTCGCCAAAAATCGGCCAGGCGCATAAAGAGGGTGATTTGCATATTCACGACCTCAATTTGCTGAGTGTTTACTGCGTTGGCTGGGATCTGATGGATTTGTTGCGTCAAGGCTTCACTGGCGTTAAAAACAAGGTTGCTTCCAAGCCGGCTAAGCATTTCCGTTCGGCTCTTGGGCAGGTGGTCAATTTCTTTTACACTCTGCAGGGCGAGGCGGCTGGCGCTCAGGCGTTCTCTGATTTTGACACGCTCTTGGCGCCGTTCATTCGCGCTGATAAATTAAGCTATGACGAGGTCAAGCAAGCGCTGCAAGAATTCGTTTTTAATGTCAACGTGCCAACGCGGGTTGGTTTCCAGACGCCGTTTACCAACATCACGCTTGATCTGGAATGTCCGAAGCACATGGCTGGCAACCCGGTGATCATCGGCGGCGAGATGCAGGACACCAACTACGGCGATTATCAAGAAGAGATGAATATGCTTAACAAAGCGCTGCTGGAGGTGTTGTCGGAGGGCGACGCCAACGGCCGGGTCTTTACTTTCCCGATTCCGACGGTCAATATCACCAAAGATTTCAACTGGGATAATCCGGTTATTGAAAATCTTTGGGAAGCCAGCGCTAAATATGGCATTCCGTACTTCTCCAACTTCATCAATTCCGATATGGATCCAGAGGATGCGCGCTCGATGTGCTGTCGCTTGCGCATCGATAATCGCCAGCTGGAGTATCGCGGCGGCGGTCTGTTTGGTTCGAATCCGATGACCGGTTCAATTGGTGTGGTGACGATTAACTTGCCGCGGCTGGCGCTGAAATCAAAGAACGAGAAAGAGTTTTTCAAGGGTCTGGGCGAATTGATGGATATGGCGCGCGACAGCCTGGAGACCAAACGCAAGGTGCTGGAGCAGCTGACCGATTCGGATATCAGCCTGTATCCGTACACCAAGTTTTACCTGCGCGATATTAAAAAGCGTTTCAACGAGTACTGGAAGAATCACTTCTCAACCATCGGTTTGATTGGTACTAACGAAGCGGCGTTGAACCTGCTGGGCGTTGACATCGGTACCGAAAAGGGCAAGGCGTTCGCCGAGAAGACGCTTGACTTCATGCGCGATCGTTTGGTGGAGTACCAGAAAGAAACGGGCAATAATTACAACCTGGAGGCGACGCCGGCTGAGGGTACAACCTACCGTTTGGCTCAAATTGACAAAGCCAGCTTCCCTGATAGAGCACACTTTGCCAATGGTTTGGGTGCGGCGGTCAAGCATCCGTTCTACACCAACTCCAGTCACTTGCCAGTCAATTACACCGATGATTTGTTTGAGCTAATGGATTTGCAGGATAATTTGCAGACCAAATACACGGGCGGTACGGTGATTCACTTCTTCCTGGGTGAGCGTATGGATGATCCACAAACACTCAAGAAATTGGTCAAGACAATTTGCGAAAACTACAAATTGCCGTACTTTACCTTTACGCCAAGCTTCTCGATTTGCACCAATCACGGCTATATCGTCGGAGAGCATCCAGAGTGTCCGAATTGCGGCGAAGCGACTGAGGTTTACTCGCGGGTGGTTGGTTTCCTCCGTCCAGTTGCGCAGTGGAATAACGGTAAGCAAGCTGAATTTGACATGAGGGAGCATTATGACGATGCCGCCGAACATCAGCGAGCCAACGCCGTCGCTGTCCCAGCTTAAGGTGTCAATCGGCGGGATTCAGAAGCTGTCGCTGGTGGACTATCCAGGACACGTGGCGGCAGCGCTGTTTCTCTCGGGCTGTAATATGCGCTGCGGCTATTGCCATAATCCGGAGTTGGTACTGCCCGAGCGGTTGGCACCGAGCATCCCGGTTGAGGAGGCGATGATATTCCTAAAATCGCGTATTGGTCGGCTGGACGGCGTGGTGATTTCTGGTGGCGAGCCGACGGTTAACGAGGATTTGCCGGTGCTGTGCCGAATGATTAAGAGCCTCGGTTTTGATGTCAAGCTGGATACTAACGGCACGCATCCTGACATGGTGCGCGGCATGGTCGAGGAGGGGACGATTGATTTTATCGCCATGGATGTCAAGGGGCCGCTGGAAAAATACGTGGATATTGCGGCCCGGCCGATTGATCTGGAGGCGATTAAAGCTAATGTGCGGCTGATGATTGATTCAGGAATTGGCCATGAATTTCGGACGACGATCGTCCGCGAGCAGCTGGAGGTGGCGGATTTTGAAAAGATTGGCGAGTTGGTTAAGGGTGCCAAGCGCTTCGCTTTGCAGCATTTTCGCACCGGTACGACGATTAGTCCGAAATTTGCCAACTACCATACATTTACCGATGAGGAATTCAGAGCCGCTCAAAAAATAATGGAAAGGTATGTCGACGAATGCGTGATTCACTAACTGTCGAAATTGTGCGGGTGCGCCAGGAAAATCCCGAGGTAACGACGCTGTATGTTGCGCGGCCGTTTGACTTTATGGCGGGGCAATACATCACGGTGTTCATTGCGGGTAGTCAGGTGCGTGAAGGCAAGGCCTATAGCATTTCCTCGCGCCCGCATGAGGACTTGATGTCGATTACCGTGAAAGATGTTGGCGGCGAATTCTCGAGCTATTTGTGTTCGCGTCAAGTTGGCGATAGGCTGCAAATTAGCCGGGCGTACGGCGATTTCAACCCGCAAACCGAGCGGCCGCTGGTTGGCATCGCGGCGGGCTGCGGGCTCAGCCCGATTTGGAGTATTTTGGCGGACGCCAAGCAGCCGACTTTTCTCTATTTGAGCCAAAAATCGCCAGAATACATGGTGTTCTCAGAGGAGTTAGCGGCCTCGTCCATCAAGGTCAATAAGTTTAGTACCCGTAAGCAGGTTGAGGAGGAAGATGGCTGGCATAATGGGCGGTTTGAGGTGGCGAAGATTGTCGCTGAAACGCCGGACGATGCGCACTTTCTGGTCTGCGGTAGCCTACCGTTTGTGCGTGATGTTTGGCAAAAACTAACTGTCGCTGGTGTTGATGAATCACATATTTCAACGGAGACATTTTTTGAGCAATGATTGGAGAGGCGACTACAGGAGAATTATCACCAACAGGAGCTGATGGTGATAATTTTGACATTTCGTCGCTGAGAGGTGAGGATTTTTCGTCTGGCATTAATGACATTGGCGGAGAGGTAAATGCTGGTACAAGTGATGCGGCAAGCAGTCTTGACCTGGTGGCAGTGGCCAGCGGTGAAGAAAGACTTGATACCGCGATGAGCAATACGAATAGTAACAATAGCTCAGAAACATTGACGCCAGTTAACCCCGAGTTGTGCGAAAAATTTGGTACAATTGCCTGCGTTGGTTGTGATTTTGCGCTATTGTGCGCCGAGCGTCAGGCGGCGATGGTGGCAAAGAATAACGAGAGTCAACCAACGGAGCAACTCAGCACCCTAGAGAAATTACTCCGAGGAGACGACGCGCCGGGTGAGATTGTCTGGGCGCAGCCTACGCCAGATGATGATGTCAGTAGAGAGCAGCTACTAGCTGTTAATGAAGAACAGTCATTGATAGATGATAGTCCAAGTATATTTAAGTCTGAATCAGAGCCTGAACCTAAGCCTAAACCCGAACCCGAAGAAAAACAACCGCTATCAGACACTCAACCATCTACTCGGCCGTCTAACAAGCAAAAGGAGTCAGCTGCGGTAGCGCTATCTCAGGCTGCAGAGTCAAGAAACTCAGAATCTTTGAACCATGAAGTCGACAGAATACATAGCAAAGACGAAGAAAAATCGACTACAGCTCATATAGCTAATGTAGTGAAAAAAACAACGAACAGCGATGATGGCAGTGCTAATCTTGAGGCCAATTCTAATTTGTCTGCTAAAATATCGAAAGAACCTCTTGCGCAAATCGACAGTGACAATACTAATGAGTACATCAGACAAGGTGAATTACTGCGAGCAGCAGACCGTGCAGCGGATGACTCGGATAAGCTTGTTAGTCGGGGGGCAGTAAAAGTACGCCGCGCTACCCAAACAGCTCAACGTTCAAACAAACATGCCGACCAGGAGGTGTCGTCAGCTGTTGATACAACTGAACAAATCTCGTCAGTTAACACTCATCAGGCGATTCAAATTCCTGAGCCAGAGGACACTGGCAGCACTGTTGCGACAACTCGCTCTCAGAAAGAGCCATTGATAGAAAAAATATCAAGCACGCTAATTGATGCTAATGATGCTTTAGTCGACAGCGGGACTTCTACTGCGGTCGACAGAGTAGTCAATAGGCAAGAGTCGCCAGCTCTAAAGCCAAAACCTATTAGCACAAAGAACAATCTACTTAAAAAAACTACTCCAAAAAATATTACAACTAGGCCTAATAGTGATTCATCAACAGATTTCGAAGTCTCAGCTGAGATGTCTTTAGAGTCTCAAAAAACTCCGTCGATAGATAAGCAAAACCCGTTAGCTGACGATAAAAAGTATAACATTAACCTCCCTTCCGCGGCTGAACCCGTTGATTATCTCAAAAGAACTCTGCCGGAGGCTCAACCAGTAAACTATGTACAAAATACATCAGATGGAGAGGATTCGGTCGTAGAATCTGCCGAGAAGGAGGTTACGTCTTCAAAAAAAACAGCTGTTAAAAATCCTAATATACATTACAGCAATAGTGCTAGTGCGTTTAATCAGACAGAGCAGGTAGAAACGGTCCCAAATACTCCTGCTGTAAAATTGCCTGCAGAAACTGCTAGTTGGGCTAGCGAAAATGAAGTCTTTGTAGTTGATCGGGAAGAAACTTTTACTAATAACCATAGAGACGAGTCTATACAGCGTGAGGCAGTATTAATAGATGGCGATAACGACTTGCCGACTTTACCGCAGAACGAACTAACGCCAAAAGTTGATACTAATCAAGGTCCAGAGCCGAAAAATACTACTGAGATAAATATTCAATTGCGTTCTGCCCGGTCCTCTGAATTATTGCCAAAATTGGATGAGATGGTAAATTCAGTGTTGCCACCGAGCAGGTCTTTAAATTCTGAACTATTATCTAAACTTGATAAGATGTCAAGCGGCTTGCAAGAGTATGACGAGAGACAAACCTCTGAACTATGGCCTGAGCCGGATGAGGCGTCAAATCGATTGATTGATCAAGCGGACTTTGAATACGACAAACCAGTTCGTCAAAAAGCTCAGCAAACAAGAATTACACAGCCAAACGAAAACGACACAATATACGTTGATTTGAGGAATGAGTATGCTAACAGCGAGGTAGACAGTCTGCACAGTCAACCAACTGCGGACTATACGGATCAAATAGAAATGAATAATGATAATGACTTGAATTGCCAGCTAAATGATAATAGCGGCAACCAGGCGGAAAAACTACATAAGGTTGCTTTTGCTCATCCCTTAGCGGCGTTATGGACTGATGACAGCCGGCTAAATCCAGAAAATAATAAAATCTCAAAGGGTAGCAGTACCAGCGTTACTTCGTGGCTGACAAAATTGGTTGGTGCAGTAGCAGTTTATGTGGCTTGCAGTAGGCGGGAAGGTACGCTTGGTATTTCTAATTAGACATTGTAAAAACCTTAAGTTATAATAAATATATGTCCTGTGATGGTACGCCACCAGTGAATACACCAACTATTTTGAATTTTAGCGCCCCTTTGGGCGCTTTTTAATTGCGAGGAGGTATAGTATGAGTAGCAATAAAAAGGTTAACCTCAAAAAAGTGATACTATCTGCAGCTATTATCCTGCTGACTTTAGCAGGAGTGTTGGTTTATGCGTTGTCTTGGCAAGGTGATACGAAAGACATTGAAGCGGTGGCGGATAGTTTTAAGCCGTTAGATGGTTGGCAACAAACCGACTCTAGAGTAGTCCCGCCAAGATTTTTATGTTTCTCAGGAGCTTGTCCAGAGGCGTCTAAATCTTGGACTATAAAGGATAAAATTACGCAAAATAGCGTTAAGAGGTTTATCGGAAATTCTTCAGATATTAATAGAAACCATAGCAGGTGCGTGGATTATGATGATAGTAAAGTTTTAGACTCGTGCGAATACGTCGGAGAGAGAGGGGATTATCAGTTTAGTATAATGATTGATTACAACAACTCAATCAATAGTACTAAAGTATATTTATTTATAAGAAGAAAGGGTCAAATTTATGATTAAGCAAAAAGTATTAATCTATGTGGTATCTGTAGTAACTATAATTGCTAGTGTACTCGTCTTTGACGCTAGAGTTATGGCGAAGAAAGTCGATGATAAATGTACATTAGCTACAGCTATATTCGCTCGTGGTTCTGGGCAAGGATTTAATGCTAAAGAATCTTTAACTTTCCGTACACAGCTAGAAAGTAGAGTAGATAAAAAACAGTTAAACTTCTACGAACTTGGTAGCGAAAGCTATGGCGGCAATCAATATCCAGCGGTTGACGTCAGTAATGTCTGGAATGGCAATGCTATTGGCGCCAAGATTAGTGGTGGTATGGGAAATACCTACGGTAAAAGCGTGAAAGAAGGCGTTGCAGAATTGCGTACTTATCTAGATATTCGCCATCGAAAATGTCCTAACGAATTTTTCATTCTAGGTGGTGTTTCACAGGGTGCGCAGGTGGTTGGTCAAGCATTGCCAAATATCTCGTCTGGCGTCAAAGATAAAATAGTCTTTAATATGTTATTCGGTGATCCTAAATTATATTTGCCAGAGGGTGAAGGGATATTTCCGCCAGCCTGTCGTAACGAGAAATTATCAGCTTATCGGCGAGAAATTGCTAATTGCCATGTTGACAACGGCGCACTTGGTGCCCGAAAACCGTTTTTGCCGAGCGAAGATAACTCAAAAACTGGGTTATGGTGTCTAGCTAACGATTACGTTTGCGGTAGTTCAAAATTTGTGTGGGACGTTGAGGGTCATGGTAAATATGCTAACAACAACGGTCCGATTGACGACGGTGTTCGCGAAGCGGCTAATAGGCTAAAAAATGCCGCCAAACTTGCTTCTCAAAACGACCCAGGAATTAACGATAAACCGCTAAATAACAATATGGGAACGACCGGAACTGATGTTGTCTTTGTCTTGGACACCACTGGGTCTATGATGTCTTATATTGATCAGATGAAAACGTTTATTAGAAATTATAGTTCGAAAATTAAAGAAATAAATGGACGAGTTGGATTAGTTGTTTATCGCGATGCAGGCGACGAATACACTGCTAAAAAATTATCTGATTTGCAGACAGATACCACAGACTTGCTTAATAAACTAGAAAGCGTATCCGCTGATGGTGGCGGCGATGGTCCAGAGGCAGCTCTGCATGCTAGTATGGTGGCTATGAATGAAATGAAGTGGCAAAAAGGCGCGACAAAAGCAATCATTTTGTTGACTGATGCCGGCTATCACGAGCCGGATAAGGTTGATGGTTCGACGCTGGCGGCTGTGGCTAAGCGTTCGTTAGAGATAGATCCAGTCAATATTTATCCTGTTGTAGGAGACTACTTAAAAAACTCGTATACAGATATAGCTAAGCAAACTTCTGGACAGGTAATTGCTAGTGGCGACGAGAATGACATTGTTGCTGCGCTAGATAAAGCTTTAACTAAAATTAAGAATCGTCCGAATGCCAAACTGAAAATCGGCGAATATTATGCGGAGGTTGGGCAGAAGATTACCTTTGATGCCAGCGATTCGTATGTAGTTGATGGTAGTATCACAAAGTACGAGTGGGATTTTGATGGTGATGGTAAGATTGATCAAACGACAACAAGTCCGGTTGCTAGCCATGTCTATAATGAAAAGTTTGATGGCATCATGCAGGTGCGAATGAGTGCTAACAACGACACAGTGTCAAACATATCGGCACCTGTTAAAGTTGGCATAAAACCTAATTTGCCTGTTGGTCCTGGAGCACCTCAGGTTTCGGCAAAAATTATTGAGCGAAATGGCAATAAGGCGACAATTAGATTAAATTGGCAGCCAGTTGATGAGCTGTCTTCGCGTTGGTTAGTTAGCCTAGATGATACTAACCTTGGTTACACGGTTGGCGAACAGCGGCAGCTTGATATTACCGATGTAGACGTATCGACGAGCAGAAAAGTCACGGTGACAGGCATCAAAGCTGACGGTTACGCTGGCAAGCCTGCGACCATACAAGTTGATAACGAGATGTCTGCGCCTAACCCTGAAGGGCCAACCTCTCGGCCATGTCCTTATAAAATTAGAGTAGGTTTATTTACGATAGCCTGCCGTTACCAAAGGGTAACGTTTGGCGGCTGGTCATTTTATTGGATGGTTTGGTATATCGTTAGAAGTTAAGTATGTGTAGAGCAATAATAATTTCATTAGCATAGTATAATTTTATATATGAAGCTGTCTGACCGCCACCCCAACGACCGTCCCCGCGAGAAATTGGCGCGTTATGGTACGGCGCGGTTGAGTGATTTGGAACTTTTGATGGCGATTATTGGCAGCGGTAATAAACAGGCGGATGTCGGTAAAATTGCGCGCGATGTGCTGAAAATTTTGCGTCAAAAGGGCGGTGATGTTTCGTATGATGATTTACGGAGCGTGGTTGGCTTAGGTGAAGCGAAAATCCCGGTGATTCTGGCGAGTTTGGAGCTGGCGAGGCGGTACTTGCTGGATAGCGACCAGCCGATCATTGACAGTCCAGAAAAGGCCGTCGAGCTGCTGGCCGATATTCGCGACAAAAAGCAGGAATATTTTGTCTGCCTGACGCTGGACGGTGCGAATCGTTTGATCGCCAAGCGGGTAGTGACCATCGGCACGCTGACCGCCAGCCTGGTGCACCCGCGCGAGGTCTTCGCCGACGCCATCGCCGACCGTGCTGCCAGCATCATCGTGGCGCATAATCATCCGAGCGGGAGCTTGGAAGCTAGTCAGGCTGATAAAGATGTCACCAGTAGGCTGACAGAAGCGGGAAAGCTGCTTGGTATTACGCTTAATGATCATATTATTGTTACTAAAAATGACTATGTGAGTATGCTATAATAAAGTCCGATGAAAAAGGGCGAAAAGTATTACGGAGATATCAAGTTTGATCTGAGTGGGTATTTGCAGATTCTTACGCGCAATATAAATAGCGCCATGAGTTTGGCATCTGAAAGAAAAAGCCTGTTTAATAAAAAAACAAAGAATGCCCAACTAAAAAGAGATATACACTCAGCAGTTAATTATGCTCATATGGCTACACGCGCTTTCAATGATCTTATTGATTTACTAGAAACTCGCCCTGAAACTGTGAGTGAATATTTACTTGAACAAAAAAGACTTAAATCATTAGAGCCTCAGGTCTACAAGGCTATGGCAAAAAGAGGGATAATTGAGCTTGATGAAAATGGCGAGCCAAAAGAATGGAAAATGGGAAATATTCATGCCTATTGGTCGGAGCTGAAGAAACTTATGAAAAAAGAGTATGGCGTAGACTGGAAATCTCCAGCTGATAGAAATCCGCACACTCGGTATGATTGATCAAGGATGCAAATATTGAAACTTTGAAAATATTTGATTGTTGTGAAGTGTATAAGGTCTTACTTTGCTCAACGTAAATGCCTTTCGAAATCTGATATAATTTACTTATGAGCATGAGGGATCTTGAAAGGCAGTTGTGGGCTGCGGCGGATAAACTACGGGGCAATATCAGTTCGTCGGACTATAAATATGTGGTGCTGGGGCTGATTTTTCTAAAATACGTTTCGGATGCGTTTTCGGTGCGATATCAGGCAGCGATTGATGAGAATTATGATCCTGAAGACCGGGATTGGTACTTGGCGGAGAATGTTTTCTGGATTCCCAAGGAGGCTCGCTGGGAACACCTGGTGGCGAGCGCCAAGCAGCCAGAAATTGGCGTACTAGTTGACAGCGCCATGGAGGCAGTTGAGCGCGACAACCCTAGTTTGAAAGGTGTTTTGCCGAAAAATTATGCTCGTGAAGCTCTGGACAAACGTCGCCTAGGCGAGCTTATTGATTTATTTACCAATATCAAATTCGATACTGCCAGTCCCAAAGATTTGCTTGGTCAAGTCTACGAATACTTTATGGGTATGTTTGCCGACAGTGAGGGCAAGCATGGCGGTGAATTCTACACGCCGCGCTCCATTGTGAAGCTGCTGGTAGAAATGCTTGAGCCATACAGTGGGCGCGTGTATGACCCGTGCTGCGGTAGTGGTGGTATGTTCGTCTGGAGTGAGAAGTTTATCGAAGAGCATGCGGGCCGCGTTAGCGACATCGCGGTGTATGGTCAGGAGCTTAACGAAACCACTTGGCGACTCGCTAAAATGAATATGGCAATTCGGGGGATTGACGCGAATATCAAACGCGGCGATACCCTGATGGACGACCAGCTTCCCGACCTGAAAGCTGATTACATCTTGGCCAATCCGCCGTTTAATATTAGTGATTGGGGTCAAGAACATTTGCAGGCGGACCCGCGCTGGAAATATGGTCTGCCGCCAAAAGGTAATGCTAACTTTGCTTGGATTCAGCATATGATTCACCACCTAAGCTCGTGCGGTACGGCAGGTTTCGTGCTGGCAAACGGCAGCATGAGCAGTCAAACTGGTGGTGAAGGTGATATTCGTAAGAAGTTAGTAACCAAGAATATGATTGACGCCATTGTTACGCTACCATCTCAGTTGTTTTTTAACGTCGCTATACCATGCTGTCTGTGGTTTGTGTCACGTGATCGTGCCAATCGCCGTGGCAAAGTGCTGTTCATCGATGGGCGTAATTTGGGTAAAATGGTAACCCGTCGTAACCGCGAGCTGACCGAAGAAGATATCGCCCGGGTGGCGAAGACATATCATGATTATAAAACCACCAGTGCGGATTACACTGACCAGCCAGGTTTCTGTAGAGTCGCTAATCTAGAAGAAATCAAGCAGCATGACTATATACTGACGCCTGGCCGTTACGTTGGTGTTGAGGAAACAGAAGAGGACGATGAACCGTTCGCTGAGAAATTTGCTCGGTTGACGGCTGAGCTGGAAGAGCAATTTGCGAAAAGCCGCGAGCTGGAGGCAAAGATAAAAGAGAACCTTGCCAAAATAGAGAAAGAAATCAAATGATGAGTGGCGACAACCCGAACAGCGAGATGGTGTTGTATGTTAGCGATGATGGCAAGCCGCAGATTCAAGCTAGGCTACAAGATGAAAATATGTGGCTCACTCAAGTGCAGTTGGCCCAGGTATTTCAGACTACAAGGCAAAATATAGGCCAACATATTAAGAATATCTACGAAGAGAAAGCGCTCGTCCCTTCGGCAACTATAAAGAAATTCTTTATAGTTCAAACTGAAGGTGATCGTGAGGTCTCAAGGAATATAGAACAGCAACGTCTTGAGGAATCAAAGGCTGTGTGGAAGAAGGCTGAGGTGAAAAATGTTAGGCCTGAGAGAAAAGTTAAAGCTGATCTGGAGGTTCTCAATGATTAATGATGATAAATTAGTTCAAATAATAAATTACTTTGCTTCTCAGGACACTGAAAAGTCTCACGTAGAGTTTAAGATGAACAAAGATAGTCCAGAAGTAATTGCTAAAAATATATCAGGTATAACCAACATAATGATAAAAGACAACATAACAAGAGGTTATATTATATGGGGGATTGACGATAAAACTCACGAGATTGTAGGCACTAAATTTCAACCAGAAAAGAAAAAGAAAGGCAACGAAGATCTTATATTATGGCTTAAAAAGTCTATATACCCAGAGCCTGAAATTAGTTTTCATACAGTGACGGTCAATGAAAGGACTGTGGTTCTATTAATTATATGTGCGAATCGTACAAGTGTATCAAAATTTAACGGTACCGCGTATGTGCGGATTGATAAGAATACTCGAGCACTTGACAATTTTCCTGAGACAGAAAAGCAAGTCTGGAGAGAAGTTGTATCAAATAGTTATGAAACTATGTCAGCAATGGCGAATTTATCAATAGAGGAAGTGGAGAATCTTCTAGACCTAAATACATTTTATGAGATGAGAAAAGCTAACGTCTCGGTGGAGCGTGACGCCATCCTTCCTGAACTTATTAGTTGTAATATTGTCATTGACAACAAGGACTCCACTTACGACATAACTAATCTAGGGGCTTTGCTGTTAGCGAGAGACATTAGAAAATTTGATGCATTAAAGCTCAAGGCCCCTCGGGTAATAATTTACGATGGAGACTCTAAGGTTTCCTCGAAACTAGAACAGGTTGGTGTTCGCGGGTACGCTATTGGGTTTAAAGGGTTGCATAATTTTATTATGGAGCAAGTTAACGACGGTGAGGAGATAATAGGTGCGCTTAGAAAAAATGTCTATCGATTTCCGCCTCTAACCATACGTGAACTTCTAGCCAACACAATAATACACCAAGATTTTACAATTGAAGGTACGCAGCCTATGATTGAAATATTCAATAATAGAATTGTTTTTACAAATGCTGGTAGACCAATAGTTCCGGAAGATCGCTTTGTGGACTATCCACCCACTTCCAGAAATCAAAAGATGGCTGATGAGTTGTTTAAATTGGGCATCTGCGAAAAGCGAGGTACAGGATGGGACAAGATAGCGGAAGAGGCCAGTAAACTAAAATACCCTGCTCCATCGGTATCTGCTACTAATCGGCATACTATAGTTACACTCACAAGACAGAAAAGATTGATAGACATGACTCAAGAAGAAAAGATGTGGTCTATCTATATCAATGCTTGTTATTTGTGGGTTGAGGGTGTATATACAACAAATTCAACCATTAGAGAATTATTTGATATTGATGAGGGCAATAAGGCTACAGCATCTAGACTGCTTAATCAGGCTGTCAAAGACAACAAAATAAAGGTATTTGATAATGATGCAGGCTCTCGCAGTAGGAAATATGTTCCAATATATGAATCAGAGGGGGAATTATGATTAATATATTGGTTGATCGTTGGTTGATTTTGGTACGTCGAATCGTAATAATAACAGAGGTAGAATTGGTTGATCGTTGGTTGATTATCGGCAATTTAGCTTGTATTGGCGGTATATAATGAAGAAAGTGTTGCTTGGTGACATTATTGAACTTGCCTATGGTAAGAGTCTACCTCAGAGGTCTCGTGTCTCCGGACGATTCCCTGTGTTTGGATCAAATGGTCAGGTTGATACGCATAATAAATCTCTAGTTGGCGGACCGGGTATAATAGTTGGGCGCAAAGGGTCAGTTGGTGAGGTAATTTGGTCAAAGCAGGATTTTTGGCCTATTGATACGACATATTATGTAAAACTAAAGAATCTCGACGACGATTTGAAATACTGGTATTACGTATTAAAAACACTGGGATTAAACAAACTTAATTCACATAGTGCTATTCCTGGTCTAAATCGTGATGTTGCGTATATTAAACAAGTACCATTACGTTCGACGTTAGAGCAAGAGAAAATTGCCGATATTCTCAGCAGTCTTGATGAAAAAATCGAGCTCAATCGCCGCATGAACGAAACCCTTGAGCGGCTCGGTCAAGCTCTCTTTCGTCACTATTTTGTTGATAATCCTGAGGCTAAAAATTGGGATGAAGGAACTTTGGGTGACATTATGAATATAACCATGGGTCAATCACCACCTGGTAAAAGTTATAATAACAATGGCGATGGTGTTGTTTTTTACCAAGGTCGCGCTGATTTTGGCTTACGATACCCGAATATGCGTTTATTTACAACCGACCCGAAACGTTTTGCTAAAGTTGGTGATGTGTTATTGACTGTTCGTGCTCCAGTCGGTGATGTCAATCAGGCGTCAGAACGCTGCTGTATTGGTCGGGGTCTCGCTGCAATATCCAGTAGGACAGGAGCTGTAAGTTTCTGCTATTATTATTGTCACCAGCTTAAAGCGGATTTTTTAGAGTATAACTCTGAGGGAACGGTTTTTGGTTCAATTAACAGTAAACAACTGAAAGCTCTAAAGTTGAAAATACCACCGATTGACTTAGTGGAGAAGTTTGAAAATGAGGTTGCTGTAATAGATAAGATGATAATGCTAAACAGCTATCAAGTTAAAACGCTTATTACTCTTCGTGACTCACTTTTACCGAAGTTAATTTCTGGAGAGATTGAAGTTTAGTATGGCTTCTATTATAGATGAGATACGACGTTGTGATGTGGCAGTATCAGAAAATATTGCAAAACTTATAGATGATAGAGGGCTTATGTCTGTCAATATCATCAATTCTCTTCGCGATTTGGTTAATCAAGTTGCAATATTGATCAACACCCAGGATATAAATGCAGACAGTAACTATCCAGCAATTGAGAGTGCGATGAAACTAGTAGAGACTCGTGCTGACCTGGTATTTCTGCGAACTTTCTATAAACAACTTCAGGTTTCGACATCTCACTACACTCTAAACGGGGATAACGCCGAAAGACTTATGCTAAAGTACTATGAGTCACTAATTCTAATAAAAAATTACCTTAAAGACAATTTCTCAATTGATATTTTAGACAATCTCAAAGAGTTTCCATTAGATATTGATGAGTCTCAGCAAGAGTATTATGAAAAAATAGCGAGTCAAATAGAAAGCCATGCAAACGAAGGTGGTACTAAAGACAACTATTACATACACAGAATAAAACCGTTCTTTATTAATCAAAAATTATATTATGAGATAACTTTTTCGTTGGCGATTGATCGCAATAGTAAGTTTCATAGGAAAGTTGCTTTTTCGAGGGAGAGGATTTTTAGTAATTACGCAGTAGACCTCTGGCTTGTTGATTCCATTATAGAAGTTGATGACATAAAAGTTCCTATAAAAATAATTCAATCTTGGAGGGTGAATATTCGACCCTGTGAGCTTAATAATTTAGGCAGAATTATTGGATTTGATGTGAGAGCTAGCAGAGGACAAAAGGACTATCTTCCGGTCATGGAATATATTACTTGCTACCACAGATCGCTAGTCGACATTATTGACTTGAGTGATGAATTGTTTAGGGATTTCGTTAATCAAGTACGCCCTTTGGGGTACAAATCGACAATTATAGACTTAATAATAAAGATCAGACATTTTTGTAAAACACAAAGAACTGGCAAAAACGTAATCCGTTATCTGCTTTTGAGCATGCACAACTCGACGATAAAAGATCAGTACCCGAATAATCAATCTGACTGTCTAGGAGATGTTCTATTAAGCAAGAAAACTTTCCCATTTGATAAAATGCCGTTCTGTACCTCTTTAAAGAATCATAACCCTCGTCTTGAAGATGTGATATCGGCTATTCCTATTAGTGGGCGAGAATATGAACTGATAGCAAGAACGGTAATGATCAACACAGAACAAGAAGGCCTACTGTATTCTCCAAAAGAAAAAATCTCCAGTGACGATGAACTAGATATCTCAATTAATCGGTATAATGCTAAGTTATGGTCTGGGCACGCTGATAGAAAAATTGAAAAATACGCAGACCACTATTTCATACAAGGCTATGAACGAAATGTTGTAGAAATAGTTAAAATACTCAAAACACTCTGTTCTGATAGCGAGGAAAATTATAAAGACAATGTTTTAGAGTGGCTGACTAACAATGGCAGTGAAATAGACGATCCAGTCAAAAAGGACATCTTAGTAAACTTATTTGATTTATCGAAAGTAGCAGTGATTTATGGAGCTGCAGGTACTGGAAAAACTAGGATGATAGAGCACGTATCAGCATACTTTAATACCGAGAATAAACTATATCTGGCAAACACTAATGCGGCAGTTAGTAATTTAAGGATGCGATTGGGTGATGCCGGTAATTTTATGACAGTTGCAAAAGCAATTAAAGCTTCGGGATTGGACTGTTCTATTTTATTTATTGACGAGTGTAGTACCATTAGTAACAGAGATATGGTTGCTCTATTGAATAACATTGAGTTTGGGCGCTTGGTATTGGTTGGAGATATTTATCAGATTCAGTCAATCAGATTCGGTAATTGGTTTAATATTATTAGAAAGTTTTTACCCAAGCAAGCTGTTTTCGAGCTTGAAACTCCCTTTCGGACAGAAGACGACAATCTTAAAAAGTTGTGGGACTCGGTCAGGAAAGACAACGATAACGTTGAAGAGATTATGGCAAGACAGGGCTACTCACGTAGATTGGATAGTTCAATATTTCAAAGATTGTCGGACGAAGAGATTGTTCTTTGCTTAAATTATGACGGTCTGTATGGTGTAAATAATATAAATAAGATATTACAGATGAAAAATAAGAAAAAGCCAGTTACATGGAATGATGAAATTTACAAAGTTGGCGACCCTATAATTTTTAATGAGTTAAGTGCTTATAGTGAGATACTATACAATAACCTAAGAGGTAAGATCGTTGATATCAACTTAGTCAACAAAGCGGCTATTGAGTTTGTTGTGGATATTATTGGGGCTGTAATTTCAGAATGGGATGCTGAACGAGCTGGGCTTGAGTTTATTGAGACTAATAGGGTCCGAATTAGGGTAGAAAAGAGGCATAATAATGATAGCGATGATGATTCCGAAACTATAAGGTCGGTTGTGCCGTTTCAGGTCTCATATGCAGTGACAATTCATAAGGCGCAAGGCCTAGAATATGAGTCCGTAAAAGTAGTAGTAACTAAAGACAGTGAAGAGAAAATTACAAAAAATATCTTCTATACTGCTATCACCAGAGCAACTAAAAAGTTAACTATCTACTGGAGTCCAGAGATTCAACATAGGATCATGTCTTCGTTCATAGAAAATAATAACAACGATCATAAAGTATTTCTAAAACGAAATCATGATTTGCTGAATTGATGTAAGGCTACTAAGCCGGGGGAGCTCTGAAAATTAACGGACAAGCCATGAGGACGTCACAAATTAATTTGAAAAGAGCCGAGACTATACTCGACTCTTTCCGACCTCTATCGATCTATTAATAGCGATAAGTAAATTCAACTACTGGGTCAGTTTGCCACTTCCAGAAGAAAGCAACATCTTCCCCAAGCGGTTGATTGACTAGCTCTGTCACAGGATTTGTGCCGTCACCAAATGGATTAGTGATATTGTAGGCGATGTTTTGAGCTTTAATATTTTCGTCGCCCTTAAACAAGGCTGTAAGAGTTAGCGGTACTCTACTGCCAGCCATATCAAATGCCGGCAGTGGAGAATAAGCTTTAAACGAATAGCACTTCACCCCATCTTCGCCAGTTATTTCATCAATGACGGCTGACAACTGAATTTTAATAGTTACCTGGCCTTGCGGCAACTTCAGTTTTCCAGCCCTAAACTGTTTGGCTATAGACTTTAACTCTTTGTCGGTGTCGTATTGGTCCTCGGATAAGCCAATCTTTTGTAAGTATGGCTTGATCCTGGACAGATCGCCTTTTATGCGACCCACTTGTGCTATCCGCTCACCATAAGCCTGCTCTCCAGCTGAGATAACAGCAATTGATGCGCTAAACTTGACCGTTGAGTAGGGTAGGATGAGTTCTACCTCACGCTCTTGGTCGTTATTGACTGTGAAGACAGTCGTTATTTCAGCCGAGTCATATGTCCCGCCCATTTGCGATGTTGGCTCGACGACGACAGTCGTGTGTTGTTTTAGTATTTGTAGATTGAGGATAGAATCCCCGAGAGTAAGTTTATTCATAAAACTTCTCACCTTTCTCCGGACTTAGCCTGGTATGATATTAATTTTTGTGGTAAGATGAGAAGCACATATATATGACTGCCGGTCTACATATGTGCTCAAACACCAGTTACCAGCTGGTGTTTTTATATACCCCCTATTTTTATGTTAGGTATATAACTGTTTCTATGGTAGCACATTGTGATTTATTTGCCAAGCATGAAAACGCTATATGTAGCGGAGCAAGCAAAATAAGCAACTCACTTGATAGATTAAACAATGTTTGCTATAGTGTTAATATGAATGAAGTACAAAAAAAGCTTCTTGACCTAGCTGAAACAGTTAACCTAAGTACGCATACGTATTACAGGTTAGCTAAGACACTTGACGTTGACCATCCATACAAGGTTCAATTTGCTATAGACCAACTTGTCAAAAAAGGAAAATTGGTTAAGAACTATAAAACAGGTGCGATATCTAGACCAAAAGGTAACCATGTGGCAGATGGGATAATTAGTATACCCTACTATGGATATGTTAACTGTGGTGAAGCTTTGGCCTTTGCTCAAGATAGGATAGAAGGGTATCTAAAAATAACTCCTAGCATTGTTTCTATATCTGATTTTCACAATCTCTTTGCCTTGAAGGCTTCTGGCAATTCTATGAATAAGGCTGATATTGGAGGCAAATCGGTCGATGATGGGGATTATGTTATTGCTCGAAAGGAAGACAATTATTGTCCAAAGAATGGTGATCATGTCATTTCGATTATTGGCGAAGCGGCAAATCTTAAGAAATTTCGCAAAGATACTAAGAATCGGCAAATTATTCTGGAGTCAGAATCCACGGAAGACTTACCGCCTATCATTATTAGCGAGCAAGATATAAACAATTTGAGCGCGTACAGCATAGCTGCTAAGGCGGTTGCTGTGGTGAAGATGGCGTAGGGGTTGGGGTTGATTTGTGCTACAATAGTCCCAAAGTTTGGAAATTATACTTTATAGTAGACAATATCGCATAAATACGCTATGACCGAATCTCAAATCGAACAATACGCGCTTGATATCCTGGCTAGCCTTGGCTGGCAAATTCTACACGGACCGGACATTGGCCCGGATGGTGCTGCGGCTGAGCGTGAGCTGCGGCAGGTGGTGTTGCCGGAGCGGCTATATAATGCTTTGGTGCGGCTTAACCCGCACATTCCAGAATCAGCCTTGAAGGAGGCGATGCGACGGTTGACGCAGATTAGTAAACCGAGCTTAGTTGAGAATAATCACGATTTTCATCAACTGCTAGTGGCGGGCGTGCCGGTGCAATATCGCACATCGAGCGGCGAGATTAAGCACGATATTGTGGGGGTGGTTGATTTTACCTCGCCAAAAAACAATGATTTTGCGGCGGTCAATCAGCTGACGGTTCTGCAGGGTGACTATAATCGCCGGCCAGACATTGTGCTATTTGTGAATGGGTTGCCTCTAGTGGTGATTGAACTAAAAAATGCGGCTGATACGAAGGCGGATTTGGTAGCGGCGTATCAGCAAATCCAGACGTACAAGCGCGAGATTAGTGACTTGTTTCGGTTCAATGAACTGTGTGTGACCAGTGATGGACTAGAGGCGGAAATGGGGACGATCACCAGCCCGCTGGAGCGAATGATGCCGTGGAAGACGATTGACGGTGAGAAGGAGGTTGGCAATGTGCCGATGCTGGAAGTGTTGCTACGCGGTGCGTGTACGCCTGAGCGCTTGCTGGACATTGTGCAGAATTTTATCGTATTTGAGCGGAGTGACGGCGATAAACTAATCAAAAAAGTTGCCGCTTATCATCAATATTGGGTGGTGAATAAAGCGCTTGATCGGACGCTGACAGCTAGTAGTGAACGCGGTGACCAACGGGCCGGCGTGGTTTGGCATACGCAAGGGTCGGGCAAGAGCTTGAGTATGGTGTTTTATACTGGCAAACTGATGAAATCGCGCGATTTGCATAACCCAACCATCGTGGTGGTGACGGATCGTAATGATCTTGATGGTCAGTTATTTGGCACGTTTAGCGCCTGTCGCGAGCTATTAGGAGAAGACCCGAAGCAGGCCGATTCACGCAGTGAGCTGAGGAAACTGTTGCAGCGCCAGGCGGGTGGAATTGTCTTTACGACAATCCAGAAGTTCTCGCCCGAGGATGAGGAGGATAGCTTGCCAGTCCTGACTGATCGACGCAATGTCATCGTGATGGCAGATGAGGCGCACCGCAGTCAATATGGTTTGAAGGCACATGTTCGAGCCAGCGACGCCCAATTGGTGTATGGTTACGCCAAATATATGCGTGATGCCTTGCCGGGTGCGAGCTACATTGGCTTTACGGGTACACCGATTGAGACGGACGATAAGTCAACGCCAGCGGTGTTTGGCGACTATATCGATATTTATGATGTTGAGCAGGCGGTGAAAGATGGCGCAACAGTACCGATTTATTATGAGAGTCGGCTGGTTGATTTGAATATGGACGAGGCGACGCGGCAGTGGCTGGATAAGGAAGTTGATGATCTGCTGGAGGGCGAAGAATTAAGCCGTCAGGATGCGTTGAAAGCTGAGTATGCACAAAAAGAAGCTATCGTCGGTAATAGTGAGCGGCTGAATACTATCGCCTTGGATATCATTGAACATTTTGAAGCGCGACAAAGTGTGTTGAGCGGTAAAGGTATGATCGTGACGATGAGCCGTGGTATTGCGGCTGATTTGTATGAGAGAATCGTGGCGTATCGGCCGGATTGGCATAGTGACGATGACGCGCGCGGCGCAATCAAGGTGATCATCACCGGTAGTGCTAGCGACCCTGACCATTTGCAGCCGCATATTCGTAATAAACAACGGGTAAAGGCGATCGAAAAGCGCATCAAAGATCCAAATGACCCGCTTGAGCTGGTGATTGTGTGCGACATGTGGCTGACGGGATTTGATGTGCCGAATATGCACACCATGTATCTGGACAAACCATTGAAGGGTCATAATTTGATGCAAGCGATTGCTAGGGTGAATCGAGTGTTTCCTGGAAAAACTGGCGGTTTGGTAGTTGACTATCTGGGTGTAGCGGGGGCGCTGCGCGATGCTATTTCTGACTATACGCAAAGTGGTGGTCAAGGCGCACCGCAGCTTGATATTACTGAGGCGGTGGCACAGATGCAGATGCGCTATGAAGTGGTGCGCGATTTGTTTGGTAACTTTGATTATCAGCGATATTTTACCGCACCAACCGACCAACAGCTACAAATTATTTTGGATGCTGAGGAATATATTTTAGGGTTGGAAGACGGTGAGAAGCGGTTGAAGCAGCACGTTTTGGAACTGAGTAAGGCATTCGCGTTGGTCATGCCCAGTCCCGAGGCACTTGAAATTCGCGAAGAAGTAGCGCTGTTTCAGGCAGTGAAAGTCCGGCTAGAGAAAGTATCCAGCTCAACTGTGGTGACTGATGCGGAGTACCGCAGTGCGCTGAAACAAATTGTTGATAAAGCGATTGCACCAGTCGGTGTAGTTGATGTGTTTGAGGCGGCAGGGTTAGAAAAGCCAGAGTTGTCGATTTTGAGCGATGAGTTTTTGGCAGAAATTCGTAACATGGAGCGCAAGAATTTGGCAGTGGAAGCCCTGCAAAAGCTGCTTGCTGATGAAATTAAACTACGATTTTCGAGAAATTATGCCAAGGATACGAAGTTCTCTGACTTGCTCAATCAAGCCTTGACACGGTATAGAAATGGGACGATTGAGGCAGCGCAGGTGATTGAGGAATTAATCAACATTGGACAGAAAATTCGCCAGACTGTTGAGAACGGAGTGGTTGATGGCCTCAGCGAGGATGAGATTATCTTTTACGATGCGCTGGTTGAAAATGGCAGTGCTCGTGAAATACTGGGTGACGCGCAATTGCGCGATATCGCAAAAGTATTGTTAGAGCAGGTGCGTCGTGATGCGACGATTGACTGGGCAGAGCGCAGGAATGTTCAAGCAAAATTGAAAGTTAACGTCAAAAAGACGTTGGCAAAATATGGTTACCCGCCAGATCAACAGGCATTGGCAACTGACATGGTATTGGAGCAAGCCAAGCGTTATGGTAACGAGTGGAGTCAAAAACGCGCGACGTATGACGCTGGCGGCGGAGCAAGTTTGTTGGATTGATGCATTAATTTATGATAGATCAGGGTACAATAGGTGTATGGGTAAGTCTAAAAATCCTATTACCATCGCTCGCACTATTTTGTTATTGGGATCAGGTAATCAGGATATTGAGGTAAAGATGGTGCTATGAATGCTATTTTTGAATATGTTCGTAAACGTGCTGTGTCGACAATTTTAGTGTCCTACACTGTATTTTGGGCGATCTTTCACTGGCAAGGGATTTATACGACTATATTTGTCAATCAAGACATCATTTATGGGAAATATGGTTTACTCAAAAATGAGTATGTAAATAAATATTTCTTTGGGTTTAATTGGTCAAATATCTTAACTATTCATAACCTAGAGATTTTACTAGGCTGGATAATTCCTGCTGGGCTTGCCTATTTTTATATATGGTGGCTACCGAGGCTGGTTATTAATCCTGCGTATAAGAGGGAAATTAACTATAAAAAAGATAGGGAATTAGAAAAACTCAAAGCAGAGAAGAAGCGCCAAGATGAAGAGAGAAAGCTGATAGAAAAACAAACTGCTACAGAAGAGGCAAAGATTGAACTGGCGAATAAAAAAGCCGAAGTTTCGGAAAGAAATCCAGTCATAGGCTGGCAAGAAGAATATCGTGAATTTATTTTAAACGAAGACGCGGTATCAAGCTTTGATGAGTTATTGGAAATTGTGTATAGTCGTAGGAGTTTTGATATTGATGGAGATATAGATAAAATAAGGCCTGAAAGCTTGTTGTTGGTGGATATTTGGGGTCTTACAAAGATTGTCAACAATAATCGTATAAACTTAACAGATAAGGGTAAGTATTTTGCAAGACTATATAAAGCATCCCAAGGCAAAGGTGTAAAAAATGAGTAATCTTACCAGCGCATTCACAAAACGCACACAATCAATAGATATTATCTTTGACTCATACAAGACTCTATATAATATTTATAGCGAAATGATGAAAACGGCTAACGTTAATAAAAATAATCTAGCTGCTTTCAAAAAGTGTAAAACTACAGTAGAAAAAACACAGGAAGATATATCTACTAAATTACACACCCAAGCCTTTATACTTTTGACAGGAGCTTTTGAGGCTTTTTTGAATGATGTTTTCGAAGATTTAATTCAAGAAAATTTCTTATCAATTCGCAAGTCAAGTGGAATTAACTATAGTATTGTCGATTTGCAAAGAATTTTAGAGCAGAATGAGGACAAAGAATCTGTTTCGTTGGAGTTAGCTAATCTTACAATTAAACAGATACATGGTATCAAAAATAAAAAAGAAAAAGTAAATTTTCAAAATACTCAAACTATGGCAGACATATTTGAAAGCTACTTTGATATTGAAATAGACACTAAATCTGAATATATGAAAAGGATTCATAAATATTGGCAGATGAGGCATGCGATTGTCCACACTAACGCCAGAGTTGATGAACGATATATTGCTAACGTAGAAGCGGTAGGCTTGAAAAGTGAAAAAATAGGCTCTGTAGTTACTATCACAAAAACAACCTATGATAAGGTAAAGGAAGACTTTTCTCTGTTGTTAAATCATATTGAAGACCAGTTGAATAAGCTTAATTTGTTATTTGATGGAGTTGACGCTATTGAGCGTATAAATGATAAGGAATAGATAATTTAGAACTAAGTTGTGATTATGAAAATCTCCGTCCATCTCAAGCCCAACTCCCGCCACCGTGAAGAAGTGGTGGCGAATGATGACGGTTCGCTAACAGTATATACCAAGGCGCCAGCCATTGAAGGGCGAGCGAACGCGGCAGCAGTGAAGCTATTGGCGAAACATTTTGGTGTGGCGTCGTCAAAGGTAAAATTGGTGCGCGGCGCAACTTCGAAATATAAGGTTTTTGAGGTGGATAAGACAGAGTAGTTGCCGCAGCTACATTGTTAATATCCGGCTACAATTCTACGGATACCCAGCTCCCGCCGCCATATTGCCGATCAATCCTTGCACTGTCACAAACGAATAACCCTGCTGCTTCAGCGCGCTGAGGATGCACGGCGCGGCATTGACTGAGGTTTGGTGAATGTCGTGCATCAAGATGATAGCTCCAGGGTGGGCGCCAGCGACGGCGCGCGAACAGACGATGTTGCTGTTGCGATCGGCCCAGTCGCGGGTGTCGACCGACCACAAGATTGACGACATGCCGCGCAGGCGAAGCTGTTCCAAGACAGCGCTGTTAACTGCGCCATAAGGCGGGCGCATAACAGTCGGCTTGATGCCAGTGGCTTGCTTGATGGCGTCATTGGTACGGTCAATTTCGCCAGCAATTTGGTCAACGGGCAGCTTAGGCAGTTCTGGGTGCGACCACGAATGATTGCCTAGTTGATGGCCGCGCGCGTGCATGCGCCGCAATACGTCGGCTTGTGCGGAAACTTTGCTGCCAATCAGGAAAAAGGTGGCCTTAGCGCCATGCTTATCTAAAATATCCATCAGCTGCGCGGTGTACGGTCCCGGTCCGTCGTCAAATGTTAAGGCAATGGTTTTGCCGGCAGCAGCAGGCGTCGGTGCGGCTGGCGCTGGCTTTGGTTTTGGCTCGGGCGGCTTGGGGATATTAGCTAGTTTTCGGGCTGTCGGATTTTGCAGATATTTGGCAACGGCAGCGATCGGCACTTTGATCGTCATTTCGCCGTAGGCTGACGGCAGGAGCGACGCCTGTCCAATCGGCCAAGCTAGACTATTGCCGCCATCGGTAATAACGAAATTCGATAGCGTTTCTTGGGTAATCGTTTCATTGAGATCCAGCTCTGCCTGCTGGCGCTGCTTGATGGTCTCCTTGATATTATTTCGGGCAGCTGCCACGATTTCCCCGGTCGCTTTCTCTGATTGCTCGGTCAAATCGCTCAGGCTAATCACCTCGCCAGATTTTTTATCAAATGTCCAAAAGTGCGTTAGCGATATCGGATGCGCGCCGTGCATATCTTGTTTAATATTGACAATGATTGACAAAGCTGCCGAATTATTATGCGTCACTTGATAGCTAATCGTCTCAGTCAGTGGCTGGTCGAACGTCAAAATATTGGTGGCAGCATAGCGGAAGTCGCTGTCAGCGCGGTCAATTGCCTGGGCGACGGTTTTATTGATCTTATTATTTTTAGTCAGTGGATATTCAATCGAAACCTTCTCGCGGTTAGTCTGGCGCGTCACGAACTTAGAACGAATGCCGGAGTAGCGCGAATCGGTGAAATAATATTGCTCGTCAGACAAAGCAGTCGGGCGGCGCGGCGACAACTGGTTAAAATATGCATAAACCAGCCCCGATAAAACCGCTGCCATTACCGTCAATAACAATATCGCTATCAGCAGGTTTCGCCATTTGGCGGGCTTGGTTTTTGTTTTTGCTGTGCGGCGGATATGTTTAGGCTTGGCTGCTTTGTTGCTAGCCGATTTAGGCTTATCTGTTTTACTCGCCGGTGGTTTCGCTGGCGGCTTCTTTGGTGATTTTTTGGCAGGCATAGATATAGTATAACATTTGTAATATATTAGGGGTGCTGGGCTGCTGCTAAAACCAACACGGTACTTTTTCAAAACCAACGTGGTACTTTTTTAAAACCAACAGCTTACTTTTAGAAAACCAACACGGTACTTTTGAGAAAGGCTGGGTAGTCCGTAATTTGCTATAGGACTTTCATAAAACTGCTATAGTAGATTTTCTGCCCGCAGGACGCCAAAATCATTGAAAATATTAGTAAATTATAGTATAAAAAGGGAATGCTGCAATATCTTCATTCAAGTGCTAAAAATCAGCAAATCAAGCCGCTGGAACGCCTGCGGGCAGGTTCGTGGGTGCGCTGCGAACGTCCGAACGAGGATGAGTTGGCCGAGTTGTTGTCGCTGGGGCTTGATAATGATTTGCTGAGCGACGCGCTTGATCCGCATGAAGTGCCGCGCCTGGAGATTGGCGACGATTGGACGTATCTAATCGCCCGGCTGCCAGATACTGATGATGACTTTAATGATTTTACTACGCCGATTTTGTTTTGTTTGAATAAGAATTATGCCGTGACGTTGTCGCGTGATAGCCTGGGCAGGTTGTGGCAGCCGTTTATCGACCAAGCACGTTCGCGTACCGACCGGCCGGTTGAGTTGTTGGTTGACATGATTGACGCGATATCCAGGCAATATCAGCGCCGGGTGGCAGCGATTAACCGCCAAATGCGAGCGGCTACCGATAATATTCATACGCTGCGGGTTAAAGATATTGCTACGCTGGCGGAATACGAGCGTAAGCTGAACGACTACCTGGATGCGCTCATCCCAATGAACTGGGCGGTCGAGAAATTGCTGGCGACCAGCGGTCTGCGCCTGCGGGCGGATGATAAAGAGGATGTCGAGGATTTGTCGATCGATTTGGAGCAGGTAATTGCCCGCTGTAAGAGTTTGCTGCGAACCATTACTAATGTGCGCGATAGCTACCGGGCGGTGATGGATACCCGCCTGAATGAGACAATTCGCTTGCTGACGGTAATCACCGTGGCGCTGACTATCCCAACGATGATTGCTGGGTTGTTTGGCATGAACGTGCCGGTGCCTGGTGATAATGATCCGCTGATGTTTTGGAAAATCACTGTGGTTAGCATCGTGGCGGCCTGCGCGCTGGGCGGATTCTTTTTGCGGAAACGATAAGCTGACTACGTTTTAGTTTAAGAAAGCAGCGCTGACTGGAAAAGTTAGTTATCTGTTGGTACGCCGTATCCCAGCAGTCCGTCATATTGCTTGTCATGATTGACGAACACGCGGATGCGGTTTGCTTCGTTGCCGCCGACAGTGGTTAGCACGCCGTTATCATTTTTCAAGACGATGTTAGCATGGTCGCCGAACACTGGCGAATTGCGGTAAATTGCCGCGTCGCCAGGAAGCGGTTGGTAGCCGGAATTAGCAGGCTTGAACCGGCCGGCTGCTTCGTAATACTCGCGCAAGGTAAACGTCCCTGGGATGCGCCAGCCGCCAGTATGCGGATTTTTCAGCGGCGCGCCCGCTTGATACATGATCCAGCTCACAAAATTAGCGCACCACGCCTCTTCTGCGCCTTGGCTGAACTTGGCGCCAGCGGATTGCGCCTTGAATTCAGTCTTTGCTAGGCTGATAATTTTTTGGCGAGTTGGGCTTAAATTTGCCGTATCAATATCTGGAAAAGCCGCTTCGCCAGGCGACCTGTCGAGATGCGTGGAATTAATAAGAGACGACAGCTTATCGGCAATTTTCGGCTGAGCAATGACTGCGCCCGATGTAGTAAGCAACAGTGTAATTACGCTTAAGATAATACATCGTTTCCTTGAGAAAAATTTGGGTGCCGCCGCCTGCTGGTGCTTCATGTAATAATTATATCGCGAAAGTTGTTTGACTGTTAAAATGTAATTGAGGCAAATGTTATGTTTAAGCAATGGATAAGATGTGAAGCATACCTTTCAAATATCAAGTCAAATCATTTAACAGAGTTTTATAAAGATGAATAGACACAGCAAACCGCAGAAATGGCGCCATTTGTCGTCGCGGGTGGTTTTTATGCATCCGCGGATAGTATTGGCAGAGGATAAGGTAGAATTGCCAGATGGCAAAAGGTCGTTATATTTGCGGCAAGTATACCAGGGTAAAGGCGGTGTGATTATCATTTGCCAAAACGGCAGCAAAGTGCTTATTCAGCGGGAATATTCGTATCCGGTTGATGATATATTGTATCAATTTCCTGGCGGTAAAATTGAAGAAGGCGAGACTCCCGAGCAAGCTGCCCAGCGCGAATTGGCGGAAGAATCTAATATTTTGGCGGAAGATTTTCAGCAAATTGGCTGGTTTTATGCCGACAATCGCCGTACTAGTGCCAAGCTGTACGTTGTCTGTGCGCGCGGCGCTTTTCGAGATAATTATTCGCTCCAGCCAGATGATACCGAATTTATCTCTAGCAATTGGTTAGAAATTAACAAACTTGAGCAGATGATTTCTAACGGTCAGATTGTTAATTACTCTATGCTAGCAGCATGGGCGTTATTCAAAACCGCACCGGTGAAATAGGGTTTTTTGTGCTATAATAATCTCAAAAGCGAGCGATCACCGTACGCGATGTTTCTCTGCTAGGGAGTAGAAAGGAATTTATATGGCTCAACCCGAACCAATCATAACAGTTGACCAACTCGTCAAGACGTACGATGGTAAGAATGTCGTCGACAGCGTGTCGTTTGAGGTCAAGAAAGGCGAGATTTTCGGCATCCTTGGGCCGAATGGCGCCGGTAAGACGACGACGCTAGAGATGCTGGAGGCGCTCCGGCCGATTGACGGCGGTACGGCGACCATTGACGGGATTGATGTTGCCAGGGAGCCTAGGTGCATTAAAAACATCATCGGCATCCAGCTGCAATCGACAATGTTTTACGACAAGTTGACTCTACGCGAACAATTGAAAATGTTTGCCAGCCTGTACGGACAAACGGTCGACGCCGACGCGCTGCTGGCCAAGGTGCAATTGACTAAGAAAGCCAAAAGCTATGTCGAGCAGCTCTCGGGCGGGCAAAAGCAACGCTTCGCTATCGCTTCGACGCTGGTCAATAACCCGACGGTACTATTCCTTGACGAGCCGACTACTGGCCTTGATCCCCAGGCTCGCCGCAATCTCTGGGACTTGATCAAAGAGATCCGCGATGAAGGTATTACTATCGTGCTGACCACGCATTATATGGACGAGGCCGAATTGCTGTGCGACCGCTTGGCAATTATGGACAATGGTAAAATCATTACCATTGATACGCCGCACAATCTGATCAAGCAACTACTGGCGCGCGGCTTCAAGAAAAAGCAAGTTGTCGAGCAGGCCAATTTGGAAGACGTATTTATTGACTTAACAGGAAAGGCGATTCGGGATTAGTATGAAAAAATATTGGACTGGTGTATTTGGGCAAGTGCGCGCCCAACAAAAGCGCTTCGTCCGCGATAAAATGTCGCTGTTCTTTACCTTCCTGTTTCCGCTCATCTTCTTGTTGGTGTTCGGTTCGATTTTTAATAATCAATCGACCAGCTTTGACATCGCGATTATCAATAATTCACAGACAGAATTTGCTAAAAACTTCGTTAAAGGCGCTAAGGATAATGCCAAAGACTCGATTCTTAAAATTAAAGACGTCAAGGATATGGACGAGGCCCGCGAGAAGTTGAAGCGTTCGGAATTGAACGGTATTATTGAGCTGCCGAGAGATTTTGGCGAGGTTAAGGGCGAGGGCGAGCAGGCTCGCCCGACTGGCACAATTAACGTGCTGTACGCCAAAGGTTCCGAGCAAACTGGTAGCGCCTTAACAGCAGTGATGAACCAGATTGCCAATAAAATTAATATGCACATGGGCCAGCCAGAAGCGCCGTTGAAAGCCGCTGGCAAAGCTGTTGGCGACGAGCAGCTGAAGTCGTTTGATTATACCTTTACCGGGCTGCTGGCGTTTAGCTTGATGAGTATGGGCATCTTTGGTCTGGCCAATCAAATGCCAGCCGAAAAACAGCGCGGCTCCTACCGACGGCTGCGTGCAGCGCCATTCACCTCGGGGCAGCTGATTATTTCTATGGCGATTCACTACACGATTATTTCGCTGCTCAGTTTGACGATGATGATTGTTGTCGGTATGCTGTTGTTCCAGTTTAATATGCGCGGCGACTGGAGACTCTTTGTCCTTATGGCGGTGCTGGCGGCCTTTATGATGGTAGGCCTGGGTCTATTGATTGGTGGCTGGGCAAAGAATGAAAATCAATCTGCGCCGTTAACCAACCTGATTTCCTTCCCGATGATGTTCCTGTCTGGTGCGTTCTTCCCGCTGTATCTCTTTCCGGAATGGTTGCGCGGCGTCGCTCAGTACATCCCGATGACGCCGATTACTGATGGTTTCCGTTTGATCATGACTGAGCATGCTAACCTCATTGGAGTGCTGCCACAAATTGGTACTGTTACTGCTTGGATTGTCGTCGTTTACATCGCGGCGATCAAGCTGTTTAGGTGGGAGTAATTATCTTAATGAAAATAGCCCGCCGAACGAGCTCAAGCTGAATGCGGATCTTTCAATCCGAGAAACAAGTAACTGTCTCAATCAGATTGAACGCATTCGGCGAGCTATTTTCGGCGGGCAGAGCCCTCAGCCCCTGGGCGAAACCTTCAACATATCGCCCGAAAGAGCCTTGAAAATCATCCTCAGGACGACAGCCTGCCAGAAAGAGATTCCTGGCATCCAGCTTGCACCCGCGCCGCGGAGGACCGCGGCGAGGAGTACGATGGCGACCGCCGAGGCGGTCATGTTAATCACCCAGACACCGACCGCAATTGCGGTCGCCATTCTAGAAGACTCTCTGTACATTGGTGGTCTCTCCTTCCAAGAGAGAGCTTACTCAAAGCTAAAGGGCGACTTCTGCCCTTTATCCGAAACTTTGAGCAAAAGCTAATATATATATCACTAATAGAATAAAATGTCAATGAATTCGTACACACCTCACCACCTCTGCAACATCTCCGCAGGTGTTCGCATCTGTATGCCTAAGTGTATGCGCTTGTTGTTGTAGAAGTCAATGTGGCGAGAGAGCTTCTCTTGCTGGTGCGGAAGCGGTACGCTTCTGCACCAATAGTGTCCGATACACTCCTCTTGCAGAGTGCGGTTAAATCGTTCTATGTGAGCGTTATCGTTCGGCCTGCCGAGGCGGCTGTGACGCAGCTGTATGCCAGCTCGTTCTAACTCTTGCGCGAAGTATCTTCCAAACTCTGGCCCGTTGTCGCACTGTACCAAAGAGATTGTTGTAAAGCCATAGCTACGCCATTTTTCCTGCGCTCTCAGGACAACTGCCGCAGCTAAGCCTGGACGCAATACTGTATGCGGTTCGGCGTAAGCCAACCGGCTGTAGAGATCTATCACTGTGTAGTAATACAGTCTCTTTCCAGAATACGGATCAACGTGGTGAATAGTGTCGGTTTGGACAAGCTCGCCAGGACGGATTGACAATGGCCGTTTTGGGTTATCTCTCTTTACTCTGGGTTTTCTGGCACCATCTAAGCGGTGGTGGCGCTTGAGAATACGGCGAACGCTGGAGAGACTGATTGAACTAGCTGCAATGTACCGTCCGCTGCTTTCACGCCAATTTTGCCAGATGGTACCAAACTACCTCAGCGCAACGTTTCAGTCTATCTCGCGTATGCAATACAAGCCGGACAATCTTCTCAGGAATGGCAGCCGGACTAATGTGCGGCCGGGATGACTCAGTGGGTATAAGCCAACGGCAAGCAGCCAGCCGAAAACTAGAAATGCCGCTTGGACTAGAGACGAGCCGCGAAGGACGATTTACATTCTCTAGGCGAACATGCTTATTGAGCTTATTCCATTTCTGTTTCCAACGCCAAACAGTGCTGCGATGTACACCGCACTTTCTGGCGACAACCGTTACAGGCAGCTGGTCTACAACCGGCAGCCGCATAGCAATTGCTCTAGCTTTTGGCAGGTTAGGATTGGTAGAATAGGCCATAGCAGGCCCTCCTTTCTGTAATTAGTGGTTTAACTACAGTCTACGAGGCCTGCTTTTTGGTTGCAAAGGTTTTTGGTAGTGTACGTACTTTCTGTCAAGTAATTACGCTCCACCTCTGGAGAAATCTCCAACTTTCCCTCTCAAAAACCTCCGAAATCGCTTATACTGAAATCATGAAAATCTATCTCGGTTCAGACCATTATGGCTTTTTTGAAAGAAAAAGTTTTTGCATATTTGGCAGAAAACGGTTATGATGTGCAAGATGTCGGCGGTGTGGAATTGAATCCAGACGATGATTTTCCGCAATTTGTCCAGGCGGCAGCGCTGAAAGTGATCGGCGATGACAGTAAAGACCCACGAGCAATTTTGATTTGCGACGGCAGTCAAGGCATGTATATGGCGGCTAACCGTTTCAAGGGAATCCGTGCCAGTGCGATTTGGGATGCTTTTGAGGCAAAGATGACGCGTAATGATAACGACTCGAATGTGCTGTGTTTGCCGGCGCGAATCTTGGAATATGATGAATCTGCTTGGAAAGGCATTGTTGAGACGTGGCTAAACACGCCGTATGCCAACGCTCCGCGGTTTAATCGGCGCAATACGCAGTTGGATGAACTATCATGAGCGCAGTAATTACCCCGGCGATTTTGGCAGCGCCGTGGCGGAAATTCTCAGCCAGACATTGCCAGTTAAGGTTCTGCGGATTGGTGTCAACGACCAATTCGGCGAAAGCGGTCCGGTAGCTGAATTGTGGAAAAAGCATGGGCTGGATGTCGAAGCGATTATCCAGCAAATAAAAAGTATGTTGTAAAACGTGGTAAATAATTCCAGTGAACTAGCCCGCCGAACATCTCAAACCGAACCGGGTCTCAACCCGGGAAATATCAGGGGAGATATCTCAACCGGAGTGAGAGGTTGGCGAGTAGTTCAGCGGGCATGGCCCTAGCAGAGATCCAGAGTGTCACAGACGATGTAGAACACTCCCACAATGGAAGCAAACTCGTACAATCCTGCGAAACAGAAAACTTCTCTGTCTCCATACTGCCCAAGTGTCACCCAGAAGATGACATGACAGACGACAGCAATGACAACGGATGCCGCCTTGGCGATATCGTTGTCATTGGCGATGGCGAAAACCATCGGCAGAGGGCCAATGACAAAGAGAGAAATGATGACGACAATGAAGGCGGTATCCATGACCGCTCCTCTCTGATCTCTTCCACTCAAGCTAAAGGGCGACTTTCGCCCTAAGACTAAGCCTGAGCAAAAGCTGATAATATATATATATCAGTACTTGAATAAAATGTCAATGAATTTTAGGCAAAAATGTGACATTATATGCTTTTACGGCGTTTAACTCGAAAAATAAATTAATCTTTCACTTTATCTCCATCATCAAAAGCGCTGTAGTATAATAAAAGTACGCTGAATGCTAAGGTAAAGGGGGCGAGCATGAACAAAAAAACTATTGCCATTATCTCTGTAATAATTATTCTGTGCGGAGCGGCGGCTGGATTGTGGTATAACTACCGGCGCACTGCCGAGCAGCCGAAAACTCCGTCTACTAACGTGTCCGAATCTGCCAAATTCAAGTCAGAATATCCGCGAGTGGCGGCGAATAATCGCTTCGTTTATGCCAGCGATAAAGAAATCCTTGATATTTTTGATAACGGCAGCGGTGTGGTTTTCTTGGGTTTTCCGCAATGTCCGTGGTGCCAGCATTTGAGCGAACACGTTGACCGGTCAGCTCGGGCTGAAGGAATTGATAAAATATACTATTTGAATATTCGCGATGCTCGCGCCAACAACAGCGAAGTTTACCAAAAATTGGTCAAGAAACTAGAGCCGTACCTAGACAAAGATAACAGCGGCAAACCGCGAATATTTGTACCGGACGTATCGATTGTCAAGAACGGCAAGATTATCGGCCGCTACAAAGAGGAATCAACTGGCGACGATAATATCACGCCGGATAAATACTGGACAACAGAGAGAATCGAGCGAACATCGTCGCAGCTGCGCGGATTTATGCGGCAGCTGAAAGGCTAATTTTCTGGATTAGCATCGTCTTTTGGCTGTTGTTTGTTGCTTTTGCGCTGGCGTTTCGGTTGGATGCTGACCAGATAACTCCCAATCGTCCAGCTTTTAGCGATTCTCGGTATGATAAACAACTGAATAATAATCCAGACCCCTAGCTCTGAAAGATAGAACCTACCAGGTTGTATGGTGTCTATGAAAAACGGATAAATTAGCGACCGGGTAACTACTGAAGCGAAGATAATAAGGGCTATATTGATGCAGCTAGCTAAGAATTTATTGCGGCGATTGGGTGCGGCGTAGTTTTCGTCGCTGAGTTTGACGCTGGGAACTTTATAGCCGATTAGCCATGTCAGCATAAATCCGAGCAAGCAGCCAAAGGTATTGGTTATTAAATCATTAACATCAAACAGCCGATAACTACAAGGGTATAAACCGAACACGCCAGTTAGCTGCGTCACTTCTATTAGCATCGATAAAAGAAAGCCGCTTAGCAGCGCAAATTTCCAATGCTTGTGAAAATACGCTTTCATAAAAATGCCCAGCGGCACAAAGAAAACGATATTCATGACTAATTGCAGCGTGATATATAGGGTATCTTTGTTAGGCTGAACAACGTCGTTAACCCAGTTGAAGGGGATAAGTTGTGGCTGGATGTGATATGTTTGGCAAAAGGCAATCGGGTCTTTTGGTACTGGCGACAGCGTAAAAAAGATTAGCCCTGTGAAATAGAGAATTGAGCCGTAGGAAAAGAATACATACGACCACGTTACGCGCCGGCGCATGATCAGCCGTGAAATGATGAATGGTATGGTCAAGAGGATGCATAAAAAAGGCCAGAAAGTTAAAGATCCGATCAGCGGCGCTGAAAACGAATTGAGAAATTTTAGCATTAATTAACGCCGCCAGCCTTCAAGATCGTCTTCAGTCCGTCCTCGCCGCCAGCGAAGCCGCTGGTTTGGTAGTCGTTAATTACCATGTACGGCAAGCCGTTCACGCCAAGCGATAGAGCTTTTTGCGTGTTGTCGTTGATTTCTTGCTGGTGGGAGTCGCCTTTCATGCAGTCGGCGAACTTGGCGGTGTCCAGGCCGGCATTCTTGGCGGATGTTTCGAAGTAGCTGAGAGGCAGCAGCGGGATTTCTTTTGGTACAGCGACGTTTTTGACGCCGATGCCTTTATCGAAGTAGTCCGTTTTGATGCGTGGCACGATGTCGTGAGTGTATTGCCAATATTTATCCTGGTCGGCGGCGCAGAATGCGGCTTTAGCGCCTTGTTCGGTGTTTGGTACTTTATCCTTTAGCAAGGTGACGATTCGGTGTTCGTAGCGCAATTTGCCGGATTTAATATAGTCGTTTTTGAAGGAATCGTTGCTGGTAGCGTCTTCGACTTGGGCGCAGAATGAGCAGAAATAATCGGTATAATCGATAAACACGTTTTTCGCATCTGCCGAGCCTTGTGACATGTGTTCGTTCCATGGTTTACCGTTTCTGATATGCTGGTTCGGCGGTCGATTGACGATGCCGTAGATAAATAAAGCGACGATGCCGACGACGATGATCGATAAAACAATCCAGATTGGGGCAATGCCGCGTTCTTGTTGATGACTCATGATTTTTCCTCCTGTTTGGCTAATTGTGCATAAACGAATGCGATTTGTCCAGATTTGTAAAGCGACGCTAGGCTAAGTACCAGCGCTAAGATTAGTACGATAGTGCCAGCAACATTGGCAGCGGTAGCAGCCGCTGCGCCCGAGAAAAACAGAGTAACAATTGGCAAGATTAACGAAGTGCCGCACGGTACGCAGCCGAGGCCGATAGCAGCAGCGATTGAGGCAATACCGCTGACGCTGAGTTGGCGAGCTACGTCTTGCTCGTTGCGTTTGTTGCGCCGTGCTGTAAATATTACAACTGAAAGCGATAAGCCTTGCAGAATAGAGACGATTAGCAGCAGCGCGCCGTTTGGCGTGGTGAAACCTTGCTTGAATAGCTCGGCGAGCATGTTACCAGCAACAGCGAGTTTATCGACAATTGATAGCCGCGACAAAAACAACGGTCCATAAAAGTTGCCGTTAATCACAAAGAAAATAACAATGGCGAATAACAAAGAAAAACCCGCCGCCAGCACGCCGTAGCGCGGCAGTTTCAATAGCGCGCCGATACCAGCAGCGGCAGTTTTGACAGTTTCTTTTTGCTGTCGGATACGCTCCATATGATTCTTATTATACGCTAAAATTTGGAGAATTGGATTGAGTCGGCTTTAATGTTGAGATGTGAAATGGTATTATTGTATATATAAAACTGTGATTGGAGGGGTTATGGAAACGGGTGGCTTGACAGTGAAAAGCATTGCTAGTGCTCTTGATATAAATTTGATTTATGCTCGTCGTTTGTTTCAGCTATCACAAAAAAATAGTACCCTTGACGATATTAGGAAAATTGTTGAAGATAAGCCAAAGCCGTTTGTAAAATGGGTCGGAGGTAAGCGGCAGCTGCTTAAACAATTCCGTGAATTAAATCTATATCCACCCGAGTGTTTTAACCCAGAATCAAATACATATTTTGAGCCGTTTGTTGGTGGCGGTGCAGTATTTTTTGATCTATTGCCAAAACATGCAGAATTATCAGATACTAACAGAGAATTGGTAATAACTTACAATGTCATAAAAGACAACGTTGATGGTTTAATCAAGTCGCTAAAAAAACATATCTATAACAAAGAATATTACCTAAGAGTTCGCGCTCAAGATATTAATGAATTATCCGATATAGAGATAGCGTCGCGTTTTATTTTTCTTAATCGAACTGGTTTTAATGGTATGTATCGAGTAAATAAGAGCGGTCAGTTTAATGTTCCATTTGGTCGATATAAAAATCCGCTTATTTGTGATGAGAATAATTTGCGTAAAGCCTCAGAAGCTCTGCAGGAAATTACTATTACTCATCGAGATTATAAAGATGTTCTAAAATTAGCGAAGATTGGCGATTTTATTTACTTTGATCCTCCGTATTACCCGCTTAATCCAACATCTTCGTTTACCGCCTATACTGCTAAGGGTTTTTTCGAGAAGGAGCAAATAGAACTTCGCAACACCTTTGTTAAACTGCACGAACGCGGATGTTTTGTTATGCTCTCAAATTCGGACACGCCATTTATTAATGAATTGTATTCTGGATTAGAGGGGGTTAGTATAAACAAGATAATTGCTGGACGTGCTATAAATTCAAAAGGATCAAAACGCGGTAAAATAAATGAGGTATTAGTAACAAATTACTAGGATTATGGAAAAAGATTTTAATTATTTAGTATCGACATTCAAGAGTTCAATTAAAACTTGGGATTATTTTGTAAATTGGAATAAGGTTTTTACGAGTAGTGCAGATATAGAAATAGTCTTAAATAAGCTCAATTATTTGCTCGGCAAGGATAATTTGTATGAGGAATTTTGTAAGTTATACGAATCTAATCGCGATATAGTGAAAGCGTTGCCTATATTGATTGCCGTACGCGATAGTAGGCTAGAAGTTTACGATAAAATATCAAAAGAATCAGAGCTTTATGATTTTTCAGCTCAAGAAGACGACGCCAACAAGTATTTTAATTTTTTGGATAAGACTGGACTAGTGAACTTATTTAAGAAAGACGGTGTAAAAAACTTAGTAGACTATGTTACAGGTGTAGAAGTTGGGCTTGATAGTAATGGCAGGAAGAATCGTGGCGGGACTTTGATGGAAGAGATTGTAGAATTATTTTTAGCTGATTTTTGTAGGCAAAATAATTTTGAGTATTTAAGTCAAGCTCGTCCAAATAGAATAAAAGAAAAATGGGATTACGAGATTAAAGTTGATAAATCAGAGCGGAGTTTCGATTTTGCTGTTTATAACCCCCAAACAGGTAAAATTAAATTATTTGAAACAAATTTCTATAATGGTGGAGGCTCAAAATTGAAGGCTGTTTGCGGAGAATTTCGTAGTTTATATGACGAGTTAAAACTGCAGAATATTGACTTTGTATGGATTACAGATGGTCTGGGGTGGCATACAGCAAAACGCCCCCTTGAAGAAACTTATAACCATAATGACTACATATTTAATCTCAGTATGCTTGAGCGTGGAGTATTAAATAATCTCTCATGGTAGCCAAACCAAGAAAACTTCATCCGGACAACTTTGAGCTAGAATGTACGACTGTTTGGGCATTTCCGCGCCGCGGTAACTGGGCGACACATAAATCCGATTGGCGAGGTAATTGGTCTCCAGAAGTTGTAAGAAACTTGATATTGCGATACTCCAGCGAAGGCGATATTTTGCTCGATCCAATGATTGGTGGTGGGACAACTGCCATTGAAGCAAAAATTCTCAATCGTCACATTATATGTTCTGATGTAAACGATAAGGCGCTGGAGCGAACAAAAATATCGTTAGATTTTGAAGTGGAAAATGATGCGTGGCAAAAGATTGTTAAACGCGACGCTCGAGATTTAAGTAAAGCCGAAGACGAAAGTATAGACTTTATACTTACTCATCCGCCGTACGCTGATATTATAAAATATAGCGGTGGAAAAATTAATGAAGATTTATCAAATATTCATGATATCGATGAGTTTACTGGTGAGATGGAAAAGGTAGCGGCTGAACTATATCGTATTTTAAAACCTGGTAAATTTTGTGCAATTCTAATTGGAGATACGCGCCGCAACAAGATGTATCAACCTATGGCGTATAAAGTCATGGATAGATTTTTAAGAGTAGGTTTTCAACTGAAAGAAGATATAATAAAACGCCAGTTTAATTGTAAGGCTACCGGTTTCTGGGTAAAAAGATCGCAAGAAAGTAACTTCTTACTAATCATGCATGAACACTTGTTTATTTTTCAGAAGATCTGATACAGAGCAGTAAGAGTAACAGCTAAAATTATAAACTATACACTGAGTGTATAAAACTCTTGCAATAACTAAACACTGGGTGTATAGTAAAAGTATGAGCGTTCAATATACACTGTTAGGTTTTTTAGCGGAAGAGTCAAATTACGGCTATGAGTTGAAGAAAAAATATGACGGCTATTTTGGCAAAGATAAGCCAATTTTAACTGGTCAGATATATTCAACTCTGGCACGGCTCAAACGCGACAACAAAGTCAAAGAAATTACTGATATTAGCGAATCGGGCGGACCAGACCGGGTTCGGTATGAAATTACCGATGAGGGCAAGCAGGATTTACAAGCATGGTTGGAATCACCAGAGGCGCCGTCACCACAGCTGCAAGCGACGATGTATATAAAGGCGGTATTGGCGATTTTGAAAGACGGCGATGCGTCACCGTATTTGGATAACCAACGGCAGGCGCATATTCAGCGGATGCGAGAGCTGACAGCGCAGCGGCGCGATAGCAGTTTGTCGGACATGCTGCTGATCGACCATGCTTTGTATCATTTGGAGGCGGATTTGCGCTGGATTGAATTAACTATTTCGCGTTTAACGCGGCTAAAGGAGGAAATTTTGCATGAGCAAACCAATAATTAGCGCTAAAAATATTAAGAAGTCGTTCGGGCAAACGCACGCGCTGCGCGGCGTCAGCTTGGATGTCGAGGCGGGCGAGGTGCTAGCGATTATGGGTCCGTCAGGTTCTGGCAAGTCGACGCTGCTGCATAGCTTGGCGGCGATTACTAAGGTTGATAGCGGCGAGATTGATTTTGATGGCCGGCGGATCGACAAACTGAGCGATGATCAGCGCAGTATTTTACGGCGCACTAGCTTTGGCTTTGTCTTTCAGTTTGGGCAGCTGGTACCGGAGCTGACAGCGCTGGATAATGTGGCGCTGCCGCTACTGCTTAACGGTGTCAAGCGTAAAGAAGCCTATCAGCAGGCGAAAACATGGCTGAATAAGGTTGAGCTGGCGAGTAAAGCTGACAGTATGCTCGGTGAATTATCGGGCGGACAAATGCAGCGCGTGGCGATCGCCCGGGCGATGGTGATTGAGCCAAAAGTGCTGTTCGCTGATGAGCCGACTGGTTCGCTGGACAGTCTGAATTCAGAGAGAGTTATGGAGCTATTCATCAAAACCGCCAAAGAGCACGGCACAACGGTTATTATGGTGACCCACGAGCCGACAATTGCCGCCTATGCCGACCGGGAAATTATCGTCCGCGACGGGCAGATTTCCGGCGCGGATGCAGCGGTGAATATGGCGCAGAATACCCGGCCAAATCTTAACAAAGCTAGCGCGAGGACTACCAAATGAGTGTTAGCTGGATGTTACTCAAAAAATCTGGCCGCCAGTCAGTAGTGCGTTTAGGCTTAACAGCGGCAGCAGTAGCGCTAGGGATTATGCTGGTGTGTTATTTCGTGGCTGGCACTAACGGACTGTTGGGTCGCTCGAACCGCGTAGTCATTGGCAGTATCGCCGCTGATGCAAGTAATAATACGGATTCACAAAAACCAGTCAAAGGCGTCGATCCATTGAAGGTTATGGCATGGCAGCCAGGCAATACGTCGAAGTGGCGCGATCAATCGATCAGTGTTTACTCGATGTACGGCACGGACAAGTCGCCGCAGTTTGCCAAGATGAAAACGCCGCGTCCGGGCGAATATTATCTGTCGAGAGCGCTAGCAGAGCTAGTTGCTGATTATCCTGAGGATAATATTTTGGCGCGGTTTGGCAAGAATACTAAGTATTTGGGCCTAATTCCTGACGAGTATGTCGAGACGTCAGATACGCTGATGATGGTGCGCGGCATTGATAGCCAGGAGGTGACGCAAGCTGATACTTTGGCAAAATCACGCCAGCAGCCATCAGCGTTTGCGGATATTTACAAGACGGACAAAGAAGGTAAAAAGACGGTATCCTTTGATCCTTTTTCCGTGATGATTCTGGGTGTCGGCGCGACAATCTTGCTATTCCCAGTGGTAATTTTCGTGTCGGTAGCGACGCAATTAGGTGCTGCTCAGCGCGAAAAACGCTATGCGGCGCTGCGGCTGATTGGCGCTACTAAAAAACAGGTAGCGCGAGTGCTGATGCTGGAGTCGTTTTTGGCGTCGGCGGTCGGTGTGCTGATTGGCTTGACGATATTTTGGCTATGGCAAGCGCCGCTGCTTAATTTCAAAATGAACGGCGAAGGTATGTGGCCAAGCGACTTGAAACTGAGCATCACGCAATACACATTAATTATCGTTCTGACGCTGGGGCTGACGATGTTTGTCAATTGGCGGCGAATGCGGCGGGCGCAAATTTCGCCGCTGGGCGTGTCGCGGTCGGCTGAAAAAGTTAAAAAATTGCGGGTGTGGCGAGTGTTCGTGCCAGCGATTGGTATCGCGATTTTCGCCTGGATATCTTCCAAACTGGGCATGGACTGGTTGAATGATAATAAGGAGTCAGCTTTGCCGTTAATACTAATGACGTCGGCGCTGCTGTTGATTATGTTCGGGCTGATTTTGGCAGGCAGCTGGCTGACTAATAAGATTGCGCTGTTGTTGGCGCGCTGGTCGAATAATGCTTCGGCGTTGATTGCTGGCAAGCGTACGGCGGTGCACTCGCAAACAGTTTTTCGCAGTGTTAGCGGCGTGGTGTTGGCGCTGTTTGCTGGCAGTTTTTATTTGACGGCGACCAGCGGTATTGAGGGCTTGAACGCTCAAACAGTTAAGGATAATGGCTATTCGCAGCTGAAGGCTGGAACAGCAATGATATCTAGCCATTCGCTGCCTGATGATATGGCGCAAAAGCTAGCTCAACAGCCGTATATTAGCTCGGTGGCAGTGATTTATCCACAAGAAAAAGGCGATGCTATTCGCTGCCGCGATTTGGCGAACTATACTGAGCATGTTTGTCCGAGTGATGCTAGTTCAGATCAATTCGCGCTGCTGAACTTTGAAGAGCCGGTTGTTAAAAACGTTAAGCTGGTTGATAAACAAATCGCTACTGACGGCGGCAAAGAATATTTGGTAACGGTCAAGCACGAAAACGACATTGATAAATTGCGAACATTGGTAGCGACCAATGCCAATAAGTACGATTTTAACTTCGTGGTTAGCGGAAGATGGGCCAAACAGCCGCATATCAATCCGTCAATTCGCGAGTTAGCTGATTTGGCTTATGTTGGTATCGGCGTGACGCTGTTCGTGGCGGTGGCGAGCTTGATCGTTTCGACGATTGGCGGGCTGATGGAGCGTCGGCGCTCGCTGTACACTTTGCGGCTGGGCGGTATGCGTCTCATTCAACTGAAACGCTTGGTGATGGTTGAGTCGGTGGCGCCGCTGCTAATGACTTCGGTGCTATCTTGCGGTATTGGTGTTTGGACGGGCGCGGTATTTACGAAAATGTTCTCGACGACGCTGAAGCCGGTGTTAACACCAACCTACTTTGTCATCGTTGGTCTTGGGCTACTGACAGCCATCATCGGTATCTACTTGATTTTGCCGATGGTCGATAAGTTGACGCGGTCGGAGGCTAACCAAACCGAGTAGTGTGTTTGTATCGGCCCGAGGATAATCTATCGAAAAGCGTTCCAGTTGGCGGCTGGGACGCTTTTTCTTATAAAATTCGATAAAACTCTTACGCTTTTAGTTTGATGCGCGTATACTATAAGTTATGAAGAGGGCAAAAGCACTGCGAAAAATGGCGACTTGCCTGTTTGTAGCGGCCTTTTTAGCGATGATTAGCTGGATGCTGTATGATATACTGCAGCGCGACAGCAGCATCTCCAACGACACCGACGTGCTGGTCATGGGTACAAACGCGACATTTAAACCTTTTGAGTATAAAGATGGCGGCCAGGTGGTTGGCTTTGATGTCGAATTGGCGCAAGCTATTGCCAAAGACATGGGCAAAGAGCTAAAAATCGAGGATATGTCGTTTGATGGCTTGTTGCCGGCGCTTGAGAGCGGGCAAATCGATATGGCGGTGGCCGGTATGTCGGTGACTTCGGAGCGTGAGAAAAACGCGCTGTTTTCGGATCCTTACTACCAGGCGTCGCAGCGAATAATTGTACCCAAAAATAGCAAGATAGCCAATAAGTATCAATTAGAACACAAAAAAATTGCTGTGCAGCTCGGTACGACGGGCGACCAGGCAGCTTCTAAAATTAAGGGAGCGCAAGTCGTGCAATTCCCGGCAGCGCCGAATGCTTTGCAAGAATTAGCGGCTGGCAAAGTTGACGCAGCGGTGATTGACGATGCGCCGGCTAAGCAGTACGTCTCTGGGTTTCCTTCGCTCAAAATTATCAACACGCCGCTGAGTAGTGAAAGCTACGCGATCGCTTTCAAAAAAGGCAATACCGAACTGGCCGAGCATGCCAACAAAACGATTGCCAATATGAAAGCCGACGGTCGTTACCAAGCGTTGTTGCAGAAATACTTTGGCACGGCGAAGGAGCAGGCACCATGAATTTTGGCGAAGTGATTTTTGGTGACGGGCGCTGGGTTTATCTATGGCACGGACTAGAAGTAACATTGGTTTTGACAGTGTTATCGGTGGCATTAGGCGTAATTATCGGCATAATTATCGCGTTGATGCGGGTGTCAAAAATCCGTCCGTTTAGTTGGCTAGGGCGCTTTCCGCAGCTGAAGCGTTTGGCTAGGTGGAATCCGGTAGCTGGTCTTGGACGTTTGTACGTTGAAATCATTCGTGGTACACCACTGTTGGTGCAGCTGCTTATTATGTATTATGTAGTATTTGGATCGTATCGTTTCATGCCGAAGATTTTCGTGGCGGCAATCGCCTTTGGTATCAATAGTGGCGCTTATGTGGCGGAAATCATTCGCGGCGGCATAGAGAGTATTGATAATGGACAGCTAGAAGCAGCGCGTTCGCTAGGTTTGAGCTATCCGCAGGCGATGCGCTATGTGATTTTGCCGCAAGCGATGAAAAATTCGCTGCCAGCGTTGATTAGCGAGTGCATTGCTATGCTTAAGGAAACGTCGGTAGTCGGCTGGATTGGCTTGGGTGATATTATGCGTGGCGCTGACGATATCCGCTCGTTGACAGCGACAGCATTCCAGTCGTTGTTTGCGGCGGCGGTTATGTATTTAGCGTTGACGGTTATCTTTACGAAAGTGATGCGGCGTTTCGAGAAGGGAGTGCAAGCTGATGATCAGGACGCGTAACCTGCGCAAATATTTTGGATCCAACCATGTGCTGCGCGGGATTGATTTGACGATCGAGGACGGTGAAGTATTAGTGATTGTCGGGTCGAGCGGCTCGGGTAAATCGACGCTGCTGCGATGTCTGAATTTACTTGAAAAACCCACTTACGGATCGGTTTTTGTTGATGACGTTGATATCACTCAACCGCACGTTAATATCAATAAAATCCGCCAGCGTATCGGTATGGTGTTTCAGCAATTTAATCTATTCCCTAATATGACAGTGCTAGATAATATCAAATTAGCGCCTAAGAAACTACGCAAAGTATCGGATCGTAAAGCGAATCGGCGAGCTAAAGAACTACTTGAGCAGGTTGGTTTAGCTAACAAAGCCAACGAATATCCGCAGCATCTGTCGGGCGGCCAGCGGCAGCGAGTGGCTATCGCTCGGGCGCTCGCTATGGAGCCAGAAGTTATGTTGTTTGATGAGCCGACTAGCGCGCTTGACCCAGAAATGATTGGCGAGGTGCTTGATGTGATGCGCGATTTGGCTAAGCAGGGCATGACCATGGTGATTGTCACGCATGAAATGAGCTTTGCTCGTGAAGTTGGCACACGGATGATTTTCCTTGACAAAGGCGACATCATTGAAGACGGTCCGCCTAAACAAGTAATGGACCACCCGAAGACTGAACGAGCGCGCCAGTTCTTTGATGCTGATAAATAGCATAAGGTTAACAATACATGCTAAAATAAAATAACTATGGCAAATTCAAAAGTATCATCTGCTGAACACGAAAAGCCTAATAAGCATCTGCCAGAACGAAACGTTAAAAATGAAGCCATCATAGTTAGCCAAGCAGTTGGCATGTTGCTGTTTGGCGCAGCGATGGTTGGTTTGCTAGCAAACCCATTTCTTGTTGTTCCGTTGTTTTTTGTGCCGCCTTTGTTTGTAGCTTATCTATCATTTATTGCTTTATTGTTTGTAGAAGGCATTGTCATTTTGAAACAATACCGGCGCGTGGATCGCTACCGTCAGCGTATTACTGCGCTGAGCGTGATATTACTTTTGCCTGTATTTACCGTGATTTTTAATACATTAGCAGTGGCTGCTACATTATTGCATGCATACGATATTGTTTATATCGCGAAATTGCTTACATCGCCTTGGGTACTTCTGGGGTTGTTCGTTGTGGCTGCTGTTGGCTTGTTATATTTGTGGCGATTGCTACGACTCCCGGATCGGTTATATTGGGAGCCTCTTCCGGCATCTTCGTTGTCAAAAACACAATATAAACAGCAAGAGCGCGGCTTGCGGCTGCAGCGAATTGGTTTTGGGCTTTTTAGTATTCCGTTAGTCATAGCTATCACAATTTCTTTCGCAGTATCGCAGATAATGGTTGGCCCAGACGGTGGTTTTGGCGGTAGTGCCATATTTAACTACGCGTCGCTAGCCTTTGTTTGCGCTGGCATACCGTGCATCGTGGCTGGTTTGATGTGTTTTGCTAAGAGCGATATGTAATTGTTTAAGCTTTGATCCGATAATTTCCTCTGATATAGTCAATAATCAGAGGAGAGAGTGGTTAGTAAGCGAGAAAAACCAGATAAGGATAGTCAAGCACCGGTTAAAAAGCGTGCTAGTGTTAAATCTACATCAAAGAATCGTGAAAAATTACATGATGATTTGGAAAATAAAAAGTCTGGCGGCAAGTTAGATCCTGGTCTGTATTGTTTTACGGCCATCGCTCAGTTTCATGGTATTCCTGCCGACCCAGAGCAGATTGCTCACGCGTTAGCGATCGATCCGCGTGTAGGTATGAGTGAAACGGATATGCTACGGGCTGCGCGCTCACTCAAATTGAAGGCGCGGGCAGCTACGGTTAATTCTAAACAATTAACGAAGTTGCCATTGCCGCTGATCGTTGGTATGAAGGACGAAAAGTTTGCGGTGTTGGCGCAAATTGTTGCGGTGGCTTTTATGCTCCATGATCGTATTATAGTGCAGGTATGTCTGTAATAACTCGTTGTATTGCGCTCATTCTTAAGATAAAATGATAAGCAATAGGGGGCTGTACTGTATGGCGAAGAGTAAAAGCAAAAGAGCGAGCAAGTCGCGCGTAAATAATAAAAAAGCCTGGCAGGTTATTTTAATTATTCTGTCGTCAATAGTCGTAGTAATGACGGCAGTGTACATTGTAGGCGGAATTATAGTAGATAGAGAAATTAATAAACGTTCGGTTAGCGATAAGACAGAACAAACTAACATGACTAGCTATCTAAGAAACAAATACAGCCAAGATTTTGAGGTAGAAAAACCTAGCTGCAATGGCGGTGCTTTGGGTATTTCTTGTGTATGGTCTGCTGATGCTTATCCTAAAGCGGACAAAAGCATAAAGATACGTATTTCACGAGTGGATAATCAGACAAAATACAGCGACGATTATGTAGTAAGAACTTGGCAAAAAGAACAAACTGCCAAAATTCAACCTAAAGCCAGAGAAATATTTAAAGACATGCCCGTTGATGTAAAAGTTAGACTAGGTGTGATAGACTCAAACATAGAAAGCACCTTCACTCTGAAAAAGCCGACTTTTGAGGAGGTGTTTTTAACTGAAAATAAAGTTGGGCAGCGTGGCAATTTAGTGTATAGATTAGATTTTAGATATGAGGGTAGTGTTAAAGACAAGGATCGTTTTGCTAGCGGTATTTACGAGATGATAGAGTACGCAAAGAACACGGGAGTTAGTTCCAAAGATATGTCCGTGAATATATATCTATCAAAAGGAGGTAAGCTTATCTCAAAAGGATATTGTAATAGTGATAAGCTATCATCGATCAATGAACTAAAAAGTTGTATTGATATAACAAAAAATACGCCGGTAGAGGAGAGCGATAGATGGTAAAAACGATTGAGTACTTAAATCTGTCAGCATTGGCTTATGCTGATTTTAAAAAATCTGATACTGGATTAACTCTGGATGAGATTATCAGAGATGAGCAAAAGAATAAATCGCGCAAAAATTTTAATCTATCAGACCCTCAACTCTTTGCTCTCCAAGACTCTTCTAATCCTCTCCGCTCCTTTGTTCTTCTTTCGCAATCTCCACTTACATATACTCGCACAGTTAAAGATCGTAATGGCATTAGAACCATTACGGTAGAAAATGAGTTTTCTTGCATTGCTCTACAGAACCCAGAAACCAAAGAGATTATATTCGCTTTTCGTGGTACTAACAATTTTGGAGATTGGGACACTGATGGGCTCATTGGCTCTAGAGTATTTCCAGCAGACTGGATGGGGCAATTTGCTGCTGCTAGAAAGTTTGTTTTTCAAACTCTCAATCAATATGGCCCTATTTGTTATAACGATCAGAAGGCGATGTTTAAGGCTATTGGTCAAGGTAGCAACGTCAGCTTCACTGGGCACTCTCTCGGCGGTGCGTTGGCCCAATATAATATATGACGTATAAGACCGCCAAATTGGACAAAGGTGACGCTGGTATAAAGTCTGTAACTTTTGATGCTGTTGGTATTGGCGATAATGTTGGCGTATCATCTATAGATGCTGACAAATATAACTCTACAGATCATGTCAATTCTCTTGACTGGGTAGGTACATATGGATTGCAACTCGGTAAAACTGTTACTCATATAGATAACTCCGAAGTAGATTATATATCGGATGCGTCTGGATTAGCAGATGAAGTGCATCTTGGTTATGACTCGCTAGATATTATATTTGAGCGTGCTGGCAGTAACCTCCGCCTCCGCATGCCAGGCTCGCTTGACGCTATTACGGTTAGTTCGTGGTATAGCAGCGATAATTACAAAATTGAGACTTTCAAGTCGGCTAACGGCAGTGTTATCACACATACTCAGGTCGATAGTCTCATCCAAGCTATGTCTTCTTTCCAAAAAGACGCTGACATGACTTGGGAGCAAGCTGTAATAAATCAGCCAACGCAGGTGCAGTCTATCATCCAGCAGTATTGGACAGCACCGACTACTTGATTTAGCCGAGAAAAGGCTTGCATAAGCGTCATAAATCTATATAATGAAAACTATATAAGTAAATAAACAATGAATCATTTAGATCATAGCGGAGGTGGGCGTGAATCAAAAACCATTGCAAATCAATTCTGAAATCGGCGTACTCAAGACCGTGCTGCTGCATCGGCCGGGCGAGGAGCTCGAGAATCTTACCCCTGATTATCTCAAGGACTTGCTGTTTGATGATATTCCGCACCTGAAGGTGGCGCAGCAAGAGCACGACGAGTTTGCTAACGTCCTGCGCGACCATGGCGTTGAAGTGTTGTATTTGGACGAATTGGTGACAGAGGCGTTAAACAACAGCGATAGTCTGAAAGCAGAATTTGTCGACGAGATGCTGGCAGCGTCTAAGCAAGATTCGCGTCGAGTCACGCAGAGTTTGCGCGATTTCCTGCTCTCGATGCCAACCAACGCTATGGTGCGCAAAATTATGGCTGGTGTGCGCAAAGACGAGATTTCTTTGCCGCCAGAGCATCACCAGCAGCTGCACGATATGGTCGAGCAAGACCATTATCCATTTTACCTAGATCCAATGCCGAATTTGTACTTTACACGCGATCCAGCTGCTACGATTGGCAATGGCTTGACGATCAACAAGATGCATTGGCCAGCCCGTCGCCGCGAGTCGTTGTTCATGCGCTATATCATTGATCATCACCCGCGATTTGCTGGCCACGATATTCCAGTTTGGTATAATCGCGATGAGAAGTTCTCGATGGAGGGCGGCGACGAGCTGGTGTTGAACAGCGAAGCCATGGCGATCGGCATCAGCGAGCGCACTACCGCCGAGGCGATCGAAAAGATGGCAACTGAGCTGTTTGCTGATTCTAACTTCAAGAAAATTATTGCTCTCGAGATTCCGAAGAGCCACGCATTCATGCATCTAGACACGGTCTTTACTATGATCGATTACGATAAGTTCACGATCCACCCGGAGATTCGCGACTTTGAAGGCAAGATGAATCTGTTTATTCTCGAAAAGGTTGAGGGGCAAGCTTATCCGCGGATTACCAAGCAGCATGACCTTGAAAAAGCGTTGTGCGAAGCACTGCATTTGCCAAAGATTAACCTGATTGAATGCGGCGGCGGCGATGAGATTGCGGCAGCTCGCGAGCAGTGGAATGACGGTTCGAATACTTTGGCGATTGCGCCGGGCGTGGTGGTGACTTACGATCGTAACTATGTCACCAATGCTAAATTGCGCGAGGCTGGCGTCGAAGTTATCGAGGTTAGCGGTTCAGAACTCGGCCGCGGCCGCGGTGGCCCGCGCTGCATGAGTATGCCGCTGGTGCGTGAAGATCTGGATAACGAGCAAGTTACTGATAGAGTTACTTCGGCGGAGCGTTCGCTGGCAGCCACCTTGGCGGTACCAATGATTCAAGAGGAGCACGTCCGCAAAGTGGTGCCAGTAACTACAGATTCGACTACTGCAACGGTAGCTAAGCTGCCAACCAGTCTGAAGGGTCGCTCTTTCTTGACTTTGAAAGACTTCTCGCCAAGCGATATTCGGCTGATGCTTGATACAGCACACGACCTCAAGCAGCAAAAGAAAGCGGGCAAAGCACACCGCATTCACGAGGGTAAACAAGTGGCTTTGCTCTTTGAAAAGACATCGACGCGAACTCGCTGCGCCTTTACGGTAGCTGCCAATGATTTGGGTGTGGCGCCAGAATTTCTCGGTAAAGACGATATTCAGCTAGGTAAAAAAGAGTCAGTTGAAGATACTGCTAAGGTACTGGGCCGCATGTTTGACGGCATTGAATTCCGCGGCTTTAAGCATTCTAACGTCGAGGCGTTAGCGAAATATGCTGGCGTACCAGTCTGGAATGGCTTGACGGATACTTTTCATCCGACGCAGATTCTGGCAGACTTCATGACTATTGAGGAGCATGTCGGCAAGCTCAACGGCGCTAAGCTGGTCTTCGTTGGCGACGGACGCAATAATATGGCAAATAGCTTGCTGATTGGTGCGGCTAAAATGGGTGTTGACTTCCGTATTTTGGCGCCGCGACAGCTGCATCCGTCGGGCGATCTAGTTAGCCTAGCACGTTCAATTGCTATGGAAACTGGCGCGAAGATTACCATTACTGATAACCGCGCTGAAGCGCTAGAAGGCGCTGACGCTATTTACACTGATGTCTGGGTGTCAATGGGCGAGGAAGACAAGTTCGCTGAGCGAATTGCCCTTCTCAAGCCGTACCAGGTCAATGCGCAAATGCTAGCCGAGACGCATAACCCGAACGTCAAATTCTTGCATTGTTTGCCATCATTCCATGACCTTAATACCGAGACTGGCCAGAAGATTCACGACCAATTCGGTCTTGACTCGATGGAGGTCACTGACGAGGTCTTTAGTGGCGAGCACAGTGTCGTCTTTGATGAGGCTGAAAACCGCATGCACACTATCAAGGCTGTGATGGCATTGACGCTATAAATCCGAGTTGAAGGAGGCTCGAACAAAAAAATGGCAATCAAACAATTAGCAAGAAAAAAGGATGGGTTAGGACTCTGGTCGCTGACCGGCTTAGTGGTCGGCAGTATGATCGGCGCAGGTATCTTTAACCTTGTTCAAGGTACGGCTGAGGCGGCTGGTCCGCTGGCGACGATTATTGCGTGGCTGATTACAGGTGTTGGAATGATATTCCTGATTCTCAGTTTCCGCAACCTGACTATCAAAAAGCCGAAACTTAACGCTGGCGTGTATAGCTACGCTGAGGCTGGCTTTGGCAAGTATGTTGGCTTTAATTCGGCATGGGGTTACTGGATTTCTGCCTGGATTGGTAATATCGCTTATGCAGTAGCCGTTTTCTCGGCGCTTGGTTATTTCTTTCCAGACTTGTTTGGTAAAGGCCAAAACTGGGCGTCAGTGGTTGGCATGTCGGTACTGCTGTGGAGTGTTCATTTATTAATCCTTAAAGGTGTCAAAACGGCAAGCTTTATTAATGCTTTGGTGACGGCGGCGAAATTAATCCCGCTTGCGATCTTTTTGCTAGCGATATTCTTGTCGTTCAAGGTTGGATTGTTTAACCAAGACCTTTGGGGCTTAGCCGGCAACAACTTTGATATGGGCGCTGTGATTGAGCAGGTCAAGAATATGATGCTGGTTACCGTCTGGGTGTTTATCGGTATCGAGGGTGCAGTCGTATTTTCGGGCCACGCCAAGAAGCGCAGCGATATCATCAAGGCAACGTTGATTGGTTTTGCTGGCGTGCTTTCGATTTATGTGCTGATGACGGTGCTGGCTTTTGGTGTAGCTACCCAGAAAGATCTGGCTGCACTAGATAGTCCGGCAATGTCGATGCTGTTGGAACGCTTGGTTGGCCCGTGGGGCGCTTGGCTGGTTAATATCGGCTTGATGATCGCAGTTTTGGGCGGTTGGTTAGCTTGGACGATGTTTGCTGCTGAACTACCGTATCAGGCAGCTAAGAATAAGACTTTCCCGTCGATATTCGCCAAAGAAAATAAGGTTGGCGCACCAGTAGTGTCGCTGTTGGTTACTAACATCTTGGTGCAGATATTCCTGCTGACAATCCCCGGAACTGAAGGTTCAGCCTATAATATTGGTATTTCGATTGCTACTTCGGCTATCTTGATCCCGTATGCTCTGACGGCGTTTTATCAATTGAAAGTTTCTCTGCAAGAGAAGAAAACCGTTAAGTACCGCGCCTTTAATATCTTTGTGGGTGTGATGGCTAGTGTTTACGCGGTATGGCTAGTGTATGCGGCCGGTATGCAATATCTGCTTATAACAGTGTTCTTGTATGCACCAGGCATGTTGGTCTACGTCTTGATGCAGATCAAGAATCGCAAGAAGATCTTCACGCTATATGAACTGCTTTTGGCGGTTGTCGTGATTGCGTTATTTGCTTACGCAGTACAACAGCTGTTGGCTGGTGCGCTGGACGATACGTTAGGTATTAAAATCGCTGATTTAATCGGTCAATGATAATAAATAAAACGGGCCCGCCTGCAAATACAGCGCGCCCGTTTTGCCAAATGAAGGAGAAAAGATGTTTAAGTATGCCATTGTTCGCCGTCCGTCACATAGTTTGATTGATGGTATCAGCCAAACGCCAGAAATGGGCAAGCCAGACTATGATTTAGCATTGCAGCAGCATGATCGCTATGTCGAGATTTTGCGCGAATGCGGTTTGGAAGTGACGGTTCTAGAGGCCAACGAAGATTATCCAGACAGTGTGTTTATCGAGGATAACGCGTTGTGTACGCCACACGGCGTGGCAATTTTGTCGCGTCCTGGTGCTGAGAGTCGTCGTGGCGAAGCTAGTCTGCCAGATTTGCGCGAAGCATTGGCGCGCTACTATGACGACATTGAACAAGTTGTCGAGCCAGGCACAACTGATCCAGGCGATATTATGATGGTGGGCGATCACTATTACATCGGGTTGAGTGGACGCACCAACCAGGCAGCAGCCGACCAAATCACGGCAATTCTTGAGAAGCATGGTATGACCGCCGAAACGGTACCGGTGACGGGAATTTTGCATTTGAAAGACGATGTGGTCTACTTAGATAACAATAATCTGATTGTCGCTAAAGCTTACGAAAATCATCCAGCTTTTGCTAACTTTAATAAGCTGGTCGTTGATGACGATGAATATTATGCAGTGAATAGTTTGTGGATAAATGGCAAAGTAATCGTGCCAGAAGGCTTCCCGAAAACTGAGCAGAAGATTCGCGATTGCGGTTACGAAGTGATTCTGATCAATACTAGCGAGTTTGAGAAAATTACCGGCAGCTTAACTTGCATGTCGTTGAGGTTTTAACAACATGCCGGGTAAGATTGTAGTTGCACTTGGCGGCAATGCTTTGCAAAAGCAAGGCGAGGCTTCGGCTCACGCCCAGCAAGACGTCGCCGACGAGACAGCTCGCCAGCTAGTGCCGTTGATTTTGGCTGGCTATCAGCTGGTAATCGTTCACGGCAACGGACCGCAAGTTGGTAATATTGTTTTGCACGAAGAAGCAATTAACACGCCAGAAGTACCGACTTTCCCGCTCGATACGTGCGTAGCGATGAGCCAAGGGGCGATCGGTTTTTGGTTGCAGCAAGCGTTGATTGACGAATTCTCGCGCCGGCAGATGAAAAGCGTCGCTTCGACAGTTGTTACGCAAGTAGTGGTTGACGCTAACGATCCGGCTTTTAGTAATCCTACGAAGCCAATTGGCGTATTTTATCAGACGGAGACAGAAGCTCGGCAGGCTGCTAACGGCCGTAATTTCACATTCAAAGAAGACGCCGGGCGCGGTTGGCGGCGCGTGGTACCATCGCCGAAGCCGCAGCGGATTGTCGAAGAATATACGGTCAAAGCGATGATTGATGCTGGCGTAACGGTTATCACGGGTGGCGGTGGCGGTGTGCCGGTTGTTGAAACTGTCAGTGATGGCTTAGAGGGGGTCGAGGCAGTAATTGATAAGGATTTCACAGCGGCAGTGGTGGCTGATGCGATTGATGCTGAGGCACTGGTGATACTGACGGCAGTTGATGGCGCGATGGTTGATTATGGTAAACCGACCGCGCGCACGATTGGACGCACTAATCGCCAAGAGATGCAGCGCTACATTGACGAAAATCAGTTCGCGCCGGGCAGTATGCTGCCCAAAGTGCAAGCGGCCTTGAAATTTGTCGAAAAGCCAGGTCGCCGAGCGATTATCGCTAGCCTGGGTAGCGCCGAACAAGCCTTGGCCGGGCAGGTTGGCACTATTATCGAGAGCTAGCTAATCTCTATAAGTACAGCAAAATAGCGCGAGTTTTAGCTCGGGCTATTTTTATATTTTGATAATGCGGTTGACGTTTTTCGCCAACTTTCTTATACTTGAGTCTAGCACTCTGCGGTTAAGAGTGCTAAAATAGATTAGAAAAGGAGGATATAATCATGAGTTCACCAATCAAGCCAATGGCGCATTATGTCGTGGCTGTTAAAGAGAAGAAGCCGGAAAAAACAGCTAGCGGCATTTTTTTGCCAGAATCAGCGCAAGAAAAATCAGAAGCTGCTAAGGTAGTGGCTGTTGGCTCGGCAGTCAAAGATGTGGCTGACGGCGCACGGGTTGTCTACAAAAACTACGCAGCGACGACTATCAAGCTTGATAAGGAAGAATATTTAATTATCAAAGACGAGGATATCCTCGCTACAATTGAATAGGAGGAAATATGGCAAAAAAAGTTTTTTACGATGAAGATGCGCGTGCTCGCGTATTGGCTGGCGCCAAAATTTTGTATAACGCTGTGAAAACAACGATGGGGCCAAAAGGCCGCAACGTAGTTATCGGCAAAAGTTACGGCGGCCCGAGCGTGACGCACGATGGCGTGACAGTTGCGAAAAGCATTGATATTGATGAAGCTGATGACGAGACGCTTGGCTTCAAAGTTGGCGCTGAGCTCATCAAACAGGCTGCTAACAAGATGAATGACGTAGCTGGCGACGGTACTACTACGGTGACAGTTTTAACTTATCATATTTTGAACGAAGCCAACAAACTAATTGCTGCTGGTCACAATCCGATGTTGCTACGCAAAGGCTTAGAGCGTGCTGCTAGCGAGATTATTAAAGAGCTCGGCAAACTCGCCGATGATATTCGCGGCGACAAAAAACGGATTGCCGAAGTAGCGACAATCTCCGCAGGCGACGAGGCGATTGGTAAACTAATCGCTGATGTCATGGAAAAGATTGGCCCGAACGGCGTGGTGACAGTCGAAGAAGGACGCGGCTTAGAGCTCGAGAGCGAAGTTGTCGAAGGCTTCACGGTACAGCGCGGCTTCGTTAGCCCGTACATGGTGACCGATGCTAAGCGCATGGAAGCAGTTTACGACAAACCAGCAATTGTGGTGACTGATAAGAAAGTCTCTTCGGCGCAAGAATTCGTGCCGTTGCTCGAAATGATTGCTCAAAGCGGCAAGAAAGATTTGGTACTGATCGCCGATGATGTTGATGGCGAAGCGCTGAGTTTGCTAGTGCTGAATCGCCTCAAAGGTGCTTTCAATACCTTGGCTATCAAAGCTCCGAGCGACAAAGATGTGCTGTATGATATCGCAGCGTTGGTTGGCGCCAAAGTTATCACCGAAGACACTGGCATGGCATTTGATAATGTCGGTAGCGACGTAATTGGCTCGGCTCGCAAAGTGATCGCCACCAAGGATCTGACAACTATTGTCGAGGGTGAAGGGTCAAAGGCGGCGGTTAGCGCTCGCGTCGATCAAATCGAACTGGAAGTTGATAATGCCACTAGCGACTATACCAAGAAAAACTTACAGAAACGTCATGCAGCTTTGACTGGCGAAGTGGCGGTAATCAAAGTTGGCGGTGCGACCGAGACTGAAATCGAAGAAAAGAAATATCGTGTCGACGACGCTGTGGCTGCTGTCAAAGCAGCGCTAGCTGAAGGTATTGTGCCAGGCGGCGGTGTAACGCTAGTGAACCTAGCCTGTGGTTATAAGCATTCGAATAGTAAAGATGCTTCGGTATTAGCAGGCGAAGATTTGTTGATTCATGCACTTGAACAGCCATTCCGAATCTTGCTGAGCAACTCTGGTCTAAATGCTGACGAGTGGCTGCCGCAGGTCAAAAAAGCCAAGGCTGGCCAAGGCATCAATGTCAACCACCCGAATGAATTGCTTGATCTAAAGTCGGCAGGCGTAGTTGACCCAGTACGCGTTACCAAGGAGGCCTTGCAGAATGCTGCCTCAATTGCTGGTACGGCGATGACAATGGGCGCATTGGTTGTTGATCTGCCAGAGAAAGAAGCGCCAGGTGCTGCTATGCCAAATATGGGCGGCGGCATGGGTATGTACTAAACCTATTCGTTGTATACCAGACAGCGTAGAGCCCACCGTTATGCGGTGGGCTTTCTTGACAAACTTGACAAAGAGCAATTTATAACCTAAAATATTATACAGTGTAAATTTACCGATTATACACGGTTAATCTCTAGAATTGCGGCAGTAAGGGGGTCTGTGAAACATATATTGAGAATTTTTAGTGGCTATTGGCTGGCATTCATCATCTTGGTTGGCTTTACTTACGCCATGGTGATGGCGAATTTGTGGCTGCCTGACAAAATGTCGGAAATTGTCAATAACGGCATCATCAAACAAGATATGCCGGCGATTTGGCACAACGGTCTAGCGATGATTTTGGTGACGGCGGCGGGCGGACTGTGCTCGATTATTATCGGATTTTTGGCCTCCCGAATTGCCACTGGTGTGGCGCAAAAATTACGAATGGAACTATTCGAGCGAGTCGAAAGTTTTGCGCTGGCGGACTTTAATAAATTTTCGACCGCCTCGCTAATCACTCGCTCGACCAACGATATTCAGCAAATTCAGATGACATCAATTCTACTATTGCGCATGGCTCTACTGGCGCCAATTATGGCGGTCGGCGGTCTGCAAAAAGCCATCCATAATGCGCCAGATTTGAGCTGGATCATTGCGCTGGCGGTGTCGGTATTGCTGGTGGTTATTGCCGTGTTGTTTGTGATTGCCGTGCCTCGGTTTAAGAAATTGCAAACGCTGGTGGATAAGTTGAACTTGGTGACGCGCGAAAACTTAGTTGGCTTGAAAGTTATTCGCGCTTTTCATAATGAAAAAATTGAGCAGAAAAAGTTCCAACAAGCCAATACCGAGCTGAATAAAATGAACTTATTTGTTAATCGGCTGATGATGTTGCTTGACCCAATCATGACGCTGGTGATGAACTTTTCTAGCGTGGCGATTGTCTGGTTTGGCGCGCATTTGATTAGCAGCGGCAATCTGCAAATTGGTAATATGATGGCGTTTTTGGAATACGCCATGCAGGTGATTATTTCGTTCTTGCTGCTGTCGATGGTGTTTATCATGGTGCCGCGGGCGGCCGTGTCGGTAAAGCGGGTAGGCGAGGTGTTGGATACGCTGCCATCAATTGTTGACCCGCAGTTGCCGCAGCAATTGCCAAATGACGCTACGGGCAAAATCGAATTCAAAGACGTCACCTTTACCTATCCAGATGCTGACCTGCCAGTGCTCTCTAATATCAATTTCACGGCCGAACCAGGTCAAACCACGGCGTTCATTGGCAGTACTGGCTCGGGCAAATCAACGTTAATCAATTTGATCCCGCGCTTTTACGACGTGTCGGCGGGGCAGATTTTGCTGGATGGCGTGGATATTCGCCAGCTCAAACTGGAAGATTTGTACGATCAAATCGGCTACGTACCACAAAAGGGCGTGTTGTTTAGCGGGACGATCGCCAGCAATATCAAGTACGGTAACGCCAAAGCCAGCCAAGAATTGGTAGAAAAATCCGCTAAAATCGCTCAAGCCGCTGAGTTTATCGGCGAGCTAAAAAACGGTTACAAAAATGACATTGCTCAAGGCGGTAGTAACGTTTCTGGCGGCCAGCGGCAGCGTTTGTCGATTGCCCGGGCGATTGCTGTCGAGCCGAATGTCTACATTTTTGACGATTCGTTCTCGGCACTGGATTTCAAAACTGACGCCAAATTGCGTTTGGCGCTCGCCAAAGAAACCAAGCATAAAACTGTGCTCATCGTTGGCCAGCGCATCAATACCATCATGAACGCTGACAAAATCATTGTGCTGGACGAAGGTAAAATTGTCGGTCAAGGCACGCACCAGGAATTGATGAAAAATTGCGAAGTCTATCAAGAAATTGCCGCTTCCCAGCTCTCGGAAGACGACCTGCAGAAAATGTCGGCAACGACCGCGAAAGGAGCGGCGTAATGGCTCAGCAAAGCATGAAAAAACGCCAGCCAGTGAAGATGGGCGGTCCAATGGGCGGCGGCATGGGCGCGGGCGAAAAAGCCAAGGATTTCAACGGCACGGTCAAGAAATTAGCCAAATACTTGGCAGAGTTCCGCTGGCAAATGCTCATGGTGGCGATTTTCGCTGTCGGTAGTACGACGTTTGCGATTGTCAGTCCGAAGATTTTGGGCGGCGCCACCAACCAAATCGTCGAAGATTATGTCAGCATGAAGGCGTACGAAACCATCACCAGTAAGCTATCAAATGGTGCTTCGCTGCCGGCTGGCACGACTGGTGCTGATGTACTGAAACGGCTTCCGAACCAGTCGGAAATTGAAAGCCAAATTCCATCCAATCAACTTGATACCATCAAAAAGCTGGACCTTAGCCGGCGCCCAGAATTTCACTTTGAGGCAATTTGGCGAGTCGTTAGTTTGCTAATTGGTTTGTATGTGCTCAGTGCCATTTTCCGCTATATTCAAACCTGGTTGATGACCCAAGTGACGCAAACGGTCACCTTCAGAATGCGCCGGCAATTGTCCGAGAAAATCAACCGCCTGCCGCTGAGTTATTTTGACAAGCAGACCTACGGCGAAGTCCTGAGCCGCGTTACCAACGACGTTGATACTATTAGCCAAACGCTCAATCAGAGCCTGTCGCAAATCGTCTCCTCGACGGTGATGGTACTGGGAATTTTGGCGATGATGTTTTCCATCAGCTGGCAAATGTCGTTGGTGGCGCTCTTGGTGCTGCCGCTGGCTGGCGGTGCGGTGACGCTGATTGCTAAAAGTTCGCAAAAACAGTTCCTCCGCCAGCAAACGCAGCTGGGAGAATTGAACGGCCACATCGAAGAAATGTATGGTGGCCATCAGGTGATGCGCGTGTTTAACGGCCAGAAAAAGTCGCTGGCTAAGTTTTCACGGATTAACAACCAGCTGCAGGAAAGCGCCTGGAAAGCCCATTTTTTGTCGGGTCTGATTTATCCAATCATGAATTTCATCGGCAATATCGGTTACGTCGTGATGGCGATTTTGGGCGGTTGGCTGGCGATTGAAGGCCGGCTGAAAATTGGCGACATTCAAGCTTTCATCCAGTACATCGACCAGTTCAATCAGCCGCTGGTGCAGGTCGCCAACATCGCCAACATCTTGCAATCAACAGCGGCGGCGGCCGAGCGGGTGTTTGAATTTTTGGACGAGCCTGAGGAAAAGGCGGAGGGCAAGGATTTGGTGAAATTGACTCACGTCAAGGGTGAGGTCGAATTTGACAATGTCGTCTTTGGCTATAAGCCTGACCAAACCATCATCAAAGGTTTGTCGGCGCACATCAAGCCAGGTCAGCGCGTGGCGATTGTCGGTCCGACTGGTGCGGGTAAAACGACGCTGGTTAATTTGCTGATGCGATTTTATGAAATTAACAGCGGCGCGATTAAAATTGACGGCGTGGATATTCGCCAAATGAAGCGCAGCGATGTGCGGCAAATGTTTGGCATGGTGTTGCAGGATACCTGGTTGTTTAACGGCACGATTCGCCAAAATTTGCTCTACGGCAATCCAACAGCCAGCGAAGAAGAAATGGTCGCCACTGCCAAGGAGGCGCACGTCGACCATTTTGTACGGTCGCTGCCGGGCGGCTACGATATGGTGCTGGGCGAGGAGGCGACGAACATTTCACAGGGCGAAAAGCAGCTGCTAACGATTGCCCGGGCAATGCTGGCGCGCACGCCAATGCTGATCTTGGACGAAGCTACCAGTTCGGTCGACACCCGTACTGAAGTGCTCATCCAAAAAGCCATGGACAAGTTGATGCAGGGCAAAACCAGCTTTGTCATCGCCCATCGGCTGAGCACTATCCGCGACGCTGATTTAATCTTGGTCGTCAAAGACGGCAATATCATCGAGCAGGGCAAGCACGACGAATTGCTGAAGCAAAATGGCTTTTATGCTGAACTTTATAATAGCCAGTTTGCTGAGTGATTGATGTTGATTATGGAATAATATCTCTTAATATTATAAGTACAGGTCTAGTCGAAGTGAATTACCTCCTGTGATTTTTCGTGTAGGTCAACTTGAGTATCAATGTCTATCTCATTAACAATCCATCCCGCCAAGCGTGCTTTTTGAATAAAATCGTGGACTCTGTTTATGTTGTTAATTTCTTTAAGAGTAACTACAAGTCCAAACTTAATACCATACCCGTCACGTTTTTCTAATCGTTCCTTAGTTTTTATGCTTACGCCCCACATGCCAGATTCATATGCTTTTCGGGCTCTTAATTTGGATCCATATTTTTCACGTATATGCTTAGTGTTGTCCCATTTGCGAAATAATTTTCTTGCCTCACCTTCATATACAAAACCGCCAGTAGTTTGAGTATTCTTGTTGATTGTTTTTATACCCTTGTGATTAATCCTTCCTATTGATATATCTAGCTCCGTATTAGTGTAGTCCACGCCCTGGTTGATTGAGCACTTGGGGAAGTAACACAAGGTAGCTTTGGTAACAAAAGGGTGACTCTCTCCATTAACAGGTACTGGTATGTTATATGCATAAGTGTCATATTTCTTAGAAGTACCGTTTATCACAAACTTAATCTCGTTATCTTTGGACTTAACGATATCGTCAATTTTTATTGGCACCGATCCGTGTCCAATAAGTGGAGCGATACTTTGGTTATTACCGGTATCTTCCCAGCCTGTAGCCGCATCGATAATTAGTGCCTTTGCTATTTCGCGACTCAATCCTAGTATTTCTATAAGATATGCTAACTTACGAGTAATCCACGGTGCGGCAAATGATGTGCCAGACAGAAACTTGTAAGTGCCTGCAGATATGCATACATGGACATTATCTCTGTAATCACTGCCGTCGCCACCATATGCACTAACGTCAGGCTTGTTAAAGAATGAGAGCACGCGCCCCTTTCGAGAGTAAGAGGCTGGGTTATTTTCCTTATCTACGGAGTTTACTACTACGGAGTTTATTGAGTCCGCAGGGGCTCCAATCAGCATCTCTCCCTTACGCGTGTCTGGCTTATTAGTTCCGGCGATTACAAATATCACATCATTATCAAATTGAATCCTATCCAGCTCTGCAGCTTCCGGTGAAATAAAGTTGGCATTGATCTCTTGATCAGATCCCAGTGATAGATTCCATACCTTAATGTCTCGGTTATTAGCGACAATCTCTCGAATAAGTTTGACTACTGTAAACGAACTAAATTTTCCGCCAACCGCCACGCCAAAGTGCCTAACTCTAAAGTTTCCGCATCCATCGTCTAGAGAGGGATTCAGTCTGTGACCGTCCACGATAATCGACGAGACTGCCGTACCATGTCCGTAGTCTTTTGGTTGTTTTTCTATATCATCTGACACCATATCTCGATAATCTACCCACTCACTAAAGTAAACGCTTGTGTCAAATAATGTATCAATGACGCCAACAATCGGTTGATTACTTGGCTTATCTATGATATCCGCTTGATCAGCATGTTGAGAGGCTTCCACGGCAGTGCTGCTACCGCTAGCTGGGATATTCTCTAAGTTTAACTTGGTTAAATCATTGACGGACATTGCGATAAGGTAGGGAGCTTTGCTCTGGAGTAGCTCTATCTCATCTGGTTGTAGTAAAAGCGTAGGTGCAGTCTCGTTATTGCCAAGCATCTTTCCCGGATTAATTGTGATGCCAATAGACTGTAATATAGATAAGACGTCATCATCTGTCTTGTAGATTGTAACGATCTGATTATTATCGGCATTTGCTCCACGGTTTGGTACGCTGAAACTCTCAATATAGTATGAATCAACTACTATATTGAGGAAGACTGACTCGCTTAGGCTATAGTCCTCAAATTTTATGCCTTTATTTTTTATGCTGTTTATCTGATCATGTTTTATTATGCCATTAAAAATGACATCTAGGAGCCGTATACTATTCTCGACCTTTACTATTGTGTCGGTCAGTGCTTCATTGCTAATATAGTGCGTAATGATGTGTTTTGGGTGTTTTATATCTGTTCTGTCGAAGCACGCACCAACCACAGATTCGTTTGATTTTTTCCCTTTGTTGAAGTAGCCGCTAATACGATTGCTTTTTGCAATTACATCTATATAGTGTATATCTATCAAGGCGCCAGTGATCAATTTTTCGGTCTGCCAGTAACTGTCTAGTTCTTTTAATTCTTTAAGTAATCTTTTCAGATGAATGGATTCCACTGATTTTGCGCCTTTTGGTATGTTTGGGGGTCCTTGGCGACCACTGTTTGGTCTTTTATTAAGGGTGCCACGAAGCTGTAGAATGCTGTTCATGACTTATCCTTGTAGCTCTCTTGCAACTTGACTTTTTGATATGCTTGTTAATATTTCTATCTCACGCACTGAAAAACCTTGATTTTGAAGTGTCTTGATGTCGCTTGGACCCGAAACGGCTTCGTAGAGCTTTTTTAAGTAAGCATATTCATTAGTCGGATCACTAAATGCAACTGAGGTCTTTATGATATTTTTCAACTCGCCTGGGTAGGGTATTTTATCCATTGTAGATATAATCTTTCTAAATAAACGCATGTTGCGGCCGGCAAACTTAAACTGGCTTAAGAGATCGTTTAGTATTGACTCTGCGATATCAAGAAGTTCATTCTTGTTGTACCTATTAAAATTGATAATGGCATCAAAACGCCTAGTCAATGCCTTGTCGAATTGAGAGAATAGGTTAGTGGTAGCAATAAGAACAATATTGCCATCTAGACTATCCAATCCCTTAAGAACAGACGAAGTGACTCGCCCCATTTCGCGTAAGTCATTAGAGTTTATACGGTCTAGAGCAATGGCATCAATTTCATCAAACATGATTATTGCTTTTTCCGGATTTGGTAAGGCTCGTATTTCCTGAAATACTGAGGCTATGTTTTTAGATGTCTGCCCAAGCTTGCTGTCAATAACACTATCAAAATCAACAGAATAGAGATCGCGGTTGAGAATGCGAGAGATTTGCTTTACTGTCTCTGTTTTGCCAGTGCCTGGGTCACCCTCAAATAAGAACTTATTAAAACCAGCGTGGTGCCTAATGGAATTAATGATGCCAATAATATCATTCATAATGGAAGTGGGTAGTGGTAATGAATCCCCTGCCAGACTTACTTTATTAAAGAAGGCTGATTGGTATTCATTGCTTTGCGGAACGAATGTGTTAGCGCCGGACAATAGAGCCATAATATACTCGGCTAATTGGGAGTCTCCAGCTTGATCAAATAGCTTAGCAATGATATACGCTTCATTTCGAAAACCTGCATCATTATGCTCTGCGTAGTATTTAATTAGGTTGAGTATATTCTTCTTGCGCATTTGTTCCCTCATATTATTAGAATATCATCTCTGGGACACAAATACAATATTTTGGGACACATCATCCCATTGCTTTATTTGTGCAGATACTATATTATAGTGGTAATCGGGGTAGGAACCCCGGGGGTAGAAATAGGAAAAGCGCCTATGTGGCGCTTCCTTACACAATAGTTTTCCAACAAATTGTACAGTCCCTATAATACCACACATATTAATAAGTGGTAATTCCGCCACAGAAAGAATAGTTATCATGGCGGTTCGAATTAGGGCAATCACAAAGCCCGAAGGTGATGAGCGATATGAAGCGATCTCACACTATTGGGCGAACGATGTCAGAGGCATATTGATTCCTCTTGAGCGTAACTGGTTTATTGACTGGCTTAACGCTAACGGAACTTACGCTTTTGTATCGGAAGATGGTGATGAAGCACGTTGTGATGTGAAATACAATGGACATATTCGTTTTTTGCAGACACGCGCAGACGCTTCACGGGCGAATAATCTACTAAACTTACCTCGTAAGCGAGTATAAACAAATAGGGGTAATATTCGTTAAAAACATCTCGGTAAATTCGGGATGTTTTTGCGGGGGTGTAAGATTGTATCTAGCTCCGCCGCAAAATATCCAACACGCCAAATTTTCCAGTCAGCACAGCCTGGCTAATGATGTGCGGCGTGAGGGCAGCGATGAGTTCTTTGGGCTTGGTGTTGTCTGGTAAATCTAACGTCGTGTCCAGCGCGTACACGTAAAATTGATAGCGGTGCGTGCCAAATGGCGGCTGCGGCCCGCCCCAGCCAGGACGACCCCAACTGGTAACACCTTCGACAGCGCCCGCGGGTAGTGGTTCACCAGTGATTTCAGTAGTTTCTGCTGGCAGATTCCAAACCGTCCAATGGTAGAATCCATTGCGCCCAGGCGCGTCAGGGTCATGGCAGACAACTACCAGACTTTTGGCGTCTATCGGCACATCGCTGATCTCGAGCGGCGGGCGTTGGTTGCCGCCGAGTTTGGAGTAAATTTTTGGTATTTTAGCGTTTTCGGCGAACGCAGAGCTGGATATCTTCATAATTTAATTTTACCATGCCAGTGTCGTCAGGTGTGAGCCGCGGTAAAATACGCAGCCTTAAACACAGTAGCTTGCTGAAGCAAAACAGTTTTCGATCGGATTTTATCAATAGCTGGTTTACCGAACAACCTCTGGAGAGCTACTGGGCTGTATGCTAAAATAAACATGTGAGATATGCTTTTGTTTTCGTGAGTATAGTGGCGATTTGGCTGGCTATGCTGCTGTTGGTAAATACGAGCATTGATCCATTATTTTTGTATATTTGCGTGTTAGTTTTGACGCTGGTGTTGTACTTCATTGGGTTCCGGAGGGCTAGGTAAGTGCGCTTATTATTTGTGGTTCGGGCGTTGTTTCGGGTGTGGCGTGCTTGGCGCAGCGATCAAATATGGCTCAAAGTTCTGTCAGACGAGTGTCAAAATTTAGGCGGCGTGTATGTCAAGTTTTTACAGCATTTGGCATCGACTGAACTAATGGCTCAGGTGTATGCCGCGTCTGGATATCGGCTGGATGCTTTTGATGATGTGGCGGTTGAGCCAATTGACGTTGCCGAGGTTTTGCGGCAAGAGTTGGGTAGCAAAGCCAGTCAAATAGTTGTTGATGGAGACCAGCCGTTTGCTACGGGTTCGTTCGCTCAGGTTTATCACTGCCGCGTAGTTGACCGTCCAGGTAGCCGATATATTATCAAGATCCTTCGCCCCAGCGTGGTGCGCTATCTAAATTTTGACTTTGTGGCGCTGCGTTTTTGCTGTTGGGCGGGGCAGTTTATGCTAAAGAACGATATTTTTCCGTTGGTTGAAATTGCTGATGAGTTTATCAAAACTACCAAGCGTGAAACTGATTATCAGCGCGAGCTAATTACAGCCCAGGCAATTCGTGAATATTTTGCTAGACGCACTGACAGAGTTGTGGTGCCAGAGACGCTGGCTGAGTACTCAACGCGGCGGATATTAGTTCAGGACTATATAGAAGGGCTGCCGCTAACTGAGGTGGTAGAACGGGCGCAAGCGGGTAACGATACTTACCAGTTTGTCAAAGACCAACTTGGCTCTGACATGCAGCAGCAATTAGTGACGGTAGGCAGTGAGTTTTTGATCGCAATTTTACAAGCAGATATCATTATGGCCGATCCGCATCCAGGCAATATTTATTTGCTGAGAGACAATAAAGTTGCGCTGATCGACTTTGGTTTGGCGGTGGCAGCGCCGCGGCATCGCGCCTCGTTTTATCACATGATCGTGCAGTATCGCGCGCTGTATGAAGATCGAGCTGACATGGGTTTATTGGCGCTGGCGATGTTGGCGTTTTATGATCATACGCTGTATCAAGCGCTGGATGTGATCGCCAAAGATCGCAGCTTGACACGCACTATTTATGAATATGCGAACACGCTGCTTCAATCGACAACCAGCATGTTTGCTGCCAATCGGCAAATAACCCAATTATTCCTCAATGAAATTAACGCCGGTAATCGTTTTGCTGTCAGGTTAGACAGCGTTGATATTATGTTGCAGCGCGGTTTGTACCATTATTTAGCAGCAGCTAGGTTGGCATGCGGCGATGAATATCGAAGGACGCATTATTGGCGGATTGTCCATGACGCCCTGGAATTGGCCGAGGTTCACGCTAATATCTATGGAATCAGCGAGGCGGTGCGTTCGTCGCCGATGAGTATTGAGCTGGCGCAAGAAATAGTGATGGACTGGATGAGCAAGGTTGCGGAGCGTGACAGAGCCGCCTACGCCATGTTGTTACAAAAAGGAGAATTATCATGAAGCAATTACAACAATGGGTGATGCAAGTTCGCTATCCGTATGCCGCGGGAATCATCGCCGTGATGTGGATTGGCACGGCAATTTTTGCTTACCTGAAACCCGACATCCCGCTTGAATTTTTGGTCGGAAGCCTCGCCGTTAGCACCATCATCATTGCGATCACTGGACTGTCGGAAGCTCGCTAAATTTTACAGTGAGATAAGCAATTTTTATACGCTTTACTAATGTACATCATTTACAATAATAATCCGCATGAAATCTAAAACCACTGCTCAAAAAATACTAGAATTTTACGACAGTCTGAAAAATATTGACATAAATTTGCCGGAAGAATATCGCCTAATCAATCCATTCGCTGGCGCTAATCAGCAGCAAATAACACAAATAACACAGCGGTTTTATCGTCAGTACTATTATGATAATAAGCGGCGATTTATGATTTTGGGCAGTTCGCCGGCACGGCGCGGGACAGCGCTTACTGGTGTGCCATTTGAAGACGTTAATCATTTACAAAAAGATACCAGGATTTCTCTAGATGCTTTTGGAGCGAATAAACGCTCGTCAAGTTTCTTGTATGAAGTGATGGAAGAATACGGCGGGCGCCAGAATTTTTATAAACAATTTTACATGAGTTTTGTGTGTCCGCTAGGTATTGAGAATATAAATTTGAAAGGTAATTGGGTAAATTGTAATTATTATGAAAATGCAGTTCTGAAAAAATGTCTATATCCTTTTATTGTAGATTCGATGAGGCGCCAGATCGATTTTAATATTGATACAACCGTTTGCTTTTGCATCGGCAGCGGTGAGAATTTTAAGTTTTTGACCAATATAAATGATGAGTATCATTTCTTTGATACTATCGTTCCGTTGGAGCATCCGCGGTTTATTACGCAGTATAATGCGGATCGCAAAGAAGAGTTTATGCAAAAATATGTAAATATTTTCAGACAATACGATATGGGGAAATGATAGCGAACGACATTGATCCAAGATAGTACTGTATAATTTAATAATGATCACCGACCAACTCCTCGCCAAATATCCCATCATCTCCGACCAAGTCGACGCCAAAGAACTTGGCGCTTTGCTGCGGGAACTGGAAAAGGTGCTGCAAAGCGGTGCGGCAGGAAACATCGTCGAGTTTGGCTGTTATGTCGGCACGACGAGTTTGTTTATTCGACGGCTGATGGACGCCTATAAATTTACCGGTGAATTTCATGTTTATGATTCGTTTGCGGGCTTGCCAGAAAAGACTCAGCTAGACGCCAGCGCTGCGGGCGAGCAGTTCAAAGCCGGCGAGCTGCTCGCGCCACGCAAAACCTTCATTCAGAATTTCAAAAAGGCTGGCTTAAAACTACCAACTATTCACAAAGGCTGGTTTGCTGACTTCACCCCTGACGACGTACCGGAAAGTATCGTCTTTGCGTTTTTTGACGGCGATTTTTATGAATCAATTATCGATTCATTCCGCGTCTGCGACGGCAAGTTTCAGAAAACGGCGACTATCATCGTTGATGACTATGCCAATGAAGCTTTGCCAGGCGCCGCGCGAGCGGTCGATAAGTGGCTGGCGAATAATCGGCAATATACGTTGAGAACAGAGTCTAGTCTGGCAATTATTCACATCCTTTAGTACTGTTTTTCTTAAAGTAGCTTGACTTTTTATAGTACCTTGTATAACATAGTACTATGTATAATGAAAATACAAGGAGCATAGCATGAGAAGAATCGATATTATCAAGCGGGCGGGGCGCAATCTCCGCCAGTCGAAAGGCCGGACGATTTTGACGGCGCTGGCGATTTCGGTCGGGGCGTTTACGATTGGTCTGGCGCTGATGGCTGGCGAAGGTGGTCGGTTATACACCAATAGTATGGTTGATGCGGCTGGCGATAAAAAAGTGATTATGGTTCGCAAAAAAATTGAATCGAACAATAAGGAAGAAAAATTACCAGAGTACGGCGCGTCGGAAAAAACAGAAAAAGAACAAGAGGAGAAGCAGGCAGCAGCTATGCGTAGTAAGTATTCGATGAGCGATGCTGACCTGGCTAAGCTGCGAAAGACTCCGCACGTACAAACGGTAACGCCGGCTTATTCAACTGCTGGCGTGGCCTATGCGCAGAGTTCAGCAAACGGCAAAAAGTTTGCGTTGGACGTAGCGGTGAAAGCTGATAAAACGCGGGCAGAATTGGCGGCGGGTAAGCTGGACAATTTCATGCCAAAGCCGGGCGAAATTATCATCCCAGAGACTTATGTTAAGCAGCTGGGCTTTAAGGACGCGCAGTCGGCGATTGGACAGACGATTACGTTGGGTTTGCGTAGTGCGGAGCAGAGCGGCGAGGTTGCTAGGGAGATGTCGCTGAAAATTACTGCGGTTGACAAAGAGTCGGATACGATTTTGTACTATCAGCCGACGCTGCGAATCTCGACCGTTGACGCTAAGGAAATCTACGAATTTAGCCACGACAAAAGCCAGCCGAACGAGTATTCGACGGCTCTGGTGTCGGTTGATGATGAGAAAAATATCGATGCGGTGAAGGACGAAATTAGCAAAGACTACAGCGCCTATTCGATTCAGGATGTGCGCAAGACGCTGCTCACCATGGTCAACGCGGCGCAAGCGGCGCTGGCAGGATTCGGCGGCTTGGCGCTGCTGGCCAGTGTATTTGGGATTATTAACACCATGTACATTTCGGTACTGGAGCGAACTAGCCAAATTGGCTTGATGAAGGCGCTGGGGATGAGAGGCCGCGATATCGGTAAATTATTCCGCTATGAGGCAGCGTGGGTTGGTTTGCTGGGCGGCTTGATTGGTGTTGGGCTGGCGAGCTTAGTGACGCTGCTGAACCCAGTTATTGCCAGCTTCTTAAAATTAGGTGCCGGGACTAATTTGCTAGTAATTGATCCGCTGCAAATCGGGCTACTAGTGATTGGACTGGTGGTGATGGCGGTAATTTCTGGCTGGCTGCCAAGCCGTAAAGCAACAAAATTAGACCCAATTGAAGCATTAAGGACGGAATAGGAGAATTATCATGATTGAGTTGAAGAACGTCACTAAAATTTACGGCAAAAAGAAAAACCAATTTACGGCGCTGAAAAATATCAGCTTAACTATCCCAACAGGAGCAAGCGTAGCCATCTTAGGAAAATCTGGCTCAGGAAAATCGACACTAATGCACGCTATCTCGGGGTTGGATAAGCCACAGAAGGGTCAAGTGATTATCGATGGGCAAGATATTTTGCAGCTGAAGCCAAAGCGTGTCGATGAGTTTCGCGCCAAGAAAATCGGCTTTATCTTCCAGAGCTTTTTTGTCCAAGGCAATGAAAGTGTGGTTGATAATGTCAGTTTGCCGCTGGAAATTGCGCGGGTGCCGCGGAAAAAACGAGCGCATAAAATCAACGCGGCGCTCAAGGCTGTGGACTTGTACGATAAGCGCAAAAACCGTGCCAAAGACTTGTCGGGCGGGCAGAAGCAGCGCTTGGCGATTGCTCGGGCAATTGTCGGTGATCCGCAAATCATTTTTGCCGATGAACCGACTGGCAACTTGGACAGCGAAACTGGCGCCAAGGTGGAAGAATTGCTATTTGGATATAATAAGCAAAAGGGTGTAACATTGATTGTAGTGACACACGATGCCGACCTAGCGAAAAAATGCGATCATCAAATTATCATCAAAGACGGCCGGATTGAAAAGTCAACCGTGCCAGGAGAAAGAAAAAATGGACGCTAGTGCTTACGCGGAAAGCTTGGCGATTCAACTGCGCAAAGGTTTCCTGGTGTACTGCGTGCTGCTGGTGTGTGCTAAGCAGCCGCAATATACTGGCGATATTGTCAAGCAAATGAGCGAGTCAGACCTGATGGTAGTGGAGGGTACGATTTATCCGCTGCTCAGCCGCTTGCAGAAATATGGCTATCTCAAGCATGAATGGCAGGAGAGCGAGCAGGGGCCACCGCGCAAATATTATTCACTGACTGACACTGGCACGCAGCTGGTGGATGAACTAAAAGATCGTATCAAAATGTTGAATACTTCGCTAAAAAATCTCGAGAAAGGAGCAAAGCGATGAAAGAAATAACCAGAATCCATTTGGCAAAAACGCCGTTCAGCGCGGAGATTGACGCCAAAAAATCATTGGAGAAATATCTTAATTTAATTCAGAAAAACATGCATGCCGAGCCGGAAGCCATGCAAGAAATTGAAGCGCGAATGGTGGAACTTTTAGCGGAGCGCGGCGTGGCAAAAGACGGCGTAATCGGTAACGATGATGTTCTGGCGATTCAGAAACAGATGGGCGAGCCGCGCGATTTTTCGGACGGTAGCGACAATGCGGAGATTGATGCTGACGTAGATGACGAGGTATTGGGCAATTCGTCTAAGCAGCTAATGCGCGATACTGAACATGGTTTGATCGGCGGCGTGTGTGCTGGCGTAGCAGCTTATTTTGGCGTTAATCCGTTGTGGATACGCTTGATCGCTATCTTTTCGCCGTTTATAACGTTTGGCACGGCGGTACTGATTTACATCGTCATGTGGTTGTCGATTCCTGAAGCGCGGACGGCTTCGGACAAGCTGCGGATGCGCGGCGAGCCGGTAACACTGGACGCGCTCAAACGCTTGTCAGTTGACGATAGCACTGAAAAGCAGACAGCAAGCACCGCTGCCAAGATTTTCCGCTTTTTGCTGGGAATTATACTGGCGCTGATAGCGTTTGGACTGCTGGTGGCGCTGCTGGTCGGCGGCGTGTTTGGCTTTGGTGCAGTGGCAGCGTTGAACGGATTTACCGCGCAAAGCTGGGCGTGGGGATTGCTATGCTGCTTGGTTTTGGGCGGCGCAGTTTTGTTCACCTTGACGTTGCTGGCTACCTGGAGCGTCTTCACTTGGAAGCTGAAACGTCCGGCGATTATGGCAATGCTGGGTCTATTGATGGCTGGCGCGGTTTGTTTGTCGGGTGTGGCAATTTTCAGCGCTAATACTTATTCGAATCTAACTTACGATTACGAGAAAACTTTAAAAGTTAAAACTATTGATGCCTCAGAAGCTGCTGCTGGCGCTAAAAGTATAGTAGTTGATGGCAACGGTGAATATGTTGCGATGGAATACGGCGGCTATGCCGAAAAGACTCGATTGGAAGTAAAATATCACGACACGCAATATTCCAAAGTACCGGAAGTAAAATTGCGCCGCGACGGCGACAAACTCGTGGTTAATGTAAAAAGCCAGATAGACGAGACGTGCAGCCATCGCGGTTTCACGGAGTCTATGCGCTGCCGCTACATGTACGGCCCGGTTTCCGTCAGGGTTTACGGTCCGGTGGATTTGCTGGCGCCTGGTCGCAACAATACGTTTGATTATAACGATTAAAACTTTAAGCAACTTTTCATGACGCGTCGATACAGTGGCGCTCATGAAAGCAGCTACAATCACTCAACCCTTGGCGTCGGCGGCTCCAGCAGTCGACGACCAAATTTTGTGACCGCTCAATCCGCGGACATTGACGGTCGATATCGTATTGCCAGTTCTTAACGAAGCTCATGTGCTTGAGCAGTCGGTTACCAAACTGCATAGATATCTTGCCAGCAATCTGCCGTATAGATGGTGTATCGTTATTGCCGATAATGGTAGCACCGACAGTACAGCGGCAATTGCTCGCCGGCTAGCCGAGAGATATCCAGAGATACGCTTGCTGCAATTGCCAGAAAAAGGCCGCGGCCGGGCTCTTAAACAGGCTTGGATGAGTAGCAAGGCGGACATTCTAGCCTATATGGATATTGATTTGTCGACGAATCTTGACAGTTTTGAACCGATGATTGCGCCGCTGATTACTGGCGATGCTGGATTAGCGACCGGTTCGCGGCTAATGAAACAATCGCGAACGACGCGCGGCTTCAAACGCGAGTTTATCTCGCGCTGCTACAATCGAATTATTCGTACTACTATGAAGACTAAATTTGTTGATGCGCAGTGCGGTTTCAAAGCGCTACGCCGCGATGTAGCGCAAAAGCTGCTGCCGTACATTAAGGACACGGCTTGGTTTTTCGATACTGAGTTGCTAGTCAAAGCTGAATATAACGGCTATAAAATCCACGAGGAGCCGGTGGAGTGGATTGAAGATACTGATTCTCGGGTTAATGTTGTTAAAACAGCAACAGAGGATATTAAGGGTTTGTCGCGAGTACGCCAAGAATATGGTCAGTCGAGTTTCGGCGAGATGGCAGCGTTTGGCGGTTTATTGCTTTTCACGGCGATATTTTATCTACGGAATTTGACCATTAATGGCATGGCCAACAGTTATTATGCGGCGGCTGTGCAAGCGGCAAGTACTAACTGGACGGCATGGCTATTCGGCAGCTTAGACGCGGCGAATTTCGTTAGCGTTGATAAGCCGCCGATTAGTATGATGATCATGGGGTTGTTTGGTAGATTGTTTGGCTTCTCATCTTGGAGTATGCTGTTGCCGCATGCACTAGCGGGAATCGCGACGGTGGCGCTAGTTTATCTGGTGGTTAGACGCTGGTATGGTGCTCGTGCCGGATTAATTGCCGGGGCGGTAATGGCGTTGACGCCAGCTGCTGCGCTAATGTTTCGTTTTAATAACCCAGATAGTTTCTTGACGTTATTTTTGACGGCCAGTGCTTATAGTTTTTTGCGGTCTTTCGAAGGAAGTAGGCCAGTGTTATGGTTGAGTCTGGCTGGTTTATTTACGGGGTTTGCTTTTAATACTAAAATGTTACAAGGTTTGCTTTTGTTGCCGATAATGACAATCATTTACATTAGCTTTGCACGCCCAAAATTCACTACCAGAATGTGGCATCTCGGCGTGGCTGGCATAGCGACAATTGTATCGACGTTTTGGTGGAGTATTTTGGTGTGGCTAACGCCAGCGGTAAATCGACCTTGGGTTGGTAGCACGAGCAACAATAGCATATGGAGTTTGATATTTGGTTATAACGGTTTTGGAAGGCTATTGGGTGATGGTGGCGGTCTTGGAAGCCGGCCAGACAGTATGATGCAAATGGGTGCGCAGGCTGCTGGTCAAACCGCTTCGCCAGCAGCGCAAGCAATGATGTCGCCGATTGGTATGATGGGCGGCAGTTTTGGTGCGGGTGGTCATGGCAACGGTCCCGGCGGTGTTGGCTTTGGCGGCGAGACTGGCGTGCTGCGTATATTTAATGAGAGCTTTGGGCCGAACATTGCTTGGCTAATTCCGGTAGCCTTGATTAGCGCTGGGTTAGTAATCTGGTTGTTGCGCCGAGCGCCGCGACATAATAAGGAGCGCATCGGTGTATTATTGTGGCTGGGTTGGCTGCTGATGCATATAGTAATTTTCAGCATGACCAGCGGCACTATTCATCCGTATTACGTTGTAGCTATGGCGCCGGCGGTAGCAGCGCTGGTCGGTATCGGGGCGCCATACATATGGCAAGCTTACACGCGCCGCACCAAAGTAGCCTGGATACTGCCGCTGAGTATCGCGCTAACGACAATTCTTAGCATTATTATGCTCGGCTATAGCAACTATTGGCCTTGGCTGATGTGGCTAGTGATGATTGCTGGTGGTGTAGCAACTATTTTGACGCTGCTGCTGTTATCACAGACGAAACGGCTTAAGCAAATTATTCTTGGCTTAGCAATTACTGCTGGTATGGCGGCACCGATTGTCTTTAGCGTTAGCACGGTAGCTACAGCGCATAGCGGCAGTATTCCAACGGCTGGTCCAGGCGCTTCAGCGATGAGCAATACAAATAATGAGTCGGCGCGAGCTGAATCGACGCTCGTCTCGTTTTTGCTAGAAAACCGTCGCGTCGCAACCTGGATAGCAGCGGTTAACAGCGCTAACGAATCGACACCGATTCAATTATCAAGCGGCCAGTCAGTCATGGCCATCGGCGGCTTCAACGGTAGTGACTCGACGTTGACGCTATCACAATTCAAACAACTTGTTAAACAGGGTAAAGTTCGCTATTACGTAGTAAACAGCAGACAAGGGAAATCTGGCGGCCCCAGCGGTATGAGTGGACCAGGTAGCAATTCCGATATTCTAACATGGGTGAAAAGTACTGGTAGTAAAGTCGATTACGGCGGTACACAATATACAGTTTATGATCTTGCAGCGGCTGCTTAAGAATACTTTAAGCTCAACCGCGCATACTGTCATTACAAACCTAAACAAAGGAGTGAATATGACCAAGAATTTGAATTTGACAACTGATGAAGCACTTGTTTTGCAGCAGATTAGCGAGAGTGGCGAGGAAGACCTGACGGGACTAACCGAAAGCTTGCAAATGAGCCGTCCGAAATTGATGACACAGCTGAGTCGCCTCAAAAACAAAGGTTTAATCAAAATTAAAACGACCGCTGGCGATTGGTGGATTTCGATGAGCCGCCGCGGCAAGCAGACGACTCACTACTTGTGGCCAGAAATGTCCTTAAATTACTAAACCATTAAACAAAAGAAAGGTTATAATAAAATTATGAAGATTTTGGTTGTTGACGACGAGAAACGAATTGCCAAGTCGATCAAACAAGGACTCGAAATGGACGGCTACGCGGTTGATATTGAGCATGATGGCGAGGATGGCTACAATGCAGCGCGGGCTGATGATTACGATCTCATCATTCTCGACGTGATGATGCCGATCATGAATGGTTTTGAAGTCGCCAAAAAGCTGCGTGCTGACGGTAATAAAACGCCAATCTTGATGCTGACGGCCAAAGATCAGAATAAAGATATTGTGGAAGGCTTGGATAGCGGCGCCGATGACTATTTACCGAAGCCGTTTAGCTTCGAGGTTCTCGGCGCTCGCGTTCGGGCGTTGCTGAGGCGGCCGCAGGATGTACTTGATAACATTTTGACAGTGCGTGATCTTGAACTTGATATCGCTAATCACACTGCTAAACGGGCTGGTAAAGATATCAAGCTATCTAACAAAGAATTTGCTATTCTTGAGTATTTGCTGCGCAACAAGAATCAAATTCTTAGCAAGCAAAACATCATGACGCACGTTTGGGACTTTGATGCCGATATTTTGCCGAATAATGTTGAAGTTTTTATTAACTATTTGCGCAACAAAATTGATAAGCCTTTTCCAGGCGCTGATCCGATTATCCAAACGGTACGAGGGTTTGGATATATCGTTAAGGACGAGATTAGAAAAGCATGAAAAATGTTGGTCAACGTGCCGTTGTTCGCTTAGCGGGTACCTATTTGGCGATCATCATGTCTATGTCGATCGCCTTTAGTTTGATAATTTATGGACTATCAAGCCAAGAGTTTCATCGCCGGCCGCCAAATGATCAGCAAGCAACTTCTACGATTCGTTCCGCCGAGCCAGGTACGGTTATTTCAATTCACAGCTATCTTGATACGCGTGAAGATGAAGCGATGGCGGCGATTCGCCTAAACTTGCTGTTGGCAAATTTAACGGTGTTTTTGATAGGCGGGCTAGTCAGCTATCTGCTAGCTCAGCATACGCTGCAGCCAATCGAGGATAACATGGCGGCGCAATCGCGTTTTGTCAGCGATGCTAGCCACGAATTACGCACGCCGTTGACTGCACTACTGGCAGCTAATGAGGTAGCATTGATGAACTCAAAATTGACTCTCAAACAGGCTAAGCAAGTTATCACCGACAATGTTAATGATGTTAAACGTTTACAAAAATTAACCAACTCAATGTTAGGGTTGCTCAAAGAAGACAAGCTGGAAATTCAGAAAGGTAAGGTCGGTTTGCAATCGGTGATTGCTCGGGCAATGAACCTAGTAGTAAATCAGGTGCTGGCGAAAGATATTACTATCGATGACAAAACTAAAAATTTTTTGCTGCTTGGCGATCGACAAAGTTTAGAACAGCTTTTCACGATTTTGCTAGACAATGCTATTAAATATAGTAACAAAGGCGGTACCATTACTATTTCTAGCAGCAAAAAGGGTAAGCACGTCAGCGTTGCTGTAGCGGACGCTGGTATTGGCATGAGCGACGAAGTAAAGTCGCAGATTTTTACGCGATTTTATAGGGCAGAAGAGTCGCGTACTACTGCTGGATACGGCTTAGGTCTGTCAATTGCCGAGCGGATTATTAAGGCGCATGGCGGACGAATTAACGTCGATAGCGAACAGAATGTTGGTTCGACTTTTACAGTCATTCTTCCTGCATACAACAAGAAAAAATAATTATTTTTAAGGCGCTTCTAATTGCTTATTGCTATATTATTGATCGATGCTAGTTTAACGAAATAGATCAATAAATGTCATCTAAAAGTATGCCAAATACAGCGTAAATGATAGCTAGTAATCAATTCCAGCAGATTTCATTGCTGGCTGGATAACAAACTTTTCAAAATTATCAGCATTAGCCCAAACATAACTAGCATTAGTATCGGTGTTTGTGCCGCTAACTAGCTTACCGTTAAGGACTTTTTGGCTGCCGACATCTTTGCCGTTAATGTACATAGCCGGTGTGCCGCTAACGTTGTCCTTTTTGCCAAGCGCCATGTCGTAATCAATTTTTTTACGGATATTTGGATTTTCGAGATCAGCCTTGAATTTTTCTACATTCAAGCCTTTGATGTCGGAGGCTAACTTCACAAAGTTTTCGGTACGAGTTGACCCAGATAGCTCTACCCAGCTAGCTCGATTTTCGAAAAGCGAGTTGTGCATTTCCCAGTACTTACCTTGTAGTCCAGCTGATTCGGCAGCAGCCGCCGCGGCCAGCGCGTTCGGGTGAGCGCTAGTTAGCGGATAATTGCGGAAGATAAACCCGATCTTGTCTTTGTACTTTTCAATGACTTTTTTGGTGACTGGGTAAGATGAATTGCAGCCTGGACATTGAAAATCGGCATATTCAACTAATAGTACTTTGCTGTTGGCATTGCCATAAACATGCTCGCTAATATTGCCACTTTCGCTCGATGCTGGCTGCGCCTTCGTAGTATCGACGCTTGAAACATCAATTTGATTGCGCTGCTGTAAAAAAATCAAGCCGCCAATCAATCCTACGCACATCGCCGCAAAAATAATCCATGCCTTTTTGGTCATATTTCCTCCGCTTATTACTAGAGGATATTATACTGCTTATGAGCTCGCCAATCAAGCGGGCTTGCGGTACAATATATGTATGCGGTTATTCTTAGCGATTTTGTTTGTGATGATTACTTTAGCGTTGATAGCGGTGACGTCAATTTCGCCGCGCCGAACAAAGCTGTCAATGTACGAGTTAGAACGCCGCCGTCGTAAGGGCGACACCGCAGCGGCTGACGAATTACGGCGAATACTACTGCTTGATGATATTGTATCGCTGCGTAAGGCAACCGAAGCTCTACTACTGGTTTTGGCGGTATTGTCGGCGGTATCGGCGTTTGGTTTTTTTATCGGCGTGGCCATTAGCGTGATGACGTCTTTAGTCTATAGTAGAATTGCCCATTTTGACTGGTTGGTGCAGATGATTGATGGATATTATCGGCGGATAGAGCCGAGATTGCTGACTTTCGTCGAGCGGCATCCGCGCTTGGGGCAAGTTTTGCGCAGTGTTAACGTGCAGAATGAGCCGAATATTCTTAGCTCGCGGGAAGAACTTGAGTATTTGATACGCGAATCATCGGGAATATTGTCGCTTGAAGAGAAAAAATTAATCAATAATGCCCTGCATTTTCATGAAAAAACCGTCGAAGAGGTAATGACGCCGCGCGGCGTAATGAATACAGTAGCTAAGGAAGACGTGATTGGGCCGTTGTTGCTTGATGAACTGCATAAGACTGGCCATAGCCGCTTCCCGGTGACTGACGGTGATATTGACCACATTGTTGGTATTCTGCATATTCGTAGCTTATTGACGCTTGATAACGGTAAAAAAACTAGCCGTGTTGAAACGGCGATGGACAAGAAGATTTACTTTATCAACCAAAACCAGAAGCTGGAGCGCGCTTTGTCGGCCTTTATCAAGACGCGGCATCATATGTTTATTGTTGTTAATGATTATCGCGAGACAGCGGGCATTTTAACGCTCGAGGATGCACTAGAGGCGTTGCTCGGCCGTAAAATCCTTGATGAATTTGATGTAGTTGACGATTTGCGCGTGCTAGCGGCGCGTAATCCGAACAAAAACAATAAGAGTCCATCGGCTACTGACGTCAAATAAGTCAGTAATTTTAGCACTCTTGCACTTCGAGTGCTAACGCGCTATACTATAGCAATATGGCAAAGCGCGACTATTATGAAGTACTAGGTATCAGCAAAAACGCCTCTGAAGACGAAGTCAAGAAAGCTTTTCGTAAGCTGGCTGTCAAGTATCACCCCGACAAGGAAGGTGGCAGCGAAGAGAAATTCAAAGAGATTAACGAAGCTTACGAAGTTCTCAAAGACAAGCAAAAACGCCAACGTTACGACCAGTTTGGTCATGCTGGCGTAGGCGGTTCTGGCGGCGGTGCTGGTTACAGCGGTAATCCTTTTGAAGGTTTTGGCGGTTTCGGCCAAGGTCAAAATATTAATTTCGATTTTGGCGAAGGCTTGGGTGATATTTTCAGTCAGTTTTTTGGCGGGCCGTCCGGGCAATCGCGCCGCAATAGCCGGCCGCGTGGGCGCGACGTTGAAACGCGTGTTACTTTGACTTTCGAAGAAGCAGTGTTTGGTAAAGATGTCGAGATTGCGTTAATGATTAACGATGAATGCGAGCATTGCCACGGTACGACCGTCGAGCCGGGTTTCGAGATGAAAACTTGTCCAGATTGCCAAGGGGCTGGCCAGCGTGTCCGCACAATGAACACTATGTTTGGCCCGATCCAACAAGCGGTAGTTTGCGAAACCTGTAAAGGCCGCGGTAAAATACCCGAGAAAGAATGTACAGTTTGTCATGGCTCTGGCGTGCAACGCCGCGAGCAGAAAATCACTGTCAAAATTCCAGCAGGCATTGATGACGGTTCGACGATTCGTTTGCGCGAGCGCGGTGAAGCTATTGCCGACGGCGACCGTGGTGATTTATACATCAATATTCGCGTTAAAGCGCATAAGAAATTTACCCGCGAGGGCGATTTGATTCTTAGCCAAGAACATATCGGTATGGTTGATGCGGCACTTGGTACTGAAATTGACGTTGAGACAGTCGACGGCATAATTACCATGAAGGTACCGGCCGGTACGCAGTCGGGTACTGATTTTAAATTGTCTGGCCATGGCGTCCCGTACCCGCGCAGCGAACGGCGCGGCGCCCATATCGTTAGCATTATTGTCGATACACCGACTAAGCTATCTAAAAAGCAGCGTGAACTGTTAGAGCAATTCGAAGCCTCTAAAAAACGCGGTATTTTCTCGTGAGACACGGGCTTTTAACTTGTCATCGTACATAGACGACATGATAAAATAAAAGCATGACTTTTACTATCGTTCTAGCAATAGTCTTTGGTGTGTTGTTTTTGTTGGCATATATGACGCGCCGGCGATTCGGCGTATTGACGCTTGCTTTAGCGGCTGGCTCTATTCTATCTGACCTGTGGAGTAGTCAAGCAACCCCGTATGTCGCAAATCTTGGTATTGTCATTATCAGTCCGCCGTTAGTAGATGTGGTGGCGGTGATATTAACTCTAGCGCCTTCACTGATATTACTATTCAGCGGGCCGGCGGCTAGTAATAAATTTCAGCGAATAGGCGGGTCAGTGATATTTGCAGTGTTAGCTGTGGTATTAATGTTTGAGCCGCTAGAAAATGCGCTAGTGGTTGATGAGTTCGGCAAGCAAATCGTCAGCCGTATTAATGCGTCTTATGCCATTATCGTGACGGTGTGCCTGGTGCTGTCGATAATTGATGTGTTGCAAACTCATGTACGGCGCAACGAATCGAAAAAGAAGAGCAAAGAATAAAGACGGTTAAAAAATAAAAGACCTTCACACTGAAAAGGTCTTCTTATTCTTGAAATGGAGGGCCCAGTGAGGCTTGAACTCACGACACCCTGCTTAAAAGGCAGGTGCTCTAACCAGC
>CALHTM010000018.1 GCA_938039975.1 uncultured Candidatus Saccharibacteria bacterium
TAGTGACACAAGGCTCTTCAGGCCTCTGCTCTACCAACTGAGCTAAAGAGCCACAAAACTACCTTATGATTGTACTAAAAATCTGGCGAGCTGGCAAGGAAAAAGCCAAGGCTCCTTGGAATTTATCCGCGCGCCGTTATTATTTATTATGGTGGTGATACTGATGAGTCAGCGCGTGACCCTTGCCGCGGCGCAATAAATATAAATTAACAGGGTACGACACTAGGAACGCGGCAGTCATGCATAGCAGCCGGCTTGTCCAATACATCGGATGAGTGAGGTCTTTGTTCATGGCGCCTGGCACGATCAGCATGATGACATTGTCAACGATGGTCATCGACAGAATTGATAACGTATCGGCAGCGAAAACCAATTTGAAGGCTTTGAAGAACGATAGCTTAGCGCTTATCAGCGGGATAGTTGATACAGTATAGCCAGACGTAAATGCCAAAACCGATGCCAAAATTACCGTGGCGTGCGGTGTAAATCCAGCGTGCGTGCCGATGGTGACGCCGAGCATTTCGCCGATCATGCAGCCCGCCAAACAGTGCAAGGTCGCTGCTAATGCCATGCGTTTGGTTGAAGTTTTTGTGTTGCAGTGAGAATGAGATTCGTGGTGCATCATTTCGTCCTTATATTATTTAACTCGTATAGATTAAGTAGCTCTTCTACGGCTTCATTTTGCTGGATTCCATCGCCCGAGGCTATTTTGTCAGCAATGTGCGTGCGCAAGTGCCGCTCCAAAATGAGCTTATTGAGCGATGCCAGCGACTTTTGCAGCGCTAGGCTTTGCGTTAAAATATCCATGCAATATGCGTCGTCGGCAATTTGCTTCTCTAGTCCGCGCATTTGCCCTAAAATAATTTTTGTGCGGTGCAGAGCTCGCCGCTTGATATCTGCTGTATCCATAAAGTCATTATATACCCCCTGGGGGTATTATGTCAACCTACTTAGCACGTATTCAAAGCTTGACTGATTATAAGTATTTACTAACGTGAACAGCCTATTTTAGCTGAGTAGCCTTAGAATACTTCAGCGTAGTAACTAAGAAAATAATGGCTGGCGGAATGATAAATACCATATACGCTAGTACTGTGATCAAGGATTTTTCAGCAGGCAGCATCCACAGCGGCATGCTACCAACTGCAGGGCTGGGGTCGTTGTCCTTTGCGATACCAAATAAACCATGCATGAATAGCATGCCTACATTCAGCATCAGCATGATTGAACTTACAATTCGCCATAGCCGCAGCCTCGCTAACGGTGAATGAGCCGTCCCGAGAGTCAAGCAAAACGGTACCAAGAAAAGATTAACTATTACAGGTCCAAAAAACGGCTCGTCTTGCATGCGAGCAATAAACATCAAAAAAGCCCCGACGAAGAAAACGATCAAGGTGATTATTGTACTGCGCGCTGGGTGAAAAACAATATTATTGCTACTATTAATAAACTCTCGATGCTGCTGAATAATACCTTTAGGAGCGTCGTTGGGGTTTGTAACCGCCTCCGCCTCAGGTTCTACTGCTAACTGTTGGTTTGCCATTTGCGGTGATTGACTAGGTAACGGCTGTGACGCTGGCGTCACTTGCGGCGGTTGGTCGGGCATTGGCTGCATCGTTGGCGTTGTTTGTGAAACTGGCGACTGCGGATTCGCGTTTTGCTGATTATTGTTCATATGGTTATTATACCGCTTTGGTGCTAGAATATCATTATATAAATAGGAGGTATTTATGGAAATAATGATAGTAATTTTAGTCATCGCGGCTATTTATGTGCTGAGCGGTATCAAGGTTGTCAACCAATATCAGCGCGGCGTGGTGCTGACGCTGGGTAAGTTTACTGGCGTGCGCGAACCGGGCCTAAGGGTGGTGATACCGATTTTTCAGACGATGATGATGGTGGATGTGCGTTCCACGCCAATTGACGTACCGAAACAAGAGGTCATCACCAAAGACAACGTCACCGTCGGCGTTGACGCGGTGGTCTACTTCCGAGTGATTAACGCGCCAAAGGCGGTGCTGGAGACGACTAATTATATTTATGCCACCAGCCAATTTGCCCAGGCCGCCCTGCGCGACGTCACCGGTAACGTCGACATGGACGATCTCTTGGCCAAGCGCGAGGAGATTTCGCAGCAGATCAAGGAAATTGTTGATGCCGAGACCGATAAATGGGGTATCGATGTTGAGAATGTCAAGATTCAGAACATCGAACTTCCGGGTGATATGAAGCGTGCCATGGCCAAGCAAGCCGAAGCCGAGCGCGAACGCCGCGCTAACATCATCAACGCCGACGGTGAAAAAGCTGCTGCCGAAACGCTAGCGCAAGCTGCCGAAATCCTGGCAAAAACCCAAGGGGCGATTAACCTACGTACACTGAACACGCTAGAGCGTATCTCCACCGAACCGTCACAAAAGACGATGATGCTCTTCCCAATTGAATTGATTGACGCAATTCGCGGGAATAAAAAGTAAGGAGTAACCATGAGCGAACAAAACCGTACCGAAGAATTTAGCGTTAACGGCGATCAAGTTGTCGAGAAAGTCAAGCAGCTTATCAAAGAAGGTAACGTCCGCCGCGTTATCATCAAGAACGAAAAAGGCGAAAGTATCATGGAATTCCCAGTTACTGCTGGCGTGGTCGGTGTGTTGCTACTGCCAACCCTCGCGGCACTCGGCGCAGCAGTGGCATTGATGGCGCAGTGCACGATCGCGGTGGAGCGGCGGGATTAGCACCAATCTTTACGAATAACTCGCTAGGTTCCGCAGCGCAACCCTTCAGTCCGAAAACCTTGTCAATCAACCAGCCGACTATCCAACCAATCAAAGACTACGCTATGCGTTAAACGTAAATTATTCAGCTGACAATGAGCGTCGGCGCCGCTTTGCGAATCAAACTCATGCAGTGTCGTATCAAGTCCGCGCCGGATAAATTCGTCGTGGAGATATCGCGTTTGCCGCCGGAGTTCAGCACCTTCGCTCTCCCCCATGAGAAACAGCGACGGACAGGTGATAGCTTGGTGATCGACAACCTTTGCCTGTTCGAAAACTTCATTGATCGCCGAACGGAAGTCGCTCGTGCCGAACTGCCAAGCGTATTTTTTCAAATTGATATCGGCGACTTCATTGATGTTCCCTGCTAATTTTAAAGCAAGATTCATCAGCCAGCCGGGCGCTTTGAGCGCTGCGCCGAACTCACGACGGAACAGTTCTGCCACGTCAAAAATAGGCGTACTGGCAATCCACGCGCTAATCCTTATGTCTTTTGCCGCCGCTTGAGCAGTAAAATACCCGCCACCGCTAACACCGTATAGCGCAATGTGACGCGCGTCGGGATTTTCGGTTTGCAGCCAGTCGAGGCACGCAGCAATCGGTTCGCCGGCGTCAACAGTGAAAGTGAGACCTCTGGTGGGATTAGAGCCTTGACCGGGTAAATCAACCATCAGCACATTATAGTTCCGCCGCCACCCCGGCCAGCCAGCAAAATAAAACAAATCCTCCCGGTACGTATCACCGCCGCCGACCATGACCACGGTCGGACGCTTGCTGTCGCAGTGAAGATAGTAGCCGGGTAAATAGCCGGTTTGATACGGAACGCGCACGGATTTGATCGGTATATCTATCGCCTTAGCGGCACCAGCGAAAGCGTCTTCCATAGCGCCGACAAGCTTCGGATATTCCGGAGAAAACGGATCAGCGAACTGCAGTACTGCCCGATAGGCATAGGTTGCGCCAAAATAGCAGTCGACAGCCATTTGTTCACCGGTGGCTGCTTTCGCCGAGCGAACAAGATAATCAGCATGGTCCGTAAAACAGGATCGCCACTTACTCGGTTTTCCGTCGCGCCCGATCTTATGTGCCAGATAAAACAACTCACCATGCGACATCCCGAACAGCTCCGCCACACCGAGCATCCAGTTGAAAAAGAAATCGGTATCGTCATTATCAAAGAAGATTTTAGTCGATTGCCGTTTGAGGATTTTTTCGTTTTTTTGCATGATAATTCACTTCAGACATTATTATACATGATTTCCAGTCAAGCCACTAGGCTACTGTAACATCTCATTGACGCTTGGCACAATGTATGGTACAGGTAGAGCGGCGAGATTAAAATCATACACTTAATGAATATAGGCTAGTTTACTGCAATCTGAAACAGACGAGTATCCGCCGCAATTGCATTCTCCCGCGCTTTCAGGCATAATCATAACCAGTATGTACTATATCAATAGGATTGAGCTGGGGCGGACTTTGGCGGGGCGCGTGAGCGATTTGAAGGGTCAGGAAGCGGTCGTTATCGCGCTGAAAGAAGATGCGCTGACAGCTTGCATTGGTTTGGCGAGCGAGATTAACGCTTGGGTGTTTCCTTTGCTCAGCAAGCGAATCATTATCCCTGGCGATCCGCGGGTGGTCGGGCTAATCGACCCGGCGGGTATGTTTACGTGGAACCCTGATCTGGAAAAACCGCAGCGCGACGGCATTGAACTAGAATCCCGCTCGGTATTGGAAGACATGAAGCGCCAGGCCTTTTCTGAGCTGAATCGCATTCTCGATCAATACGGGACATTTTCTAAGGATGGCCTTAATGGTAGAGTGTTGCTGCTGACTGGCGACATCGTCGAAGACCGGATAGAAATTGCGATGGCTCTGGAATACTTGAAGAGTGTGCGCTACAGAGCCTTATACGGGCTGGGCGGTAATGTCGATAGTACGGCGGCAGATTATTTTCACCTACAAACAGACAAAGACGTCGCCCTGGACGTCATGACTCATATGTTTCCGGCGGAGCATTATTTTGAACAAAAGGATAGCTACACGCCGGAAGAGTGCCGCTCGTTGGTAACGAATATTTCGCAATATTGGACATAGAAAGGAATAATTATTATGAATCCAAATCCGTTTATATCAGCAGACCAAGAACCAGCGCCAGCTCAGTCGTATTCTCCGGCAGACAATGGTGCGTCCGTAGCTATGCCAGAAGCGCAATTTCAACTGGCAACCGAGCCGGCAGCACAATCCCAGCCTGCAACCACACTAGCAGCACAATCCCAGACTGCCGCACAGCCAGCGACGCAATTTCAACCTGCGTCTGCGCCGATTAGCGACGACGAGTTGGCCGCAGCTGACCAAAATATCCAGACTGTTTTCGACGCTTTCTCGTCGCGAGTGGTCGGACAAGAAAACTTGCGAACGGCGTTGATGGTTAGCTTGATGACTGGCGGACATATTCTGCTAGAAAGCGTGCCAGGTCTTGCCAAAACGACAGCCGTGCAGACGCTAGCCGCCAGCGTGCAAGGCTCTTTCAAACGTATTCAATGCACGCCGGACTTGCTGCCAAGCGACATCATCGGTACGCAGATTTACGATTATAACAAAGGCGAATTTCGCACCGAGCTCGGTCCGGTTCATGCCAATTTCGTACTACTGGACGAAATTAACCGTTCCAGCGCCAAAACCCAAAGCGCCATGCTGGAGGCGATGCAGGAAAAGCAGACCAGCATCGGCGGACAACGCTATGATTTACCGAAACCCTTCATCGTGCTGGCCACTCAGAACCCGATTGAACAGGAAGGAACATACGAGCTGCCAGAGGCACAGCTAGATCGCTTTTTGTTGAAAGAAGTTTTGTCCTACCCTGCTCCAGACGAGGAACTAGAGATTTTGAAACGCATAGAATCGGGCAAGTTAAGCGAGGCGCCAAATAATAGCAATACGCCAAATATCGAGCTGGCGGCAGTCGAGACGCTGCAAAACTTGGCGCAAAAAGTATACATTGACGACGCCATTAAGAATTATATTGTGAAAATTGTCTCGGCAACGCGCAATCCAGCCTCAATCATACCAAGCGAAACGGCGCGCTACGTCCAATACGGCGCCAGCCCGCGTGCCAGCATCGCTTTCCAACAAGTCGCCAAAGCCCTGGCGCTAATCAACGGCCGCAATTACGTTATTCCAGAAGATGTTAAGCAATTACGCCACAGCGTATTGCGCCACCGCATTATCCTCAATTTTGAAGCCATCGCCGACCAAGTTCATCCGGAAGTTATTATTGATTCGATATTTAACGCTGTTCCTGTGCCGTAATATGCCAAGTCTCTTCGCCAAAGTCAAAGCCAAGATGGATCTCTACGCCCATGAAAAGGTGCGGAGTTTACTGGACGGTCAATACGGCTCGGTCTTCAAGGGGCGCAGTCTCGATTTCGATGATCTGCGCGAATACATTCCTGGCGACGATGTAAAAGATATCGACTGGAAAGCGACTGCTCGCAGCAGCGGTATTCGAATCCGGCGCTACCAAGCAATCCGCAAACATAATATTTTACTAGTAGTCGACACTGGCCGCCACATGGCAGCGATCAGTAAAACTGGCAGCAACAAGCGCGACATCAGTATCATGGCTGCCGGAGTCCTGGGATATATTGTATTACGGCACGGCGACTTGATCGGACTGGTATCCGGCGACGCCAAAAATAACACCTATATTCCTTTCAAAAGCGATGACCGGCATATCGAGCAGCTACTGCGGCACATTGAAAAGAGTACTCAGCTAGCAGCAGCGCCGAGCAATATTGTAAATCAGCTTGAATATATTGCACGCAACTTACGGCGTAAGATGATGCTGGTGGTGGTCGCCAACGACAATGAACTGACCAGCGAGCACCAGCATATTATCCGGCGGCTGCGCGCCCAGCACGAGATGCTATGGATAACTGTCAATGACGCTTCAGGACTTGACGGAAGCCGTAATTTTTACGATATTGACGATTTGACCGAGCTGCCTTATTTTATTCGCAAACAAACGAAACTGCAGGATAATTTCGACCGCGAGCAGCAATCATACTACCGCGAATATTCCACGGCCCTGGAGCGTTTGGGCGTCGTTAGCGAGCGAATTTCCGGAGAAGAGGACGTCGTCGGCAGTTTCTTTTCACTGTTAGAAAGGCAAAAACATGCGCGCTGGCACTGAGCTTCGCGAATGGGTAGATTATGACCCGCTGTGGCTGATTATCGGCTGCTTGCTTTTAGGCGCGATTATTTTATGGTACGGATTTGTATTTTACTCGACTCGCCGCCGCTCCCACCGCAGCCTGGCTACGCTCAAACCAAAGCCATACACGCCGCCAGATTTGACTGATTTGAAACAGAAATATCAACAGGTAATTGATGAAATTGAACAAAATCACACTGCCGGAAAACTATCCTCGCGTAAAGCCCACCAGAAATTAAGCCATGTTCTTCGCATGTTCGTCGTCGAGATAAATGGCCACCGCGTTGATACGTTGACGCTGCGAGATTTAGAAAAGACTCGCTATAAAACATTGGCGGCCGCCATCAAACAATTCTATATTCCTGAATTTACCGCAGTTGAACAAGGCAGCGTTGCCGAGGCGGCGGCGCTAGCCAGAAAGACGGTAGCGGCATGGAATTAGTTTTTTGGCAATTGTCGCTGGCGTTAATTATAGTTATCGCCCTGCTGTGGTTTGCCGCGCCGATTATACTTCGCCGATACAGCCGATCGAAACGCCATGACGCGCCTAAGCAAAAACTCCCTATCGCTAATACCTCGCGGCTGCGCGCTTTCCCGGACTACCTCCAGCAAATCAAACGATACAAAAAGTTGCTAGCGGCCGTGTTAGGCTTGCATGTACTTTTGCTAGTTATGATGATTATTCTCACTGGCCGCCCGTCGTCGGTAGCCGTCGTTTCTCCCGAGGTGAAAAATCGCGACATTGTGCTATGTCTTGACGTATCGCGGTCGATGTATGAATATGACGTAGAGATTATTAAAACTTACCGCACATTGGCGCGAAAATTTGACGGCGAACGACTCGGTTTGGTACTGTTTGACCGCTCGCCGGCAGTGATATTTCCTTTGACAGACGACGCCAGCCTCATCGATAGCAAGCTAGCGCTGATTGAAAAGGCGCTGACGCCACCCGGAACGCTGGAATATTTCGATATTTTATCTGGTACGGCAGTCTCGAACGGGCAAGGCTCGTCGCTGATCGGCGACGGGCTAGCAAGTTGCATCGGCCGCTTCGATAAATTGGACAGCAAACGCTCCCGAAGTATCATTTTAGGAACCGACAACCAATTAGCTGGCACGCCGATAATTTCCCTACCCGAAGCGGCAGAACTCGCCAAACAAAAAGACATCCGCGTATACGGCATTTACCCGAATAGCAATAAAAATCGCGAAGCAGAAGCGACAGAATTGAAGCGAACCATGCTGGCGACGAGCGGCGATTATTATGCACTGCGCGACAAAAACACAATTCCAAACATTGTCCAAAAAATCGCCGCCCAAGACGCCTCCCGCTTCAAAGGCACGCCACGCGTTACTCGCACTGATCAGCCACAATTGTTGCTATACGGCATGCTTATTATCATAATTTCCCTTATTATTATCGATTGGAGGCTCCGCATATGATAATGCAACCGATTTTGCCGTGGTATCTGCTGCTGATAATTCTGGTAGTTGCTGCAATTTTTACCGGCTGGAGGATTTTCTCCAAACCAATATCCAACCGACGAGCGTGGCTGCGGCGGTTCTGTATTGTCTTGCTCATCATTACCGCTTGTTTTCGCCCAGCTGTTCCTGGCGAAGTGAAAGAATGGGGCGCGCCGCTAGTCAATGTTTATGTTGTAATAGATACAACGATGAGTTCTGCTGCCGAGGATTATGATAACGGCCAGCCGCGAATCAACGGCATGCGCCGCGACGCCAAAGAAATTGCCAAAAAGCTGGTCGGCGCGCGATTTAGCTTGATAACTTTCAATAATAAGACCTTCGTCAATTCGCCATTATCAACGGACGTTAGAATGTTTGAATCGGCAGTTAACACGGTAAATATCATCAGCGAAAGCTACGCCATGGGCAGCTCAATTGATGCGCCGATTGACACCATCGCCTCGGAAATTACTCGCACCAAGCATAAAAATCCCGAGCGCACCTCGCTGCTATTTTACCTGGGCGACGGCGAACAAACCAGCGACGCCTCGCCAAAGTCATTCGCCAGCTTAAAGCCCCTGCTGGGCGGCGGCGCAATCATGGGCTACGGCACAGCCAACGGCGGAAAAATGAAAACACCAAGCTACAGCGGCAGCTTTGACGGTTTTTACTTGCGCGGGCCAGATTTGAAATATGCCGTATCAAAAATCGACGAGACAAATCTTAAAAACATCGCCAGTCAAACAGGCCTGCCGTACACGCACCGGCAAACTCCAGATTCCATTGACGCCGTTGTCAAGAACGGCTCCGTCAACAAAGCTGTCAGTATCAGCCGCTCGTTTGATGGCTATAACGATATCTATTGGATAGCGATGTTTGCGGCTGCTATTCTGCTAGCCTTTGAAATGAGAACCATCTATTTGCCTTTGCGCAAACTTCAGAATATAATGCCGTCGGAGGGAGAAAATCGTGAGTAAGAATCGTCCATTTGACCTGAAAAAACTAGATTTTGAAAAAATCCGCCGAGAAAAACGCCGGAAACTGCTCCGTTATTCATTCCCTGCTTGCGCAGTGATTCTGCTGGTTGCTATTAAATTAACAAGCTTCCCCTTGTTGTCGCTGGCGGCGCGCGCTGCTTATAAAAACGGCGACAACAGCCAGGCTTCCTTCCGCTTATCGCCAGTTTATGCCGTGAATTTGTTTGAATCTTATAAAGTATTTTTTAATGACGGGAACGCTTTATATAAGCAAGCCCGCTACGACTCGGCAGAAAAACAATTCCGCCAAGCCCTGCAAAAAGCGCCGAAAACTCACGAATGCCCTGTCCGCATCAACTTGGCGCTATCAATTGAAGCGCGAGCAGACACCCTCGCCAGCGAAAAACGCTACGACCAGGCAATCATCCGCTACGACGAAGCAAACGCCGTGCTGCACGACGGCGAGGATAGTTGCGGCGTACAATTTGCCAGCCAAACAGTCGACGCGAACAATGACGACGGCAAAACGGCAATCTTTATTGAGCAGCGAATCCGACAAAAGTTGGCGCAGATAAAACAGCTTAGAAACGGCGACCAAGATATTTCAGTCACCAACCCTGGCGATAAAGAAAAAGTTGACGCGGGCAGCACCGACAGCAAACTCAAAGAGCTGGACAAGCGATTCATCGACGCTTACAACGAACAGCGCAAATCCCAGGAAAGAAACCAGCACCTAGAAGATTACAAAGACGCCACGCCGGATCATACGAGGAGAAATTGGTGAGAAGATTATTGAAATGAGCGGTTTTGTTTGCTATACTTACTATGTAATCGAAAGATTGGCTGTTGCATCGCACATCGTAGGCGAGTTCGCAAAATTATGACGATTTGCCGGCGAGATACACAGCAAACATTATGCGGGTTTAGCTCAGTTGTTAGAGCGCTTCCTTGCCATGGAAGAGGCCAGGAGTTAGAGTCTCCTAACCCGCACCACAAACGAAATCATTCGATTCAATGAACCCTTTCCAGGGTTTGTTTATGTGATATCATCGATTCTAGTAAAAAGCTGCTTTCAGGGTATAATACAACTAATGATTAAAGCACCTCTACGCCTATTTGACAGCTTAAGTCCCAGCAAACAGCTAGATACTAAACCGATTGATATTGCGCAAAGAAACATACCAGCAGAACAATACAATTACTTCGACTACGCCGAACTAGATAGTGATGGTTACGATGGGTATGACATAATAAGAAACAATCTAGCGCCATCTATAGGCGTGTGTTTAGTGATATTTAGTGAGCTAGAAAGTAATCTTGAATATCATCTATATTCACTAATAAGCGAAAGAACCGACCAATTAGGTATGATCATTACTCACCCTATGACATATGAGCAAAAGCTGCTTACTTATATAAACCTACTCAGAATATTTCCCGTACAAGAGAATCCCAGCCAATACACCAAAGACGTCAGACAACTTAAGAAACATTTAAAGCGAGCTGGAGAGATACGAAATATTATTGCGCATGCAAAGTGGCCATCCTTGACTAAAGACGGCTTCGTGTTTAGTTCTATCGACACCACCAGTTCGCCGAACGCGGAAATCAGCCTTAAGTACTATAAGCTTGATAAAGACAAACTTGACGAATATAGGTCATATTTAAATGCTGTTGCAAATACATGCAATTATGTATATTCAGAGTATTTCGGTTAGCGTGAGTTTATCAAAGAATACAGCCCTATCTTATTGTGAAGACACTTAATGATGTTCAACCACTGATACATCCCTCCATCTACTGATTTTATACTCGATTTTGGATTGATATGTTTAATAAGTGTCAGTTTAGTCTCGTTGTCTTACGCCCTCAGGTAGATCGGTATCGGCATTTATTAAATCATATTTTCTGTTATATACTTCTGTATAATTTAGTAGGCCTAAAAACTTGTCTTTACTATTGTACGCGGGAATTGCATAGCCCGGGGTATGAACCTGGCCCGACACTTGCTTCATACATGCGTGTACAGAAAGTCTACCCGCAGATTTAGTGATGCCAGCTGGTATAATCTTCTTGTCACTAAAATATTCTGGATAGGCAGCCCTATCGATGCTAGTCTCTGTCTGTAAAAAATCCTCTACATAAGGACGCATTGCAAGCGCTGCAAAAAAACTTTCAGACATAGCTAGGGTTTCATGCACTTCCTCTTCAGAAAAATCATCTAAGTAACAAAAATCAGAGTTAGCGTGGATTGAAGTAAATATATCGCCAGCACGTAATTTTTGTAATGCAACCACGCGTAGCGTGTCAAGGTTTACTACACCACTTGACAACTGCTGCTCTGTAACGCTAATCTTTTCATCAATAATATTATCATATATGTCTTTCAATACCGAAATACCTGTAGGCTCTCTAAATAACCTTCCCTGGTTAGAAAATGGCGTCACCTTTAAATCCGACACGTTGTCTTTAAGTATCTCACGTTTGAGCTTATCTATAATAGCGTATGAATCAAATATGTTCCCCTCGCTAAATCCTAGCAGTTCTCCACTCTCAAAAGCCTGTGTTTCATCTACGATTGACGTCGCAAAGTTTACTCCAAGTTCATGCGCCGCCTGTATTCTAGATATCCACGATGATAAAAATTCTAGCGTTGAGTAAGAGACTGTGGTATCATTTTGCTCAATTCCTGGACGAGACTGCAAAAGTCTTACGTACATGCGTAATTCAGCACCTTCGTTAGTTAGTGCATTGATAAAATCGTTATAGTAATTTACGTCTGGAACAAATACTCTTTCATCGGAGCCTCTAGAGAGTCGGCCCTTTAAGAAGTATGGGCGGAGTGCGACATCATAGAATGCTCGAGAGTTTATTTCATTAGTGGCTATTGAGCCCATGCGTGCTGCAGTCTCATATTTTTTTCGTATTGGAATAATTCTGTCTAGAATAACTTTTGTATCCTCTTCTATGCCATCTTTGCGCATATCTAAAAAAGCATCGACTTTTTTACATCTCTCACTCATAGTCTGAATTGCTCCATCTCACTTCTCATTCGCCAATATTAAACATATTATTAAGCATTGTCAATATTTTTGAAACATTGTATTTACTAATTATCAATAAAATGTTACATTATTAAACAAATTAAATCCCTATTGGCGCCATAACAGGAGGAGTAATGGATAGATTGAACCAACACAATTTTAAAGATTTTTTGAGTACAGCTAAAGAGACTGAACCTGAAGAATTAGCTCGTATGATGTGGCCCGATCATGACACAGACCCACGGACGACTCCCGCACCTGTTGCTGAGCGAGTTTTCAATAGAAACGCAACTCAATGGGCATGGATGAAGGAGATTTCAGAATACGCGGATGACTATCAATGGTTGATGGAAAGGCTACGGGATGAAAAATCAAGAAGGACCTTAGCATCTATCTTTAACTACCGTATATCATGGAATAAATCAGATTTGACTGAGGTGAAGCAAACGCCAAAATACTTCGAATGGGGTATTTTGGACAAACCAACAGAGCCAGTCTATGTAGACGGCGGTGCATATACTGGAGGTTCAATAGATAACTTTTTAAAAACGTATGGCGATGACTACACGTCAATTTACGCTTTTGAGCCATTTCCTGAATCGGTAACTGTACTACGAGAAAAGTATTCTAAAATTAGGGATGTACATATCATTCCAAAAGGGCTCTGGGACTCCGAATCAACTGTCAATATTTCTGGACAAGACCAAGGGGCTACACTACTTTCAGATGGTACAGTGTGTCATGAATATGAAGCCGAGTCCACGCAAATCTACACAACAACACTCGATAGTACTCTACGTGAATTACCTGATTTTATAAAAATGGATATGGAAGGTTCAGAAATACGCGCACTACGAGGCGCTGAACGATGTATTAGATCAGGCATGCCCGCACTTGCTATCTGTGCGTATCATTTGATTGATGATTTACGAACTATCCCTAGAGTTTTGTCGGATACTAGCGGTGATAATTACGAGTTCACATTGAGAAATTATAAGGCGGGCGGTTCTGCTGAAATAGTTCTTTATGGTAATCCTATAAAATAGATACTTGTGAATAAATATCGCCTTCTTTAAGGGTTAGGTATTAACGGAGCAAAAGTCAACACAAAATGAAGTAGAGACGATAAAATTTTAAATATCGCACTTCAGATTCTTCTTCGGCAGAAGCTGCTATAGATGGAGCTTGTAATAATAAGCAAACTGTTGTGCCAACATAACTTTTTATTGGAACTGTCACCGTTTGAGAATGCGAGCGTTAAGAAATAATAATAACTAGCCAATGCTTGATTTTTTAATATAAGAGGAATACAAAAACTTCCACCGACACAGCAAACAATTTATTACATTATACTATAGCCAATAAAACATTGATTAGACCTGAGGCTGGCGCAGAATTATCTCCCTACATTAGATTTATCCGCATAGTTTTCATAGAATACCAATGGCGGCGACAATGACCATAAGACGGGCAGTCTAAACACACCTCAACAAAAATGCTCCACAATCTTATTGCCGGCGATGCCAAATCCGGTTAGCGTGTAAGTGCTCGACATGATGGATTGCCTGTGCGGCGGCGATTGTATCCAGGCGTTAAAGGCTACGCGGCTAGTGTGCAGGTCTGGCGGCGAAGTTTGCACCAGATTCTCGGCTGGCGCACTACAGACAGTCCTCGCTTTAAGCAATCCGTGCGGAATAGTTGTGCCCGGTTTATAATGGCTAAAATAATTATTCTCTTTCATGTCATTCGCCATCCACTGCGCCGTTCGGTTAAGCGGCTCGTACATTTTTAACGGCTTCAGATTTTCCTTACTACGAGCATAATTAATCAGCTCAAGAATCTCCAAAGCATCTGGCGGGCCTATGTCATACTTTTTATCTTGGTCTGCTGGTTGCGGCTGCGGATTTGGAGTTGGATTTGGTTGCGGATTCGGCGCAGGCTGCTGCGAATTACCGGGCTGCTGAGGCTGCGGAGCTGGCCGCTGGTTGTTTTTCGGCGGCGAGGCTGGACTCGCCGGTGGTTGCGGGGCTGGATTATGCTTCGGACGCACAGGGTCAATTCTCTGCTCTTTTTGGTTTGGCTGCGGTTTTTCAGACTTCTTCTCTTGCTGGTTCGGCGTAGGCTGCTTAGGCTTGGAATCTGTATTAGACTTGCTACTGCTGGAGTTATTGCCAGAACCAGACTTGGTAAAGTTGGGGCTAGAAGTTGTTTTTTGCTCCTGCTGCTGGCTGGCATTACCTTTATTTTTCGGCGCAATACATACAGCAATGTATACGCCTATCCCCGCCCCGATCAGTGTTAGAATAACTAATATAATTACAAGTTTTTGTTTTTTCATACTTTGATTGTAGCAAGGAAACTGGTTATGTCAATCTAGAAGCAATGGTCTGCGGAGAGCGGACGAGATATGGTGTATAATATAGTCAGCGCGGGTATCGTATAACGGCTATTATGTATGCTTCCCAAGCATGAGACGAGGGTTCGACTCCCTCTACCCGCACCAATTCAAATTATTGTCATAGACCTTCAAAATAACGCTGTCACGCATTATAATTATAATTATAATTAGAATATGAAAAAAGCTGTCATGAAGAGGCTGCTTCCGCTGTATGTTGGCAAGTTCTTCTTAAGCTTTGTGCTTTGGTATTCAATTGAGAAATTATTCATAAGAAGTATCGGCATTGACAATTTTGGAATTAGTTTGATCGCGATTGTTCTGTTGATATCATCCGTTTTGACCGAAATTCCATCAGGAATTATCGCGGATCGTTGGAGCCGCAAAGGCTCAATGGTGCTCGCTGGGTTATTCTTAGGGGTTAGCAGCCTGATGGCTGGCGCTAGCGATAATATCTTTATGTATGCCGCCGCTGTGACGATTTGGGGTCTTCATGATGCTTTCTCGAGCGGGACTGGCGCCGCTATGATTTACGATACGCTGCTCGAGGAGCAAGGGCACGCCAGGAACTTTAATCGAGCGCTAGGATTGTATGAGACGTTAGGCGGAGTGGCGTTGATTATCAGTAACTTTTTGGGCGGCTGGATCGGCGAGCATTCGCTGCTGCTGGCGTTTAATTTAACAATTATTCCAATTGCTATATCTATGGTTTGTCATCTAATTTATAAAGATGCAAAAATTAGCCGCGAGGTGGCTGATGAAAAACTTATCAAACATACTAAAAATACATTCAAATGCGTTTTCAAAAGTAAAAGCCTACTCTGGCTGATGGCTGCAATTATGATAGTCTTTTGTATCCAAAAGATGAATCGCGAGGCTTATCAGCTGTGGTATATTGCGTTGTCGGCCCCGGCGATAGTATTTGGCATCGCTGGTTCGTTCATAGAAGGCTTGGGCGGACTGGGCGGCTCGTTGGTTAAGTACCTCAGTTCAAAGCGAATAAATATAGTTCTGTCGATTTTACTAGGCTTGGCATCGCTCGCACTTTCAGTAGGTAGTAATTTATGGATAACTATCGCCGCGCAGGTTTTAATAGCGGTAGTCTCGGGGGCGCTGTTATTCCATTTTACTGCACAGATACAACACCAGCTGCCGTCGCGGTACCGCACAGGTTCCGGCTCGGTGATAAACGCCGTGGGACGAATTGTCCTCATGCCGCTAACGTTTGTATTTGGAGTTTTGTCAAACCAAAGCGTTTTCATCGCTGGTTGGATGCTGGTGGTTTTATCAGGACTAGCTGTTTTCGTGCAGCTAAAGCTTGATGAGCAAACTTCACCGTAGTAGCGCACTTCCCATCCCCGCTCATCTGTGCTACAATTAACAACCAAAGGAAGGTCTGCGTTAACATCAGACCATATTTTTATGAAGGACGCTAGCAAGATTCGAAACATTGCCATTATTGCCCACGTCGATCACGGCAAGACGACCATGGTTGATGGGCTACTCAAACAGTCGCGCACATTTCGTGACAATCAGGCTGAGATGAGCCAAGAATTGATCATGGATTCGGGTGACCAGGAACACGAACGCGGTATCACTATCACCGCCAAACAGACTTCAATTTTTTACGGTGATTATAAAATCAATATCATCGACACGCCGGGACACGCTGACTTTTCCGGTGAAGTCGAGCGGACGCTGCAGATGGCGGATGGCGTACTGTTAATCGTTGATGCGCAGGAAGGGCCGATGCCGCAGACGAAGTTTGTGTTGAGTAAGGCGCTGGAGCTGGGATTGAAGCCAGTAGTGGTGATCAATAAAATTGACAAACCTGCCCGGCGAATCGCCGAAGTCGAAGATGAGCTGAGCGATCTGTTTTTGGAGCTAGCGACCGATGATAGTCAGCTGCATTATCCGATTTATTATGCCGTTGGGCGCGATGGCAAAGCCTGGCGAGAGATTCCTACCAACCCAAGCGACAACGCTGATCTCACACCGATTTTTGAGGCAATTATCAATGACATCCCGGCACCGAGCGTTACGGCTGATGGCGGGTTTCAGATGCTGGTGACCAGTTTGCAATACGACACCTTCCAGGGAAAATATGCCATCGGGCGGATCGCTCGCGGGTCGGTTAAGCGCGGCCTGGCGGTTAGCTTGCTGAAGCACGGCGAAATGTCAGGTTCAGCACGAATTGAGAAAGTTTTTGGTTACCGCGGGCTGAACCGCGAAGAGCTTGACGAGGCGTTTGCTGGCGACATCGTAGCGCTAGTTGGCGTCAGTGAAGCGCACATCGGCGATACTATTGCTGACAAAGAACAGCCGGAAGCCTTGCCGGCGATTGCCATCGAAGCACCGACGCTGAGCATGTATCTGGGCCCAAACACTAGCCCGATGAAAGGTCGCGAGGGCGAATTTACCACCTCGCGGCAAATTGGCGACCGGTTGCGGCGGGAGCTAGAAACCAACGTGGCGCTGCGTGTCGAAGAAAACGGCATCGGCTTTACGGTATCTGGCCGCGGTGAACTACACCTCAGCGTCTTGATCGAGACCATGCGGCGCGAAGGCTTTGAGTTCGAAGTCGGCCGCCCGCAGGTGGTGACCATCACCGAGGACGGCGTCGAAAAAGAGCCAATTGAAGAACTACAAATCGAAATTAGCAGCGAGTTCATCGGCGCGATCAGCCAGGAGTTGGGTGCGCGCCACGCTGAAATGAAGTCGCAAGAAACCACCGCCAGCGGCGCTACCCGCATCACCTACGTGCTGCCGACGAGAGCGTTGATCGGCCTACGAAACGTGCTGTTGACCGCCACCAAAGGCACAGTGATCATGAATTCCCTGCCGCATGGCTATCAACCGCTGGGCGGCAAATTGCCAAAGACCCGCGGCGGCGTACTCATCGCCTTTGAAGCTGGCACCACCACGCCGTATGCGCTGCAGGCGGCCGAAGCGCGCGGAGAACTCTTGGTCGGGCCTGGCACGGAAGTCTACGCTGGGATGATCGTCGGCATCTACAACCGCCAAGAAGACATCGAAATCAACGTTTGTAAAGCCAAACACCTGACCAACATGCGCTCCAAATCGTCCGATGGCACAGTGCAATTGACGCCATTTACGCAGTTTAGCCTGGAGCAATGCATCGACTTCATCGAGGACGACGAGCTGCTGGAAGTAACGCCGAAGTCTTTGCGCCTACGTAAACGCTACCTCGATGCCAATGAGCGAAAGCGCGCTAACAAAAAGTAAATTTTAATTTTTAATATAATAAATAAGAGGGGGTAATTATGGCAAAAAAATGGCGCGACGTTAACGGATTTTATCAAATCTATCCGCGATCGTTTAAGGATTCTAATGATGATGGCGTCGGCGACTTGCGCGGCGTGATTGATAAGCTTGATTATATTAAGGGCGGCGACAATTCGCTTGGTATTGATGCGATTTGGTTTTCGCCGTTTTATCCGTCGCCGCAAGCTGATATGGGCTACGATGTGGCGGACTATTGTGATATTGATCCGATTTTCGGCTCGCTTGATGATTTCAAAGAGTTGGTCGAGAAAGCGCACGCTCGCGATATTAAAGTAATGGTCGATTTCGTGCCCAATCATACCAGCAACCAGCATCCGTGGTTTTTAGAATCGCAGAACTCGAAGGACAACGATAAGAATGATTTTTATGTTTGGCGCGACGCTAAACCTGACGGCTCAGAACCGAATAATTGGCTGAGTATTTTTGGCGGGTCGGCGTGGCAGTGGCACGAAGGGCGCCAGCAATATTACTTACACACATTCCTGAAAGAACAGCCAGATCTCAACTGGGATAACCCTGAGGTACGCCGCGAAATGCAAAACGTACTGCGTTTTTGGCTAGATCTCGGTGTTGATGGCTTTCGAGCGGACGCGGTACGTTGGATCAGCAAAGACCCAGAGCTGCGCGACGACCCAGTCGCCGAGCATTATCACGATAAGAAACCGCCGACACAATTCGATGATTTGCAGCATAAGTACAGCCGCTTCTGGGATAACCTTTTCCCGTATTTGCGGGAACTAACAGATATAGTCGCCTCATATCCGAATCGAATCATGGTTTTTGAAGATTATCCGGATGAAAACTATAGCACTAGCGAACAATACTTGGGTTTTTATGGTGTCAATCCAAAAGTATCAATGCCATTCAATTTTGAAGGATTACACGCCAAATTTAATGCCGAGTCGATGAGCACAATCGTCAACGAATTCCAAGGCATGATCAACCCCGACGTGCACACACCCGTCTATTGTTTTAGTAATCACGACCAATCGCGCATCGTTACGCGCTTTGGCGGCGAAAAGCAAGCTCGCTTGATTGCGTTGATGCAACTGACACTGCCAGGGCTGCCAGTAATATATTACGGCGATGAGATTGGCATGAGCAATGGGCCAGTTCGCTTTGAAGAGATCCAGGATAAGTCGGTCTTTAGCCACGGCAATGACGAATCTGTCGGGCGCGACCCAGAACGCACGCCGATGCAATGGACGGCTGGCCAAAATACTGGATTCAGTACCGCTAAACCATGGCTGCCAGTAAATCCTGCTTGCCAGAACGTCAATGTAGAATCAGAGCAGAACGAACCAGACTCATTTTTGGCGCTATACCGCCGCTTATTGACCTTGCGCAGCCGCTACGAAATCTTGCGCACTGGCGAATACGAGCCGCTCAGCGATACAGATAATGACATATTTGCTTACGCGCGATGGATTGGCCGAGAGCAGCATGTCTTTGTCGCATTAAATTTTGGCGATACCAAACACCGTGTTACTTTACCTCATACCGGTAGTATCTTATGCGCCACAAACCCAACTGACTACCCCGAGGTTGCTGATGACGGCTCGGTAGAGCTACGCCCATACGAAGGCGTATTAATCGGATGCAGCGAACACCGGCTATCAATTGAATAGAAATACCGGGCCGCTCTAGAAAAGGAGCGGCCTATTCGTATAGAGAAACTTTTGGTATTTTAATTAACCAGAGTCTCTTTCACGCGCCTAGAAACAAAGAAGTATAAACAAAGCAATCCCATAGAAATCCCGCTAGCAATGATAGTACTAACCATACTAATAATTGAGTCAGTGTTCGGAGGTCTTTTGATCACGCTATCAACTACCGCAGAACTTGCTGAATAGAAGAACGAGGCTACCAGCGCCGCAACCGCCAGCCACTTGCCAAGCTTCTTTTGCAGATTAATAAGCACCACCGCGACAGTAGTCAGTACAGCAATGATTGGCATGAATATCACCGAAACGACAGCCGATGGATCGCCTAGGTTTAACAACGAGGTAAAAAACAAACCAACCGAACAAACGCCATCAATCGCTAGACACACCATGAAAAATGCGAGCCAGCCCTTGACACCTTTGAGCGACTGCGCCATAACAACATACTGGACTGGCGCCGCTTGCGGCTGCGCGAAATATTGCTGGTTGACTGGCTGCTGTTCATAAGGAACATTCTGCTCAGCTGGCGCTGGCCCGTACTGCGGATCGACAGCGCCTGGCTGCTGAATATTCGGTTGTGGCTGCTGTGATGATTGTTGTGCCATTTGTATTATTCTCCTTTACTTTTATTATAATCGTATGGATACTGGACATTATTTTGCGGATATTGCTGTGATACAGGCGGATAAGGCGTTTGGCCTTGCTGCTGGGGATACTGCTCTGGCTGCTGCAACGGATATTGATCTGGTTGTTGTGAGTATTGAGCTGGTTGTTGCTGCAACGAATATTGGTACTGCGGTGGCTGATTAGAATATTGCGGCGAGACTACATATTGGCTGTTTAGAGGAATATTCGCATAATACGCTGGCTTTTCATTCTGATATTTAAAAACATTAACACACCAAGCAATTCCCAATATCATCACGCCGAAAGGTATAGGCAAAAAGAACGCCGCATCGCCAAAGCCTACCACAGAATAGAAGTTTAAATAAATCCAAAAAACAACAAAAGATATGACCGATATAGAGAGCGTACAAGCAGCTGCGATTTTGGCTACTAGTTTGTTTTTACTCGGCAAGTAAGCTATCCACAAAATTATAGACGATATCACCGACAGCGCCAGAACAATCGGCATGACTATTTTCACAACTTGGATCAAATAATAGTTTACTTCGCTCGAAAAGTCTTTCATCGAACCATTCATGCTGAATAAACCAATCGGAAGTCCTATCGTCAAGAATAAACTGATCGCGTAAACAATTGACAATCCGATGACGTTGCTTTTTCTTGAATAGTTGACATAAACGTATTGATATTGAGTCTGGTTCTGGTAAGCTTGTGGCGGGATGACCGCTGTCGGCTGATTCTGCTGTTCGGGTTGCGCTTGCGCCTGTTCAATTTGCGGCATTGGCTGCTGGACCTGCTCTACCTGCGGCGGTTGATTTTGTTCGCCTGGAACTGGTTGAGTAACATTTTGCGGCGGCTGGATTTGCTCGCCTCGGCTTGCCTGAGCGCCATCTTGCTGCTGGTTAGATTTGCGCTGCTCAGATTTCTTTGCGCTCTTGCTGCTCATACGTTTAATGTACCATACTATTGAGGCAAAGGCGATATTTTCATTCGCTTTTCAGTAAAATTCCTAACGTGCTAGAATAAACCTATGTTCACAGAGCGCGCTAAAAATCCGTTGTCACTTTGTCTATTGCTGTATTTTACATGTTTCGCTGTGCGAATGTGGGAATTTTTAGCTTTGCGTACCGATCAATCAGCACTCAGTGAGAATATAGTGCATAAAATTTTCGGCATAGTGATAATTTTCGTTTGCCTGAAATATTTGCACGCTCATTGGCGCGACATTGGCTTTACACGCAAAAATTGGCTGAAAAATATCGGCCTGGGACTTGCCTTGGGGTTTTGTTTTTATACAGTTACGCTGCTGATCGAATTCGGATTTCTGTATTTTTCCAGCGCTAAACCTAACATTTTAATGAAGGCTGGCGGTTTTTCACTCGCTAGCACCGAACAATTCGTCGGCGCGGGAATTGGGTCAATTATTATATTTAATATATTCAATGTCTGGATGGAAGAAGGCCTGTTTCGCGGATTGTTCGAGAAATTACTGCGCCAAAAATATAAATTTGCGGCAACGGTTTTCATAAGCGCCCTGCTGTTCGGACTTTGGCATGTAGCAATGCCGATTCGATCGTTCCTTGACGGCGAGTTTTCGCTGGTTCAGACGGCAATTTTTAGCGTTGGCTATGTTTTGTTCGCTTTCATGTTTGGATTAAAAATGAGCTGGCTATATAAAATGACAGGAAGTTTGTGGCTTGGCGCAGCAGATCACTTTTTCAATAATGCGATAATTAATATTGTGCATGTCGTCTCAAACCAAGGAAATGATAGCTTGCAAATTGCGCGAATATTCTTAGCGCAAACTTTGTCGTTTATTTTTGTGTGGATTTTATGGCGAAGATTCAATAAAAAGTCTATCAGCGGTTAGAAGATTCTTCCCTAATTTCTTCCGGTAAGAATCCTTTTTTGTGCTGGAAGCCAGCTTGCCATTTGTAATCTTTGGCGTAACCTAGGTCTTTCATTAGTTTAGTTGACGCATTGCGAAGATGCAGCGGCACCGGCGAGTTCGGGTACTTGTGCGCCAGAGAAAAAGCCTCATTCATCAAATCAGTAATCTCGCGGGACTTCTGGCTGCGAGCCAGGGCGATAGCGCAGTGGAATAAATTATATTTGGCTTCGGGTAGCCCAACGCGCTCCACTGCTTCAAAGGCAGCAACTGCCAAGCTCAGCGCGCCGTTACCCGCCAGCCCAATGTCTTCTGACGCGAAAATCACCATCCGCCGAGCGATGAATTTCGGGTCTTCGCCAGCGTCAATCATGCGTGCCAAATAATACGCCGCAGCCACCGCGTCGCTACCGCGCAGCGACTTGATGAACGCCGAAATGACATCATAATGCACATCGCCCTTTTTGTCATAGCCCGGCAATCGCCGTTGAGCCGCGGCCTTGACCACCTCGGGCGTGACCTTCCCGCCAAAACTCAATGCCAATTCCAAATTACCCAAGGCCACCCGCGCGTCGCCGTCCGCTAATTCCGCCAGATAGTCCAGAGCTTTGGGCGACACCCGATTGGTTTGTTTCAAAACTTTGAGCGCCCGCTTCAGCACCAATATAATTTCATCTTTGGTCAGCTGTTGGAGCACCAACACCCGCGTCCGGCTGAGCAGCGGCGTGATCACCTCAAAGCTCGGGTTCTCGGTGGTCGCGCCAATCAAGGTGATCAGCCCGCTCTCGACGTGCGGCAAAAACGCATCTTGCTGCGCCTTGTTAAAGCGATGGATTTCATCGACAAACAAGATTGTCCTCAATCCTAAATTCCAGTTTTGCCTGGCGTGTT
>CALHTM010000019.1 GCA_938039975.1 uncultured Candidatus Saccharibacteria bacterium
CAGCCATCCTTGAGTAGACAGGAGATGATCATGCCGAACCGGCGCGATCTGAACGACATCGCCAGCTACCTCGTCCCTAACCCTGGCGACGAAGCGTGGGTTGTCGACCCCAACCAGCCTGAGCACATGCACCACGGACAGACCTCTGGCGAACCGCACTCCGATGGGTACTACATGTACAACGATGGTACGCCTAGCTGGCTAAAGTACCACTCCGACGACAAGGAGGACGAGGAGTGAGATAGTCCTCAAGGATGCCCCTCTCCGCATTCAGAGAGGGGTCATTCCTTGAATTATATATAATATAGTCATGAACTACGATAGATATCTAGAATTACAAACCCGTCTTGAATGGTTTTATGATTTTCATCCAGAGTTTTTTGATGATATTCCGCCTGAGCAGAAGAAGTTACTACAGGATACATTCCTATACGACACACCTGATGAGAGCTATCCGGAATCATTACAAGATTTTTATGATAAGAACATTGATAATCGACCAACGCTTCAGGATGATATGTTTTTGGCAGTGGATGCCTTATATAAAGCAGCAGGGGCTAGTAGTCTGTTTGACGATAATGGATATCGTTCCCTTGCTGAATAGATTTTAGTCTATGAAATCTGTATAGGTTATAAAACTGTATACTTTTCTTGATATAATTTAAGATTATTGTATGAATAATTATCTAGCAAAGAATTGAAACAGATACCCGACGAATATCAATTTGCACAACTCATCAAGCCATATATCAATGAACCAGTACGCTTAAGTTTGCCAAGCGACTACACTTTTGTATCAGACCCAAAGAATTATTATCGTTATTATTTCGGCAATAGTCAGTCACAAAGAATAGTTTCCTGTCCTGCCACTTAGAATCAAAACTGCTCCAAAAAGTCCAGCTTGCCACTCTCAAAATGCCGCACGTCCTCGATACCGTATTTCATCATCACCAGCCGGTCGATGCCGCAGCCAAAGGCAAAGCCGGTGTATTCATTCGGATCGATGTCAGCAGCTTTCAGCACATTCGGGTGAATCATGCCGCAGCCTAATAGCTCAATCCAGCCCTCGCCTGAGCAAACTTTACAATCTGGATTTTTACCTTCGCAAAACGGGCAGCTCAGCGCAAATTCAAAGCTTGGTTCAGTGAACGGAAAATAAAATGGATTGACGCGCACATCCAATTTCTTGCCGTAATATTCCTGTAAAAATTCCTGCAGCGTGGCGATGAGATTACCGACATTAACTCCCTTGGCGACATACACGCCCTCGACTTGATAGAACGTGTGCTCGTGCCGCGCATCCAGGTCTTCGTTACGAAACACCCGGTCGGGCACAATGGCGGTAATCGCCTCGCCGTTTTCCAAACTACCATGATATTTTTTCAACACGCGGTTTTGCATGGTCGAGGTGTGCGCCGGAGCAATCAAACGGTCGCCATTAACATCAGTCTCCTCGGTCATGAACGTGTCATAATCATCGCGCGCCGGATGACCCTTCGGGAAGTTCAGACTCTCGAACATATGGAACTGATCATCAATCTCACGCGACTCTTCCGTCACAAAGCCCATGCGATTGAAAATGTCAGAAATGCGGTCAATCTCGGCGCTCAGCGGGTGAATCGTACCCTGCTCGCTCGGCAGTAAATCAGGCTGCGGCGCATTGATGTCCATCGGCGCCGTCACGTCGATTGGCGGCAAATCGACTTTGTCGAGCTCCTGGCGGCGAACTTCTATGACCACTTCCAACGATTTTTTCAGCTCGTTGACGCGCTTGCCGAAAGCCCCACGCTCATCGCTTGGTAAAGTCTTGATGTGGTCGTATAGTGTTTTGATTTCTGGAGCGCGCAATACTTCTTGCGGGTGGTTAGACTGAGCCGCCCGCGCTGATAAAACTTGTAAAACTTTCTCGAAATCCATCGCTAACCTACTTATTCACCTGATATACGAATAACACAAATACGCCAACTGCCATCAGTACAATAAACACCCAAGCTGGTGCTAGAGTTGTCGTAGCCTTGGTGCCTTTCAAATATTCTGAGTTTTCGATTAGCTCGCCGCTAACACCCGGAACTGGCTCGCCTTCTTGCTTTGCCTTCTGCGCTGCTTTTTCACGCAAGTCGGCAGCGATGCGCTGTTGCAGTTCGCTGCGGCTTTCTGTCTGTTCAAAATAACGTCCCATATCATCATTATAACAGATGTATACAACCCAAAATATTTTTGTGTTATACTATGTCTATATTTCAGTAAAGGAGGGAATATTCATGGCTACTAAAAAAGCCGCTTCTACCAAGAAGAAGACGACCGCCAAGAAAACGGCCGCCAGCAAGACGACTGTTCGTACAGTATCTGCCGAAAAAGTAGAAGCACCAAAGAAGGAAACTGCCGCTGCCAAACCTACGACAACTAAACGCAGCAGCGTCAAGCTTCCACCAAATATCATAAATATAATCTTTGCCGAACTAATCGGTACGTTTGTATTGACGCTGGTTGCTTTGACCACATTCAAAGACGGCGGCGTTGGCGCGCTAGCTGTCGGCTTCACGCTAGTAATGCTGGTGATGAGCATTGGCGCTGTCTCGGGCTCGCACGTCAACCCAGCCGTAACATTTGGTTTGTGGACTATGCGCAAGCTCAAGACAATCCTGCTGCCATTCTACTGGGGCGCCCAGTTCATCGGCGCTATGCTGGCTGTAATCGTCACCAACTGGGTTACTGGCGGCTCGATCAACTTCGGCTTTAGCGGATTTAGCAGCATGAACTGGTCGATATTCGGCATTGAGCTGGTCGGCACCGCTATCTTTCTATTCGGACTAGCAGCAGTTCTATCGCGCGAAGAAACTTGCAATACCGGCAAGGCGCTCGGCGTTGGCTTGGCACTGGCAGTCGGTATTTTGACATCTGGCTACTTGTTGTCGACCGCCAAGACACAAGCAATCGCCGACTACCAAAGCAAAGCAACATCTTCAGCTTCTAATAAAGTTGAGATTCCTCACGTCGCTTACGTCAAGGGCGCTAGCCTTAACCCGGCTGTTGCGCTAGCGATGACCGATTCGACCGAAAAGGAGCTCACTACTGGTTCAGCTGGCTCTAACGAAGTTGTCAATTCGCGCTTCTCGCTCGAGTCGCTAGTTGGCGCTTTAGCGGGCGCCGCTGTTGGCGCCAACCTCTACGTGTTGGTTGCTGGCCGGCAAAAGAAAGACTAAACCTAACTTTCTTAACAAAAATATCCCGTCTATCGGCGGGATATTTTGATAGTCAAAAATCTTTACTTTTTGTCAACAGACGACGGACGATCAAGCGCCAATACTTCAACGGAAGAATCATTACCAGCGATCTTCACCACGTCTTTATCAACTTTACCGAGCTCTTTATGAGCGTTGTTATAATGATTGACCGTCGTACCGAGACTATTGCCTAGTTTTTGCATATACTCTTCGAATTTGGCGATGTGTTGTCCGAGCTTGCCGACACGAACTTGAATATCCTTAGCCTGCTCCTCGATTTGCAAACTGCGCAAACCTTGCAATACCGTTTGCAAATACGCCATAAAACTCGTCGGACTAGTAATAATCACGTGCTTTTCGCGAAAAGCATACTCAATCAGATCGCGCGAACTGCCGCCCTGGCCAACATTATTGATCAGTAAATCATAATACAACGATTCGCTGGGAATAAACATAAATGCGAAATCCATAGTATGCTCGCTCGGACGAATATATTTGCTGGTTTCGTCGATGCGCCCTTTCAGATCAGCTTTGACTTTTTGCATTAGCTGCTCGCGCTCTTTGCCGCTAGCTTCAATCATCCGGTTGTAATTTTCGAGGCTAAATTTGCTATCAACTGGCAGAATCTGACCCTTATCAAGAAAAATCACCGCATCAACCATTTCGCCATCGCGAAACTTATACTGAGTCTGATACTGCCCTGGCGCCAAAATATTTTCGAGAACGCTCGACAAATAGTATTCGCCAAAAACACCGCGCTGCTTGGGGTTTTGTAGAACATTTTGCAAGGTTTTGAGATCAGTCGCCACATCAACGACCCGCTTGTTGGTCTCGTCGAGCTTGGTCAAGCGCTGCGTGACATCGGCCACCAATTTTGAACTTTCACTGAGCTGCTTTTGCACCGATTGCTGAGTTGACAGCTGCGAGCGCTCGAGCTTGTCGCTCATTGTTTGCTGCAAATTAGCGATCGAGCGCGACAATTCAACGACATCACCCTTAATCAGCTCTACCGCCGAGTTATTTTGCACTCGCTTCAGCTGCTGCATCAACACAAAAATAACCACGCTAGCCGCTGCGACGACTATCACTAAAATTATAAGCAAAACCATTATTTCCATATAGCTAGCATACCGCAAATAACGGTTCTGCGCCAGCTACCCAGCGATAATCAACCGAGCCGCTACAATCAGCACAATCGATACTACTAAGTAAAGTATGAACGACCGCAATCGCGCTAGCCAAGTAAACATCGCATATGTCAACGCGCCAATTACCGTCATCGCCGCCATCGCCCAATACCACGGCAATAGCGCTAAATACGATTGCAGACCCCATAGAGCCGCTATCGAAGCAATAACGATAAATAACGGCCGGTAAATTCGCGCCTGCGACAGCAGTATCAATCCGCCGATTGACACCAAAGTTACCGAAAAAATTGCTACATACAGCGGCGCATTCTGGCATAAATCATTATCGCCGCGGCACATCACCGCCGACGCGACCCGGCCAACCAAAATATACAACACCGTCAGTATTGCACCAGCGAATGCTCCATAGATAGCAGCTCGAATGATATCCTTTTTGTCCATCGGAATAAACGGCTCCAGCTTCACCGCCGCAGTCTCGTTTGCGTTGTTCATAGGTTTCTCCACATTAGTCATCTTACTAAGTTATTTTACTACATTCTTGCGTTTTTTGCTAGATGCAAGCTTAACATTAGGCCAATCCACGTACCACAACGCCCCCAAGCAAGCCACCGCCATGCCACCGACAACATCAAGCGGCGTGTGCACCAGCGCTAATATTCTGCCAACGCCAACCAGCAGCGCCATAGTTAGCATAATTATAGTAATCGAGCGGCGGCGCAGTGCATACCAGACCGCCAGCACCAAAAACATCGCAAAAAGCGCGTGATCAGACGGAAATCCCGGATTATTCAGATAAGCCGCCCCTGGATTAACGCCAAGCAGCTCAAACGGACGCAACTGTTCAGGCTGATATATCAACCCGAGGATTTTAGCAATCACATAAGACGTCAGCCCGGCCATCAGCACGCGAGAATAAATTTCATAGCGGCGCTTACTTTCAACCTTAAAAAATAGTTCATACAAAGCCAGCAATACTAACGGAATCAGCAGCCAGTCGGCGATTATCTTAACCAGCCAAGCCACCCTATCGTTGCAGCTCCTCGACTAGTTGCTGGCGGGGAATGGGCTTATTCTCACCAGTTGCCATATCCTTCACTGTCGCGAAACAGCCGCGTACTTCTTCCTCGCCAATCAAAACGACTAATGGTATACCAAGACGATCAGCATAGCGCAGCTTCTTTTTTAACGGCACTGATTCGGTATTGAGGATTGTCGCCACGCCAGCTCGCCGCAGCTCGGCAGCTATTTGCAGCGCCTCGCCGAATTGCGCATCGTCAAAAGACGCCACCATACAGCGCGCCAATGTCTGGCGATGACTAGACACGACGCCTGCCTCGCGCAGTTTGTAGAATAAGCGCGATAAACCAATCGACACACCAACTCCCGGCAGACGCGTCCGCGTATAGTTCTCGGCCAAGTTATCGTAGCGTCCGCCCGAGCAAACACTACCGACTTCTGGATAATCATCAAGCGTCGTTTCGTAGACTACGCCAGTATAATAATCCAGTCCGCGCGCAATCCGTAGGTCTAACTGAATACGCTGCTCTGGCAAGCCCATGTTTCGCAGCATCGCCAGCAACTCGCGTAATTTTGCCGTGCCAAGCGCGAAATCATCAGAATTGATCTCGTTTTTCATTGATTCTAGCTGCGATAAAATCTCGTCGTTGCTACCGCTAATTTCTGTGAAGGCAACTACTTGCAAGACTTGCTTTTCGCTAAGGCCTAGCCCGCGTAATTCCGCCATAAAATCTTGGCGCGATATTTTCTCGATTTTATCTACTACTCGCAGCACATCCGCCGACACATCGGTCAAACCAATTCCAGCGAAAAAGCCGTTCAACACCAAGCGATTATTGATGTGAATCGTGAACTCGCCGAAAGCAAACTGCTCAAAAATATCGTTAATTACCGCCGGGAACTCCGCATCGGCCGCCACGCTTTCCGAACCAATCACATCAATGTCGCACTGGTAGAATTCGCGGAAACGCCCAGCTTGGGCTCGCTCGGCGCGATGTACTTTACCGATCTGGTAACGACGGAACGGAAAAACCAGCTGGCCTTCATGTTCGGCGACGTAGCGCGCCAGCGGCACCGTTAGATCAAAACGCAAGCTCAAATCATTCTTGCCGCGTTCAAACCGATAGATTTGTTTCTCGGTTTCGCCGCCGCCTTTCGCCAACAATACCTCGCTCAGCTCAATATCTGGCGTGTCCAGCGGCGCGTAGCCATAGCGCTCATAAGTTTCGCGAATAATGTCGCGCAAACGATTAAACTCTATTTGGTCGCCTGGCAGATATTCGCTGAAACCGCTCGGAATTCGGGGAGTAGTTGTCTTCATATCATTATTTCTTGGCTGGGGTGGAGGGATTCGAACCCCCGCATGCTGGGACCAGAACCCAGTGCCTTACCACTTGGCGACACCCCATCGCGCCTACCTTAATATATCACTAGAGCGCTTTTATTTCAAATCTAGCCGCCGCAGTTTAGCGGTCAAATACGCCGCAGCTACTAGCCACACGCCGGACAGCAGCAGGCTAACCACCCCCGGCAGCGCCGCTACCGCGCCAAACAAACTAACTTTTCCCTGTCCGCCGCTCATCAGTACAACCGCGCTAATCGCCAGCCAAACGCCAGGCGCTAGCAATGTGCACGCACCTGATATTCGCCTCTCTAACTTGCTCAACCGCGGCATAGACAACAAAAATGGCAAAGAAATAAATTCTAGCAAAACTATAGCAATCGCGACGATAGTGCCGTCGCCAATCCCCAGCAATTCTAGAGTTTTTGGAAATTTCTCGAACCTAAACAATTGCGCCAACATTATAATAATCGTCCAGAAACCTGCTGCCAGCGCCGCATACTGTGCGCGCTTCTTGAAAATTGTTGGCGGAAAAATACTAGCTATAAACTGTTTCATATTATTAGCATAGCATTTTTCCACACGATTTTTTATTTTTTGTCCAAAAAATGCTTGCTATTAAACACAAAAACGTATATTGTATAGACAGCGAAGTTACAAAAACAAACACAAAAATGTATCGATCGCTCTCCGATAAATCCACCACAACAATGAAATACTCCTCTGCCTTGGCGAGGAGTATTTTGTTTCCTAATTTAGTTGACGCTAGCTGGGTCTGCCCGGCGCTGGCAAAATCGCTTTATTCCCCAGCCTTTTTGCTGTGCGCTGCCCGCCATTCGGCGATTTTGCCATGATGTCCACTAAGTAGCACCTCTGGCACGCGCAAACCTTGCCATTCCTCAGGCCGAGTGTATTGCGGGTATTCTAGTGTTTCGCCGTCGCTAAAGCTCTCAATCGCTGCGCTGTTTTCGCCGCCAAGTACACCAGGAATTAACCGCACAATCGAATCAATAATCGTCATCGCTGGCAATTCGCCGCCAGTTAGCACATAATCACCGACGCTAAGCTCTTGATCGACCAGCGCCATAATTCGCTCGTCATAGCCCTCGTAGCGCCCGCAGATCACAATATAACCATCTTCGCTTTCGCTGTATTGCTGCGCCAACGCCTGCCGCCAACGCTGGCCGCGCGGTGTCATGATTAAGACTTTAGCGCCAGAGTCAATCTGTTTAGCCTGCTGCACCGCATTCCATAGCGGTTCGACCATCAGCAGCATACCATCGCCGCCGCCGTACGGCGTATCGTCGACCGTCCGGCGCGGGCCTAATCCAAACTGACGCAAATCGATCGTCGAAAGCTCAACATGGCCGTCTTTTTGCGCTTTCCACATCATCGAACTGCCGAACACGCCAGCGAACATTTCTGGAAATAAGGTGATCACCTGAATTTTTCTCATCTGTTATAGTGTAGCAAGTCTTGACACGGATGTCTATCTGTGATATATATATCAACTTTTGCTCAAAGTTGTCCTAGGGCAGAAGTCGCCCTTGCTTTGAGCAAAGAGAGGAAGGCGATCATGCCGACCATCACCTCCGTCACTCCCGAGCCTCGCAAGAGGCTCTCCTTCCGGGAGCGCGTGCACCTGTACGCGCTCAGGAAGTTCATCAGGGCTTTGATGAATAACTGGCCGCGTCGCGCGGCATTCTGGCTCGGTTTCACCCAGGCTATCCGCCTGGATAGACTGAAGGGCTGACACAGCCCGCCCGAAAATAGCCCGCTGAAAATTGGTTCAACCTGGTTCGAGACGCAGATCTTGCATCTCCTGGGTTGAAACACCCAGTTTCCGGCTTGAGCACGTTTTCGGCGGGCTATTTTCATGTCTTGCAATAATTTGCTGCAATCTAGATTTTATTGCCTGATAGTATTTGACTTCTACTACGTTATATTTTATCTATATATTTGTGCTTTTACAAAAAAGTTGTATAGTTGCAATTGACACGTTTGGCTTTTCGTGTAATAGATTACACCTAGCCTTCTCGAAATTTCACCCCAACAAAAAAACCGCCTCAAAAGACGGCTTTCTTGCACAAATAAGTCTCTCAAACCATTTGTTGGTTTGCTCGCAGTAGAGCTTTTGTACTTTGTTTTCGTTAGTTCAGGGTTCTCGCATGAACTTACTTATGATTATATATCAAGGTCGTCTAATTCTGCAAGCTCTTGGCGCGACTTTTTTGCGAAATCGCTTTCGGTTTCTGTGTTTTCTGCGTCATTTTCCACAGAATCACTAGTAGCGTTTTCCACATCATTATCCACTGCAGCCGAATCGGCGTCCTCGCGGTCGTCATTATTGACGATTTTCAGGTTGTAATGAGCAGTATTTTTAGCGCCCAACGCCCGCAGCAGCGTGCGCAGTCCTTGCGCGGTCGAGCCGCGGCGGCCAATCACCCGGCCTAAGTCTTCTGGATTGACAGTTAGAGTCAGCAAAACACCCTTCTCGTCGACAATCCGGTCAACAACCACATCATCTGGATGTCCTACTAGTGATTTTACGATATATTCGACAAATTCCTGGTCAATGGTCGACATGCCCACGGTATCTCCTCCTTTGCGGTCACACGGTTACTATCGTACTTTTATTGTAACATGCTTTTGCTATGAAATCGAAAAACGCGCCCCAACCATGCAGCTAGAGCGCGCTAGTTCGTAATTAAAAGCGTTAGGCTTCAGCTGGAGCTTCTGTCTCTTCGGCAGCTGGCTCTTCTTTTGGCTGATTCTTGCGCAGCTTTTCAGTATTCTTGACCGCTTTGGTCTTGCCGCCCTGGAACTCTTTAACCCATTTCGGCAGCTTGACACCAGCTTCTTTTAACAACTTCGCAACGCGCGGCGTCGGTTGAGCGCCGTTATCAAGGTATTTTTGAGCAGCCTCGACATTGATATTGGCATCTTTGGTATGCGGGTTGTAGCTACCGACATAAGCAACCACGCGGCCGCTCGATGGATGGCGCTGTGCTTCCTGGACGGCGACGCGGTATACCGGATAAGCCTTGCGGCCCAAACGTTGCAAACGAATTGCGAGCATAAAATTAAAACTTCCTTTACTTCACGTTAGTACTATTGTTACTTCTGTCATATTCTAGCGTGTTACGGGTAAAATGTCAACAAAGCGCCTAAGCCGCCGCTAGACACCTTTTTGTTCAAGTCTAGCCTATAAGACCAATTCAGGCAGAAAACGCCGCTATAGGGCGCAAAAACGGCCAAAACAGCTCAAAAATACTTAAAATTTGCGAAATTTGCGAAATTATTGCGGAAAACGTTGACATGGCGATTCATATGTGATATATATATATCAGCTTTTCGCTCAGAGTTACCTAAAAAGGAGCGAAAAGCTGCTCTTTTTGCTCTGTGAAAGCTAGAAAGGAGGACACGATGGATGTCATCGTCGTCTCACTGCCTCTCATCGGAAGGTTCGCCTTTATCCCCGACAGAGATGTGCAGCTGGCTCTCAGTAACATGTCCGTGGAAGATAGACGAGCCACCCTTGCCAACATGGAGAGGCAGACTACCTCTCTTTTGGCACTCCAGTGTGCCGACATCTTCGCCCCCGACATGTCGATCACCAAGAGCATCGACTCTGGGTTGTACTTCACCAGTCAGATGGTGAAGTACAACATCTCCTAGTCGAGCCCGCCGAGAAAATAGCTCGCTAGAGGTTTAAAGCCTCAGCGCGGCCCTCTGGCGGGCTATTTTCTTTGGTTTTTTATTGCCGTTTCTTATACTCTTCCAGCGCTGCCCGGGCGGCTTGCTGCTGGGCGGTTTGTTTGCTAGGGCCGATGCCTTTACCCATCAGTTTGTCGCCGACATAAGCGCCGAGCGTGAAAACCTTATCGTGGTCTGGGCCGTCTTCGGCGATGACTTTGTAGACTGGCGTAGCGCCGTCGACGCGCTGGCTGATTTCTTGCAGATGGCTTTTAGGGTCGCGCCAAGAGCCGCTCTCTAAAATTCCGTCAAGTTTGCTGATAGTATGCTTCTCGATAAAGGCCGCCGCGGCATCATAGCCGCGCTCCAAATAAATCGAACCGATCACTGCTTCGTAAGCATTGGCTAGAATCTGATGGCGCGCCCGCTCGGAGCCATGCTTCTCGCCGCGGCTCATCCGCACCAATGGCTCATAACCAAGCTCTTCGCCAGATTTAGCATTACTAGTGGTGTTAACTAGCGCCGCGCGCCAGCTAGTCAGGATTCCTTCCGGCTCGCTATAATGTTTATATAAATAATCCGTCACCACCAGCTCTAGCACGGCGTCGCCCAGAAATTCCAAGCGCTCATTGTGCTCGCTCACCGATTTTTTGTGCTCGTTAACATAGCTGCGATGCGTCAAAGCAGTAATCAGAAGTTGAATATCGTTATATTCAAAACCTAATTTCTGCTTCGCCCAATCTTGATACGGCCCAGTTGGCATGCCGCTCATCTTTCCTCCTTTTCGTATTTTGTAAGTTTATAAGTTTTCTTGGCGGATCCGCGTTTTAGCTTTCAGCATTAGCTTGGCAATATCTTCGTATTCGATCAGCTCGAGCGCCTCGTTGAACGGGAACCATTTGATACCTTTCATCCAATCCTCTTTCTGGATTTCATCGCCGCTGGTACGAACGCGCACCAAATAAATTTGCGTCGTCATCAAAACGAGCTTATCGAGACGGCGATAGCGAAAATGAATCTTGCCCAGCCAGCCTAGCATATCAACGTCGTGCAAGCCAGCTTCCTCGCCAATTTCGCGGCGAGCAGTCTGCACGGCCGTCTCACCCTCCTCGATGTGGCCTTTGGGAATTGTCCAGCGGTCTTTGGCATCCTGAATCAGTAAAATCTCGATACCCGACTCGCCGTGACGGAAAATCACGCCGCCGCTAGTTGGCTCGCGGACGATTTCTTGGATAGACGCCGAACGCGACTTTGTTAAATATTTGCGTATATGATCAAACTTGCTTCTGTTGGCCTTCGGCTTTGGCATTATCTGACCCTTCCTCGACAAATTTGCGATAAGCGGTACCCAGTACGCCGTTGACAAACTTGCTCGAATTATCAGAACCAAACGCTTTGGCTAGCTCAATCGCTTCGTTGATGGCGACGCGCGGCGGCACAGTATCTTGATGGTGCAGTAATTCGTACAGGCCAATCCGCAAGATTACCCTGTCGATCCGTGCTATCTGCGTAATTGGCCACTCGGGCGCAATTGGCTGCAGCTGCTGGTCAAGTTCCGCCTGCTGGCTAACAACACCGCTAGCCAGTCCTTCTACGAAAGCGATGTCGTCAATCGCCGAACGGTAACGCTCGACATCGCGCTTCAAGATATCATCTAACGCGGCACTGTTGTCGCCAGACTGCCGGCGCAATTCCAATTCGTATAGCGCTTGCAGCGCAACAATCCGACCAAGGTGTCTATTCGATGCCATTCGCGTTTGTTTCCTTTTATTATCTCACCGTTTTTGTTTGAAACGGTTATTTCTGCTTGGTTGATGATTTTTTCTTGCCAATCAACACTTTGACTGGCGAATGGCCGTTAACGCGCTTGGCTAATTTCTCGACAAGATGGCTGCGGCGCATGCCAGTCTTGCGAGGACTTGATTGTTTCTTTGGCTGTGCCATGAAATGTTCTCCTTCTCGGTTTGTATAAACTTAGTAGTATTATACGCTAAAGCGGGGTTTTTCTCAAGTATTTGACATTATAGCGTTATCATAGTTTAATTATTGACTTTTTATATCGGTTATGCTATAATAGAAGTATGAGTCATGAACAAAACGTTGGTAAATCCGAGAAATTAATTACTACTGCCGCTGCCATAGGTTTGAGCGCAGCAGCGTTAACAGGCTGCGGCGTCGGCGACTACGGAGCCAGTAGTGCCGAAACCTCTAACCCAGCAGCTGTAGCCGAGCAGAAAGCTGTCGAGCTGGTCGACGAATATAGCGAACACCCCGAGAAATTCGATGAATCGGCGATTGTCCGCGTAGAGGTTCCAGAAGGTAGTAGCGTTAATGGAGCGGCTACCGCCTATGTTGATCAATACGGACAAGAGCAAGGCTGGACGGGCCCGCAGCGCGATTTAGGACACGGCATTGTCAATGAGGCTGCCGCCGAAATCAGCGTCGTACCACACCCAGGCGCAGAAGTAATCATGTATCATGTCGATCTGAACGGTGACGGCACCGTCGATGTTACGCCCGTTGGCGTCGAAAATCCAACAAAGTAATAGCATATAGGTTCAGAAACGCTACTTGCCATTTGTAAGTTTGCAAGGACGGGATCACGGAATCACGCCACAATATTGACGAGCTTGCCCTTGACGTAGATAATCTTCTTCGGCTCAGCCAGCACGAATTTCTGGACGTTGGCGTCGGCTAGCGCTAGATCCTTGATCTGTTCTTCGCTAGCATCAGCAGCGACCTCGAGTTTCGCGCGCAATTTGCCATTGACTTGCACGATAATGAGCAAGCTGTCGCTGGCAATTTTAGCATTATCCCAGACAGGCCAAGCAGCAAAATCGAGCTGCGAAGTTTCGCCAAGCTGCTGCCACAATTCGGCGGCCATGTGCGGCGCAAACGGCTGTACCAATTGCACTAGTGTTTTGAGATGCGGGCGCCAATCTTCGCTGTAGCCCGCCACTTTCAATTTGTACAAATCATTCACGCATTCCATCAGCGCTGCAATCGCCGTATTAAAGCTGAGCCGATGAATGTCATCGGTGACTTTTTTGGTAGTAGAATTAATAATGGTATCAAGCTTCTGAGTATCAGACGTATCGGTTTTGTCGCTGTCATCAAATTCTTGCACTAGTGTCCACAAGCGATTAAGAAAACGATAAACGCCAGCAATGCCGCGGCTGTTCCAGCTAGAGTTTTCGTTAATCGGCCCCAAGAAAAGCTCAAACGTACGCAGGGCGTCAGCGCCATAGCCAGCGTTGATGACTTCAAGCGGATCAACGACATTGCCGAGGCTTTTGCTCATTTTGCGGCCGTCCTCGGCTTGAATCAAACCGTGGTAAACCAGCTTTTTTACTGGTTCGGCAAAATCCGTCAACCCAAGCTCGCGAAAGACATGAGTCCAAAAGCGCACATACAGCAAATGGGCCGTCGCGTGATCGCCGCCGACATACATATCGAGCGGCGCCCAGTAATTTGCCTTGTCTGGCGCCCAGGCCTGCTGCGCATTGTGCGGATCAGTGTACCGCAGCAAGTACCAGCTGCTACAAGCGTAACCGTCCATCGTGTCAGTTTCGCGCCGAGCTGGGGAGCCGCAAACCGGACAAGTCGTCTGCACCCAGTCTTCTTGCGCCGCCAAGACTGATTTGCCATCACCGCGCGGCTGGAAATCATCGACATCCGGCAATAGCACCGGCAAATCACTTTCCGGGACTGGCACTGCGCCGTGCTCCGGGCAATAAATAATCGGAATCGGCGCGCCCCAATAGCGCTGGCGGCTGATCAGCCAATCGCGCATTTTGTAAGTAATTTGCGACTTACCTTTACCCTCTTGCTCGAGCCAAGCGACAATTTGCTCGCGAGCATCCTCGCTGCGCGTACCGTCAAAAGCGCCAGAATTCACCAAAACCCCTTCGCCGTGATAGCAAGCGTCAGTATCGATATCATCCTCAGGACGTTCAATCACCTCGACAACTGGCAGTTCAAACTTCTCAGCAAACGCAAAATCGCGATCATCGTGCGCCGGTACACCCATCACTGCGCCCGTGCCGTAGCCTCCTAGTACGTAATCAGCGATCCAAATTGGCACATTATCGCCAGTCGCCGGATTAACAGCGTAACTGCCGCTGAAAACGCCAGTCTTTTCCTTGGTGTCGTTACTACGCTCAATCTCTGATTTCTTGACAGCTGCGTCGATGTAGTTTTCAACTAATTCGCGCGTCTCGTCAGTTAACAGCTGGTGTGCTAGCGGATGCTCGGGCGCTAACACCAGAAAGGTTGCGCCAAAGATCGTATCAGGACGCGTCGAGAAAACGGTTATCGTATCATCGCTGCCGTCAACTTGAAAAGTAATCTCAGCGCCTTCACTTTTACCGATCCAGTTAGTCTGCGCAATTTTGATTTTGTCGGGCCAATCCATATCTGGCAGCTCGGCAAGCAGCTGCTCGGCATAAGCGGTAATCCGGAAGAACCACTGTTTCATAGACTTCTTGACAACGACCGAGTCGCAGCGCCAGCATTTGCCGTCAATCACCTGCTCGTTGGCGAGAACCGTCTTATCCTTAGGACACCACCATTGCAGCGATTCTTTTTGATAGGCTAAATCCTTTTCAAACAGCTTAGTAAATATCCACTGCGTCCATTTGTAGTATTCTGGGTCGCTAGTATTGATCTCGCGCGACCAATCGATGCTAGCACCGACACTGCGCAATTGTTTTTTGAAATTCGCAATATTGTCAGCGGTAGTTTCTCGAGGTTTGCGGCCAGTTTTGATAGCGTAATTCTCGGCCGGCAAGCCAAAGCTATCCCAGCCAATCGGATACATTACGTTGTAACCGAGCGCCCGGCGAAAACGCGCCACCGCGTCGACAATGGAATGCTCCATAAAGTGGCCGGTATGCATACCTGCACCGCTTGGATACGGGAACATGCCCGTCACATAGTATTTTGGCTTGGCGCTTGACTCGTTCGTATGATAACGCTGGTCATCCGCCCAGATTTGCTGCCATTTCGGCTCAATTTCAGAAGGGTTATAGTGTCTCATCAACTATCAGTATAACAGATAAAACACAGCTGGTTCTAGTAATTAATCGTCGTAATCGCCATATTCTAAATCATTATCAGTATCAACGGTTGGCGCAGATAAATAACTACCGCCAGCTACCGACTGAAAAGATTGGCTGATCGCACTTGCCCACTCTTCAGCGCTTATGGCGTCGCTTGGAACAGCGACCTGCGAACCTTTGCTAAAATCAATAATTGTCTTGGCGCTAACATTGTAGTTTTTGTCGGAATGGCTATCGGTCTTAAGGTTAGTAGCCTTAACGTCAACGCCGCGCAGTTCATGCGACCATTGCGACACCCAAACGGTCATGGTAGCGTCAGCTTTTGATTTGGCTTTTTTGGCAGACTTGTAAGTATCAGACGACGAAGACGAAACGTTCGGCGCGCAAGATTCAACGCTTTTAGCGAAAGAGGTTTCTCGAAAATCCTTCCAGAAAGCCTCTGCTTTGTCGTCATCAACTGATACGTCGTAGCCAAAATTACCATTTTGCGACTTAACTTCTTTGTCGATAATTATAAATGAATGTTTTTTGTAAACGCTGGAAATTTGATGCTTAGCTTTGTCGTCTTTGGAGTATTTTTTGTAAGCATCAATCACACACTGCAGTTGATTGGCTGATTTTTTGTCCTGCTTGCGAGCATCGGCTAGCGAATACTTTACCCATTTGCCGTCAATCTTTTTCAGATGTTTTTCAGCCTGAGCTGGCAGCTTTTGATGTAATATAGACAACGTCTCCTTGATACTTGATACGATATTATCCTTGAAATAGACCGTGCCGTTGTCAGTTACCAAACCGCTAGCCTTGAGAGACAGCTCCTTGCCATTCACCTCTAGAACTAACTCGGCATTTGCGTCAAATTTCGGCGTATTTTCAGCGCCTGTATCAAATGTAAATCTCTTGAACTTAATTTTCACGCCGTCGGCTTCATAGGAAAAGTTTGAGTTCACGGTAGTTTTAGTCGAGACTTTGGTAGCCAGCGGCAATTTACTAACCGCATCAAGCAAGACGTTTTCTGGCTTCTGATAAAACGCATAGGCAGTAGCGCCAGCAATCGCCAGTAGCACAACTAATACTGCAGCGCAAATAGCAATAATCAAGCCTGCTTTAGACTTTCGCTGGCCCATCGCCATCTGCGGCGGCAACGCCGGCTGAGCTATAGGTTGAGCCATGGTCTGGTTGGCGATAACCGGAGCGGCGGCTGGCTGTTCTGCTACAGCATTGGATTTTGCAGCGGATTGTTCGGCGGGCGCTGGCGCTGATGCTGTCGTGCTTGTTGAAACTTTAGCTTTTTTACTGGTCTCGGTTTTGGTCTTGGTTTTGGGCTTGTCAGAAACCCTCTTTTTAGTGGTTTTCGGCTTCTTTGGCGCACCGTCTTGTTTCATTGCTAGCTTACTCCTTTACTCCTTAAATTAAACCTATTATACACACGATTAAAATTGCTGGAAATATTTGTCTTTGATAGCTAGCCATTTATCGCTTTGGCGGACTAATTCAGCGTCCTCGGTCATGTCGCAGAGCACCTTAACACATTCTTCGAGGAATATTTCGTTCTGCGAACCTTTGACCAGCACTACCGTCCCCGGCTCGATTATCGAACGGACGAACTCGCCTGCTTCGATAGCGTTGCGCGCCACATGAACTTGGCAACCTGTCGAACGGGCCGCTGGTGCTAAGTATTGCGTCGCCGCCACGCCGACGACTACCACCCACGACAAAAGATTCGGATCGCACATGCGACCGAGCTTCTCGTGCTCGGCCTGGCTGCTGCCGCCAAGCTCTAGCATATCGCCAAAAACAGCCACACGACTCGGTACATCCGTGAACTCGTATAGAGTTCGCAGCGCCGCCTGAGCCGCTGCCGGGCTAGAATTATAAGTGTCGTCTATAATAGTCACGCCGCCAATGCCGCGCAGCAGATTCATCCGCCCTGGCACTGGCTTGAGGAGCGACAGTCCGCGTATAATGTCTTCCACTGGCAGCCCGAGCATCATTGCCGCGCCAACTGCACCCATGATCGGGCGCAAGCTATGCTCGCCCACTACTTTAATAGTAGCGGGGAAACGAATATCGTTAGGGGCAATAACCGTGCCGCTGTAACCGTTTTCATCAAGCTGTTGCTGCTCAAAACGAAACTCTGCTAGCCCAGTCGTGCCGTAAGTACTAAAGTTTGCCGACTCCAAGAAATCTGCGAATCGCCCGTCGATGTCATCGCGGTTAATTAGCGTATATTCAGAAAATTTAGCAACAAATAGCTCTTCTTGAGCCACATGTTCAATTGAACCAAAAAATTCCATATGTTCAGGTGTTATCGCCGTAACTAGCGCAATATTCGGCCGCAAGTAAGTGCCGAAATCCATCATCTCGCCTGGATGGTCAACGCCTAATTCTTGAATAATGACATCGACATCCGCTGGACTATAAACGCGGCGATGCGCTGCCCTAAAAACACCTAGCCACGCCAACGGGCTATGCAGTCTCTCTGGCAAGTTAATGCCGAGAATCGCCAATGGCGCCGACACTTCTGAATTATGATTACCCTCGTGCATGCGGACGCGAAAACGCTGCGATAATAATCTGCCGAGAGCACGCTTGGTGCTAGTTTTGCCAACACTGCCAGCAACAACTATCAATCTGACATGCGGATGCAGCTCAAAGTACTTAACGACATACTTTTGAAGCTTCTTCTTGATATACTTTTTGAACATAATTCTATCATACCGTATACGGTTAAGAAATTGAAATGTGCGCCATTATTCTAGCAGTCCAAAACCGCGAATCGGTCCGTCGCGGCTGAGATCCGACTGTTGAATGTTAATCACGCCGCCCTCGTTACCGCCAATAGTCGTCACCTTGCCGTTATCGTATTTGAGCACAAAGTTCACATGCTCGCCATGACGGCTGGCGTTGTCGTACATAATAGCGTCGCCAGGCTGCAACTGGTAGCCGCTATTTGCAGCGCGGAACTTACCAGCGTTACGATAATACGTCTCGAGACTGCGCACACCTGGAATACGCCAACCGCCGCTATGCGGATTAGTTAGCGGCGCACCAGCTTGGCGGCTGACCCAACTAACAAAATTTGCGCACCAGTCTTGCCGCTCGCCCTGGCTATAAAACGGGCCAGGCTGCGGATTGTCATATTGTTGGCGAAGTATATTTACGGCGCGAGCACGTAGCGGCGACAGCTTATCTACCTGAATATCAGGGAATTTTTCACGAGCTGGTTGCAATTTGACAGCAGTGTAGTCACCCGATGAACGAAACGTAAAGTAGGTCGCTGTGCACATCAAGACAATTACCGTTACCAAGACCACACCGAAAATTATCGGCCCGCGCCAAGATGCTTGCTTTCGCTGAATACTTCTCATTAAAATTATTATACTTGCTTTCTAGCCTAAAGAAAAACACTCTCCGACAGGGAGAGTATTTTGCTGGTGGCTCCTACTAGACTCGAACTAGTGACACAAGGCTCTTCAGGCCTCTGCTCTACCAACTGAGCTAAAGAGCCACA
>CALHTM010000020.1 GCA_938039975.1 uncultured Candidatus Saccharibacteria bacterium
GCTTTGAGATATTTCTTCTTCTCATAATTTCTTCAACAGTAAAATAGATAAATACCCTGCCATCTTTGTCTATCCAGTTATTCTTAAAAGACATTCCTGTCCGTTTAAGAAGCATTGAATAAAGGATAATCGCTTCAGCGGATAATCCCTTAAATTCTTCTCCGTCTACCAATATCTCCGGTACTTTTAGAAAGTTAAATCTTTCTGCTTCTCTGTTATAGAAATAGTCAAAGTCCATCGCTTCACCTCCTCCCCAAAAAATTGGCAAAGAAAAAGACGATAGTTTTTCTTCTATCGCCTTTGGTAACCATTTGTATGAATTTTTTTAGATTGATTTTATTGCTTCATTGATTCCCTGAAGGAATGCTATAACAGCTGCTCCGACCATCGGTATTCCATAAGGACTTAACAAAAATCCTAATACCAATGCCTCAATGCCAAGTGATATATCTTTTTGCATAAATGATCCTATTGCAGCAACTATACACATCAGCATTAAGAAATACAGAATAGTTGTTCCTATGCCAAGTATAAATGTCAGAAAGGCAGTAAGGATACTCAGCAGCAAGCTGATTGGAAATAAGATTATTTTTATTATCCATCTCATCATTTCTTATTCCTCACTTCCCAATTCATACTTTGTATCTCCACACACCATATCAATGCAAACATTCACATCTATATAATTTTTTAGGACTTTTTTTCGTCCACCTTCGCCATCTTCTACAAATACATAATGCTTGTAAAACTGCTTAAAATGCAGGATTTTCACGATTTCACTCTTTGTATCAACGCTATGCACTCCACATGCCTAGAGCCAGCACTCAATACTATACCACAATTTGCGTTAAATCACCCGCGCTATTTCCTCGAGCGTGGTTTCGCCGCGCAAAGCCGCCAATACGCCGACTTGCTCGAGCGTTAGCATGCCTTCGTTTCGGGCGGTTTCTTCGATCGTCTCGGGGTGAACATCTTGGACGTCGCCGCGGATAAACTTCTGAATTTCATCGGTAACAACCAGCTGTTCCATGATAACCACCCGGCCTTTGTAGCCAAACGGCGCATCTTCGCTAGGCACGGGGCGCCACAGCTTGAAATTATCCAAATCAGGCTTCTCGACATCGGGCGGCAGCTTTTCGAGTACGCGCTGAACATATTTACGTGTTGCCTCATCGGGTTCATACGCTTCCTTGGTATGATCAACTAAACGCCGCACCAGACGCTGGGCAATCAACAAGCGGATAGCGCTTGAAAAGATCGGGTTAACTCCAATCATATCAATCATACGGCTAAAGGCTGTACTGGTAGTATTAGCGTGAAAGCTCGATAGTACCAAGTGGCCGGTGATTGACGCCTGAATAGCCGTGCGCGCCGTATCGACATCACGAATCTCTCCAACCATCACCACATCTGGGTCGAGGCGCAAAACGCTACGCAAACCATCAGCAAAACTCTGCCCGTGCGTCGTGTCGATCGGGATTTGCGACATGCCGCTCAGGCCATACTCGATCGGATCCTCGAGCGTAATCAGCTTGCGGTCGGTGGTATTCAATGCATTAAGCATACTATAAAGCGTCGTCGATTTACCCGAGCCAGTCGGCCCGACCATCAGCACTAGACCGCGCGGGTGGCTGACAACTTCGTCGATTTCTTTGCGCTGGCGCGGCGGAATGCCCAGCAAGTCCAAGTTCAATAATGATTCATCAAAATTAAACAAACGCAGCACCGCATCTTGCCCGTACAACGTTGGCACAGTCTCGACGCGCAGATTCAATAGATGCGTGCCTTGATCGGTAGTGATTTCCATCTGCATATGGCCGGACTGCGACTCCATAGCTGCACTGCTAACACCAGCACGGCTAGCTAGCTCGCCCATAATAATTCGGTAGCGCGAACGTTCTAGCTGCGCCACCGGGTGCAGCGCGCCGTCGACGCGCATGCGTACGCGGATAGAATCGCGCTCGTTTTCAATGTGAATATCGCTAGCGCCAAGCCTGTCCGCCTGCTTGATCAGGAAATCAAATAATTCCTCGCTCGATACCAGATTCAACGTCTGGCTAACTTGAGCGATGGTGTTGCTATCGCCCTCTTTAGCAATCTCGATATCATCATAGGCAGTACGCTGCGGCGGATCGTAACGCAGCATCATCGCCCGGTAGCCGCTAGCGCTGATCAGCAAAAACTGCAATTTGTCGCCGCGATCTTGATACTCGCGCTTAATCTTCTGCAAAATAGATTGCGGCGTTTGCGAGGTTACGCCGATTTGGTACATCACTTCGTTGCCGCCCTTGGCTAGCGGCACGATGCGGTATTGGTGCATTTTCTCGATCGGAATCATGCCAGGGACTAGCGGTAGCGTATCCTCTAGATTGCGCATATCAACATACGGCAAACCCAAAATAGTCGCCCGCTGGCGGGTAGCTTTTTCGTCTTGTTCGCGCCGACGGCGCTGGACTTCTTCTTCATCCATCACCTTTATTTTAGCAAAAAGCTTGCGCTAAAAACAGTGCTACAATAGAATTATGCCAAAAATCGTCGTCATCGCCCACAACATCCGCTCGGCTTTCAATGTCGGGTCGATTTTCCGGACATGCGAAGGTTTCGGTGTCGAACGGTTGATTTTGAGCGGCTATACGCCCTACCCAGATTTGAGTTTGTGCCGCGAAGCGCCAAATTGCGCGCTAATCGATGGTGAAATCACGCGAGACGACCAGCGTCTGCCGCACATCCGCGAAAAAATTACCAAGCAAATTCACAAAACTGCGCTCGGCGCCGAGAGTTTAGTGCCGTTTGAGTATCGCGAAGCACCGCCGCTAGATGAACTGCGGCAGCTGGGCTACCGTATCGCCGCCCTGGAACAAGCCGCCAATAGTACCAATCTGCGCGATTATTCGGCGCCAGACCGCATTGCGTTGCTGCTAGGCGAAGAAGTTAGCGGTATCGCGCCCGAATGGCTGGCTTTGGCTGACGATATCATTGAGATTCCGATGTTCGGGCAAAAAGAGTCGTTCAACGTGTCGGTAGCGGCCGGAATCGCGCTGTACGAACTAGCAAAAGCGGCAAAATAGCCCGAAAAGGGTTCAAAATTTGCATTTTTTGCGAAATAATTGCGAAAAGTATTGACTTTGCAATTCATATGTGATATATATATATTAGCTTTTCGCTCAGATTACCTAAAAAAGGGCGGAAAGTTGCCCTTTTTGTCTGAGCGTGATTTCGAGGAGGAATCATGAAGCACTTCTTCGTCCAGCTCACCATTGAGTATACCGTGCTTCTCAGCGCGGCCGTGATGGCCGCTCTGTTGGTGCGGGGAGAACACCCCGCACTTGGGTTGACGGTCATCGCCCTCTATGGGGCGGTCAATCTTGTCAGGCTGATGCTTGACAAGATTGACGCCGAGTATACTGAAGAGACCAAGGTTGCGCAGCTGCGCAACCTGAAGGAGCGTCTGCGACTCCAGAAGGCGCGGAAGCGTCAGCTGGAACTCGCGCTTCTCGACGCAGCCACCGAGACCCTTTGGGTCTCCGATGTCACCAGAGACGGCGTTTACACGATCGAGACGCCCAACCGCGGGTGTTTCGTTATCATAGGAGAGGAGGAGACCGACGACGCCAAGACCAAGGACGCCCCTGAGGCGTCCGAAGAGGGCTGATAAAGCCCGCTAGAAAATAGCCCGCCTAGAGGCCACCAGCCTCGGCGCAAGGCCTTTCTGGCGGGCTATTTTCTTTGGCCAAAATTATCTCACCCTAAGTTATTTCACCTTGACGCATTCTTCGCCCAGTAGTTCGGCCAGGCCAGCGCACAAGTTGCGCTGAGCATCGACCCGAAACGGTAGACGGATAGCATTGGACTTATCTTCGCCCAAAATCATAATAATGTCATTATGACCGGGGTTTTGGCTGCACAGTTTCTTGAGCGAGACTAGCAAGTCGCGGTCGCTCGGATTCTTGACCTTGACATAGACAGTTTCCAGCTTTTCTAGCGGCTTGGCGATAATTGCTGGCGCCGCTTTGGCGCTGGCTGCAGCCGTCACAGCTGGCGCACCGTTAGCGTTTTTGCGCGGATAACGCTTGCTTTTGACAGCCGTGCGGCCTTTCGGCGCCGTCATTTTACGGCCGTGGCTTTGGTATTCGTTGAGTTCTTTGTCGGTAACGATATTGACTTCGTCGGCAATGACTTTGGCTTCATCGGTCATGTTGCCGTCGCGGTCGCGGGCGTTGATTGTACCGGCTACTTTGACGATAGCATCTTGTTGCAAGCTGTCGCCAAGCTGCTCGTACAGCCTCGGGAAAACGATTAATTCTGCCTCGCTAGTTTTGTCCTCGATACCAACAAACGCCATTTTAGTGCCAGCCTTGGTGACAATAGTGCGTACCGTCGACACCAAGCCGCCGACCGACACTTTCTGCCCGTCGATTTGCGGCGTGCAGGCATGCAGCGGAATGGTCTGCTCCTCGAAAAAGGCATCATAATTATCTAATGGATGCGCGCTAATGTAAAGACCCAGCAGCTCGCGCTCCCACATCAGCTGCTCTTTGTTGGTGTATTTGACCGGCGAAGTCTTCAGCTCGACCGACGGCATCAATTTGTCGCCGCCGAGCGCCGCGAACATATCAACTTGCCCGCTGAGCGCTTCCTTTTGCAGCTTGCTAGCAAAAGCCAAAATCGTATCGAGATTGAATAACAAATCGCTGCGGTCGCCCAGCGCGTCGAAAGCGCCGGCTTTGACCAGCGATTCCCAGGCTTTGCGATTAACCTTGCTGGTACTGACACGTTTGGCAAAATCCTCGACCGACTTGAACGGGCCGTCGGCCTCGCGAGCGCGGATAATCTCTTCGACTGCACCGACGCCGACGCCTTTGACCGCTGCCATGCCGAAACGGACTTGCTTGGCAGCGGGCACCACACCGAACTCAACGTAAGATTGATTAACGTCCGGTGCCAGAACCTCCAGGCCCATATGCTTGCACTCGGTAATTTCAATCGCCAGGCGGTCGATATCGTCATGATCGCTGGTCATTAGCGCCGCCATGAAAGCATCCGGATAGTGCGCCTTCAGATAGGCCGTCCAATAAGCAATCAAGCCGTAACAAGCGGCATGCGACTTATTAAAGCAGTAATTAGCGAATTCCTCCAGCTGCGTCCAGAAAGTTTCTGCCATTTCACGCGTGGCGCCGCCAACTTTGACCGCACCCTCGACGAACTCCGGCTTAACCTTTTTCATTAGGTCGATTTTTTTCTTACCGACGGCTTTACGCAGCGTATCAGCTTGACCGCCGGTAAAGCCGCACCATTCCTTGGAAATTTGCATAAATTGCTCTTGGTAGACCAAAATTCCGTAGGTGTTTTCCAGCGAGTTGCGCATACCCTCGTGCAAGTAGGTAATCGGCTCTTCGCCGTGCTTGCGACGAATAAAGCTATCGATAAACTGCATCGGCCCCGGGCGGTACAGCGCTACCATGGCGATGATATCCTCGAAATGTGTCGGTTTGAGCGCCCGCAGATAGCGTTTCATGCCCGCCGATTCTAACTGGAACACGCCAGTGGTGTCGCCGCGCTGAAACAGCTCGTATGTCGGCTTGTCATCAAGCGGCAAATGCGCCAGATCGATTTCTTCTTTATAAACTTTTTTGATAATGCGCATGGCATTATTGATAATCGTTAAGTTTGAAAGGCCTAAAAAGTCCATCTTCAGCAAGCCCAGCTCCTCAACTTCGCCCATCGGGAACTGTGTCGCCACCACGCCCTTTTGTGCCATTTCTAGTGGAATATAATTGACCAGCGTATCCGGCGCAATCACCACGCCGCAGGCATGAACGCCGTGGCTACGAATCGTGCCCTCGAGCTGGATAGCGTAATCCAGCACTTCTTTGGCGGTAGGATTATTCTCATACTCCTTACGCAAATCAGCGTCCTCTTTAACGCTAACCGACAGCGGGATATGCCGGCCCTGGTTCGGCGGCGGTACCAACTTAGCCAAGCGGTCGCTCTCAGCATACGGCACTTCCAGCACCCTGGCGACATCGCGCACCGCCATGCGGCCGAACATCTTACCGAAGGTAGCGATGTTGCTGACGTGGTCTTCGCCGTATTTTTTAGCGCAATACTCAATCACTTCGTCGCGGCGAGTATCTTGGATATCAACGTCGATATCCGGCATGGAAATACGATCTGGATTAAGAAAACGCTCAAACAGCAGACCGTACTTCAGCGGATCAAGGTCGGTAATGTTCAGCGCGTAAGCAATAATCGAGCCGGCGGCGCTACCACGGCCCGGGCCAAAAACAATCCCTTGAGATTTACCCCAGTTGATAAAGTCCTGAACAATCAAGAAATAACCCTCATAACCCATATTACCCATCACGCCCAGCTCCATCTCGGCGCGCTGACGAACTTCGTCAGACAATTGCGGAATGATATCGTCAGGATCTAGCTTCTCAGCTTCCTCTTTTGAAGCGCCATTATAACGCTGCAATAGACCTTGATAAGTCAATCTCAGCAGATACGAGTGCTCGTTCTCGCCTTCAGGCAGCGGATATTTAGGAATAAGAATGCGGCCCAGCTCAATTTCAACGTTACAGCGGTCAGCTACCTTTTTAGTGTTACGAATTACCTCGGGATATTCCTCTCCCCAATGAGCGATGATATCGCGCGGGTCGGTCAAGTGCAGCTCAAAATCCTTCAAGCTCATCCGCTTTTCATCGCTCAAGTACGAACCAGTACCGACACATAGCAAAATTTCGTGTGCGTCCTGGTGATCGTGCGTCAAGTAGTGCCCATCGCAAGTCACCACCATCTCGATGTCCAGCTCCTTCGATAACTTAATCAAGCCCTCATTGATTTTTGCCTGGACGTCCCAGTGCGTATTTGACTTCGGGTGACCGTGGTCTTGCAACTCCAGATAGTAGCGGTCGCCCAGAATCGATTTATACCATTTGGCGATATCGCGGGCGCGGTCGTAATCATCTTCTTTGAGTGCTACGCCAATTTCACCGCTAGCACAGCCGCTCATCACAATTAAACCTTCGTTCAACTCCTCCAGCAAGTCGTGGTCAATCCGCGGCTTGTAATACATTCCCTCCAGGTTAGCCTGCGTCGATAACTTCATCAGATTATGAAAGCCAGTGTTGTTCATAGCTAGCACCGTCAAGTGAAAGCGCTGCTTATCCTTGGCCGGGTCGCGATCAAAGCGCGAACGCGCCGCTACGTATGTCTCGATACCGAGGATCGGCTTAATACCAGCCTTTTTGGCAGTTTTATAATAGTCAAGGATACCGCTCATCGTACCATGATCGGTTACTGCCGCCGCCTCCATGCCGAACTCCTTGACCTTATCAACCAAATCATTGATTTTAGTCAAGCCATCCAGCACCGAATGAAAGGTATGATTGTGCAGGTGCACGAAATCGCTCGGTTGCAGCGCCGGCTGGCCTTGTACTGAATTACTACCCATATCTTATGCTTATTATAGCGCAGACTAGGTTGTTTTTGAAGACGCGGCGCGCCAATCTGCCTGCACTCTTGGCGCAGTAATTTTAAGGAGTAAAGAAGCCGTTTAGCAACACTAGCGCCGGCTATTCTGCATGACATTAAGTATTTGATCGATAAAGCCAGCCACGCTCGGGACAAGTTGGCCGGTGAGATTAAGCACCCAAACCAACAACACAATCAGCATAGTACCTCCTAAAAGCGACCCGAAACCGAAAAATATACCGCGAAAAAAGTTAATCTTGTAAATTTCGTAGCGATTGCGATTGAAGTCGTTAAACAACTCCTCGAGCAGCGCCTGGCGCGAGCCTTTTTCGTTGTCGTCACGCAAACGCTGAGATATGCGGGTGAAGATATTATTGTGCTTTTTAGCCATAGATTTAGTTTGCCACAACTCGCCAGTTTTCACAATAAAAAAAGCGCCCTGATTTACAGCGAAACAGAGCGCCTTGAGTATTTGATTGGCTACAATTATTTGTGCTTACTTGGGCGGTTGAATTCGTCCTTGGCGGCGTTAGCAGCACGCACAGCGCGGTCGCTATAGTCGTCAACAGTTTTGCGGCCTTCTTCGACGGCAGCATTGGCTTTGTTGCGGACATCGCTATAAACTTTCTCGCCCTTGGCCTTGACCTCTTCGGCTTTTTCGCCAGCTTCGTTCTTTAGTTCGTTAGCCTTTTTCTTGAGATCAGCACGGGTTTCTTTGCCTGATTTCGGCGCCGTTAGGACGCCAGCAACTACTCCAGCGGCAGCGCCAAATAATGCTCCCAGTACAAATTTACGTTTTGACATAATTAGTCCTCCTTATTTTTATTTTTTTTAGTTTTGTACATCATCGATTTGATGATCTTGGCGATTGCTGCCGGCGCCACCATAGCAGCCGCGCTATTGGCGACCGACTCTACCTTGAGGGCAGTACGTTCGGCGGCGCAAGCCACCCGTTTGATTTGGCGGGAAATCTGGATTAGCTTGATCGTCAAGATAATTGCCAACAGCAAGAACAACGCCAAAGCTGCTGCCAAAATGATGACAAGTATTTGAGCCCATTCCATCAATATTTGCGCTCCTTTTTGTTTATTTTAATACTGCTTTTTGCAGCTATACTCTCATTATACCACGTTCTGTCAGAAAAAGCTAGTGCTTTTAGCGATTTTCGCCATTAATTCGCGATTGTAAGAACTGCCGCAGCGCTGGACCGAGTTTTTGATGTTTCAATCCGAAATCAACCACGGTTTTGATGTATTCCAATTTATCGCCGGTATCATAATATGTGCCGTTGGTGATTTCTACGCCGTAAAAATCAAATCCGTCGTCAATCATTTCTTGCATAATTGGCTGGATGGTGAATTCGCCGCGGCCATCAAAGTCGTCGCGAGCCCGCTCGAGATAGCCGAAAAACTCGCCCGGTAGCAAATAGCTGCTGACGCTCGCCAAGTCGGACGGTGCGTTAGCTTTACCAGGTTTTTCAACGATATTAGTCATTTTAATGACGCCGTCTTTGACTTGCTGGCCGTTAACTACGCCGTAACGATCGAATTCGGCGTCTTCGACAATTTTCTTACACGACAAGATTGCCCCGTCGAGTTGCTGCGACGCCTCAATCATTTGGCGAAAACGACTCGGGCTAGCCTCGATGAAGTCGTCAGCAAACGTGTAAATCACCGACTCGCCTGGCATAATCAAATGTGAAGCGCAAGTCAGCGGCGTGGCATTGCCGTAAGGTCCTTTCTGACGGATGTAGACAAAATTAGCCATCTCAGACAGGCGCTGGACGATGTCGATTAGCGGCTGCTTTTTGGCGCCGCCAGCGCGCAGGTTAGCCAGCAGCTCTTCGTTTGGCGTATCAAAATGGTCTTCGATCGCCCGCTTGTTAGCACTACCGATGATAATTATATCCTTGATACCAGCCTCAACCAATTCCTCGACGACATATTGAATAATCGGCTTGTCAATTAGCGGCAACATTTCTTTAGGCATGGCTTTGGTCTGCGGCAAAAACCGGGTGCCGAAACCAGCGGCAGCAATGATAGCTTTGGTCGGTTTTTTCATAATCTAACTCCTATTCTCTCCTCTTCCTGAAGTGTCGAACTTTATAATTTTTCGCGGATTAATTTCTGAGCCAAGCTCGGATTGGCCTGCCCTTTGGAACGCTTCATGACTTGACCGACCAGGTAGCCGATGGCTTTGTCTTTGCCAGCTTTGATGTCGGCAATGGAAGCTGCTGAAGCTGGGTCGTTTAGCACTTCGTCAACGATGGCAGCGATGGTAGATTCGTCGGAGACTTGCAGCAAGTTTTTTTCTTCAGCTAGCTTGCGCGGATGTTCGGCACCCGCCAATAGTTCATTAAATAGCTCTTTAGCATTGGTGCTGGAAATTTCCGCCTTTTCGGTCATTTCTGCCAATTCCACCAAATCGTCAACCGACACATACGGCGCACTGACATCGACCGGCGTATTGTCATCGTCGGCACCGCTGCCGCTGGCTGTCAGCGCGCTAGCGAACCAGTGCGCGACTCGCTTGGCAGATGCATCGCCCGATTTTTCTTGAACTTCCAGCATGATACGCGCGTAATTTTGATTGGACAACAACGAATTGATCACCGACTTGTCCAAGTTCAATCCGCTCCACTTTTCACGATATTCGCCTGGCAGCATCGGTACTTCGGCTTGGATATCAGCGATGAAGTCATCGGTCAATACTACTGGAGGGATGTCGGCATCAGGCATGTAGCGATAATCCTGAGCATCCTCTTTCGAACGCTGCGAGGTAGTAACTTGTTTGTCATCGCTCCAGCCGCGAGTTTCCTGCACGACCTTTTCGCCGCTCTCCAGCAGGTCAACTTGGCGTTTGAACTCGTATTCAGCGGCACGCTCGACACTGCGGAACGAATTGAGATTCTTCACTTCCGCGCGTTTGCCAAGCTCGGTCGCACCTTTCTTAGCCACCGAAATATTGACGTCAAAACGCATGTTGCCGTGATACAAATCACCGTGCGTGACGCCAGCATAGACCATCAATTTGTGCAGCTCCGAAGCGTATGCCTTGGCTTCCTCGGCAGAATGCATGTCCGGCTCAGAAACAATTTCGATCAGCGGCGTACCAGCGCGATTGAGGTCAACCAGCGAGTACCCGTCGTGGTGCGTCAACTTGCCAGCATCCTCTTCCATGTGTGCATGGTGAATCCGCACCCGCTTGAACGAGCCGTCTTCCAGCGGCGCATCGACATAGCCAGCCAAAATGATCGGCTGATACATCTGCGAGGTCTGATAGCCCTTTGGTAGATCAGGATAGAAATAGTGCTTGCGATCAAACCGGCTAACGCGAGCAATTGGCGCATTCAAGGCTTTACCAGCGCGCACCGCCAGCTCGACAGCGTGCTTATTCAGCACCGGCAGCATGCCCGGCAGACCAAAGTCAATCTCATGCGTTTTACTATTCGGCTCGGCGTCGCGAGCGTCATTATCAGCCGGACTGAACAGCTTGGTTTTGGTCGCCAGCTGGACGTGGCACTCGATACCAATGGTCATTTCATATTGTTGTAAAATTTCGTCAGATACTGCCATTAGATTGCTCCTAAATCTTTCAATGCTTGTTTGTAAGCGGCCAGAGCGCGGCGCGCAATATCATAATTTATCTTGACATCAGCTTCGTGCGCGATATGGTTGCGAATTTTGTGCGCGCCCCAGATATGGTTAGCATTCGACCAAACCTTACCAGCAGCCTTCATGCGCTCGCCCATAGTCTCGCCCTTGTAGTGGCTATCGCGCAAGGCTTTGTCAACAAGCTTATCAGCGTTTAGGATAGCTAGCTGCCAGCTGGGAGCACTTTCTTTGTCGAGGCTATTTTCGATCGCCAGCCAGCGGGCGCGGAATTTTTCAACTTTGAGCTTCGGCGAACGCTTGCTAGCAAAGGCAATGAAAACTGCGCCGACAATCGCCAAGATTAGTACCGCGATCAAAATAAACCACGTTGCGAAATTATTGTTCATTTTCATCCTCCATATCGCCTGCTAGCGCAATCAACTTAGCGTCGGACTTCATCGGACCGACTAACTGCGCGCCGATTGGCAAGCCGCTAGAACTACTACCTGCCGGTATACTGATCGCTGGCAAACCTGCCAAGCTCGGCGGCACCGTCATGACATCCGCCAAGTACATCTTGACTGGATCGCTAGTGTTTTCGCCCAGGCCAAACGCCGGTGTCGGCGCGGTTGGCAGCAGCAAGAAATCGTACTTCTCAAACAGCTTGTTGAATTCGTTAATCAAAACAGTGCGCGCCTTTTGAGCTTTCAGATAATAAGCATCGAAAAAGCCGCTGGATAGCACATAGCTGCCGATCATGATGCGGCGTTTGTTCTCGGTCATGAAACCTTCGTTGCGGCTGCGGCCGTAAAGCTCGGCTAGCGTTTTGACACCTTCGGCGCGATAGCCGTAGCGCACGCCGTCGTAGCGCGCCAGATTGCTAGAGACTTCTGCTGGCACAACGATATAATAAATCGCCAAAGCATATTTAAGACTTGGCATATCAACATCTTCGACCACGTGGCCAGCTGCGCGTAATTTATCGGCAAAATCATTAACGTTAGCGCAAACTTCTGCGTCGACACCGTCGCTCATCGCCTCGCTGATCAGGCCAACCCTCAAACGCTCGCCTGCTGATTTTTGCATTTCAAAGTAATCCGGCAGCGTCGTCATATCCTTGTCATCACGGCCAGCCATCACACTAGTGACTAATGCCACATCGTCGGCATGCCGTGCGAAACAACCCATCGTGTCGGTGCTCGAGGCCATCGCCACCGCACCGTAGCGGCTACTCAAACCATAAGTCGGTTTGAAACCGTAAACACCGTTAAAGCTGGCTGGCTGGCGAATTGAGCCGCCAGTGTCAGTACCAAGCGCAAACGGCACTACATCTAGCGCTGTCACGACTGCTGAACCGCCGCTAGAACCGCCGGCTACCTTGGTCTGATCAACGGCATTATGCGTCGCGCCAAAATATGAGTTCTCGGTCGAACCGCCGTGCGCAAAAGCATCGAGATTCGACTTACCAATACAAATCGCGCCGGCCGCTTCAAGCTTCTCGACGACGGTCGCCTGGATTGGCGCTTGAAAGTTCTCGAGCATTTTCGCCGCCGCAGTAGTTGGCGCACCGAACGCCAAGTAATTATCCTTGACCACGAACGGTACGCCCGCTAGGACGCCCGGATTCTCACCTTTTTTGATCCGCTCGTCGATCTCGTCAGCTCGCTGCAGAGCGCGCTCTGCCGTCAGGCTGAGCAACGCATGATATTTCTCGGTTTCTTGGGCTTTGGCGATCGACCGCTCGACTTGCGCCCGCGCAGTGGTCTCGCCTTTTTTAATCCTATCTACTAATTCAATAATTTTCATAATTACAACACCTTTGGCACTTTCACGCAATTGTCGCTTTGCTCGGCTGCTAAGGCCAGCAGCTGTTGCCGCGATACGCTGCTGTCAATAATTTCGTCGTCGCGCCAGACGTTTTGCAGACCCGTCACCTGATACGTCGGCTCCACGCCGTCGGTATCCAACTCGTCCAACTGATTGATATAATTGATAATTTTCTCGATATCGGCGCGAAGCGACTCAACCTCCGCATCAGACATCTGCAAACTGCTTAATTGTGCCAAATGACGCACACCGTCGTTGGTAATTGTACTCATTATTCACTAATTATAACGCAGAAGCTAAATAAGTGGCAAAGGATTTTATATAAGTCGCAGAAACTTGCTCATCCCACTTATGCTACAATAAGATAAGTTATGCCGCATCAAATCAAAAAGAAGCTAGGAGTGACATTATATAGAGGCGGAGCGGAGTTCCGTGTGTGGGCGCCTTTTGCCAAACAAGTATTCATCAGCGGGACGTTCACCGCGGGCGAAAAACAACCGCTAACCAGCGAGGGCGACGGCTACTGGTTTGCGCTAATTCGCAATGTTGAGCCGGGCCACCAATACAAATATATCATCGAGACGCCCGACGGCCGGCTGCTCGAGAAGAACGACCCGCGCGCTCGAGCTATCACTAGCAGCGACAAGGGCTTTTCGGTGGTTGTCGACAATAACTTCGATTGGCAGAACGATGCTAATTTTGCCATGCCGCCGCGCCAAGATCAAGTCATTTATGAACTGCATGTCGGCACTTTCAACCGCCCCGACGCTGCTACATCTGGTACCTTTGACAGCGCGATCGAAAAGTTGGACTACTTGCGAGACCTCGGTATTAACATTATTGAACTGATGCCAATCACCAGTATGGCTTTCAGCAACGGCTGGGGCTACGCGCCAAACCACATTTTCAGCGTTGAAAGCATGCTGGGCGGGCGCCACGGCTTGATGAAGTTTGTACGACAATGCCACACCCGCGGTATCGGCGTAGTGCTAGACGTCGTTTACAATCATTTTTACGGCGATACCGATCTATGGCAGTTTGACGGCTGGAGCGAGAACGACCGCGGCGGGATTTATTTTTATAATGATGAGCGCGGCGATACGCCCTGGGGCGGACGGCCTGATTTCGGACGGCCGGAAGTTCGGCAATTCGTCCTTGACAATATTACAATGTGGTTGAATGAATACCATATGGACGGCCTGCGCGTCGATAGTACCATTTACATGCGCAATACCGAAGGCCGCGATAACGACCCCGAGCACGATATTGCCGACACTTGGAGTTTATTGCAAGATATCACTGAACTAGCACATAAAATCAAACCAGATTCGCTGATAATCGCCGAAGATGCCGCTTGCAACCCAGCGATCACGGCACCGCGCGCCAACAACGGCTGCGGCTTTGATGCGCAGTGGGAGCTGGGTTGGCCGCATGCTTTACGTGATGCGCTAGGGCTGACTGCTGGTACGGCACCGACTTTGCAAGGCATTCGCTATGAATTTTCTCACTCGTACAATGGCAATGATTTTGAGCGGGTTATTTTTAGCGATTCGCACGATACTGCTGCCAACGGCTCGGTGCGGCTCAACGAAGCGGCCGACCCCACTGGCGGTACGACGCTATATGCCCGCGAGAAAGCTCTGCTGGCCGACGCCGTCACTTTGACGTCCGCTGGTATACCAATGATTTTACAAGGCAGCGAGTTCTTGCAGGACGGCTCTTTCAACGATTGGGCGGCCCTAGAATGGCGCAAAACTGAAAAGTATGCTGGCATCCTGCTAGCTCACAAGCATTTGCTAGCACTACGGCATAACGCTTACGATACAACGCGCGGCCTGCAAGGCAATTCGACCGCCCTTTTCCACACCAATGACGACAACTGCGTTATCGGTTACCACCGCTGGGATAAGGGCGGCACTGGCGACGACGTACTAGTAATTGTCAACTTCAGCGACCAGCATTTCGACCATTACGATATCAATTTGCCGCTGCCAGGACACTGGCATGTCCGCTTCAACAGCAGCTGGCACGGCTATAGCAAGGATTTTCGCGGCGTGCATTTATCATCGGTAAACACGCACAAGAACGGTACAGCCACCATCACACTACCGCCTTATGGGGTGTATATTTTGTCGCAAGAAGTAGCCTGATATTCATGCAAATTGTATTATATAAGTTCCTATCATGCTTTTATCGCCCGTGCTTGCGGCACTACAAGCTCAAAGTTTCGCTTAGTTCTCTGAACAACCGTATATTCGTTTGGCAATTCTGAACGATATGGCAAGCTAATAAATTGGTTAGCATTACGAATAGCACCACTTCGATAAACATTTTGTACTAATACCGCTTCGGGTCTAGTTTCACGCACGCGACGTAGGGCTGAAATATGATGGCTAGTTCGGCGTGGTCGAGTATGCCAATTACCCATAGAACAAAGCGTAGACTGATGAGCGCTCAACTTTTCAATAGCTCGAGCCATGACTATCTCTCGCCAGTCTGGATCGCTAACTTTTTGCCATTGCTCATTAGTATAATCAAATGTTTCATCAATATAAACTACTTCACAGATCACACCAGAGCGCAATAGCTCAGTTACAGTTTTGAGCATCTCAATTGACAAGACGCTTGTGTCAAACATCTCTGTTTTAAGTAATGAAAAAATTGGTGTACCACGTATTGCGCTTTGAATGAATATGTCTACTGAAGAGCTATATTCCAGCGCCAACCGCTTAAACGATAGCTCCTGACATAGAGTGAAAATAATATCAGCATTTTCCCTAGCACCATGAATTTCACCACAAAAATACAGCTTGGACTGTGGCAAAAATTTGAGAGATTTTATGGGTAGACGATATGGAATATGTTTTAAAAAAATGTCTTGAATTCTACTAGCCATATATAAGTTCAATACATAGATTGGTTGTGAGGCAGGGAGGCGACTCATTAGAGTCGCCTCCCTGCCTATAGGTCAGTCGTCACGCGACTCACCCATGCCGCTGCCGCACCTAGTGTAGCCAGCGTCCGCAAAGACGCCGCCACAGGTCTGCGGCTCGGCAACGAGAGCGAAGAACGTCTCGATGGTAGCCATACAATTCACCTCCTTTCTATAGATAGATAAAACTTAGTGCTATGGTGCCAAAAGTCTTGCCATTGAAGCAGCAGCGGGCATACCAATCTCGTCAGTATATCCAAGCCACTGCCCATTCGGATTGACCTCGAGAAACCACAGCACTCCGTCACTGTCCACAGCGAAGTCTATCGCTGCAAACTTCAAATTCAACCTCTTCATCAAAGATTGAATTTGAGCGACAAATCCAGGTGAAGCATCCCAGGGCTCGTACATGCTATCATGAGTACCTTGAAGTGGTCTCCAATCAACAGGGGCGCCTTCTACCGAAGTCGTTTGTTTCGCAACAAAAACATCGCCACCGACATACGTTACTCGCAACTCAGCAATCTTTTCAACGCATCTCTGCAAAAGGATTGGCTGAGAGCGAATAAAGCTCAGATTAGCAATCAATTCATCAGTCATAAGCGTAGTATCTACGCTATAGAACTTATCACCATACTCAAATGATTGCTTGGCTAGCATCTTAAATACCGTTGGCGCTTGGCAAAACAACTTTGCCTCTTCTGGATCATTCGTGATAATGCTATCTGGCACACAAAAACCCATAGAACGAGCAAGCTTCAACTGATAAGGTTTCAGTCGTGCCTGGCTCATATCGTTCGGGTGATTGACCCAACGCCTTGAGCTCAATACGGTACAAAGACCACTAACGATATCACGAACTTCACGTTCGACAATCTCACGTTGAACAGACTCTTTGATTGATTCTGCGAACCCATGCCTTCCACCAAACCCAAATGGTTTTCTGAACCAAATAGAATCAGATTCAAGAAGGTCAAGCGAGTTTGTCTCTGTACGAAGCAACACTCTATCTGACTGGTAATCCCACACCAAATAGTTGTCTCCTCGTAGGATTCTATCAGTGTCAACCCGAAGAATTCTATTGCCAGCTCTATGAACACAGCGTGCTACAGCATTAACGTGTGCGTCATCATAGGAATTTGTCAATACGAGAACCGTAGACAATTTATCTCTCCTTAAAAAAGTGTTTGTACAGGAACCTAAGGTTAAGAGCGGCTCATTAACCTTACTCAATTAAGTGTACGCGGTGTGCAAAGATTTGTCAAACCTTTTTCTAAAATTCGCCTTCAAGCTGCAATATTTTGAAGCCGAAATACACAACAAGTCCTCAAATGTAATGGCAGGTGCAGCCCTAAAACCTGGATATTTCTATAACCACCCATTTATTCTTGATAAAACGATCTTTATGCGTAAACAATTAAACAAGTACGCTGCAATGCGAGAAATTATTAATTTTATTATAGTTGTATTATTATGACGCGTTCAATTCTGCTGATATTATAGAGCCACTCAGCTATACCTGTTTCTCTCGTTGGTACAAATTTTCGAACGAGATGGCAAAAGAACCGTCTGGAATGATACGTTTAATATTTTATCGGGATTATACAACAATTAAAAAAGAAACTTAAAGCGCCCGTAATCAATAAGCTCTATAAAAAGTCATTGCCTCGTTCAATAAACTATGATAAAAGCAATCATTGTATAGTTTTATTAACCTGCATTGAAATTGTTACATCTTCTCGCGAATTTCGGCGATCAGATCGCGCAGGTCGGCGGCGCGTTCGAATTCTAAGTTGGCGCTAGCTAGGTTCATTTGCGCCGTCAGGTCTTTGACGAGATTTTTGTACTCGTCGCGCGGGATTTTGCGCAGGTCGAGCTTTGGCTTGTCGTCTTCTTTTTGCGGAATGATGGCGCGCAAGCCTTCGTCGATCGCTTTATTGATACCGCGCGGCGTGATATTATGTTCGCGATTGTATTTTTCTTGAATCTGGCGGCGACGGCGCGTTTCGTCGATCGCCAAGCGCATGCTATCGGTCATATTGTCGCCGTACATGACCACCTTGCCATCGACGTGGCGCGCAGCCCGGCCGATCGTCTGAATTAGGCTGCGTTCGCTGCGCAAAAACCCTTCCTTGTCGGCATCCATAATCGCCACCAGACTAACCTCTGGCAAGTCAATCCCCTCGCGCAGCAAATTGATACCGACCAGCACGTCATAAACGCCCATCCGCAAATCGCGCAAAATATCGCCGCGTTCCAGCGTGTCGATTTCGCTATGAATATAAGCCGTCTTGATACCAATCTCCGTCAAGTAAGTCGATAAGTCCTCTGCCATCCGCTTGGTCAAAGTAGTGACTAGTACGCGCTGCTTTTTGTCGACGCGGTCGCGGATCTCGGCGATCAAGTCGTCAACTTGCCCGTCGGTCGGTCGGACGATAATCTCTGGATCAAGCAAACCAGTCGGGCGGATCACTTGCTGCGCTGGCGCCGGGCTGCGCTGGAGCTCGTAATCACCAGGCGTCGCCGAAACGTAAATAACTTGGTTGATGTGTTTATTAAATTCGTCAAAGCGCAGCGGGCGGTTGTCTAGAGCGCTCGGCAAGCGAAAACCGTACTCGACCAAGACTTCTTTGCGGGCGCGATCGCCATTATACATGCCGCGCACTTGCGGCACGGTAACGTGGCTTTCGTCGATAATCATCAAAAAGTCGTCTGGAAAGTAATCTAGCAAAGTCGCTGGCTGCTCGCCCGGTTCGCGGTTGGTCAGATAACGGCTGTAGTTTTCGATACCTTTGACGAAACCAGTCTGCTCGAGCATCTCGAGGTCATACTTGGTGCGCTGGCTGAGTCGCTGCGCCTCCAACAATTTGTTATTTTTCTCGAACCATTCGACACGCTGCTCGTACTCGGCGCGAATATTCTCGATGGCGCGCTTAATTTTTTCTTTCGGCGTAGCGTAGTGGCTGCTCGGAAAAATAGTGAAGAGTTCCGGCTCTTCTAGAATCTCGCCAGTCAGCGGGTCAATCCGCGTAATTCGATCGACGTCATCGCCAAAAAACTCCACTCGATAAGCTGTTTCGCCGCCCGCCGGAAAGACATCAACCACGTCGCCTTTGACGCGAAACGCACCGCGCGCAAAGTCGATATCGTTACGATGATACTGAATATCCATCAGTTGGCGCAAAAATTTATCTTGCAAACGCCGCTCACCGCGCTTAACGGTAATCGACAAATCATAATAATCCGCCGGCGAGCCCAAACCATAAATGCAGCTGACGCTCGACACGATAACTACGTCGCGCCGCGTGAGCAAAGCGTCGGTAGCGGCATGGCGCAAGCGGTCGATTTCTTCGTTGATCGCCGAATCTTTCTCGATATAGGTATCGCTCGACGCGATGTAAGCTTCTGGCTGATAATAATCAAAATAACTGACGAAGTAATGAACTTCGTTGTCAGGGAAAAACTGTTTGAATTCGCTGAATAGCTGGGCGGCGAGAGTTTTGTTGTGCGCCAAAATTAATGTCGGCACATTCCTCTGAGCGATAATGTTCGCCATTGTAAAAGTTTTACCGCTACCTGTTACACCGAGTAACGTTTGCTCGCGCTGTCCGTCGTGCAAGCCATTTAGCAACTGGGCGATCGCTTGCGGCTGATCGCCAGTCGGTTGATACGCAGACTTTAGCCGAAATCGCTGACTATCCATCTGGTATATTTTAACATTTTTAAGCTATTCTAGCTAACCTTGACCGTAGCGTTTGGCACTAACCTGCGGATCGCTGCTATCATGCTCAACATCGGCATATTTCTTGTCAAGCGCCTCAATGACTCGCGCCACTAACCGCTCAGGGTTTGCATCGTAAATGACATCTTTAGCGCCCGGCGCCCAGACGTTCTTGAGCAGAGTAATCGTGTAATCTGCCAGACCGCCGCTGCCCAGCAAGATACCGCAGACCTTACGACTTTCGAGCGCTGTCGATAGCTCGTGCAAGCTGCCCATCCGCCCGCCGACGGTAATAACTGCGTCGGCACTGCGCACCAGATGAACATCGCGGCCAACATATTCCATACCGGTGAAGTTGATATAGTCGAATTCGGCAGTCGGCAAACGGTAAGTCGAAATATGTTCGCGAAACGAACTAGCCGGCGAGAATCCGACCGACACGCCTTTAGTCTGGCCAACACTTTTGAAGCCGCGCGCCGCAAAGTGCGGCAAACCGACAGTAGCTCCTGTCAGCAATGTCTTGCCCGAACGTGCGATTTCAGCACCAATCGCAAAAGCTTTTTCGTGAGCGCTATCAACTGTCTCGCCCGACGCCGCGCCCGATACGCAAATCTGGTATTTCATTATTCTCCTCGTTTTGGTAATTGTTTCTCGGTGATTGGCATAGCGTGCAGTTTGACGCCTTTATACAAGATGCCATCTTTGGCGCCAATTTTAGTAACGACGCTAGTCGAATTGGCGCTAGCGAAAATAATCGAATCTTTTAAGTTTTTACCTTGCGCCCACTGGCTCAAAAAGCCGCTAGCAAAGGCATCGCCGGCGCCCGTGCGATCGACTACTGGCACGTCTTCATACATGCCAGCGCGCACCAACGTCTTGCCGTCAGTCGCTACCACACCATTCGGACCGTCGCTAACAATCACTGTCGGACAATAGTGCAGCGCCCGCAGAGCTAACTCCTCGATAGTCTCGCCAGCCACTAGTTTTTGCATCTCTTCTTTGTTGGTGCAAAGCACGTCAACTGTGTCCAGCAAACCTTTCAACTTTTCCGGATCAGCTAGCTCCGGACCAGCCGGGTTGAGCATGACTTTGGCGCCAACGCGCTCAGCTTCGTCCAGAATCACCCGTAACACCGTCAGACTGTTGTCGGCTAGCGATGTCGGATAAATCCAATCAGCTTGGCTGATAGCTTGCAAATTCAAGCGGCCAACGTCCTTGCCAAATGTCCGCCCGCGGTGGTTCAGAATCGTGCGTTCGCCATTGGTGGCGATCAAAATTACTGAATAGCCAGCTTGCATTCGATCATCAATCAAGACGTCGCGCGTATCGACACCCTCGGTATCAAGCGCCGCGATCACCGCCTGGCTGGCCGAGTCATTACCCAGCGCCCACATATAGCGACTGTCTAAGCCCTGGCGAGCAAAAGTTGTCGCGACGTTTGTAGCATTGCCGCCAGTGCTGAAGATCACGTCTTCGACCTCCATTTTGATACCTAGCGGCAGCTCGGTAAAGACTTTCTTGCCGCGAGTATGCGGATCGAATTCGTTACTGCGCAAGAATACGTCTTGCGTGCCTTTGCCGATTGCTAAAATTTTAACCGCCACTAAAGCGTTGCCTTTCCAGCGCTACCAAAGGCGCCAATTTTCTCTTCGACAACTTTCTGGACAGCATCGTAAACTTCGGGCATCAGCTTGAAAACAGCGTACTCGTCAGGATTCTCGCGCAAAACCTTCTCGAGCGTAGTACGAAAAGCATAGCGCAAATCGCTGTTGATATTGATCTTGCTAACGCCAATTTTGGACGCGTCCTCAAAGTAGTGCAGCGGCGTGCCGCTACCGCCATGCAAGCTAATCTGGCAATCAATCGCCGCGCGAATCTGGCGCAACAGATCTAAATCGAGAATCTTCGGTACCGGATACAGCCCGTGCAAGTTCCCAACCTGCACCGCCATAGTATCGATACCCGTGGCATCGACAAAACTTTTAGCTTCCTCGGGCTTGGTATTCCATTTTTTGACTTCTTCGTAGTCGATCTCTTCTTTATGAAGATTGGAATCGCCAAAGAAATAGCGCTCCTCGGCCTCGACCAGCGCGCCTGTAAACTTAGCATATTCGACGACTTCGCGAGTTTTCTCGATAATTTCCTCGAGCGAAGCATCGTGATTAGCCTGCGAAATATCGATATGAATAAACTCAAAGCCAGCATCAATAGCCTGTTTGCAGCCCTCGACTGTCGGCGCATGATCGAGGTTGATATACATCTCGACACCGTAGTTTTGACTATAGTTATCGACCAGATCGCGAATATTTTCGTAGCCGCCCAGCGAGGCTGCTTCGTTAGCGCTAACTTCGACCATCACTGGTGCCTTGGTTTTTTGTGCTGCCTGGCAAATCGCGCGTAGCGTTTCTTGATTATCAATATTAAAAGCTCCCACCGCGAAACCTTCTTGCCGGCTGCGCCGCATTAGGTCGTGCGCCCGGCTGGTACGCTGGCGAATTTCATCAATTGATAAGCTCATATTGTCTCCTTTCCTTAAAATCCTGCATGGTATTGCGGTACGCGATCGACAAATTCACGCGTCTTCTGGGCGATACTCGCTTCATCAAGCCCAAAGGCTTGCAGCAACTCGCCAGCCTCGCCGCTCTCGCCGAAACGATCATTCATGCCGATGCGCAATAATGGCGACGGTAGCTGTTCGCCTAGCAATTCAGCAACCGCGCCGCCCAAACCGCCAGCAATTTGCGCGTCCTCGACAGTAACTACCCGGCCAGTTTTGCGAACACTGGCCAGAATCGTCTCGTTATCAAGCGGCTTGACCGTCGGCACATGTACCACTTCAATAGAGACGCTGCTACTTTGCAATTCGTTAGCTGCTCGCAGTGCGTACGCCGTCATGATGCCAGTGCTGACAATCGTCGCATCGCTGCCCTGACGCAACACATACGCCTGGCCAATCTCGAATGGCGAATCCAGTGTACTGAATGTCGGCGTAGCAGCGCGCGTTAACCGCAAATAAGCCGGCTTATCAGTCCTGGCAAGTACTTTAGTGGCTTTCTCGGCCTCAATGGCGTCGCCCGGGCAAACGACAACCATGTTCGGCAGCACTCGCATCAGCGCGATATCCTCAAACATTTGGTGGGTAGCACCATCCGGCCCAACCGTTGTACCGCTATGTCCACCGACAATCTTAACCGGCATGTCGTTAAGCGCAATCGTCGCTTTGATTTGTTCCCAGCTGCGCCCTGGGTGAAACGCCGCATAGCTGGCTGCAAACGGAATTTTACCAGCGCGCGCTAGGCCGCTTGCCACCGTCGCTAAATTCTGCTCGGCGATTCCAACCTCTATATAGCGCTCAGGGAAAGCCTTGGCAAAGGCATCCATTTTGACGCTCTCGACCAAATCGGCGCACAGACCGACTACTCGCTCATCAGCTTCGCCGGCTGCCTTCAAGCCGCGCCCAAAACCAGCACGCGTGGCTTCTGCTTCTGGTTTTTCATTATAAATGTTGTCATTTAGAGGATAATTATACACGGCCTTCTCCTGAATATCGTTTTGCATCTTTTTTCTCGAGAATCACTAGCGATCGGAACATCGCCTTGGCGCTTTCTGAAACAGCGAGCGATTCTTTATTGTTGTATAAATACAACAAGTAGCTTCCTTTACCGTATGCTCGCGAGCAAATCACTGATAAATGCGACTTACCGCTGCTGTCATTAGCCAAAACGCGAGCACACAAAAGTTGCACAGCGCCGCGGTCATTCGCGAAATCAGCAGATGACTGATACCACTCTATACCAGTCACCAAATCACCGTTACTCTTCGCATTTCCGATCTTGTCTTCGATAACTTTTCGCGAATTAACTCTATCAGAACTACTGCTAAAATTTTCGCTACCAACCACAGATATAGTCATTAAAATACTGTTGCTATCCCGATACCAATGAATACCGTTATCGTTCTCAAATTCTTTCCAGCCCTCTGGCAATTTGCCGTTTTCGATGCGCCAAACCGGCGAACCCTGCGGCTGGTAATTATCATCAAGCGAGACGCTTCGGACAGTTCTGGCGCTATCTTTTTCCTTGCCTTTGTTATCACCGGCGTGATCAAACTGCGAGAAAAGCGGCTGCATCGCCCCAGACACTAGAAGTATCGTAACGATAATAGAAATAACAAGCGTAACCGAATTAATAATAATACCAATAACGCCCGCTGCTTTCGAAGTACCGTAGCGGTTCGCCTTAACAACGCTAGCAATGCCGAGCGGCAAGCCAATCATACTCACCCAAAGCAAGCCAAGTATGATACTAACAGCACCCATCCAGTTGCTCGGCGGCTGTGTTGGCGCAGGCTGCGGATAAGGATAAGCGTAAGGGCTAGCCGGCGGATAAGCATTGTTTGCTGGCGGAGCGGTGTACTGTGGAGCAGCATATTGCGGCGCTGGCGGCGAAACAGGCGGCGCTGAGGCAGCTGGCTGAACTGGCGGCTCTGACGGAGCGGATGCGGCCGAAGACTTCGGCGGTTTCGGCGGCTTTGGTGGAGTTGGCGGTTTCGGCGCCTTGGATGGCATCAAATTGTTAGACGATTGATTACTCATAATGTCCTCCTGCATCTTGCTGTAATTCTGAATGCGCCAAATCAGCCAGCGCCGTAGCCGCCTGATCGCTTGATGGCGCTACGCCGTGCCACTTGTAATCGTATTCCATAAAACCAACACCGCGGCCCGGAATCGTATGCGCGATGATACAGCACGGTCGATTCTCGATTGCCTTGGCTAAGTTTACTGCGTCGATGATGCCTTCGATATTGTTGCCATCGATTTCTTGGACGTGCCAACCAAAACTTTCCCACTTGCCGCGTAAATTTTCCAGCGGCATGACATCTTCGGTCGGGCCGTCAATCTGGATATTATTGCGGTCGATAAAGAGAATCAGCTGGCGTAGTTTGTACTTACCGGCAAACATCGCCGACTCCCAAATATTGCCTTCATTGAGCTCGCCGTCGCCGGCAATCGCGTACACCCAGCGGTGGCGCTGCTTATCCAGATACTGCAACGCATACGCGTAACCCGCCGCTTGCCCGATGCCGCTGCCTAGCGGCCCGGAAGTATTCTCGAGCCCTGGCAACTTGACGCGCTCTGGGTGGCCCTGCAGGCGCGATCCGAGCTTGCGCAGCGTCGACAGCTCCTCGACTGGGAAGTATCCTGCCTCGGCCATGGCCGCGTATTGTACCGGCACTGTGTGGCCATTACTCAACATAAAGATATCGCGCTCTGGCCATTCAGGGTTCTGCGGATCGATATTCATAATATTGAAATATAGTGCCGTGACGATATCCGCCAGCCCCAGCGCGCCGCCCGGGTGCCCGCTCTTGGCCAGCTCTAGCATATGAACTACGTCGCGCCGCACATCGTTGGCTTTTATTTTGAGCTGTGGAATAGATAATTTTTCGCGAGCCACCTAAATTACTCCTTGCTTATTAACTTCTGCTACTAATTTCTGATAAGCTTCTGCCGGATCTGGCGCCGAATGGATAGCGCTGCCGCAGTTGACGATATTAACGCCGCCTTGCGCTAGGCTAAAAACATTTTCGAGCGTCGCGCCGCCATCCCAGCCGACTTCAACGCTAGGATGAATACTGCGAATCAAGCGAACCTTTTCCAGCTGCATCAAGCTGGCCTTGCCGCCATAGTGACCCAAATCACCGCTAAACACCAGCACATGATCAACTGCGCTGATGACATCTTTGACGGTATTTGGCACCGTCGGGCGCAGCAATCCCACGCCAGTTTGAATACCCGAAGCTTTGAGCTGCTGGATAGAAGGCTGCAAATCCTCATCAACTTCGGCATGAAAAATCACCAGCGACGGCCGCATTTGCACCAAAGCATCAACATACAAACTCGGCCGCGCTACCATAGCATGGATATCAACCTGCCAATCTTGCGGCCACCACATCTCGCTCAGCTCGACGGTTTTGGTCGGTGCAAATTCGCCATCAGCCAAATCTAGATGAACGCGCTTAGCGAATGGCGATAAACGCTCAATCGTTAGCTTGTAATCTTCTGCATTTTCACAGAGCACTGTCGGAACAATCTCGGCCATCAGAAAGCGTCCAATTCTGCGTTGCGGCGAACAAACCGCGCCGCGCCGGCAAATGGCGTAGCGATCCACTCGTCAATAATTTCTTTCCAGAGTTCTAAATCGTCGCCCGGCGCGTCCAGTACCCGCGCCGGCAAGCATAGGACGTTACAATCGTTATCGTTACGGCACTCATGCGCTTCGAACTTATCCCAAATCACCGCCGCTCGGATGCCGCGAAAACGGTTAGCTGCCATCGCCATACCTTGGCCGCCAGTGCAAATCAAAATTGCCCGCGGATCAGTAGAATCGTCCTCGCCCAACACCTTAGTCACGGCCATCTGGGCAAACTGCGGGAAGTCGTCTTGCGGATCGAGTATCTTATCGCCGACATCCTCCCACTCGATGCCGCGCTTGGTCAGATAAGCTTCAATCTTCTCCTTCAGATAAAACCCACCATGATCCGCTCCTAGAAAAATCTTCATACTACAAGTATAAGCATAATACGCGCCCCTGGCAAGCCCCGTTAGAGTAGGTTTGGCTGGCCAAAAGAAAATCCCGCCCCAGCGGGGACAGCCGTAGGCTCTGTGATTAGAGCTGGCTGTCCCCGCTGGAAGCGGGAAGAGAGTGAGGTTTTCTGCCTTGGGACTGGCGATAGAGGTCGCAGGCCGCAAGGCTTCATACGGATGAAAAGTCTCAAAAAATCCGCGCTCAATTTAGCACCACGCCGAGAGCTGGGCGTGTGTCTGACTCAGAGGCTACGTGAGCCAGACAGTTTGCAGTAGGAGCCGCACGTAGCTGCGGCGAATGATCAGGCGGCATTCACCTCCTCAAGGAGGAGGCGGTTGATGTCGCTGTGGAACTGCTGGGGCAGCTCCACAACTCCATCCGAGGAGATTGAGGCCTGATAGACCCCGATCTCCTCAGCAAGGGCCGACTGGGTCAGGCCCCAGTCCCCCTCGAGGAACGAATAAGTCGGGTTGATGGTGCGGTAGCACCGCACCATCAAGTCCGGCTTAACGAACCAAAGGTAATAGAGGGTTTCACCCTCTATTACCCTGCCTGTTGCCAGTCCCACCGAAGTGGAACCGGCCTCACACGAGGGCCAGTTGGCCCTCGTGGCGAACACGTCGCACATGGCCATCCGCACCGCAGTGCGGATGGCCATGGCGATAGTTCCCGCGGCCGCGGCCGCGGGAACTGTGGCTGCTGCTGAGGAGGCAGGCGCCTCCTCAGCAGCAGTGGTGACTTCGACCACGACGGGCGGCTGAGCCGCCCGTCGGGTGATGGCGACGAACACGAGCGCCGCCGCCATCACCCCTATCGTAATCAGAAGACCATAGGCCATTTCAGGCCCCTCTCTGCCCCATGTGGGGCGCTTGGGAGCTTGACCTTTTCAAGCTCTCTACGGCAGCATCAAAAAATACCCAGACTAGACCAGCGTTTTAGCGCCAGCGCTATTCGTGCTCTTAGCCTGAATTAACTAAACTTAATAATGCCGTAGAGAGCTTAAAATTGTGCCTATCTACTACAGATTTTATTGTTAGTGAGCATGTCGCTGATCCGGTATTTTGCCTATACGGGATGGACATACTATGATACTACCACACTTTGCGATAAATGTCAAGACTTTTATGCATATTTTTGGCTGTATTAGCAATTATATTATAAAACATCAAATATTCCGCGCGTATCGTCCAGTTTCAGCCGCCAACTCGACCAAGCGGTTGGCGCTGGCCCACTCGCCATCGTACCAGGCTGACACTTGCGCCAGCCGCT
>CALHTM010000021.1 GCA_938039975.1 uncultured Candidatus Saccharibacteria bacterium
AGCGTAGGACTCATAAGCCTAAGGTCACTGGTTCGATCCCAGTCAGTGCTACCAAAGAAAGCTCCCCGCCTTTGCCGCGGGGATTTTTCTTTGCGCTTAAACTGCCGCTAAAACGCAAAATCCTCAACGTCTAGCAAATCATTGCGGCGATTAATAAATTCACGCAGCTCTACCGTTGTACGCGGCCGATTCCAGGTAGCATTCTCGTTATGTAATGAGTTATTTGATTCGGTGACTTCCATTTTTATTTTTCCTTTTTGTATAAGTTAATTACTTATACTTTTAGTATAACACAAACTTGCCAAAAAAGCAATAGCTTTTTACAAAATCTTTTGACTTCGCCAGACCGCTTATGGTATAAATAAGATAAGGATTATCAAGACAAACATGAATACTCTCATCGCTGTTAGCATCATCGCCCTGGCAGGACTTATCCACGCCAGCTTTCAGTTAAGCGTTAGTATGGCTACATCTCTATCAGGGCACGCCTTAGGACGCAAACTGGCCGCTCGGCGCACGTTACGGCTGCTATTCAGCTTTGTAGCTGGCGCCTTCACTATGACGCTTTTATGTGTTAGTTTCGCTAGCTATGCTATCGGTGTATTCGCGCCGCACAGTAATTTGTTGTGGATCACTTTGACTGCTGGTCTGATGATCGTTGGCTTGGCAGTTATCCTTTTTTACTATCGTAAAACCGAAGGTACCGAATTGTGGATTTCACGCAGTTTTGCCCGATTCTTGCGTAAACGCACCGCCAAAGCCAGCCTTGCCGCCGAAGCGTTTAGTCTAGGGTTGACTAGCGTTGTCGCGGAACTACTATTTACTATCGTACCAATCATTACCGCAGCCTGCGCTATCATCGGACTGCCACCGATTTGGCAAATCGTTGGCGCAGCAGGTTATACGCTAGCTGCTTCGCTCGGGCTGCTCATCGTTGCCCTATTGATTGGCAGCGGACGCCAACTGAGCCGCATCCAGCGCTGGCGCGAACAAAACAAATACTTTTTACAATTCGCTGCCGGTCTGGGCTTGATTATCCTTGGCTTTTATATATATGTTAATACTGTTTCCGACTTAATCATTCAGGTGAATGCTGTATGAAAGTTACCGTTTTCAAACGAGGCAAACGCCCGCCAGAAGATTTCGATGCCAAAAAACTGCGCGCTAGCCTGTACGCCGCCTGCCTTAGTGCTAAAAGCCCCGAAGGGTTAGCCCGCAATTTAGCCGATCAAGCTGCCCGCGAGGTCGAAGCTTGGAGCGGCCAAAAATCAGATATCACCACCACCGATATTCGCGCGCAAGCTGGACGATTTCTAGAACATAATCATCCTGACGCAGCATATTTATATAAACACCACAAAAAAATGATGTAGGAGACATGAATGGCGAAGAGACACAATAAATTTGATTACGATTTAATAGTTATCGGTAGCGGAGCTGGCGGATCAGCCGCTGCCACTATCGCCGCTCGCAATGGCGCGCGTGTAGCGATTATCGAGGAAGACACCTTTGGCGGCGATTCGCCTAACTGGAGCGACGTACCAACCAACGCTTTATTACACGTCGCACACCTCTATGATCAAGCACGCCACGGCGCCAAGTTCGGCTTACGCTCTAACACACTTGGCTACAATTATCCGAGTATTCGCGCCTGGAAAGACCTCGCCGTCAAGCGAACTGGGGCTGCCGGTAATCGCAAATTTTACGAAAACCAAGGCATTACTACCTATACTGGACATGCCCACTTTCTGTCGCCCAATGAAATTTCCGTTCGTCGCAAGCACATCAGCGCCGAAAGATTCCTGGTCGCTACGGGTTCGCACTGGGTAGCACCAGAAGCGCCAGGATTAGACGAAATCCCATTTTTGACAGCACGCACCATTTTAGAGTCGATGCGTCCACCGAAGAGCCTTTACATCATAGGTGCTGGCAGCGTTGGCGTCGAGATTGCGCAGCTGATGGCTACTTTCGGTACTAGGGTTTATTTGACTGATATCGCTGCCCGCATTTTACCAAAAGAAGACGAAGAAGTTGGCGAGCTGCTAGAAGCCTACCTCAAGAAGCATAAAGGCATTACGTCATTGACACAGACACGGACAGTCGCAGCAGTCAAAGACGGACTCGGCTACCGCGTATCATTCCTGCGCGGCGGTGTCGAAAAGTCGGTACGCGTCGAGGATATCTTGGTGGCGACTGGACGTCGGCCAAACCTTGATTTAGGACTAGAGAACGCCAGCGTCCAATACGATCCAACCGGCATCCATGTTAACGAATATTTACAGACAAGCGCACGCCACATTTATGCAGCTGGGGATATTATTGGCAACTCTGAGCACACGCATACTGCACTGCTAGAATCGCGGATTGCTGCTCATAACCTTTTTTCAAAGAATCAAATCGCGCCAGATTATACTGCTACGCCGCGGACAACTTTCACCTTTCCGGAGGTATCGTCTGTCGGCCTAACCGAAGACGATTGTATCAAGCGCGACCTCAAAATCAACAAAGCCATGGCACCGCTATCAATCATCGGCCGCTCAAATACCAGCGATTTCCGCGACGGCTTCGTCAAACTAGTATGCGACAAGAAAGGCGTTATAGCCGGCGGTACTATTGTCGCACCGAATGCTAGCGATAGCATCCACGAAATCGCCCTAGCTGTGCGGCACGGCCTAACCGCCAAAGACTTAGCAGACACACCGCACGTTTTCTTGAGCTGGAGTGAAGCTATTCGGGTCGCTGCTAGCAAATTAGCTTAAACCAGTCAGTTAACCAAGAAAAAAGCTCAACCAAAAGTTGAGCTTTTTTCTTGGTAGCGGGGGCTGGATTTGAACCAGCGACCTCTTGGTTATGAGCCAAGCGAGCTGACCAGGCTGCTCCACCCCGCGATACGGGTACTATTATAGCAAATTACGTATCACTTCTGCAAGCGCGAAGCAGCAGTTTTGCCAGTCAGAAAATCAATCCATTGCTGGAAGTTTGACTTGTGCACGGCAGGCGTATTGTTGCGTGGAGCTGTTTTAACATAAGATGAGTCATCGTCCTGGCTGTCGAGAGATTTCACTGCAACGCTATTCTCTGGCAGTATTAGCTGCTTCTCGCCAGGATCTGCCAGACCTAACTTGCTGCGCGCTTCTAGCTCTTTATATTCATCGCTCTTATAATAATTTTGTTCGTATTTCAGCGTCTCTACTTCTAGCTGCGCCAGCCGTAATTGTTGTTTTTTTTCGTCGAGTGCTCGTTGGGCGCTAAAGTTCGTCTGGATCGTCGACATTGTACCCATCACCCAGCTAATCGCAATGATAATCGCCAACAACAGCACCAATCCATTAAAGTTCGCGTAATTGAACCAGATATAATGCAGTTGTTGGCGTAATCTTTCAACAAGTTTCATCTATCAACTATTATAAACCATGAGCGGTAATCGAGATAGCGAGATAAAACGACTCTTATTGGCGACGACGGATGATAGCGTATACGCCAGCAGCACCGCCTAGCACCAACACGCCAGCACCGATAATATAACCGTATAGGCTATCGCCAGTTTCAGATAAGCGTCCGCTGTTAGCGGTAGTCTTGCCATTCTTTGCTGGAGCTCCAGGTTGATTACCACCATTAGCTGGCGTAGTATTCTCCGACCGCTCATAAATTATAACCGGATCGTCGATAACGCCGTTATCGGTCTTATCCATATCGCCAAAGCCGCCGTCGGTAATTGAGTATTCAACAATAGTGCGTTTGCCATCGACTGATGTTTTGAATGTGACTTTCTCGGTAATATCGGTAGCATTAGCGCCATTAATACTGTACTTGATTACTTTTAGGCGATTAACTTTGTAGATACGCGATAATTCGAGAGTAATTTTGGTAGTATACCCAACTGCTGGCTGCGCATGTCCGTCACAGTTTATCGTAAACTTGGCCGAGCCCTGCATCTGATAGCCAGTCGGAATATTTTTCGGCTGCCCTACCGCAGCAGCGTTTTTGATGTTGTAGCATTTATCGCCTGAGGTAGACAGCGTGATATTGGTATTGTTTGCTTGGCGAATTGTTTGCTTATTGACAAAGGTTTGGACAACAATCGCATCTAGGCGCGCCTGAAGGTTTGTCTTAACGGCTTGATCCTTTACTTTATCGACTAGTATTCGCGCATGCGCTATAGATTGAGCAGTTTTCTGGCTTTCAGCATCGGCAACAGCTGCCTGCGCGGCCGCCTGGGCATCAGCTTCTTTCTTCTGAGCGGCAGTAACTGCCGAATTGAGCTGTTGTATCGCGGAACTAATATCAGCTGGCGTCGAGCTAGCAGCGGCCTCAACGTTCTTGGCATGCTGCAAAGCAGATTTGACTGCAGGATCGTTTCGGATATACGCTGGCTGCGCTTCCGTCCGAGCAATCACGTCGCGCAAAGTAGTCTTGTCTGGCCGCAAAGCATCGAGAGCTGCTTGCAACTCCGACGCCGCCGTTTGCAGGCGCATTACTGACACTGAAGCGTCATTGTAAACTTGTTTAGCCTGCTTAATTTTAGCCTTTAGCGCATTGACAGTGTCAGCACTCATACCGGTCGTATCGACAGTCTCAGCTTTAGTAATAATTGTGCCAAGCGTTTGTTTAGCATTGCTGAGCTGCTGCGATACAGCATCAAGACGCACCTGCAGAGCAGACTTAACCGACGCGTCTTGGACAGCGTCAACGAGAGTTTGAGCCGCCGTTATCGACTGTGCCGTTTTAGCACCTTCTGCTGCCGCAACCGCATTGGCAGCAGCTGTTTGAGCATCAGTTTCTTTCTTTTTAGCAGCATTAATTGCCGACTTCAAATTATTGACAGCTGTGTTAACTTCTGCTGGCGTTGGATTAGCCGCAGCATAAACATTTTTAGCATGTTGCAGGGCAGTTTTAACCGCTGAATCGTTCTTGATATAAACTGGCTCTTGGTCAGCATCCGCTATAGCTTTGGCTAGCGCTGTCTTATCAGTTTTGAGGTTATCAAGAGCTGATTGCAATTTGGTTTTGGCTTCAGTAAGCTGCGCCACAGTTGACTCTTGGTCGTTATTGACTGCTTTAGCTGCAGCAATCGCGGTATTCAAAGCAGCAACAGTCTCGGCCGCTAGACCATCCGTCGGCGTGTTCTTCGCCTTGTCAATCAATTTCGATAAGGCTGTCCGCGCATCGGTAATTTCCTGTTTGACGGCGTTGAGTTCATCTTGCATCGCTGATTTCTTGGCTGTGTCCTGAACGTGCGCTAAAAGTGCCTCTGCAGCGCGAACATCAGCAGGCGACTTACTGTTTTTTGCTTTATCAACCGCCGTCCGTGCGGCCGCCTGAGCTGCCGTTTCTTTAGCTATTGCAGCATCAAGTGCTTGCTTGAGATCGTTTGTCGCTTGGCTAATTTCGGCAGGTGTCGGATTTGGTTTAGCAACAACGTTTTTCGCAGCTGACAGCGCACTGGCTACCGCCGCATCTGCTTTGATATAATCTGCAGAGTTATTCGCGCGATCTATTTGCGCTTGGAGCTGAGCTTTATCAGCTTTTGGCAGCGTTGCAGACACTGTTAGCTGGCCATTGAATTGGGCGGTAGCAGCGCCAACTGTAACATTCTTAGTCCAAGTTGCCGACAACTCATGAGCATTATTATCATAAATTGGCGAGACAATTTTGACACGACCAGCCCCATCATTAGCCAAATCAGCGCTGTTGGTTATAGCAACAGCAGTACCCGATACATCTTTGAGCGGCGATGCAAACGGCGTTGTATTCGTACTCATACGGACACGCTGATTAGAAACGTCAAGCTTAGTTAATTTAGTTAAGCGGCCCGCAAACGACATATCGCTAATATTACTGCGGTCCGCTTGCAGCGACGTTAATTGCGTCATCGCGCCAATACTATTCAGATCGTTATCCGTTAACGAAGTTGACGATACTTGGAGAGTCGTTACTTTAGTAAGTTGCTTTAGAACTTCGCTATGCACTAGCTGCGGTGCACCATTATCAGCACCAGACAACTGCAATGTCGCCAAGGTGTCCGCACTCTTGGCAAAATCAGAAATATCAAACGCTGTCGATTTACTATCGACACTTACTTGTGTCAAATGAGTCAGATTAGCTAGCGGCTTGGTCGAAGCAGTCGGATTACCAGACGCTAAAAGTACGCTCAAGTTAGCCAAATGCGCCAACGGTTCGATCGACGCGACTTTGTTATTTGTCATTGTCAACTTGGTCAATTTTGCTAACGATGACAAAGGCGCCAAATCAGCAACTTCGTTATTGTCAATCTTCAGCTCTTGCAAATTAGTCGCCTTCTCGAGACCTGTTAGATTTTTGACTTTGACACCGCCGTCTACGGTAAGTTGCGTCAATTGAGCTAGCTCGTCCACTGTGATATCCTGAGTGCTCGGACGATTGCTATCAAGTGTTTTATTGATAGCCGCCTTGAGGCCAGCATCAGGAATATTGACAGTTACTGGAGGTGTCGGCGGAGTCTGCCCGCCCGTCGCATCCATCAGCACATTAACCAGAGCACCAACATTTACCGGTACGCCAGCTTTAACAATTTTGCCTGTTGGGTCAATCGCTTGCGCTACGTCGCTCGATAACGGTTTACCTTTATTGATAGCTGGGCTACCTGGTTTGAGATTATAATTGCTCTTTTTGTAGTCGTTATTATTTGCTGCTTCTTTCACGAAATACGGATTATTTGCTCGCGAGCCAAAAGTATCAAGCGAATGCGCATCGCGGCCGTCAATCGAGTTCGACAATTTTGGATTATTCGCGATATCAGAAGCTCTGCTTATAACTGTATCGGTCTTTGAAGGAATCTGTTTGAAATCCCACACCGACAAATTTATATCGTCTGACTCGTTACGGTAATATATATTATAATCAAATCCTTTGAGCATATCGTTGGCATCGACATACGGTCTATTTTGATCGTTCTGAGCTCCTTCAACACGCAGTGAATACGCGCGTTGATAATTACCACCAGAAAGATCCTCTGCTCGAGCTAACGGCCGCGAAGATATAATGTTATTATACAATTCAACGCCCGAAGTATTCCAATCTAGACCCAGTCCCTGCGACCAGCTTTCGTTAGCTACACAGGACCCGCCTTTCCAATAATTGCATCCGTCAATACGACTGTCTTCAAATATGTATATTGGCCGATAAGTACGAGATATAGTATTGTTATACACCTTAACATCGTCGCTGCCAGCTACGCGAATGCCCGTACCGGAGCTCTCGATTATATTAGAGGCAATTATACCATTACCAGAAACCTCATACATGATAGCAAGCGGAGAATTAGTAAAGAAGTTGCCAACGATTTTCGTTTCTGCGCAACCCTCATCGCACCAAAAGCCAATCATACCTTCGCTATTGGCGTTAGCAGCAGTAGAATACGCTTTAGTGTCGCGAGAATAATCAAGTATATTATTGCGGAATGTGAAATTTCGCGTATGCGTAACTTTGATATCAGCCATCGTACAATAAGCTCCGCAGCCAATCGTCAAGAAACCTTCCGCATTGTTGCCATATAATTCACCGTTAGTAAATACTGTGTTGTGAGATTTGTTAGCCCCAACTCCCGAGCCGCCATTATCTATCGCCTTTACACCACGCGCCGTCGACGACTCTGCCTTGTTAAAGAACAGGCCTTGGCTTGCACTTTGGGTGACAATCATATCTTGAACTAGCGAGCCAGATCCATTAATACTCACCGCAGTTGGACCCGAATAAACCCCTCTGTCAGCGGCTGGATCGTAAGGATCCTTAAAACCCCAAACCTGAACAGGCGAATACTGAGCAACGTTAATGCCCTTTACGGAAACGTTTTTGCCAGTACTAGTAAAAGCTCGCGCTCGCTCTGATATCTCGGTTACGCCGCTAGCTGGATTCTTGCCAATATAATAAGATATCGCATCTTGCTGGCCAATATTATAGCCGTCTGCATTATTGTTAGGGGTTTTGAGCGTAGTAGGAGTGCTGTCTTCGACATAAAAAGTATTGCTACCAGGCGTTACCTCTGCTTTGGTTTTAACCTGCTTTAGCGGCTCATCGTTAATGAAAACCTGTTCTGGGTAGGCCGCGGTACCTTCAACGCTTGGATTGGCATTTGTGGTACAAACATGACAGAAGTTGTGATAATTCCCAGTTGTTTTCCATATGCCATTTTCACTAGTCCATGAATTTACGACATCGCTGCCCTTTAGCCAAACTTCTGCCCCCGGCGCCGCTTGAATAGTCACATTATCGCCAGAGATGAAAAAATGCGGTTCACGATAAATACCCGACTTCGCGACTACCGTGCCGCCATTACTAATAGAGCTGAGAGCTTTCTTGAATGTAGCGTACGGCGAACCCTCGGAACCATTACCTGAGGTGTCGTTGCCATTCGGCGCTACCCACGCGACATTACTCGTTGGGACGGTGTAATTGGTTTTAATAAAATAGTACTTTTTGTTAAGCTGCGACGCCTGAGCTCGCGGCAAATTCACCAGTACCAAACTTAATACCGCAATGAATACGGTTATTCCAACGCCAATACGGCGATATTTATATTTGATATTTTTCCTGTGTATTTTCATACTCCTACCTCACTTGGGTTATATACCTGACATAGTAGCATAAGCAAATCGAGCCAGTCAACAAATAATCTGTACGTCGCAATGATTTTACGTTATAATATCAGCAATGGGGGCGTAGCTCAGGGGTTAGAGCAGCGGGCTCATAACCTGTTGGTCGTTGGTTCGATCCCAACCGCCCCCACCACCATAATCAACCACAGAGATCAAAAAACCTCCCTTAGGGTAATCGGGGAGGTAATTTTGTGCACCTGTTTGTTTACATATCTAGATTAGCAAACTTACTATCTAAACGCAAGCATTTCGCCACTACAAAAACCCTCAGCTGACAAGCCGAGGGTTTTAAAAAACAGCAAAATTTATTTCTTCTTAGAAACTGTCAGAAAGCCATTGCGCGGATTTTCTTTAACGACGCGATCCTCTGGCAAATCGCACGGTTCACCTTTTTCGTTTTTCTCTACCTTGGTGAAAAAGTAGATGGTTTGCGGTTTACCGCCGCGAAGTGTAACTTCAGTTTTGTGTAGATAATAAGTGACGCCCTTTGAATTCGTGTGCTTGTAAGCCATTGTTTTATACCTCCTATTAGTATTGGTTTACATCTGTTAGCTTATCGTAACCTGCATTGAGTGTCAACACCTTACACCCCTAGCTGTACCAGTCAAGCAGCTCGATATTTATAGCGCAATAATAGGTGTAATATTACAAGACTAATCAAACGCAGTACTATAACTACCAAAATCACTCCCGCCAAAACTATCGACCAGCCAGCAAAATCAGGCGTCCAAAGCGGCGACGTATATTCGTGGCGGTATAGTTCGGTGTTGGGTAATTCTGGGTCTTTGAGTTTGTCAGAGGTGGGATATTTTGATAATTCGTTAACAAAGCATTGGATATAAGCCATCGACCAGCCGCTATATTGCGGATGGCAAACTGCTTCAGCCTGAGCATGAACTCTTGCGTTCTCGGACGACGCCGCCGAAGCTCTCTTGATAGCCGCTTGCGAGTCGCGCTCATACTGATGCTGTAGATAAATCACGCCGCTGCTGGCATTCATATGCGTGGTTGAGTAACGCTGCAAATCTTGCAGGCGATTAAATATTTGTGTTTCGTTGCCTGATTTGTCAGCTGTCGCCACAGCACTGCGGCGCTGTATCATGCCAACATTATTGATACGTAAAAAAGTTGCCGCTACAAAACAAACTAGTACAAACAAAATCAATAATTGCCAGGTCTTGACTCGCTCAAGACGCCGAAGATTTCGCCTCGCCGCGCGTTTATCGGCCATTATTCCCGCCCTTCATTACTTAATAGTATACCACGAGCAGCTTGATTGCGTTATAGTAGAAGTATGAATATTTATTTCTCTGGCATTGGCGGCGTCGCTATCGGACCGTTAGCTGAATTAGCTCATGACGCCGGGCATAGCGTACAAGGCTCGGACGCGCACTCGAGTCTAGAAACTAGCGAATTAATGCAGCGCGGCATTGTCGTCACTAATGACCAGTCTGGCGATTACCTAGAATACTGCCATAAGCAGCGCCGTATCGACTGGCTCGTTTACACCGCCGCCTTGCCTGCTGACCACCCAGAACTAGTGAGAGCGCAAAAATTAGGCATTTACACAGCCAAGCGCGACGAGCTGCTGCGCTACATTATGAGCGAAAAGAACCTCAAGATGATCGCTATTGCTGGCACTCATGGCAAAACAACAACTACCGGTATGATGATTTGGGTGCTGCGCCAACTCGGCGTCCCAATCAGTTATTCAATTGGCACCACTATCAGTTTTGGGCCGAGCGGGCACTACGCGCCGAACAGCGAGTATTTTATATATGAGTGCGATGAATTCGATCGCAACTTCTTGCATTTCAGCCCATACCTTTCGCTGATTACTTCTATTGATTACGATCATCCAGATACATACCCAACTCAAGCCGCTTATACCAGAGCTTTCCAACAATTTCTCGGACAAAGCGAACTATCTATTCTCTGGAAGAAGGACACTCTTACTGGTTTAGAACCAGTTAATAAATCTTGGGTACTCAAAGACGAGGAAGTTAAAAGTTTTCGCATTCCAGGCTGGCATAATCGAGCCAACGCCACGCTGGTTGCCAAAGCCTGCGAGCGGCTAAAGCTGGGTAATCCTGATATCGTGAAGGTTGCCGTCGAGAATTTTCCTGGTACGCAGCGGCGATTTGAACGCTTGGCGCCCGGACTGTACTCCGATTATGGCCACCATCCAGCCGAAATATATGCTACGCTGCAAATGGCGCACGAAATATCCCGTGAAGTAACTCTTGTTTACCAGCCGCACCAAAATGTCCGCCAGCACGAAATTCAATCAATGTACACAAATGAAGTTTTTCGCTACGCTGACAGCGTATATTGGCTACCGACATATTTGACGCGCGAGAATCCGGATTTACCGATACTGACGCCCGCAGACTTAACCAAAAACCTCACCCGCCCCGAAGTACATATTGCCAGCCTCAACGATGATTTGTGGAAGTCTATTATGCTTGACCGCGAGTTAGGCAAACTAGTCCTCTGCATGGGCGCTGGCACCATTGACGAATGGCTGCGGCAGCATCTGAAGATTTAGAGTTTTACCGATTATCGCCGCTGCCATGCAGCTGGCCGCGCTGCTGGCGGCTGGCTAGTTTTTCGTTATTAAGCCGCGCTACTTCTTCCAAGCTAGAACCGAGCAAATACGCCGCCGAGTTAACGTACCACAGCACATCACCCAATTCTTTGATAATTTCTGCGCGATCATCAGCAGTTAGTTTGCCCTGCTTGTCGCGGATTAGCTTTTTGAACTTTTCCATCACCTCGCCCGACTCGCCAGCCAAACCTAGTATTTGCGCCATCAAATCAGCGCTGATATCGCCGTAGGCGTGATCGCTAGTTAGCGTTGAAATGGCTTTTTGAGAATAATCTTGAAAATTCATAATCTCCCTTCTGTTTGTACGTATTATAACAGCAACTACCAGCCGCAGGCTATTTGGCGTGAACCTGATTATTCGCTTTCACGAGAGTTTGGGCTTTTATATCTGTCTAAAAGTACAGCCAATTCTCCCGCTTTACGTCGAAATTTTGGATCTTCAACTGTCGCTTTAGCATGTTCTCTAGAAGCTTCCCTAATAACAGCGCCCATAGTCATACCCGTAACGCGCGCTAGATCTCTTAATTTTTTAAGCTGTTCCTCTGTGACAGAAACGGTGACAATACGTCCACCTTCACCCACTGGCGGACCCGGGTACCATTTAGTAGGCCCTTCTATATCTCCTGTAATTCCATAACCTTCCGGTGCTTTTCCGATAGCCACAACATTCTCCTTTCGTTACCAGCAAATCATATCGTACCGCTGCTGCCGATTCCAGACAAGATGGTTGATATTTTATGACAATTTTATAATTTATGCTATATTACAGATATGGACTTTTCAATTATTGGCTTGTCTATTCGTGACAAACGCGTATATGAGGCGCTGCTGGCAATTCCTAATAGTTCGCTGCGAGCCATCGCAGAAACCACAAATATTAACCGCGGCAGCGTCTATGAATCTATCAAAAGTCTGCGCGCAGCCGGACTTGTCAACAGCGTCACCCAAGGCAAGCAGCTGCGCTACCGCGCCGAAGATCCAGCTGTCTTGGCAGAAATTTTACGCGAGAAGCAGCAAGTTTTACAGGTAGCCGGACAGCAGCTTGATCAATACATTGTCCGCCTGCGAACCGCAAACAAAATCGCCGAAACCCGGCATATGGCGGCATTTTACGAGGGCGACGAAGGTTTGGCGAATATTTTGCGCGATATATTAAGTACTTGCCGCCTGCAAAAGATTAGCCTGTACCGCGTAATTTCTTCGCCACGCGTCAGTCGCTATCTGTACAACAACTTTCCAAATTTTAGCCGCGAACGCGCCAAACGAAATCTACGAGTACGCGTCTTACGCTACGCCAAGCCCCTGCGCATAACAACAGGCTTAGCGGACAGCCGCTACTTAGCCGGGCCAAAACTAGACGACGGCTGCTACACAATATTGTATGCCAGTAAAATGGCTATTATTACTCTGGACAAATATAACTCTATGCACGGAGTAATTATCGACAACGCCAGCCTAGCCTCGGTGCAAACGCGCCTGTTTGATATCGCCTGGCAGAATGCTAGCGAGGGTTAACCCGCGTCCACTGGTACGATAGCACAACATCAACGCGTAGCCCTCACAAAATTAATCGCCTTGCCTTCGTCCAGCCATCGCTGCTCGTATGTCGTCATGATTTTATACTCGTCGTCCAGAGATGATTCGTGCAGGTTGAAGCTCAGTTCTGTAATTTGCCATTTTTCTGCTACCAATTGCTCCAAACTCCAACAGAAAAAGTCGCGGTCGTCATGCTTGAAAAGCAGCTCGCCGCCAGGTTGCAATAATTGCGCGTAACGGCGCAAAAAATACGGATGCGTCAACCGCCGCCTGGCAGCCCGCTTTTTCGGAAACGGATCAGGAAAAGTCACCCAAATATTCACTAGCGTTGACAAAGCAAATAAATCGTCAATTTGGTCGGCGCGCGCCCGGATGAAATAGATATTTTTTAAGCCTCGCTCTAGCGCAATGTAAGCGCCTTTTTGCAAACGGTCAGCCTTAACGTCAATCGCCGCAAACAGCTTATCCGGATAACGCGCCGCCAATTCGACGCTGAACAAACCAGTGCCAGCACCAATCTCTAACCCGAAGATACCCGGCTGGCGCTGCTGGTAAAAATCGCGCCATTCGTCAAACTCAAAGCAGTTCTCGGCGTTATGAAACTTAGCAAATTTGTATTTTTTGCGCTTGCGCGCGATAACAAAATCGTCAGGATTGAGCAGTTCGCTCACTAGTTTGAAGCCTCTCCGCTTGACGTTGTTCCCGATGAACGTTCATTAAAGACTTGAATTGAACTATCTGATAGCGCCTCGCCACCAAAACTGGTCGATGCAGCCGCACGTTTGGCGTGTTTATCGTATACATTTTTAAAATCTTTGATAGTTTTTTGATCAATCTCCCCTTGCGCCGAGAAACCTTTTTCAGTTTCTTCGCTAGCGCCAGCTTGCTTCTGCACAGAGCTAAAACCCGGGCGGCTCAAATCGACTTGTGCTGCACCGCTAGTGTTATACATCTCTAAAGCTACCGCCACCATGACGAGCGATATTATAATTACACAGACCAGCATAGCCGCAAAACCGCACCGCTGACAAATATGATCAGCCCGCTTTTTCAGGCGAGCACGAGCGTGAAGTCTAGTCATTACTACCTCCTTGACTACTCAAACCCGTTTTTGACAAATCTAATTTGTCGATTTGTGAGCTATATTGCTTAATTAGCTTTTCGAGTTCGACTACTGCTTTTCGTACATCACCGCGATAATAACGCGCTCGTTCAATATCCATATAAAAGTCCGCTGGCTTATCTTGGCAATCCGTCTGGGCTATATGCGACATTATCTGCTCGTAACGCTGATAAGAGTTGCGAAATTGTCCTATTTGATGGTCGAAATCGACGGTTGTCTTGGTTAAGTCGATGCCGTTGAGCTTATTGAGAGCAATACGGCTATTCATCGGCGCCATCAGTTTGGTAGAAATTGCATCATATTCGCGGCCGAGGTTGATGCGTACCAAAGCGTCATTAGCACGAATACGCTCTAAAACAGTTTTAGTCGTCGCACAATTACTGCGCACCAAATTAAGCTGCCGCTCAGTCAATAGAGTCATAGTTGGACCTTCGGCGCTAACCGTTGGAGCACAAGCGACATAGACTAACGCACACAATATAATAAGGCTTCTTTTCATTACGTATTATTATGGCGAAATATTCCCAGACGGTCAAGTCTACGTGTTAAGCTGCTAATTTATAACCTGCAAGTCACCTGCACCAACCCGACGCTAATTTACATCTTTAATACTAAAACCAAACTTACCAGCGACAAGCGCAATATTCGGCTTACTAAATTCATCTGCTAGCGCCTGAAATTTGGCTTGTTTATCGCTGCCAAATTTTTGCACCAGATTATAATACCACTCAAATGTGCAAAAATATGGCGGCTCTTTGGGCGGTTTGCTTTTGGAATGAAATTTGTCGGCGTACATTAGCAGCCGCTCCTCGGGCGTGCTAGCGGTATAATCGGCTGTCCAAAAGCTGCGCCGCAATTGCGTCAACCACCTGACAGTGAGTGTAAATCAGCGCAAAATCAGCATCAGTTTTGGCGTATTTTTTGTGCAGGTTTTTGATTTGAGCTTCAGTTGGTAGTTTTGTTTTACTCATATACTTATTTCGCAGACCAGTCTATTTATCAAATTTTAATTCCGCAAGCTTCTCAATGTCTATACCGATATTCTGGTATAAATCAGAAGTGCTTTTCGTTATCAAATCGCTCTCAGTAAAGCCAAGCAGCGCTGCCGTTTTTACCACTTCCACTACGCTGTTCGCTTCTATTTCGACATATGGCTTTAACTTCGGCCAGCGGTCGATGACAACCTGAACACCGTCGAGGTCGTATTCTTGGCGTTTGTTTTCTTGATAACCGCGCGGTTTAATGCCAATTTTTGCTAATATTTCCAGTGTCGTTTCCATATCAGACACTTCAACTTCCCACTCATGAGTACCATCAATAGTGTCGGCAGTTATTTCTTTGACGGTCAAAGTCGCCTGTTTCCCATCAGAGCGTAACCGCACCCAGCGATCTGGCACCGCTGGCATCGTATCAAATACGTAACGGCAAAAATTGTAATTACCGACTTCCTTAGCGCCGAGATTTGTCAACTTTTCTATGATATCGGCGGGATCGACATCATATATTTTCGCTTCGTATTCTATGTTTGACATAAAATCCTTTCACGTTATCACGGAATCAGCCGGCCACCATCTCAGCACAAAATCCCGATAACCCGGCGCGAGCTTGTCAGTAGTTTCAATCTCCGCTCGAGCGAGCCAAATCGGGCGCTCCTCGCCGCCATCACACGCCCGGTCTGGCAGTTCAACGTTACTGTCAACTGTAGCCGTATAGCCAAGAATAATTTTATGATCTTTGACAGCACTACCTCGCGGATAGCGCATATAGAAATCAGCTGGCGTCGCATCAATTGTGATACCCAGCTCCTCGCGCAGCTCTCGCTCTAGCGCCACGTCAGGCGTTTCGCCAGCGTCAATATGTCCGCCCGGCAAGCCAAAGCCATCATCGTGCGGATAATACATCAGTAGCACACGCTTGCCGTCGCTGCTATACAGCGCTACTTTTACGCTAACTTCGTGTCGATCGTACATTGCGCTCATAACCCCAGTTCCTTTAGCTGCGCTGGGTCAACCATTGACGGCGAGTCCATCATCACGTCAACGCCCGAACCGTTCTTTGGAAAGGCTAAGGTCTCGCGAACATTGGTTTCGTCAATGAGCTCCATGAGGATGCGATCAACACCAAAGGCGCAGCCAGCGTGCGGCGGCGCGCCGTATTTGAAGGCGTTCAGCATGGCGCCAAACTTTTCCTCGACGTAGCTTTCACTGAAGCCAAGCAGGCCAAACACTTTGTACAGCACCGCCGGGTTGTGATTGCGCACACCGCCAGAGCAGATTTCGTAGCCGTTCATCACCATGTCGAATTGGTCAGCCACGATGGCCAGTTTTTCAGCGTCAGTCGTCGCCGATTCCAGCACCTCTAGGCCACCCTTTGGCATGCTAAATGGATTGTGGCCAAAGTCAAGCTTTTTACCGTGGTCGTCCCATTCATAGAACGGAAAATCAACGATCCAAGCCAAGGCTACCTCATCCGATTTTTTCAGGTTGAAATGGGCAGCAAATTCGTTTCGCAGACGGCCAAGAACGGCGTTGACGACTGAGCGTGTGTCAGCGCCGAAGAAGACAACATCACCGTCCTCAGGATTCATTTTCTCTATAAGTAATTTGTGTTCTTCGTCTGACAAGAACTTTGCTACTGGCGAAATCACATCATAAAAACAAGGAACGTTAGTATGCATTGGTATCACGTAGCCCTGCGCCTTGTCTGCATTTTTGATTGTCACGTACTTAATATAGGCTAAACCGCCCGCCCCCTCGCTCTTGGCAATGTCAGTGAATTGGTCGATTTGCTTGCGGCTAAGGCTGGCGCCGTTTTTCACGCAAATTGCCTTGATACAATCAGCGTTTTTGAACACGCCAAATTCGGTATTGGCAAACACGTCAGTCAGCTCAATCAGCTCCATGCCAAAGCGCAAGTCCGGCTTATCCGAGCCATACGTCTCCATGGCGTCGCGGTACGAAATGCGCGGAATTGGACTGCCGTCACCGACCGCGAGACCGCTCAAGTCCAGCAACTTCTTGCCCGCAAACTCAGTCGCGAGCTGCTGCATCAACGGTTCGACCTCACGACGAACTTCCTCGCCGTCTTCAACGAAGCTCATCTCCAGATCCAGCTGATAAAACTCACCGTACAGTCGGTCAGCTCGCGGATCTTCATCGCGAAAACACGCCGCCAACTGGTAATATCGCGGCACACCGCCAACCATCAGCAGCTGCTTGAACTGCTGCGGCGCTTGCGGCAGAGCGTAAAACTTGCCTTCCTGCAAGCGGCTGGGGATTAGGAAATCACGCGCGCCCTCTGGGCTGGAATTTGCCAAAATCGGCGTCTGAATCTCAATGAAATCACGGTCGTCCATGTACTGATGCATCCGTCGGTACATTTCAGCACGTTTTTTCAGCATCTGTTGCATCTTCGGGCGACGCAGGTCGAGGTAACGATACTTAAAACGCAAGTCCTCGCCCGCTTGGTTTTCCTCGGCAAAGGGCTGGATTGGCAAGGTCTCGGCGCGATTAAGTAACGTCAGCCTCTCGACCACCAATTCAACTGCGCCGGTTGGAATCTTGTCATTTTTTAGTTCTGCTGCACGTTCGCGCACTGTACCTTCGGCGCGAATGACAAATTCGTCGCGCAGCTCCTCGGCAAGCGAAAATGCTTCCGGATTATCAGAATTAAAAACTAGCTGCAACAAACTGGTGTGATCGCGTAAATCAACAAAAATTAGCCCGCCGTGATCGCGGCGCGAGTGCACCCAGCCGCTAACTGAAATTTTTTCGCCGGCAAGTTGCGCCGCCTGTGTATTAAAAGTTCGCTTCATATCTCTGTTATTATACTCGATTTGGCCATCCTTTACCAATCTGCGCTGCATTGATAGCTTTTCTAAATAAAATGCGCTACAATTAGCATAAGAATTATGAGGATCCTAAATAATACTCTGGTCAAGATTCTGACGCGTAATAATATTGCGACCGAAGAAACTCTCAAACCGCTAATGGAAGAGGCGGAGCGTTCTTCGCGGCCGCTGCAAGATATTGTATTAGATTCAAAGCTTGTATCTGAAACCGACTTGACAAAGCTTTTCGCGCAATACGCCGATATACCTTACATTGAGGTCGATCCACGTAATATTCCGAGCGAGGTACTGAACCGCATCCCAGAGCGTATCGCCCGTCAATACAATGCAGTGATTTTTCAAGTCGACGAAGACGGCACCATGCACTTGGCGATGGATGATCCAGATGATGTGCTGGCTACTAATTTTATCGAGAAAGAAATCGGCAGCAATACTAAAATTTATATCGCACCGCATTCTAATATCTTGCAATGTTTAGAAAATTATCGCGGCGATGTCAATCAAGAGCTCAATGAAGTCATTGACGTGCAGCGCGAAGATGACGGCTCGGATCAGAAAGTCTCCGAAGCTGATGTTGCCGAGGATTCGCCAATCGCCCAAACCGTTAATTTGCTGTTAGAATATGCTATCCGCTCTCAGGCCTCAGATATTCACATCGAGCCGCGTGAGAATTTCGTGCAAGTACGCTACCGCATCGACGGCGTTCTCAAAGAAGTCAATCAATTACCGCGCAACGTGCTAAATGCACTGGTCAGCCGTATTAAGATTTTATCCAACCTCAAGATTGACGAGCGTCGCGTGCCGCAAGATGGCCGCTTCAAAATTAAAGTCGCTGGCAAACAATACGCTTTGCGCGTTAGCACCCTGCCAATTACCGACGGCGAGAAAGTCGTTATGCGAATTCTCGACGAATCCAACCAAGCAATCACGTTGCAGCAGCTTGGTTATTGGGGCAGATCGCTAGCCATCATAAATAACGCTATTGCCGAACCAAATGGCATGATTCTAGTAACCGGACCGACTGGTAGCGGCAAATCTACCTCGTTATTTTCGGTGTTATCTATGCTAAATACACCGGAAGTTAATATCTCGACTATCGAGGATCCAGTCGAATACAAAATCCCCGGCGTCAACCAAACCCAGACCAACGCCAAAGCTGGTATGACTTTCGCCTCAGGGCTGCGGGCATTGCTGCGCCAAGATCCGAACATCATCATGGTCGGCGAGATCCGCGACGGTGAGACAGCCAACCTAGGCGTACAGGCGGCTCTGACTGGACACTTGGTATTTTCAACCTTGCACACCAACAATGCGGCGACTTGTTTGCCACGCTTATTGGATATGGGTATCGAGCCATTCTTGATCGCTTCAACAGTCAAGGCGGTCGTCGGTCAGCGCTTAGTACGACGACTGTGCATGAGCTGCCGCGAACAATACGTACCGACGCCAGACGAGATCAACGAAATAGTCTCGCTGTTTAATCTGCGTCCAGACCAAACGTTTGCACATATTCATGATCTAGAATTACAAGCCATCGAGCAAAAAGTTGGCGGCGACACGCCAGCTGGCACCGACGAGACTACTATTCGCACCCTCTGGCGAGCGCACCCAGGCGGCTGCGATGAATGCGGACACGTCGGCTTCAAGGGGCGCGTCGGTATTTACGAAGTGTTGGGTATGTCGCGCGAAATTCAAAAAATGATAACTTCCGACGCCACTAGCAACCAGATTCAAGATCAAGCAATCAAGGAGGGAATGATTACAATGCAATCTGATGGATTAGTTAAAACATTACGCGGCAACACTACGCTCGACGAGGTGCTGCGTGTTACGAGGGAATCCTAATGGCATCTTTCTCTTATGTCGCAACTAATAAGTCTGGCGATGTCATCCAAGGCAACATCGAGGCTAGCGATCGACCTGGAGCTTTATCTGCTCTAACCAAGCAAGGCTTGTCACCGCTCAGTATTGACTCGCTTGAAAAGAAAGGACTAGCCAGTATTAGTTTTGGCGGCGGTAAGAAAAAAGTTAAAACCGACGACATCGTGATGTTCACCCGCCAGATGAGCGCCATGGTTAGCGCTGGCGTGCCGTTGCTGCGAGCACTTTCTTCACAACATGATCACACTGATAGTCCAGCCCTCAAGGCAGTCCTTGGCGACATCATTAAAGACGTCCAATCTGGTATGCAGCTAGCCGATGCCCTGAGCAAACATCCAGCTACTTTTAACGATGTTTATGTCAATATGGTGCGTGCTGGCGAAGCTGGCGGTATTCTTGACGATATCCTTAGGCGCCTAGCTATTCAGCAAGAAAAAAGCGCTGGCATTCGCAAAAAAATTAAAGGAGCGATGACTTATCCGTTAGTTTTGCTGGTTATTACTATTATGGCCTTTTTGGTTTTAATGGTGTTTGTCATCCCGCAAATCGGTGAAATGATTAAAGGGTTTGGCGGCGAGGATGCTGAACTACCAGCTTTGACTCAAGTGATGTTGTCAATTAGCGGCTTTTTGACGACTAAAGGATACTTGCTGGTACCAGTACTAATCGCTATCGTTTACTTCTTGCGGCGCTGGCTGAATACTACAGCTGGCAAACACACTTTTCACCGTTTTGTCCTCAAGATACCAGCTATTAGTAGCATCATTCAGAAAGTAGCTGTCGCCCGCTTTGCTCGTACGTTTTCGGCGCTCATGGGGTCTGGCGCAGCTGTTCTAGAATCGCTCGAAGTCACTTCGCATTCAGTCGGCAATGTTGTTTACGAGGAAGCTCTACTAAAAGCTGCCAAGGAAGTCGAAAACGGCAAAAACTTATCAACAATCATCGAAAAAACTGGATTATTCCCGCCAATCGTCTCGCAGATGCTAGCTGTCGGCGAAGAAACTGGCCAAACCGACGTCGTGCTAGTCAAAGTAGCCGACTTTTACGAAGAAGAAGTTGATGTCGCCATCGACAGTATCGGCTCAATTATTGAACCGGTAATGATCGTGTTGATGGGCGGCATGGTAGGCTTGATTGCCGCTAGCGTTATGATGCCAATTGCCGGCTTATCAACGAGTATTAAACAATAAAACTTATGCTATACTGTATATAGAAAAGGGCATCCATGGTAAAACTATTTTTCAAAGACAAACCGATCATCGGGCTCGACATCAATTATACTGGTGTTAAAGTCATGGCCATCAACCAGAAACACGCTGACGTTCGCGGCTACGGCTCAGTCGATCTTGACCCGGTTAAGACACAGGAGGCGCTCGACACCGACGACCACGAGTATCTGCGCGAGCACATAGCCAATATGTTTCGAGATCGCATTATCGGCTCTCTGCCTTCTAACCACGTAGTAATTGGCTTGCCGACGAGCCGCACTTATTCGCGCACCTTTACTCTGCCAGCAAGCGAAGAAAAGCATATTGCCAGCGCTGCCCAGCTAGAAGTCGAACGCTATATACCAGTACCGTCAGACTCGTTATACACTGACTACGAAATTATTAAGCGCACCAAAGAGACCCTGATGGTTGTCGTCTCGGCCGCACCGCGCGCGCTGGTTGATACAGTTACGCAAGTTGCCAAGGAAGTCGATCTGCGTCCAGTTGCCGTTGAACCGAGCATGAATGCGGTCGCCCGCATCCTGACCAAAACCGAGGAAGGCAATCGTACCACGCTAGTTATCGACGTCGGCGCCACCAGTACCGATATTGCCGTCTTGGAAGATTCAGCGATTCTCATTACCGGTTCGGCTAATGTCGGCGGCAATAACTTCACTCTAGATATCGCTAGTAAAATGCAAGTGTCGCTAGAAAAAGCTCACCAGTATAAAGTCCTCAACGGCCTCGGACAAAGCGATGATCATGACAAAATTGAAGCCGCCCTCAAACCAAGCCTCGGTCGTATCGTCGGAGAAGCCAAAAAGGTCATCCGTTACTACAGCGAACGTATTTCGGAGGATAAAAAAATCGAGCAAATTCTTATCGTTGGCGGCGGTGCAAACATGCCAGGTATCGGCGAATACTTTACTAACGCTTTCATTTTGCCGGCCCGCGTCGCTAGCCCGTGGCAAGATCTTGATTTCGGGTCGCTTGAGAAACCGCACCGCCAGTTTCGCCCGCGTTACATCACCGTCGCTGGTCTGGCTAGCGTACGGCCATCGGAGGTAAAAAAATGATCAACCTACTTTCACCCGAAGAACGCAAGCAAATTAAGGCCGCCCGGGCTAACTCAATTTTGATGCGTTATGTTGTCATGTCGCTGATAGTTGTTGTGATTATCGTAGTTGAACTAATCAGCTCGTATTTTATGCTGGTATTCAACCAGTCTGCCAGTAGAGAAACCATAAATGACAATCAAAGTAAATCTTCAGCCTTCAGCTCGGTCAAGAGCGATGCCGAAAAGTATCGTTCTAACCTGCGGGTAGCAAAATATATTCTTGACACTCAAGCGCCATATACTGATATTCTAAATGCGATTGCCAAGAGGTTGCCAAACGGCGCTTCGCTCACTGGCATATCAATCGACCCGACGACTTTTGGAACTACTTCCGTGCAAATTCAAACTCACGTCAGTTCGTACGCGCAAGCCATTGAAGTCAAAAATAGCTTGCAAGAGACGTCTATCAATAAAATTAAAGTTTTTGACAGTGTTAGCCTATCAAACGCTACGCACGAAATTGGCGACAATACATTTCAGGCAAATTACACTGTAATCTATTCAAAGAAGGTACTGCCATGAAATTCGTTCTAAAACCAACTACATTTCGCATTTTGCTTATCGTGAGCCTACTAGTTATTGCGGCGGCGGGCGCAGGCAGTTTCGTCTTCGGGCACCAAGAGATTGTTAAATATGCAGAAGAAACCCGCAAACTCAATACCGAAGCGCAGGCCTCTAGCAACGAATTACAAGCCCTTTCAAGCCTCAAATCAAAACTAGACAACAGCAAAAGCGACGTAAAGCGCGCCGAACAAATCGTTTCGACCAGCAAGAAATATCATTATCAAGATCAAATTGTCAGCGACATCGAAAATCACGCAAATAGCGCTGGTATTAAAATCGCTTCAATCGATTTTTCAGCAAATGAAAGCAAATCTAGCAGCTCATCAAGCTCATCGTCGTCTAGCACCGCCAAGAACACTAAGAAACCGGCGCCAGACGGCTTCAAATCGGTTACCGCTACCGTTAACTTGAGTAATCCGGTGTCCTATGAACAAGCGTACATTTTCTTGCGCTCTTTAGAACAAGGGCTTTTCCGGATGCAAATTTCTAACCTGGCCTTAGCCAAAGATGACAACAACGGCATCACAGTTAGCGCACTAACTCTGGAGGTATATACAAAATAATGGAAGTCTCAGACGCATTTCGCATTCTTGGCGCAAAGACAGCTAAATTCTTTGGCCGGTATCACTTTTTATTGTTTTTCATGTTAGCTGCCGGCGGATTGTCAGTTGCTACCATCCTACTCTACCAAACACTCACTACGCCAGCAGAAGAACCGCAAGCTAGCACCTCCGCTAGTTTTGATGATACTACCATCAAACGCATCCGCAAGCTAAAATCAGCTGGCAATGCACCGAGCACGCCGCCGCCAGCCAACGATAGGACAAACCCGTTTTAGTCTATGATTTTGCTTGGTTCAGCGGTACTCAATGCAGAAATATTCAGCATCCAAACTGGCGGCAAGGTAGCGCGCACAACCCGCGCAATCATTAATCCCGCCAATCTGCAAATTATCGCCTTCGAAGTGTCAGGGCCACTAATTCAGCAACACCCCGCACTGATGTTGCTTAGCGATGTCCGCGAACTGAGCAATATGGGCTTCATTGTCGACGACATCGACCAATTCATAGCTCCGACCGACGTTGTGCGCGTCAACGACGTCTACCAGCTAAAGTTTGATATCATCGGCAAGCTAGTACTTGATGAAAAACGCCATAAACTTGGTAAAGTCATCGATTTCACAATAGATACCACGCAGTTTCTTATTATGCAGCTGTCGGTCAAGCGGCCGCTACTGCGTAGTTTCAATGATACTGAGATTTTGGTACATCGCAGCCAGATTATCGAGATCAATAACGATTCAATTGTCGTTCATTCCCAAGCTAAAGCCCCCGAGCCAGAACTCCATGAAGTAGTCGGTAGCTATATCAATCCGTTCCGCAAACCAAAGCAGGCTCGACAGAATTCGGATATTGATTAGCAATCTTCTCGGCGCAAAGCAGTTTTGATATCATCAAAGCTAAACCCCTGGCGCGCTAGATATTGCATGAACTTTTGCTCATCAGAGTAACGCCGGCGTTTTTTAGTAATAACTTTAGCCAGCTCGCCGAGATCATTACGCGATGAATCTGCGATTACCGAATCAATGATTGTCTGCGCTATGCCTTTTGCCGCCAATTCGCTACGCAGTTTTCGCATTGATACGCCTTTAATCTGATGTCGATTTTCAACCCACCAGTTAGCAAATTTCTGATCGTCAATATAACCGCGCGCTTGCAACTTCGCAAAAACGCGCTCCACCACAGTTTTAGCGACGCCTGGCTTTTCCGCTAACTTACCAGTTTTTCTATTTTTATATTTACGAGCCAATGTTTTACGATAAAGATAATCACGCACTTCACTGCTACTGTGCGGCCGCATCAATACATATTCAAGAGCGCGAGCATACAGCTTGCCGAATTCGCTTTCCTGCTTGAGGCTAGCTAGCTCCTCTTTCGATAAAACCTGGCCAGTCTTGATTCCAAGATCAACAACCTGCGAAATATCCAGGCTAAAATCATATTTGCCATCAATATACACGTTGACGCGATCCGAATCGCGAACTTGCAGCGAAAGCGCCGTCACAGTATATCGTTCTTGCTGCTGGGCCATATCATTATTATAGCTGAAAAAGTGGCCATTTACCGACTAGCAAGCTACTATAGCTCGCATAAATTATCGGGGTATTCAAAGATACCATACCGCTAAACTTAGCTCGAATATACTTCTAGCGGGCTGTTTTCTGTTTACTTCTAATCTTTCGGTTCTGGTTCAGCGACCTTTTCGCGAACTTTAGCGTCAATCTCAGCCAGGACTTCTGGATTTTCTTTCAAGTATTTTTTAGTAGCTTCGCGACCTTGGCCGATTGTTGCATCATTATACTTATAAAACGCTCCAGATTTGCTCAAGATTCCGTACTGAACACCCAGATCGACGACATCGCCCGTTTTGCTGATACCTTCGTTATACATGATATCAAACTCAGCCGTACGGAACGGCGGCGCAATCTTGTTCTTGACGATCTTGACGCGCGTGCGATTGCCGCGGATCTCATCACCATCCTTGATCTGTCCAATCCGGCGAATATCTGCTCGCACCGATGCGTAAAACTTAAGCGCATTACCGCCAGTAGTTGTCTCGGGGTTGCCAAACATCACGCCGATTTTCATGCGTATTTGATTGATGAAGATTACTGTAGCCTTCGACTTGTTAATAATACCGGTTAATTTGCGTAGTGCTTGGCTCATTAATCGCGCTTGCAAACCCATGTGCGAATCACCCATATCACCGTCGATTTCAGCTTGCGGCACCAACGCTGCTACCGAATCAACTACTATTAGGTCAACGGCATTTGAGCGCACAAGCGTTTCGACAATTTCCAGCGCTTGCTCGCCGTTGTCGGGCTGCGATACTAACAAATTATCAGTGTCAACGCCAAGCCGTTTAGCGTATGCTGGGTCAAGCGCATGTTCAGCATCAATAAAGGCTGCCGTCCCGCCTTGTTTTTGCATTTCGGCGATAGCATGCAGCGTCAAGGTTGTCTTACCACTCGACTCTGGACCATAAATCTCGATAATTCGACCTTTCGGATAACCGCCGCCCAGCGCCAAATCTAAGCTCAGACTACCACTTGGCAATAGCTCGACATCAACTTTTTTAGCTTCTCCTAGCTTCATGATTGAGCCGTCGCCAAACTGCTTGGTAATCTGCTCCATCGCCAAACCCAACGCCTTTAACTTGCCGTCGTCAGCCGCTGGCTTATCTGCAGATGTTTTTGGTTCGCTTTTCTTCGCCATATCTCCCCTTTCTTGCTGATATCTTTAATTATACATGAGCGACGCAGTTTTTGGTATAATGGTAAATATGAAACAAAACGGCTTCACAGTTATTGAACTTTTACTGGTGATAGTTTTACTTGGAGTTGGCAGCTGGCTATTTTTTAATGAAAAAGCAACTATCGATGCCACTGCTCGCGACAATCAGCGTAAAGTCGCTATCAACGCGATGTATTACGGATTGGAAGAGTATTTCTACGCTAAAAACGGCTATTATCCGGCTTCGATTGACAGCAAAACACTGCGCACCGTCGACCCTGCTCTTTTCACCGATCCGAAAGGCAAAAAACTTGGCAACAGCGGCAGCAACTACGTCTACGAATCAACAGGTTGCAATAACGAAAATCGATGCACTGGCTACACGCTACGCAGTTCAATGGAGCGTGAAGATACTTACACCAAGACTAATCGCGATCACAAGAAATAATCAGCTAGTCATCATTCGTAACTGGGCGGCCATTCTTGAATGCCTCAACGGCATTATTAAGAACCGCTACTTGGTTTTTTGGATCAGCAACATAGCTAAAACGATAGGTTGTTTCGTCGCCCTCGGTACTTAACCGAATCGAGCCGTAATTAAATAAAGTTTGTAGAATACCTTTTTGCGAGTAGCTGGAGTCCTCGATATTCATCAGGCTAACTGTTTGTTCGCGTTTTGAAAACAAGCTTATCTGAATTTCTTGAATAACACTTTCGTTGGTCAAGAAAAAGCGATTTTGCATATATACCCAAATCGCTATATACAAACCGATACCGAATAAAATAATCACCATCAAGCAAATCAAAATAACCTGCGGATACATTGATTGCGCCAAGCCAATCGGCTTAGCAATATCAGGGTAGCAAAACATGAAAACTGACACCAAAATAATTGCAAGAATCATCGCAAATGTCGGCCCCCAAATACCAATGCTGTGCCGCGGAATCATTTGAATGACATACTCATGCTCGCTGAGATTAAGCCACGGGTAGAGGCGGCATGATTCCTCGTGCTTGCGGCGGGTCTCTTCGGAAATATGAACCGGAATCGGTTCGGTTGAGCGCGCTACATGCACGACCTGCTTGCCAGAGTCGGTGACTGATACTGGGTTGGTTTGCACAGCCGATTCTGTACCAGTAGCCTGCTCTTGCTGCTGTTGCTGTGAAGCTGTGTATAACGGACGTCCTTCAGCGTCGTAAGCGACTGGTCTGCGGCTATCGTCATCGTCCATGATACCTCCTCGTTTATACTACTTGTAGTATACTATAAATTCCCTGCATTGCCGAGATGCCGCTTCGCCTTAATCGTTACCCGGCGGCCGCGCGGTGTGCGCTCGATGAAGCCAATTTGCAGTAAATACGGCTCATAAAAATCCTCGATCGTCGTTGCTTCGTCGCCTGTCAGGGCAGCAATGGTCGTTAGACCTACTGGATTATCGCCGTAATTTTCCAGAATTGATTGTAGTAAATTACGGTCGGCTGGGTCTAATCCCAGCTCGTCCACTTCCAGCATTTCCAAAGCACTCGTTGTCGTTTTTACAT
>CALHTM010000022.1 GCA_938039975.1 uncultured Candidatus Saccharibacteria bacterium
CCAGTGAGGCTTGAACTCACGACACCCTGCTTAAAAGGCAGGTGCTCTAACCAGCTGAGCTATGGGCCCGAGTAAGTCTTACTATACAGTTTGCGGCGAGTCGTGTCAAGCTATGCTACTATCGAAATATGAGATGGTTGGGCGAGCGGCTTCATCCAATGTGGCATATTGCCGCTTTATGCTACGGGCTAGTTAGCGGCGTGGTATTGGCACAATGGTGGAGCGGGGCTAGCTGGTGGTTAATTATTGCGTCCATCCCGCTGATTAGTTTAGTTTTTTGGCAGCGGCGGCGGATTTTGTTAATTTTAACGCTAGGCGCGGGGCTGTTGATCGGACTGGCTCGCGGCTCTAGCGATCAAGCGCAGTTACAGTTATATAAACCGCTGTATGGCCAGTCGGTGCAATTAACCGGCATAGTGCGGGATGACGCAGATAACGTAGCTGGTAGTACTAGACTGCAAATAACTTATATCAAAATGGACGAGACGTCTTTACCTGGCCAAATTTGGTTGTCGCTGCGCGGTAATCCAGCAATTAAACGCGGTGATGAACTTGCTTTGCGCGGTGTATTGAAGCCGGGTTTTGGCAATTTCGCGGCAGTATTAGCAAGGGCGAAGCTTGACAGTGTTAAGCGAACATCTGGCGGCGATCCAGCACTAGAGTTGCGCGATACTTTTGCTGATGGCGTACATAAAGCGATTGGTGACCCAGCGGCTAGTTTAGGCATTGGCTTTTTATTGGGTAAGAAAAGTATGCTGCCAGATGATCTACTGGAGGCTTTGAAGATTGCTGGTCTGACCCATATCATTGTAGCGAGCGGTTACAATTTAACAATTCTGGTACGTTTGGCGCGGCGGCTATTCGCAAAAATATCAAAATATTTAGCGACACTAGTTAGCTGTAGCTTGGTGTTGGGTTTTATTGCTATGACTGGCGCTAGCCCGAGCATGGTGCGCGCTGGGCTTGTTACTGGATTAAGCTTGCTAGCATGGTATGTCGGTCGAAAATTTCATCCAGTTGTTTTGCTGGGGCTAGTATCGGCAATAACGGTATTGTGTAATCCAAGTTATGCTTGGGGCGACATGGGTTGGATGCTAAGTTTTGCAGCATTCGCTGGTGTGATTATCGTGGCGCCAGTGTTGACGGCTTATTTCTTCTCGACTGATAAAGTCCCAGCTATCATTCAAATTCTGTTAGAAACATTAGCGGCACAGCTGGTAACTGCGCCGATTATTATGGCAGCCTTTGGGCAGTTGAGCGTGGTTTCGTTGTTGGCGAATATCCTGGTTGGTCCGTTTATACCGTTGGCGATGTTGCTAACATCAATAGGTGGCGTTAGCGGATTGATTGTTCCAGCGATAGCGCACATCATTGGCTGGCCAGCGCAGATGATGCTTGATGCGATGATTGTAGTAGTGAATTGGTGTGCCGAGCAATCTTGGGCTGCAGTTGAACTGCAAGTGTCGTGGTGGATAGCGGCGCTATGGTACGGTTTGATAATTGTGGCAGTGTGGTTCATGAAATGGCGTAGCGGCTATCGACTGCGCGACGCTTCGATAGTGACATAACAGGGCTCATTTGCTATTATATAAGTAAGCATTTATCAATAAACTAACGAGGAGTAGTCATGTCAGGACATAGTAAATGGGCGACAACGCATCGTCAAAAAGCTGTTGTTGATGCTAAACGCGGTGCAATTTTCACTAAAATTGGCAACCAGATCGCTATCGCAGCGCGGGCTGGCACTGACCCTACAATGAACTCTAGCCTAGCAATGGCTATCGAAAAAGCTAAGGCGGCAAATATGCCATCTGCCAATATTCAGCGGGCGATCGACCGGGTTGCCGACAAAAATTCAGCGGCGCTAGAAGAAATTACTTACGAAGGTTATGGCCCTGGCGGTGTAGGGATTATCATTGAAACAGCCACCGATAACCGCAATCGAACTTTGCCAGAGGTGAAATTGGCTTTAACTAAAAACGGCGGTTCAATGGCTGATGCTGGCAGCGTTATGTTTCAATTTGACCGCAAAGGGGTTATTCGGGTGGCGGCAAGCGGCGAAGAAGCATTGTTGCAAGTACTTGACGCAGGCGCCGAAGATGCTGCTGAGGCTGATGGTAAACTAATTGTCTATACTGGCATGAAAGATTTAGCGAGCGTTCGTAAGGCGTTGCTCGATGCTGGTATGACCATCGAGGAAGCCGAGTTGCAATACATTGCCAAAAATGACGTGCCTATCAGCGATGTCGAAACCGCTCGCAAAGTAATAAAAATTATTGACGCGCTCGACGATCTTGATGATGTGGTAAACGTTCATACGAATGCCGATATTACTGCTGATATTAACGATTAGTTGACTTTTAAGCTTACCTTCATGTAGATTATAAGTATACATGGTATTTATAATTGCTAGGAGGCCTGATGCGATGTCTAAAACTCGTCATTTTGATAGCAACTATAACTCTTCAGCCAGTATTTTCAGGGTTGGCAGCGGCAGATGCTGTATCGACGGCGGCTGTTTCGCCGGATAACACGCTAAGCATTGCGAGCGAAAACAATAGCGAGAATTTACTAACCGCTAAACAAAAGGAAAATCTCGGTAAGCCTAACGAGCCGCTAATTAATAAAGAAAACTCTAATTCACTGCCAGCTGCGAACGATGGGAAGACACTCCCGCGGCAGACTGCTGAAAACAAAACCGCTGCCAAGCCTGCTGAAATCCCGCCGTCGGTCCCGTCAAACCCTACTAATGCTAACGAAACTGTAGATAAAATAACAACATTACCGTCACCAGTGTTAGCAAAAAATGATGTTGTAGTTTCGGCGTTTAAAACTGATCCGAAATATGGCTATGCGGCGATAGAGCTTTACAATACCAGTGATGAATTTTTAGATTTAGGACAGATGTCGCTAGAACTACGTTACGCAACAGCGGAAGCTGATTTTGTTTGTAATGCTAAATTGCGAGATTATCTGCGGCCGAAAAGTTATTTAACGCTGTACAACTCGAACTTGTCGCCTACGGATGATGCACTGCTTTTAGCGGGCTGTCCGACTCCAAATAGTGATGCTTTGTATGACAAAGAGATAAATGTTTATCAAGCTGGCCAGCTGGTTGAGGCGGTTCGAATTAACAACACCGATCTCGGCAAATATCAAAATGATATTTGGGAGCGTAAAGGCTGGAGTAAGTCTTATCGAACTGGTGTCTTTAAAACTGATTTTCGTAAACGAGCGACTGGCAATATGATATCAAGTGATTTGTATCGTTTGCCACCGACGCCGACTTTACAGATTCTAGAAATCTTACCGAATCCAGCAGATTGTGCTACGGCTGACCCGAACCTTGCTTGTCATAGCTATGTTAAGGTTAAAAATGTCGGTCAAAGCCCAATAGACTTATCACTATACCGCTTGCGTAGCGGCAACCAAGCGGCATCAGCTTCTACTAATAATCTTTCGAAGTTATCAGGCACAGTTCTACCAGGTAAAATCTTTCTTATATCGGGGAAGACGCTGCATCTTGACAAGGCGTCTGGAACAGTGTGGCTGCAAGATGCCAATGGGGTAGTCGACTATAACAACGATGTTGCACCTTACGAGAAAGCCGATAGTGCTGGCAACGAAGGACGTTCTTGGGCATATGATGCTAAAACTGCTACTTGGCGCTGGGCGACGCCGAGTCCAGGTAGTGAGGGTAATGATTTTACGCCTAAACTTAATTATGGTAAGGGCAGCCTGAAAGCGCTGTCAACTAAACCAAAAATAAAAATATTGAAACCATGCCGCGATGATCAGTATCGCAGCGAAGAGACTGGCCGCTGCCGCAATATTGTTCAGAACAAGAAAAAAACCGTTGTCTTGAAACCTTGCAAAGAAGGCCAATATCGCAGCGAGGAGACCGGACGTTGTCGTTCAATTGCCAAGGCGGCTGCAGCGGTTCTGAAACCGTGTAAAGAGGGCCAATTCCGTAACCCAGAAACTGGCCGCTGCAAGAAGATTGCTTCTGTTGACGATTTACCCAAACCGTGCAAAGCAGGCTGGGAGCGCAATCCTTCAACTGGCCGCTGCCGTAAAATCAAGAAAGCTAATAATACGTTAGCGGCTTATCCAGTGCAGCCGGTAACAGTTCAGCAAACTAATCCAGCGGTGTGGTGGACAATTGGCGGACTGGCCTTGGCAGGTGTTAGTTATGGTGTCTGGGAATGGCGCGTTGAAATTAAGCGCGGCTTGAGAAAAGCTATTCGATTTGGCAGGAAGTGATCCATACCAGCATGCGAATTATCGGAATTGACCCTGGTACAGGTATTCTCGGATTTGGCGTAATTGATGTCAACGGCGGTAGAATGAGGCTGGTTACGGCTGGAGTGATCACTACGCCAGCACACACGCCATTACCAGATCGCCTTGAAGAGATCTACTCGGGTTTAACCGATATTATTAAAGAGACGCAGCCGGATGTTATGTCGGTTGAGAAACTGTTTTTTACTAAGAATATTACGACAGCAATCAGTGTCGCCGAGGCGCGTGGCGTAGCAATATTGACAGGCCGCCAAGCGAAATTGCCAATTCACGAATATACGCCGAATGAAATCAAAAAATCAATCACTGGTTATGGTGCCGCTAAAAAGCCGCAAATTCAAGAAATGGTGCGTATTCAGCTAGGGTTGCAAGAGGTGCCGAAGCCTGATGATTGCGCTGATGCATTGGCGGCAGCTTTAACGCATGCGTTTATGAGTCGTATTGAAGCGTAAGGTGATATAATGGTAAGTGATGCAGATACAAAAGCAACCGCCGCGTTTATCGCGCTACGCTAACATAGGTCGTAAGAAATCTCCAGTTCGTAAGGTTCATCGCCAGCCGACGGGTAAGTTCGGTAAACTTGTCGCTTGGTGGCAAGGACTGTCGCGCAAGCAGAAGGTTGCCGTTGTTGGCGGTCCTATTCTAGCGATTATGATTATCATACCAGTGGTAACATACATCATGCTGGCTAATGATATCCGCGACGTTGAACGTTTGATGAACCGTAATAATACCGGAATCGTTCTAAAAGACAGAAATGGTAAGACTTTTTATAGTATTGGTCGGGCTGAGAAACGCAATATCGTGAAACTCGACCAGATATCTGATCATATGAAGAATGCTTTGTTGGCGAGCGAGGACAAGGATTTTTATAAACACGGCGGATTTAATCTTTTTAGCATTGCTAGAGCGGCAGTGACGCGGCATGGCGGCGGCTCGACCATCACTCAGCAATTGGTTAAGAATACCTTGCTAAGCGACGAGCATAGTTTAATGCGTAAATATCAAGAGTTCTTCATGTCGATTGCTGTCGAGCAAAACTATTCCAAAGACGAGATTCTCGACATGTATCTCAATTCAGTCTATTTTGGTGAAAACGCTTTTGGTATAGAGGATGCGGCTAAGACTTATTTCAATAAAACACCGAAAGAACTAACTCTGTCAGAAAGCGCTATGCTGGTTGGCGTATTGCCGGCACCGAGCAGCTACTCGCCGATTAGTGGCAGTGCTGAATATGCTAAAGAACGGCAAAAAACAGTGCTCAGTCGAATGGTAAAAGAGGGCTACGTCACCGAAGCGCAAAAAACAGAGGCTTTAGCCCAGCAATTGGCCTATGCACCGCCGTCAACGCAGAATGATAGCGTGGCACCGCATTTTGCTGAAATGGTGGTGGCTGAGCTCAGCGATAAATATAGTTCCAAAAAAGGCGGCTACGAAAAAGATGGTTACGAAAAAGTTATGCGTTCTGGTTATCAAGTCACAACGACGCTAGATATCGATATGCAGAATACCCTCAAAGACAACATTAACAAGCAAATGAGGCATATTAACCGAATGGGCGGCTCTAATGCCAGCGGAGTTGTCGTTGATCCAACGACTGGTGAAATTCGAGCTTTGGTTGGCAGTGCCGATTATAATAATGAAAAATGGGGCAAGGTTAACATGGTGACGACTAGGCGCCAGCCAGGTTCTAGCTTCAAGCCGATTTATTACGCAGCAGCATTGGCAGACGGCGTGATTACGCCAGCGACTATTTTGCAAGATAAAGTTAAGGATTTCGGCGGCGGCTATGTGCCGCGCGATGCTGATAAAAATGAAGCTAGCCGTGGCGGTAGTGCTACGGTGCGCCAAGCGCTTAACTGGTCGCTTAATATCCCGAGCGTTGAGGTTATGCAAAAATACGGCATTTCTCGTTCAGTAACAGCTGCTAACAGTATGGGCATTTCCTCTATTAAGAAGGGCGATCACGGCTTATCGTTGGCGCTTGGTTCAGCCGAGGCATCTTTGCAGGATATGGTGCATGCTTATACTGCTTTCGCTAATAGCGGCAAGCAATATGATATTACTAAAATTACTCAGATTGACGATAAATATGCTAAAACAATCTACAAACACGAGGGCAAGTCTAAGCAAGTTATTAGCGCTCAGGGGGCTTACCTAATCTCAGATATTCTTAGCGACAGGACAACTCGCGCACGCATCTTTGGTTCGTCAATTACGGTTAACGGCAATCATACTGTTGCTGTTAAAACTGGTACTACCAACGACAACCGCGATGCTTGGACAATTGGCTATAATCCGCAATACGTTGTTGGTGTTTGGGTTGGCAATAATGATAACTCTGCTATGATTAGCGGTGGTAGCGACATGGCAGGTCCAATCTGGAAAAGTACAATGACTTCGCTATTGTCAGGCAAGCCAGATGTTAAATTCACTCTGCCGAGCGGTATCGTTCAGCGCGCTGTCTGTAAGGACAAGGGCGGCTTGGCGGCGAAAGCTGGCGCTAATACTTATAATGAATACTTTATGAGCGGCGCTCTGCCGACTGAATCGTGTAATTCCGAGCCAACTAAAGTATCTGTTTGTAACCTCTCTACTGGCAAGGTTGAAACTATCGATGAGGACAAGTTTGATTCGACGAAATATTCAAAAGATACTGCTAATTGTAAGGCACCGACGATTACCGTCTGCAACCTCTCTACCGGCAAGGTTGAAACTATTGACGAAGCTAGCTTTAACTCGACAAAATACTCGAAAGACACTGCTAACTGTAAAAGCACAAATGCTAAAGTTGCAGCCTGTGATCTCAAGACAGGCTCAGTGGTTATGGTCGATAAAAGTAAAATCGACGGCGTGAACTACAGTAAAGATACTAGCAATTGTGCGGCTGCTGGCGGAAACGATAATAGTGGCGGCAGCTCAGGCGATTCTGGCGGTAGCAATAATGGCGGCAATAATAGTAATAATTCTGGCGGTAACGCTACGTCGCCATAGCTGATTATGATAGCTCATCTTTCTGGTGTGATCGCTGAAAAGTTTGGCGCTGGCAGCGTGGTGGTTGACGTTCACGGCGTTGGCTACGAAGTCAGTGTAGCGGCTGGCGATTTTGAGGCGGTGGTACTGAATCAAGACGTCAAGTTTTATACCTACCACCATGTGCGCGAGCAGGCGGAAGAACTATTCGGTTTTTCTAGTTTGGCGGCAAAAAAGCTGTTTGAAATGCTGATTACTGTTCAGAGTGTTGGGCCGAAGGCGGCGCTAGCGATTCTCAGCCTGGGCGATGCGGAACAGGTACGCAACGCCATTGCCAACGCTGACAGTGCTTTTGTGCAAAAAGCTGCTGGTATTGGCAAAAAAACTGCCGAGCGGGTGGTGGTTGATCTGAGCGATAAGGTTGGCTTGCCAGCGCATTACGGTCGAGCGGACACTCCGGTCCAGACTAAATTGAATACTTCTGACGAAGCTTTAGAAGCGCTGATGGCGCTGGGCTACACCTTGGCTGATGCCACTAAGGCTCTGGAAAATGTTGACACTAATCTGCCGACTGCGCAACGGGTGACGATGGCGTTGAAAAGCTGATAGACAATGAAGGTATTCGTAAACATTTTGCTTGTGCGATATAATTAGATAGTCATGGAAGATACAAAATTCTCTCTTAATCAAACGCCAATTAGTACTATTCTGGCCTGGGTAGAAAGCGGTGCAATTGCCATTCCGGAGATCCAGCGGCCGTTTGTATGGACGAGCACTCAGGTGCGAGATTTGATGGATTCACTATATCAGGGATACCCGGTTGGATATATTATCACCTGGCAAAATCCAGACGTAAAACTCAAAGACGGCTCAACTTCGCAGGGCAAGCGAATTTTGATTGACGGACAGCAGCGAATTACGGCATTGAGAGCGGCAATCAGCGGTCTGAATGTTGTTGATAAGAAATACAAGAAGCGCCGGATTGCTATATCGTTTAATCCTCTAACCGAGGAGTTTCGCACACGTACTAGCTCGACTGAACGAGGCAAGGAATGGATTAGTGATATTGCCGAGGTGATGGTCAACGGTTATGATACGCTGACGTTTGTCGACGAATATGTTGCCAGAAACCCAGGAACAACCCGCCAAGAGATTAACTCGCGACTGAATCGCCTTATCCAGATCAAAAATAAACAAATTGGCGAAATTCAGCTTAGTCCGTCGCTGGATATAAATATAGTCAATGAAATATTTGTGCGGATTAATGCCAGCGGCGTCAATCTCAGCAATGCCGATTTTGCCATGAGCAAGATTGCTGTGTACGAAAAGGACCCGGGCGATGAAATGGGTATGAGGTTGCGCAAATTTATTGATTATTTTGCGCATCTATCGGCTGCTCCGGATCAATTCAAAGACATAGCGCAGAATGATTCTGAATTCGCTAAAACAGATTATTTTGCAAAGATTGCTTGGCTCAAAAATGAGACAGACGATTTGTATGATCCAACATACAATGACATTATCCGAGTTGTTGGATTGACACAGTTTGCCCGAGGCAAGCTTGGCGATGTGGTGTCGCTACTTTCGGGGCGTAATTTTGAAACGCGGCAAGACGAAAAAGAGATTGCCGACCTGTCATTCCAAAAACTAGAAAAAGGTCTGTACCAATTTACCAATGAAAACAAATTCAAACAATTTGTACAGAATATTTTGCGCGGCAGCGGCTATGATGAACCAAATATGCTGATTGCGCGCAATGCGGTTAATTATGCGTACGCGATGTATTTGCGGCTGTTAGACATCGGCGAAAACCATGCTGACGCCAATTCGCTGGTGCGGCGGTTGTTAGCAATTTCGCTGATGACGGGTCGGCATTCTGGCGGTTTTGAAACGCAATTTGAACAAGATATCAAACGAATCCAATCTGCTGGTGATATGGCAAAATTTATTGCAACGCTTGAAGAGCAAGAATTATCAGATGTTTTTTGGAATTCAACTCTGGTGGACGAATTCGATAAGCCGACGACCAATAATCCGTTTTGGCACATGTTTATCGCGGCGCAGAATAAACTGTTGAAGCAGAGTTTTTTATCAAAGAACAACATTGCGCGCGATTTAGCAACCGACGATATCCATCATATTTTTCCGAAGAATTATTTAGTTAAACACGGGTATGATAAATTAAAATATAATCGGATTGCTAATTTTGTGCATCTTCGTAATGATATAAATATCTCAGTTAGCGATTTAGCGCCGCGCGAATATTTAGGCGATATACTATCCGGAGGGAATAATCACCATAGCGATATCGTTAACGAAGCCGAGATGATAAACAACTTTGAAGACAACGCTATCCCAAAAATATTATTGCAAGCCGAGGTCGATGATTATGATGAATTCTTGCGGCAGCGGCAAGTGCTAATGGCAGAGATGGTAAGAGAGTACTACAAGACTTTGTGACGGCACTGAGCTACGTCTTGGAGATTGTCAGAAAATAGAAGAGTAGATGCTAATCTACCGACAGCGCAGCGGGCAACTGAGGCGCTGAAAACATAGGCTATATAATTGTAATTATACAACCTAGGTTGCAGCAGTACGTCTGTATATTGACTAAATATAAAAAATAAGTTATAAAAAATAAGTTATAATAAATAAGTTATAATAAATAAGTTGTGAATATAGATATATCAGCTAAAACTCCTGGATGGTCTTCGTTGGAAAATTATGACGCTCCCGGCGGTTCGGTGATGACGTCTTCCGAAGTGTCCCATTCAAACGAATTGGAGCAGTATGTCTCACATAAGCATCTTGTAACATTATTTTATGACAAAGAACGAGCAGATTCTCTTGCTGCTTTTTCAGTTGATCTACTGGCCAAATACCCCGACTATCCATACCACCAGGCAGCTCATGGTGTGGATGTGATGCGTTCACTCTGGTTACTATTGACAGATATTATTCCAGCTGACAGTTTAAGTTTATATCAAAAGGACTTGCTGTTGGAGGCAGCTGCAGCACACGATGCTGGACTTGCGGTTGGTCCACCTCCATATGGATATCCCACTAAAGAACATTATGCTGTCTCATTCCTTGGCGAGCAATATGAACCTAATTCAGCTGAGTATGAGTTCATGGAAAGGGCAATTCTCGGGACGATCATTGGTCCAAAAGAGAGGGTTTGTCGTGATAGTATTGAGGCTAAATTGTTGCATCATGCTGATCTTGGCTATATCTGGGGAGCGAACAATCAGGACTTTTTGAATTACGCTACGAGATTTAGGGTCGAAGGATGTAGTAATATGTCATGGCAGGAGTTTCAGGAATTAGAGTCTCTGTTCTTGTCTAATTATCAGGATTATCTGGAAAATGACATGAGGGCATGTGGTGTTGCGGAGGAAGTGATTAAGTGGATGTTGAGTCGAGTTGAAGACAATAAAAAGTTCATTACTAGCGGGGAGTTGGGCGAACCTAGCCAAGAAGTGTTTAATAATTGGCCAACTGCTTGTGCTGATCGGTTGTCAATTCCTGGGAATGTTGGCAAAATTGCCCCTGTTGGTAATAGTGTATCTTTCTGAATGGTATAATTAGTTCATGGCAATTGAACGAATAGTCGATACCAGTTCGCATGACGACGACGCTGAGGAGCAACGGATTGATGTAAGTCTGCGTCCGCAGAGTTTTGGCGAATACATTGGGCAGGAGCGATTGAAGAAGAATTTGAAATTGGCGATTGCAGCTGCCAAACAGCGCAGCGAGCCGCTAGATCATGTGTTGCTGTACGGCCCGCCGGGGCTGGGTAAGACGACCATGGCGACGGTCATAGCCAATGAGATGGGTACGAATTTACGCATCACTAGCGGCCCGGCCATTGAAAAGGCGGGTGATTTGGCGTCAATTTTGACCAATTTGGCAGACGGCGATATTTTGTTCATTGATGAGATTCATCGGCTCGGCCGGGCGGTGGAAGAGATTTTATATTCGGCCATGGAAGATTTCAAGCTGGATATCGTCATCGGCAAAGGCCCGGCAGCTCGGTCAATTCGGCTGGATCTGCCGCGGTTTACGGTGATCGGTGCGACGACGCGGACGGGCAGTTTGGCGGCGCCGCTGCGCGATCGGTTTGGGCATATTTATCGATTGGAGTTTTATGAGCCAGAAGATATCGCTAAGATCGTAACTCGCAGCGCAGCCATTTTGGACTCGACCATCAAAGGCGAGGCTGCCGATTTGCTGTCGACTCGCGCCCGCCTGACACCGCGCATCGCCAATCGCCTACTCAAACGCGTGCGCGATTATGCCGACGTCAATGGTGATGGCATAATTGATGTAAAAACGACAACGAGTGCTTTGGAAATGCTGGAAGTGGACGAGCTGGGATT
>CALHTM010000023.1 GCA_938039975.1 uncultured Candidatus Saccharibacteria bacterium
TATTGAAGATTTGTGCATTTATCAATTTCTCGACCAAGTTCATCGTTCGCGCCACACCCGTCGCCTCGATAAACACTGGCGCTGGAGAATTCCGGCAAAAGTCCAGCAGCATCCGCGTCAGCGCATGCTTCGACGAACAACAAACACAATCGCCAGCCAGCGTCGTCACCATCTCCGCCAACCCCTCTAGCCGATAACCGTCGACATTTTCATTGGCGTATTCATTTTCAATCACCCGCGCGCCCTTATAGTCACTTTGTTGCAATAAGAATTCCAACACGCTGGTCTTGCCAGCACCTAGCGAGCCGTTCACCAAATAAAGCGGCACCTTGTCAACAACTGCCCGCGCTTCGTCAAACGCCGCATTAACACTAAATTCCAAATCATCATCGCGTTTCGCCATACGTCTATTATACGTCATCACAGCCAAGGTGCTATACTAAGGCTATGAAAGTCATTCTGGCCCTTGGCAATCCTGGCGAAAAGTACGTTCACACGCGGCATAATGCTGGCTTTTTAGTAATTGACCAATTGGCGGCGGAGCAGGGTGCACAATTTAGCAATAAGCCCAAATTTTTTGCGGATATTGCCGAATTGAATATGTCTGGAGAAAAAATTCTCCTCGTCAAGCCGACCACCTATTACAATGAGGTCGGTATCTCTGCGCGGGCGATTTTAGATTTCTATAAATCGACCCTGGATGACTTACTAATTATTCACGACGATACAGCGCTTGATTTTGGTAAAATCCGCGTCCGTAAAGGCGGCCGCGACGCTGGCAGCAACGGCTTAAAATCACTTCATGCTCACATTGGTTCTGACTTCTGGCATATTCGCATCGGCACCGACAACTTACTGCGCCGGCAAGTCTCAACCGACCGTTTTGTTATGATGAATTTTAATAGCGATGAATTAACTATTTTGAAAAATTGGACTATCCCAACGGCGCAAATAATGATTCATGACTTCTTATCCGATCAAATTTCAGCCATAAGCGTCAAGCTCTAACCCCGACACATCACTACACCACTACGCTTGCGACATTAAATCAAATAAATTCTTGTTGCAACAATGTCGCAATAAGTAAACGCTCCCGCCCGAAAATAAAAATCCAAATACTAATTACCGTCGCTTACGCGGCACAATCTTCGCCGCACCGTGCTTCAGCCGCCGCTCAGCGCTATGTAATTTCGCCGCAGCTGCTTCTTGCAAATTAATCGCTCGCGCCTCCAGCATACTGCTGCCAACCGCCAAGCTTACAAACAATAGCCCCAAGCCGCCCGTCGCCCATTCCGGCAGCTCCAGATGAAACAGCTTGGCGATCATCATCATACCCAGCGCCATGATGGCCCAGTGCGCGCCGTTTTCCAGATATTTATATTTGCTGAGCATGCCCGTCCGCAACAAATACACCGTCAGCGACCGCACCCAAATCGCTCCAGCACCCAGGCCCGCCACGATCAGCAGCACACTGCTGGTGATAGCAAACGCGCCGATGACACCGTCGAAGCTGAAACTGGCGTCCAGTACCTCGAGATAGAGCAGGCTAGCGAATGCCGCCCAGCCGACCTTGACCTTAACTGACTTGGCGTCATCCTCATGAAAGAATAAGCCGAACAATTCCAGCCCGATGTGCAGTATAATCCCCAGCACCGACGAGATCAGCACCAGCGCCCGATGCGGCGGCTCAACCGTAAAATACAGCGCCGCCGCCACGCTAAGCATCAAACACACCTTGAAATTCTCAAACCGCCCAGCCCTAGCCAGCCACGGCTCGACATGCCGCATCCAGTGCACGCGCTTGTTATAATCAATAAAATAACTGAGGCCAATCATAATCAGAAATGCGCCGCCAAAAGCATCAATCATCGGCGAGGCCTCGTGCAAAATATGACCGTATTCCGCCGGCTTATTCAGCGCCAAATCAACCACTTCCATAAACCCATGGTCGCTCGCCACCATCACGATGATAATCGGCAGCACAAACCGCACCACGAACACCGCCACGAAAATTCCAACCGTCAAGAACACCTTTTGCCAAACCTGGCTCATGCCGGCCAGCACCTTGCTGTTGATCACCGCGTTATCAAAGCTAAAGGTAACTTCCAGCACCACCAAAATTGCAAACAACCACAGGCCGCTCGCGCCGAAATGTCCGAAAATCAACCCGCCCAACGCCAGCGTCAACAGCACCGAAAACCAAAAAATCCGAAATGGGTGATGCGAATGCCAGAGATGTTTCATAATGATTTAGTATAGCACAAGCTTACTGTTATAATTTATAAGTATGGCAAAAAAACGTGTCAAAAGCTTCGACATAAATAAGCTAATTAACACAGCCAAGATACTTACCGGCTGGATAATTGCGCCAGTATTGATTGTCGTAATATACTTATACAGCCCCCAGCTTGGACTATGGCTAATCAGCGACAAATCAGACATTTGGTTCAACGAAACTGCAACAATGTTGCAAGACTTCCTAACCATCACGCTAAGCATAGTCATTGAAGCTTTACCTTTTGTTATCCTCGGAATTATCATTTCATCTTTGATTCGCCGCTTTTTGCCGCCAGCCAAACTCACTAAAATTTTACCGCGCAACCCATTTTGGCGCCGATTTACATTATCGCTAGCCGGACTAGCATTACCAGTCTGCGAATGCGGCAACGTACCGGTCGCTCGCAGCTTACTAGCTCGCGGATTAAAACCCGCCGACGTCGTCAGCTTTCTATTCGCCGCGCCGATTCTCAATCCCATCACCATTATTGCAACAATGACCGCTTTCAGTTTTCAGCCATACATGGTTTGGTGGCGAATTATTTTTGCATTGATAATCGTCCAACTGACCGCCTTGATCGTCAGCTTCATGGACGAAAATAAAATCGTTCGCCCAGCTTTCAAAGAGTATTGCCGCGCGCACGAGCACAACTCTAAGTTCAAGGAGATGCTTGGATCCTCGCGCGACGAATTCTGGCAATTATTCACTATGCTAAGTATCGGCGTTATCATCGCTGCCGCCACTCAAGTTTTCATACCGCGCGCCATCATTAACACTGTCGGTAACGACATCATCTTATCAGTTATCGCCATGATTGGCTTGAGTTTCGTGGTCTCGATCTGTTCCAGTATCGATGCCTTTTTTGCGTTAGCCTATGCCCGCAGTTTCACAGCAGGCTCGATTCTATCATTTCTATTAGCTGGTCCGATGATTGATATCAAGCTAATCGTATTGATGCGAACCACTTTCCGTTGGCGATTTATCGCTGTGGTGATGTTAATAATTTTCGCATTGTCGTTCGCGGCAGGTATAGGAGTAAACTTGCTTTATGCGGGCTAGTTTGGCGAAATCATTGGGCGGAATTGCTGCCTGCGGATACGTTTTGCTGCTAGCTTGCCGCGGTCAGCTCGGTTTCTACATCCATCCGCGCTACCATCTTTTTGCTGCCATTTTGAGCACGATAGGTATCGTTTTCTTAGTTATTGATATAGTGTTGCAATTAAAGAGCGGAGCATTAACTGCACGCCAACGTTTCAAATTCCACCATATCAAGTTCGCCTCGTGTCTATCTGTCCTAATTTTACTAGCGGGCTATCTGCTGCCGCCAAAACCGTTATCACCGAGCAGCGTCACTCAAAGAGAAAATTCTATCGCCACCAGCCAAACAAACTATTGCAATATTCCTAAGCCCAAGGAAGGCGAGACGAGTATATCGATCAACCGCTGGCGATCTGCTTTCAACTCCTGCCAAAAACTATCGTATTTTGACAATACTAGCATAACGATAACTGGTTTCGTCTCGAGTGGCACACTACAAAACTATGGCTACGATTATTTCGAACTGTCACGCTACGTTATCAGCTGCTGCGCCGCCGATAGCATACCTATGAAAATCTTAGTAGAAAAAACTCCTGCGAATAGCTACCGCGATGGCACTTGGTTAACCGTCAAAGGGAAGTTGATGCAAAAAATAATTAACGGCAAAGCTGAATACGTCATCACCGAGTCTACCGCTACCGCGATATCGCAACCAGAAGACCCTTACGAATTATTTGGTTTATAATCTTGCCACTTTTTAGCAGCGCCATCTTCCTGGTAATATTCATACGCGCGCCAGTTAGATAAGAAGTTTTTATCGCGCTCGATTTCACTTAATAGCGGAAAAATCTCACTGAGCAGCATTTCGTCGGGATATTTTTTGCTGTCTGTCAGGGGACGTTGCCTGTTACTACACAAATGTGCATTAAGAAATATAAAGCGCTTGGTGCAAATATAGCCCGGCTTAGAACAGTGCAAGCGAAAATCGTGCATAGTTCGAATCGGCTGCGTCTCATCCTGGTAGGCTTCAAACTTGTACATCACCCAAACTAGTGGCGTATCAAACGTCATGGTGTCAGACAGTTGCTGCTGGTCTCGTCGCAAACCGTCAAGTTTAGTTTGTACTTGTTCAACATCGCCATTCTTCAATTTTGCCAATGCCAAACGGCGCTCCGCAGCAGCAATCTTTACTGTCAAAGTCTTATACTCATCATACATATCAAGCAGCTTATCAACCGCCACTCTCGCGCCATCCATCACCCCAACTCCTTCATAATTACTGCGCGCGTAATCTCACGCGCCCGCTCGCCAATGACGACTAATTTTAATGTCTCGTCAGTGCCACCGCGCGTGACCCGTATTTGCTGCGGCGTTGCCTCGATGTGGTATATTTCGTTACCGCCAGCGACCGCACCTTTCATGCGCCGCAAAGCATATTTATCCCGCAAACTAGCCCAGATCTTCTCAATATTCTCAGAGCTAATAGCCAAGCCAGACACATCAATCACACTATAATTTAAGACATTCTCAGCCGCGTTTTCCGCAGGCTCGTGCAGCAGCAAATAATCCAAAATCTGCGACTTGTCACCAAGCTGGACCAGATCAAATTTCCCGTGATCCATATTCATAACGTTGGTCAACCCTTGTTGCAACAATGTTTCAATTAGCTGCTGGCGGTCTTTTTCAGCCAGTAAATCCAGCTTGCTGATCAATGCCATGTCCGCTGCCTGAGCCTCCGTTAGCAACGCCTTCGCCAGGCCATCAGTCCTGGCTTCAGCTCCATCCACAACATACAACGACTGCTTCAAATCATATTGCTCAAAGATATCGCCAGCCAGCAATTTCTCGACCACCCGCAAGGTATTAGCTACGCCAGTCGATTCAATGATCACTGGTGCTCGTTCGCTTATTGCAAAATTGTGCAAAATATCAATCAGCTCTTCGCCGCTACTGCAGCAGATACACTCGCCGGCAATTGTTGCCACCTCATCAACGCGTTGCGCCAACCTGCAACTATCAATACTTTCCGACGCAAACTCATTCTCAATCACTCGCGCGCCAGCAAACTCAGACTGCTGCACCAAAAAATCGACCAGCGTGGTTTTGCCAGCACCCAGCGCGCCGTTCACCAAATATAATGCAATCTTATCATTCATAATTAGCCTTTCTTGTACACATATACTGAGTTAATGATATCGTCGTCAGGATTATACTCGACCAGCAGCTGCACGCGCTGCAAACTATTCGGGTCAAACGCTGGGTATAACAACGTTTTCGCGCCATGCGCACCGCGCACAATGATCCGCCCGCCAAGCCGGAGCGCTGGCAAAATATTATCAATAATTTGTTGTTTGACTTCAACCGAATCGCCCGCCAGCCCAGCCACATAAATCACGTCGTAAGCATTATCCGGCAAAGCCACCACCGCTCCATCCGCCAACAAACACTCGCCAACCGGCCAAGTAATCGCCCGTGCTAGCTCGCGCGACTGTGCCAAAGCAGCCGGCGCCACGTCTACCAAATCAACCGCCGCGCCTGTCTGACGCCACAAACACCAAGCGGTCAAAGGCAGGGGACCGCTGCCGATCATCACCGCGCGGCTACGACTAGTCAAGGACAAACCCGACCCTCCCAACAAGCCAACTTCACGCCGCACTAGCTCGCGGTAATTGTCAATATACCAAAACTTTTCCAGCTCTTGCTGCGGACAGGCCGAGCTGGCAATTCGCCGCGACCAATACATCTCCATCTCTGATTCTGACAGGGAACAACGCCGCTGCACTTCGCGGCACACCTCATCATTACACCAATTTGGTAACGCTGTCGCCTGCACAACCGCCGCCACCAAGCCGGAAAAAGCTGCATTGACGTCTGGTGATGGTGCAAAATCGTGCAAATTCATCACTGTTTTAATTGCTATATCCATAGCTTTTCATAATGCCAAACCCTCCGAATTATTGCAAATTTGTTGCAATAAGTTGTATACTTGCAATATCATGACTCTCGACGATCTATTCAAACAACACAACCTGCGCCTCACCAAACCGCGCCAGCAAGTTTTCGACGCGTTGCAAAAATCAGATGTTCCACTGACTATCAGCGATATTGCAAAAAAGTGCAATGATATTAACCGCACCAGCGTTTATCGCGCCTTGGTGGCGTTCAACGATCTCAAAATCATTAACGTCGTCCACGTTGGTTGGAAGAACTACTACGAGCTAGCCGAGCCATTCATTCCGCATCATCACCACTTATACTGCATTCGCTGCCAAAACGCTATACCAATCCAAACTCCAGAATTAGAACAGCTCATCAATTACCTCAGCAGAAAATACAGCTTTTTGGTCATTGATCACCATTTTGAGCTTGAGGGTATTTGCCAAAAATGCCGGCAAAAACAGCAGCTAGCTAAAAGCGCTAGTGCTAGCAAAAACAAGCCAAAGCCAGAATCAAAATCAACAAAGTAACCCTAATCGCCAATCATCGTCAGCAGCGTCTCGCGCTCGCGAATCAGCTCGCGGTAGCGTTTGAGCAAACTCATGATATCGTTGCGCTGCTCATTACTGAGGTCAAATACCGCCAACAACACTCCGTCAATTTCTTTGGCAGCTTTTTGTGTGTCCGACAGATTAGCCAATCCCGGCACGGTAGCCAGATATTCCGCGCGAAGATCCTCGGTCTTTTTTTCATAGAGAGCTAGCCGCTTAGCTGGACTATTGGCTGACTTTTTACCGAGACGCGCCAACGCTTTTTCATACTCTTGCCGCGCCGCCAATACCGACACATAATCAATCTTCAGGCCAAACAACCGCGCTACCAAGCCATTTTGCGCTTGCTCAATCTCGGCAGTAGTACCGTCGATTTCGTTCAAACGCCGCCGCGCTTGGCGCGTCATCCGGCGAATCTGATAGCGCTCAACTTTCGACTGGAATGAACGCTTAATCAATCGCGCCTGCGGATCGCGGATTGTCATGCCGAATTCCTCGGCAACTGCACGGTAGAGTAAATAATCTACGTAAACTTCGACCTGCTGCGAACAAACATCTGCCGGCTGATTAACAAACTCTAGCGCCAAACGATGCAGATTTTTTTCGCCTTCTGCATAATGTTGCAGCGCAAAGCGCGCCCGCTCAACCGCTTGACTCTGTTGTGCTACATATTGCAACAATGTTGCAGTTTGCTCATCATCTGTCAAGAAATTGTCGCTCACTGTCTTAATCAGCGTTTTCTGCTGAGGCGCGCTTTCGATTTTACGCAGCCGCGGCAGGCAATCATCGCGCCAAGACAAGAAAAATTCCAGCGCCATCGGCACGCTGCGATCAAAGCGCCGCGCCATCCGCCGCAGCGAGCGCGGGCAAGCCGCATAGACGGCCGCCGCTTGCTGCCGGAACTGCAGCGGACGCACCTCTGCTAGCTTAAGCAAACGATTGTATCGCGCTGGGAATACTTTATCAATATCATTCATAGCGTACCTGAACCTTTCTGAACGAATAATTTAATAATTTCTGCCACGACGCACCACGTTGATTAAAGCGCCGGATCTCACCGTCGACCGATGCTACCTTGACCAGGGCTGGGCTGTACGGTACCTTACGGCTATACATCCACACATCGTCGTAGTTCCAGCGTCGCAGCGACGGATAAACCCTTTTCAAAAGCTCCACGCCATTGCGATAAAAATACTGCGGGTCGGCCTCTGGCGGCAAGAACTTTTCGGCAGTTAAACCCATATTCTTGACGATACGGCGCACATCCTCTAGCGTCTGCTCGGCGCCGTTTTCGGCAATCAACAGAGCATACACGCTACCGCGACTACGGAAAATCACTGCGTACGAATCGCGTCCCGTCTCGATATCGTCAAACAAAAATTCATCAACCGGCATCTCGACATGAAACACCCGCGGAATCAGTTTTTGACACTCCTCGCGGCGCATCTGATCGTAGTTAAAGTCGTTAGCGGTCATACTTCCATTATACTATTTTTATGACGAAAAGTCAATATTGTTAGATAACAAAAAAGCGCTAGGTAAGGGTGGGCATCACCTAGCGCCATTCTGCCCTTCGTCCCACCCTATCGGGTATACGTGATCCACCTCACACATACGGTGATCCGCTGGACAAAGGGGTTAGTATACGCTAAAAAGTTGTCTAGGCACGAAAGTGGAGGGTAGATTACTGCCGTGCGCCTTTTAGCGCAACCTAACATAAGTTAGAATAGGGGGTATAAGGTGCTTGATTCACCACCTCGGGTCAATCAATCATCCCAATATTAGCACACCTTTGACAACATGTCAATACTTTTTAACAGGAATTTGTATGAAAATCAATAAAGTATCACCAGATAGTAACGATTATCTCAAAGTATTAGCTAATATTGACGACAAGCCGCAAGCATTATATTACTTAGGTGAAGTTCCTAAACAACGCCAGCCGACCATCGCTATCGTCGGTACCCGCAAGCCAACCAGCTACGGTATCGAGGTAACGCATCAGTTTGCTAGCGGCCTGGCCAGCCGCGGTTTTATCATTGTTAGCGGGCTAGCCCTAGGTACCGACGCGCTAGCGCACCGCGCCTGTTTAGACGCTGGCGGCACCACTATTGCCATCGTACCCAGCCAACTGCCAAATATTTATCCGCGCAGCAACAGCGCGCTTGCCCGGCGAATTGTCGAAAAGGGCGGGGCAATCTTGTCCGAACATTCTACCGATGACACCGAACCGTACATCCTCGGCCGCTGGAGCTTTTTGGAGCGCAATCGCTTGGTGTCTGGCTTGGCCGACGCCGTACTAATCACCGAAGCTAGCGCTCGCAGCGGCACGCTCAATACTGCCGCCCACGCGCTAGCTCAAGGCAAAGATGTCTTCGTTATACCTGGCAACATCACCAGCCCGCAGAGCGCTGGCTGCAACGCTCTAATCAAGCAAGGCGCCACGCCCGTCACCAGCCTCGACGACATTTTGTCGGTTGTCACACCAGAATTCATGCCAGAATCGCGAACCAGCCAGACCAAGCTGCCGCTCGGCTCAACACCCGCCGAAACAGCGATCATCGAACAGCTCGCTCAAGGTATCCGCGACGGTGACCAGCTGCAAAAGACTACTCAGCTGCCAGCAACCGAGTTCAATACTGCGCTAACCATGCTTGAACTAACTGGCGCTATCCGCTCGCTCGGCGCCAACCAGTGGACGCTTGTCTAATTAATATTGTTTAAGCTTTTCGCAAATTTGTCATTTTCATCGTATAATTGTAGACTTAGATATTATGCCTATTAAGTCCCGTGAAAAGATTCCAAGATTCAATCCTCGGACTGATATCCCCACCATTCCCAACGCTATGAGCATTGCTGGCGCGATTCTAGCCTGGCGCGGCGCCAAACGCATCGATACCGCTGCTGGTATCGCACAGGTTGCCGCTGGCCGGTTCATCGACGCGTTCTAGACGGCATCGTTGCTCGCAAAACAGGGCAGACAAGCGATTTCGGCGCTTTGCTGGATGCTGGACTAGACAAAGCTGTCACTGCCATTATCCTTTATGAGATAAAAAGTAAAAACCTCGCACCAACTGAAATAATCGCCGCCATCACAGCTTTTAATGGAATCAACGCCGTTGCCAGCGCCAAAACGATAGTTGAAGCTGGCGATGAAACTGTACGCCCGGAAATCTCTGGCAAATTGGCGCTAGCGCTCGAAACCAGCTCATTGCTAGCCCACCTAGTCGGTAGCCGTCTCGAAACCACCGGCCAGAGCCAACTCGCCAGAGTTGCTCGCGGTATCGGCAATTTAGCATTCGCCGTATCGCTACCGTTCGCAGTTAAATCAACGCTTTCGTACGTCAAACGCGCCCGGCAATCAAAACACCGAAATGATAAATAAACAGGCAAAATTGGCGATTTGCGGCCTGAAAGGAATTTTTGGCTATTTTGTTGCAAAAAATAGTAAATTATTGCAAAACTATTGACACCGCCGTTCATATGTGATATATATATATCAGCTTTTTGCTCAAAGTACTGTAAATAAAGGGCAAGAAGTAGCCCTTTTGCTTTGAGTGAAAACACTTCCCTAAGGAGGGGAAATGAGACGTCTTTTCGAGACGGCGGCGCGCTCTTT
>CALHTM010000024.1 GCA_938039975.1 uncultured Candidatus Saccharibacteria bacterium
CGCGATTTTGACGGTGATTTCACTGATTGCTTATAATGGTATTCAGAACCAGGCACGTACAACAACCGCAGAATCAAGCGCGAAGACGCTGGCTGATAAGGTTCAGATTTATTTCACAAATGAGAGCGACTATCCAAAACCTGCCGACCTAGATTCTTCGTCGACTACTCCAGGTAAAATGGTTGACCCGGCTAATGCTAGTAAACCTTGGCACGTGGATACCAATGCATTGACAGTAAGCAGTACTGCTATTACTGATGCGAATAAGCCAAGCAAAGAGAACGTCTTGAACTATGCGACTTGTGGTAGTCCCGCCACTGGCGCAAAAATCACTTACTATGACTACACAGCGAGCAAGGCAAAAGAGCGAAAGATTGGTTCTGGCTGCTAAATAACTATAGAAGATTAAGTTGAAAATAGAAACGTCCTGGCGTGTGCTAGGACGTTTCTGCTGTAATAGACTTAAAGTTATACTGATGATAATTGTAATGCCCGACAAAACTCCCTCACTTCCTCGCGCAAAACTCCTAATCTCTTCTCGTTCTCGCGGGCGTCAATCGCTTGCTTGATCCACTCAGCGATTTGCGCCATGTCGTCGGGCTGGCAGCCGCGGGTGGTGATGGCGGGCGTGCCTAGGCGAATACCGCTGGGCCGGAACATCGGCAGCGGGTCGTCGGGTACGGCGTTGGCGTTTAGTGTCAGACCGATCTTATCGATAGCGATCTCGGCAGTTTTGCCATCGATACCAAAACTCTTGTTGATGTCGGCTAATATCAAGTGATTGCTGGTGCCGCCAGTCACTAATTGGAAGCCGCGTTTTTGCAGTTCTTCGGCTAGCCGCGCGGCGTTAGCGACGATATTTTTCGCGTAGTCTTGGAACTCTGGCTGTAGCGCCTCGCCAAAAGCTACCGCCTTGGCAGCGATGGTGTTCATATGCGGGCCGCCTTGCATACCAGGGAATACCGATCGATCTATCAGTGTCGGGATGTTCTCAAGTGTTTTGGCGGGTTTTTTGAGCGGACTAGTCACCTTGCCCATACTGAGTATTAAGCCGCCGCGAGGACCGCGCAGTGTCTTGTGGGTGGTAGTAGTCATGACATGAAAGCCGTAGTCAAGCGGATTCTTGGCTACGCCGCCAGCGATCAGCCCGGCAATATGCGCTACGTCAGCCATCAGCAGGCAGCCGTCGATTTCGCGGCCGATTTCGACGAATTTCGCCCAGTCCATTTCGCGCGGGTAAGCGCTAAAACCTGCTAGAATAATGCGCGGCTGGTGTTCGTGTGCTAGGCGACGGATCTCTTCATAATCGATTTCGCCAGTTTCGATATTTTTCATTTTGTACGGGACGAAGTTGTATAAGTGAGCGCTGCGAGTGACAGGCGAGCCGTGCGTCAGGTGTCCGCCATGGCTCAAGTCCATCGCCAAGATAGTATCGCCTGGCTGGCACCAAGCACTATAGACCGCTTCGTTAGCTGGCGCGCCGCTGTGGGGCTGGACGTTGGCGTGGTCAGCGCGGAATAATTTCTTGGCGCGGTCAATAGCTAATTGTTCGACGCGGTCGGTGAATTCTTGGCCGCCGTAATAGCGCTTCCCAGGATAGCCTTCAGAGTATTTATTGGTAAAAACGCTGCCAAGCGCTTCGCGAACGTTTCTGCTAACGTAATTTTCACTTGGTATCAGTTCTAAACCGTCGCGCTGGCGCTCCTCTTCGCCAGCGATGCAAGCGGCAACTTCGGTGTCTGTCATGATTATCCTCCTTTTTCTTATCTATATTTTAGCACTTATAATCATTTACTGTAACGTTTTGAAATAGAGTTGGTCGCGATTGAATTTCTTGACAATATATCATATCAGGTATATTATGGTGACATGAAAACGGCGAAGTATCTCAAAAATATTGGCGCGCTTATCCAAGAAACGCGCCAAGCACGCAATATGACTCAAAACGAACTGGCAGAGGAGCTTGGCACTAGCCAGTCGGCAATTAACCGAATTGAGAACGGCAAGCAGAATATCAGTCTCGAAATGATCGCGCGTATCGGCGAGGTGTTGTCAAGCGAAATAGTACGGATTAATAGCTCGGGCAAAACTAACTTTCGTATCAACGGCGGCCGGGAGCTACATGGTGAAATTGAAATCAAAACTAGCAAGAACGCTGCTGTTGGATTGCTGTGTGCTAGTCTACTCAACAAAGGCAAAACGACGCTGCGCCGGGTAGCACGGATTGAGGAAGTTAATCGAATTATTGAGGTTCTGGAAAGCATAGGCGTGCGATGCCGCTGGATTAGCGAGCACGACCTCGAGATTGATCCGCCGAAAGCCTTGCAGCTCGACAGTATGGATGTCGAGGCTGCTAAGCGGACGCGCAGTATCATTATGTTTTTGGGTCCGCTATTACATCAATACGAGACGTTCAAGATACCGTTTGCTGGCGGTTGCAGTCTGGGTACGCGGACAGTTGAACCGCATATGGCGGGTCTGGTACCATTTGGTTTGAGCGTCGAGGCGGCCAATGACAACTATCTCGCCACAGCTAAACCGCAGCGTGTCGACCGGGCGATTATTTTAACTGAACGCGGCGATACGGTCACCGAGAATGTCGTTATGGCGGCGGCGCTTTATGATGGTACGACTATTATTCGCAATGCTAGCCCGAACTATATGGTGCAAGATGTTTGTTTCTTCCTAGAAAAGCTAGGTGTCAAAATAGAGGGCATCGGTACCACTGTTCTCAAGATTACTGGCAAAAAATCAATTGACTGTGACGTCGAGTACTTCCCAAGCGAAGACCCAATTGAAGCGATGAGTTTCGTGGCGGCTGGTGTCGTGACTGGTTCAGAAATTACTATCAGGCGCGTGCCGATTGAATTTATGGAGCTAGAGCTAGCGACTTTGGCGGGTATGGGTCTGCAATACGATATTTCCGAAGAGTACATGGCGCGCAATGGTTGCACTCGTCTAGTTGATATCGTGCTCAAAAAATCCGAATTGTATGCTCCAAAAGATAAAATTCATGCTCTGCCGTTTCCGGGCATCAACATGGACAATTTGCCATTTTTGGGTTTATGCGCAACAGTTGCCAAGGGTCGCACGTTGATCCACGATTGGAGCTACGAAAATCGAGCAATCTACTTTACTGAGCTAACTAAAATGAATGCTCAAGTGAATATGGTCGACCCGCACCGGGTTTATATCTCTGGCCCGACTCGCTGGAAGCCGGCTGATATCACAGCGCCAGCCGCACTGCGTCCGAGCGTGGTGATTTTGCTTGCGATGCTGGCGGCGCCTGGCAAATCGGTACTGCGCGATGTTTACAATATCAATCGCGGCTACGAAGATATTGCTAACCGTCTGAACTCGCTAGGTGCAGATATCGAAACCGTTTGGGAATAGTGACAATCAAGCGCCTGTCTGCTATAGTAATAAATGCCCTGGGAAGGGGTAATGCGGCGGAAGTAGCTCAGTTGGACAGCCGTGAGCATCAAAAATAGCGCTCGCTCTAACCAACTGACAAGATTCTGCTAGTACATTTCGTAGTATTTATTATGGCGGAAGTAGCTCAGTTGGTTAGAGCGCTGGATTGTGGCTCCGGAGGCCGTGGGTTCGAATCCCATCTTTCGCCCCAAATAAAACACCCGGTTTTCTTCATTAGTCTCGGGTGTTTTATTTGACTCTAAATCATAAATACTATCGGTTGAACGGGTCGCGCGACGGCTTGATCGGCTCGGTGAAAGTACGCGACGGAACAGTCGGTTCGGTCGTAGGTGTAATGAGCGACGATTTATTTGTTTGCGTGGTTCCTGCGCTTCGCGAGTTTGCATCAGAGACCCGCGAGCTTTGCGGCTGGTTGCTATTAGTCGCTTGCGTGCCATTGGTGCTGGCTGCGGCGATTTTCTGGTCTTGCCACGCTTTGCGATAAGCGTTTCTGACTCCAGAATCCTTGTATGCGCCGATATATTGCCGGTTAGTGTTGGTGCTTTGGCGCTGTTGAAAGCTATTTTTGGCAATCCTGCCACCAATCTGTGGCTTGTTATTGGTTAATCCGCTTGAATGCATAGCATCGCTCTGTGTGCTATTAGTTGAGAAGCGGTCAAATAAACGTCCCATGCTTTTATTATACACTAACGTAATGATATAATGTATAGCGCGCGGGTGTAGTACAGCGGTTAGTATGCGAGTTTTCCAAACTCGAGATCGGAGTTCGATTCTCCGCACCCGCACCAAAATATTTGCCCCGATAGCTCAGCTGGTGAGCCCTCAGCGACAAAAATCGCATAGCTCTATCCAGCTTTTGTCTAAGCGAATCGGGCGACTAAATACATTTTCAGAGTGCCCCGATAGCTCAGCTGGATAGAGCAGGAGACTTCTAAGCTCAAGGCCGCAGGTTCGAACCCTGCTCGGGGTACCATTATTCAACTAACCGATAATAAAAACTCATCGCAATGATGAGTTTTTTACATGGAGTTTCGTGGAGGGCCAGGAGGGGCTCGAACCCTCGACACCCTGCTTAAGAGGCAGGTGCTCTAACCAGCTGAGCTACTGGCCCTTATCTTTTCATTATAGCATAGATAGAGGTAAAAGTAAATATGAACGCTAGGAATTTTCGGTCTGTTGGGTAGTCAAATGATGACGCTTACTCTTGCTAATTCTGTGAAAATCGACGATAATATACGAATAATGCCAGAGTTGAATCAAATTGGTGCCCACTTGCGGGCAGGTGTTATACGTGCACAGCGGCAGTCTGATGAGCGGCAACAAATGCTTAGTCAGGCTGATAAAACTAATGTCGTTGGTGCTGGCGGCATGCTGACGGCGGCTTACGAGCAGCTGCGCAATGCCGCTGAAAATACCGAGGAGCATTTGCTACTGCAAAATGCTATCCGGCGGTTTTTCAAACAATCGTTTATTGTTCGCGATGAGGCGTTGGTCCGCAAAAGCGGCGAAGAATTGGTGGTTGAATTGACTTTTGCGGGATATTTGCCCAACGATAGCGTGTCGCGCAGCCAGATCAAAGAGATTTCAAAACTAGCAACAGCGCATTATAAAGCGTATGAGAAGCTGATTGCTGATCGTTCAATTAATTTAGATCGTTCTTCGGCATGGCTGTTAGAAACTCTGTCGGTACTGGCGGCGAATGTATTGGTTGATCACGCAGGCGATCATGCGTTTATTGATTTTGCGTATGAATATTTCGAGACAGCAATTCCGCGGGATGCGCTGCAATCGACTTCGGCTGATGAATATGGAGCTGCGCTTTATGTGGCTATTCAGCAGGCGCTGATGAAGAGCGACGTAGCCACGGTGCGCGCAGGGCTATTGGTGCGTTATGGAACGAGCGTTGAGTCACTTGAGGCTTTTGTTGAATTTAATCGTAAAATTGATAAGATGCTGCGCAGCACGTCGGTCGAAGAGTTGCGTCGCGTGGTTGATCGGCAGGGGGCGCCGCTGCGTGTTATTCGCCATATAATGGAGACACAAGACGACTTCCCGGCGTTGTTGCAAAAACGCGAGGCATTTCTCGACGAATTTGAGCGGCAAGTGAACCGTGAATATTCTAGCATGATGGCGCGAATTAACCGGGCTATTATGCGCAGCGTAGTCTTCTTGGTAATTACTAAGTTTTTGATTGGCATCGCTATTGAGGTGCCGTATGACCTGTGGGCGCACGGACAAATTGAGTGGTTAGTACTGATGATCAATTTATTCTTCCCGCCGATATACATGGTGTTGCTGCGTTTAACGCTGAATGTGCCGGGATACGCAAATACCGAAGCGCTGATTAAACGGGTCGATCAGATGCTCTACGGCGGCGATAATACTGTACTGATGCGGCGGCAATTAGCGGGACGGACGTATAGCTCGATGTTTTCGATTATGTACGGCGTAATGAGTCTGGCGGTGTTCGCGCTGGCGACTTGGCTGCTGACGTTGATTGGTTTTTCACCAATGCATATTATTATTTTCTTTGTATTTTTCTCGGCGGCGAGCTTCCTAGGCTTTCGCTTGAGCCGGTTGATTCGCGATCTCGAGATTGTGCGCAGTGCTAGCAACGGCTTTACCTTTGTACGCGATACGCTGTATTTGCCGTTTGTAGTCGCTGGCCGGTGGATGAGTGATAAATACGCGCAGGTTAATATTGTGTCGATGGTGTTGGATATGTTAATCGAATTACCGCTCAAAACCATTTTGCGCAAGATCCGGCAATGGGCAGCTTTTATTGATGATAGAAAGGACAGTATATCATGAAAGAGTTAAATGGCAAGGAACTGCAAGGTTTTATTAAGCAGCGCCAAGCGCGTCAAGTACGAAATCTACGCCAAGAATATGGTGTGGTACCGAAACTAGTTATTATAATGAGCAAAAACGCTAGCCAAGCGATTCAAACGTATGTTCGGATGAAAACACGTTACGCAGCAGATATTCTGATTGATGTTGACGTACAAGCAGTCGTGCAAGCTGATATGATGGCGGCGATTGACCAAGCTAATAACGACTCAGCGGTGCAGGGGATAATTTTGCAATTGCCGATTGATGACGTGTCGCAGACCGAAAAGCTGTGCCAATTAATCGCGCCAGAGAAAGATGTTGATGGTTTAGGGGCTAGTAGTATCTATCCGAGCGCTACTGCGCAGGCAATCGATTGGCTATTGGCTGGGTATAATATCGAGCTATCGGATAAGCAAATTGCTATCGTGGGCCGCGGTAAGCTTGTCGGAGCGCCGCTCGAAAAAATGTGGCAGCAGCGCGGTCTAAACGTGCAGGTCTACGACAAAGCGAATCCAGCTACCGCAGACAGTTTGCAAAAATGTAACGTAATTGTAACGGCGACCGGCGTGCCGCGCTTGATCACCTCCGAAATGATCGCGCCAGAAACAGTAGTGGTGGATGCTGGTACGGCGAGCGAAGGCGGCGTGTTGGTCGGCGATGTTGACGATGCAGTTCGCCAGCGCAGCGATATTACGATTACACCGCAAAAGGGCGGTGTCGGTCCGTTGACATACGCAGTATTATTTGATCATCTGATTGAGGCGTGCTTGCGGCGAGTTGGTAAGTTATAGTAATTCTATCGCTTATCGTTCAGTGCTTCTTTGGCGTGGATGACAACTTGGCTAGGTGTTAGATTAGCCTTGACGATATAACTATGAATACCTAGGTTACGCAGCTCGGCAGGTGCCTCTTCTTCGCCTAGGTTGGTTAGAATGATAACTGGCGTATTAGCATTAGCGGGCTGCTGGCGGATTTTTCGCAGCGCTTCGGTGCCGTTCATATTCGGCATTTGCAGATCAAGCAAAATAATGTCAGGATTAGCATGCTGAACCACTTTAACGCCAGTCTCGCCGTCGCTGGCAGTAACCACATCGAATCCAGCCGCCTCGAACTTCATCCGGTACATTTGGTTGATTACTTGATCGTCCTCGATAATAGCGATAGTTGTCATGTTTTTATAATAGCATATCCCGGTTACTTTTCGAGTAAGCTCTAGCGTTATCGTCGAGAAAAGTGTACTATAAAAGCAATGAAGCGGTTTTTTGGTAGAGTTCGCCGTCCATCGTATCGTTCGCAACAAGTTGTGGACGTTCTGACGCGCAAAATGGTTGATGCCAAAGACATTGATACATTGCTAAATAGCTATTTAGAAACTTTTGTTAGTGTACTGCAAGTACGTTTTGCTGGTGTGGCTTTTTGCGATCAATATCACCAGCCGTATATTGCTGGCAAGCGTAATGTGCCGGCATGGTTGGACTCGCAGACGCTTGGTTCTGGCGACATTGGTGATTATGCTCGATATGGTATTGCAGCAATCTTACCGCTGTGCGTTGCTGATCAGAAAATTGGTTGCCTGGTAATTGGCGAGCGGCGTGACGGCTGCGAGATTCGCGGTAAGGAATTTGAGCTGTTTGATGTTTTGGCGCGTAATCTATCGGTGGCGCTTTTGAACATGTTTCGCCTAGAGGAGATTCGCCGCTTAGCTGGAAATTTAGAGAAGGAAGTCGATGAGGCGACCAGTCAGCTGCGCCAGTCCAACAAAAGATTGCAGGCCCTGGATGCCACTAAAGATGAGTTTGTCAGTATGGCCAGCCACCAGCTGCGGACGCCGCTGACTAGCGTAAAAGGCTACCTGAGTATGGTTCTCGAGGGCGACGCTGGCGAGATTACACCGCCGCAGCGGCAGCTGCTAGAAGAGGCTTTTCGCAGCAGCGAGCGGATGGTGCGATTGGTTAGTGATTTTTTGAACGTGAGCCGTTTGCAGACTGGTAAGTTTATTATCAATCGTACAGCGGTCAATTTGTCGCAGCTGGTTGCCGAAGAGGTTGCGAACGTAGATCAGGTGGCAAATACGCATAAGGTCAAGGTCACGTATCGCCAGCCAGCGCGTTTTCCGCTGCTGTATCTAGACGACACCAAGATTCGCCAAGTTATTATGAATTTCATTGATAACGCTATTTATTATTCACCAGACGCTAATACGGTAAAGGTCCGATTGTCAATTGAAGATGGCCAGGCAGTTTTGCGGGTAATCGATAAGGGAATGGGTGTGTCGCCATCTGCCAAGAAAAAGCTCGGCACTAAGTTCTTTCGCGGCGACAACGCTCGGCGGCAGCGGCCGGACGGCACGGGGATTGGCTTGTTCTTGGCGAAGAAAGTAGTCGAAGGGCATGGCGGTACGATGATTTTCGAGTCGGAGCTCGGCAAGGGTAGTACTTTTGGCTTTCGGCTACCGATTGCGGAGTTAAAGTCGCCGCCAGCTCTAGACGGCAGCAAAGCATAAATGGTATACTTTTATTTATGAAGAGGAAGATGGGATTTATTATAGGCGGCGGCCTGGCGGTTATAGCAGCTGTTGTCGCTGCGGCAGCACTGGGATATCTTTACGGCGGCGTAAAAACGCCAGAACAGCGCGCGCTGGTTTACTATAATGTGTGCGGAAATGATATCATTGATAAGTTTAATGGTAGTATATCTTCCCCTGATAATCTGAAGAAGATTGCTGGCGAAATAGAAAAAAAGAATCACTATGCTGATGACGCCACGTGTGTTGTTGCTTTGTATTTTTATCATACGACCGCAGATGCGAACGGTCATAGCCAGAAGACGGACGAGTTATATAACAAAATAAAAAACCTGTCAGACAAAGGAATATACGCTAGCGGCAGGCTGAAGGTGCCAGTTAATGTTGAGCAGCTAAATTTGCTGCGCAGCAAGCAATCAGTTCCGGAGAATAAACAATAATGCACAAGGGGCTGCTGCGTGGCTTGAAGTGGTGGCTTAGCTGTTTTGTTATTGTAGCGGCCGCAGGTGTTGTTTGTTTGCTGAGAAGCGATACGTCGTATGCAGTTTATGGTTGGAATTCTGGACGTAACGATATGGAGAAGCAAGCTTGGGGCGGCGATCCTTGCGGCGATTATATTAATCACCCGTGCGCTGTCTGGTGGGCGTCTTATCATAATACGAACTATTTCAGTATGGTGGGGTCTTCGCCGACCAACCCGATCGAGATGGACTGGAATGCAACGACACTATACTTTACTATACGAGGCTCGTGGAATACCCAACGATTTCGTAATCCAATTAGAATTTACTCTCTGTTCACTTTCAATGGGCAGGGTAGGTCTGTTTGGGTAACTAATCCAGCAGGTCATATAGACGGTAATGGCAATTATTTCTTTAATAGAGGCTACTATGGCGGCGGCGGTCCTGAATATCAGTGGATAAACGGTGAAAGCGAATGGGACCAGTTAAATCTAGGAGCTGACGTTAACGGTGTCGCTCAACCTGGCGGCCCGTCAGAGCTGGTTACGTTTGGTGCGAAAAGCTGTCTGGCAGTTATGAGAGGTAATAAAGTATACACTTATAGCGGCTCTCATGTTAACTGCGGTACCGATAATATCTCACTGTGGGTACGCCGTAAGCCGCGACCTAGCGGCTGGAAAGTCCAAGGCGAAAGCTATATCTATAATCGTTCCGACAACAAGACTTATGCGAATTATAATAATTCCAATGCCTTTGGTACTTCTCGCCCGTACGCCGATCGGCATCTAGATGGTAAACCTGATGTCTTTCCTGGAAAACAGGCCGAGTTCATAGCGACTCTTCGGAATACTCCATATTCAAATTATCAGCATACAAATTCTAGCGTACAAGTAGTTATAGAATCGGCATATTTTAATAATCTGCACGATGTTGCTAGCTGTACCGGTAAGGATTGGCGCCATTGCGGTGGTAGCAATAATGGACATAGAGTTCTCATTGCACGCGGAGCGGTCAGTAATATTTATAACAATAAATGCCGGTCGGCGCTTAATAACTTAGTGCAAAGTCCTAATAACACAAATACTTGGAGTGGTCGGGATGGTGACGATTGTATGAAGATTCGCGCGCCTAGCGACGGTAGTCGAGCGGGGTCTTATATATGTACGCAGATATGGTGGACGTGGCCAGACTCGGTAGTACGTAGGGACTGGGCCTCTAGCGAGCCTGCCTGCGCGAGGGTGGCTTCGGACTTTAATTTGGTGCCAGGAGTTGGTTCAGCGGGCGGGTCGACGGCTATTGGTGTACTAGAACAAGGTAATGCGACAACGCTAGATAGCACCATATACAATACGGGCGGGCGTCGCGAAGCTGGCGGTAGTAGTGATGCCGATGTCTTTACGTTTGCCTTCACTGGATCGGCTGCGGAAATGTCGGATGGTCAACTGGGCAGTATACTAAATGGCATATTCAATAAGAATGACGGAGACAGGCATTATGCCGATACGACCTATGGCGCAGGCGTGAATACATGCTCTTGGCTCAACTCTCAGCCCCAGTTGTCTGGTAAAATTAGCGATTGTACGCCAACAAATAACAAGCAGAGTGCTTTTGACAGGACTGAAGTTATTGATACATCGGCGCTTGATACGGCACGATACAAGATTGGCGATGTAATTTGCCGGGTAGCTACTGTTAATAAGTATAACTGGGATACAACGGGAGATTCTTCAAAACGCCGCGTATCGTATCCGCGTTGCTACCGTATTTCCAAGAGGCCAATGGTACAAATCTGGGGTGGCGATGTGCGTGTCGGGTCGAGCAATATCGCGAATGCTTTAATCACCCAACAGTATAAGTCGGGCATCTATACTGGCGGCGCGCGTACGCTGACTATGAGTGGCAATACTCATTCAATCGGCAGCTGGGGTGAGTATGGTATGTTTGCGCCAGAAATTTCCTCGTATAGTAAGTCGAATGTTGTATCGGCGTCAGGGGGTGCTCTCTCTGGCATGGGTACGACATCGCGGTTGGGTATAGCGGCAGATAGCGAGTTAAATGGTCTAACATTTGCCAATAATAAGGCTAGATATGGGCAATGGGGAACTATCGGCGCGCAAAATACTGTCAAATCTAGTTATTTTGGCGCTCAGCGTCCGTTGGCGGGCGAGAATATCTCGCTTAACGGATTAGATGGCTCGTACAAATTGTCATCGTCGCGAGCAATCGTGAATTTGTCGGGCGGCACTATTGGGATGGGTAGGTCGGTTATCATTGATGCTAGCGACAAGACGGTGGCCGTAGACGGCGACATACGTTATGATACTGGTAATTTCTCTAGCGCTAGTCAATTGCCGCAGGTTGTAATTTATGCGCGCAATATCATTGTTAAGGATAGTGTAACTAATATTGATGCTTGGTTAATTGCTTCGGGTACTAATGCCGGCGTGGGCGGTGTAATCTCTACCTGCGAAGTTGACGAGAGTGGTGTTCGATCAGCATTGATCCGATCTGATTATACTAGCGGATTGAAATCGACGATTTGTGACAAGCCGTTACAGATTAATGGGGTAGTGTCGGCGCGTGTTTTGCAGTTGCGCCGTACTCACGGAGCTGACGGTTCGGCTGGCAATGAGAATGGTTATACCACGCCAGCGGAGATTATTAACGCGCGGATGGATACGTACTTGTGGGCCTATAATAAAGCTAACGCAAACAGTTCTATTTCAACCGACACCACAACCGAGCTGCCACCGCGGTATTAGCAGTTGTTTATTGCGCAAATAAGGCCAATCTGTTAAGATATCTGTAAGTGCGGCCTTATCGTCTAACGGTTAGGACACCAGGTTTTCATCCTGGCAATCCGGGTTCGATTCCCGGTAAGGTCACCATATAATATAAATTTGCACTTGTCAAGTACGTCCTAGTATGGGCGTACTATTTTTGTGGAACATATTAGAGTATAATAACTATCTATGAGTAATACATTTAAAAGGACTAAGATACTGGCGACTCTGGGGCCAGCCACAAATTCACCAGAGAAAATCAAACAATTAATTGAAGCTGGCGCAAATGGCTTTCGTTTGAACTTTAGCCATGGATCGTACGAAGAACGGCTAGATCAGATTAAATGGATTCGTGATGCTAGCGCCGAAGTTGGCCGAACGGTAGCAATCTTGCAGGATTTACAAGGACCAAAAATTCGTCTCGGCGTTCTAAAGAACAACCACTTAGACGTTAAAGCTGGCGACGATATCGTTCTCGATCATGCAATTCAAGAGCATGATGGCAGTATGAATTTGCCGATTCAATACAATTTAGCTAACAAAGTTAAGGTTGGCGAGCCAGTTTACTTGTTTGACGGCAAGATTCGCGGCGAGATGATTGAGCGGGTTAGCGATACAGCAATCAAGATTCGTATTCTGAACGATGGATTTTTGATGAGCCGTAAAGGCTTGAATCTGCCAGACACCGACTTTGGCGGCGATATTTTAACGCCAAAAGATTTGGCTGACGTAGAGTTTGGCGCCGATAAAGATATTGATTTTGTAGCCCTCAGTTTTATTCAGAGCGCAGACGATATCAATAACTTGCGGCAGATTATGCTAAGCCATGGTTCAACAGCGCAAATTATCGCGAAAGTTGAGACCAAAGCAGCTATCGAGATGGAATCGCTCAAAGAAATAGTCAAAGCTGCTGACGGCGTGATGATTGCGCGCGGCGACTTAGCGGTCGAGACTAGTCCCGAGATTGTACCGATTGTTGAGCGCGAAGCAATTCGCTTGTGCCGCAAATACGGTAAACTATCAATAGTGGCAACGCAAATGTTAGCCAGTATGGTTGATAATCCAGAGCCTACTCGCGCCGAAGTTAGCGATGTAGCAACAGCAGTAATCCTTGGTGCTGATGTGGTAATGCTCTCTGACGAGACAGCTAATGGTAGCTATCCTGTCGAGGCAGTCAAAATGATGGCCAAGACGGTGCGCTACACACAGTCGCGCTGGCCGATGAATGACATGCCGATTGAATATGGCGAGAAGAACCGTCGCCGTAATGCGATTGCTAATGCTGCGGTAGTAGTAGCTAACCAAGTAGACGCCGATGTGATTATCGCCGAAACTAAATCTGGCGCGACGGCTGCGCGGATTGCAGCTTGCCGTCCAGAGTTGCCAATCGCTGCGGTAACGCCGAATAAGCGTGTGGCTCAACAGTTAGCTTTGTCATATGCTACCCGTTCATATGTGCGTAAAGAGGGCGAGCATGTTGGTACAAAATTAGCCAAAGAATTGCTTGATTGGGGTACTTTCGGGCGCGATGATAAATTGACCGCGGTTGTTGTCAGCGGCCGCCAGTCGGGTGTAGCCGGCGGTACCGACACATTGCGTGTGCGTGTTGTTGAGTAAAAGCAGCAAAGTTTAAGAGACACCTCGCTTTTGGCGGGGTGTTTTCATGCAAAAAACTAGACGAGCGTTAATAACTGTAGTAAACTAGACGCAAGGGTAAACATAAGCAAGTATAAAACGTGGGCAAGAAACTTATTATTGCAAACTGGAAAATGAACCTCACCGTCAATGAGGCGAGTTTGTATGTTCATAAACTCGACAAGCTGGTTGGCAAGCTCAAAAATACTGAGGTAGTGTTGGCACCGACCATGTTAGCACTCCAGCCGCTTAATATGCAGGTGCAACATCATCACTTTAACCTGGCAGTGCAGAACTTTTATTGGCGTGATAGCGGTGCTTACACTGGTGAAGTATCAGCGTCGCAGCTGCGCGGTATCGTAAAATATGGCATAATTGGCCACAGCGAGCGCCGGCATATCTTTGCCGAGCGCAGTAAAGATATTCGCAGCAAAGTGCAGGCGGCAGTGCGTAATAATATTACGCCTGTATTGTGTATTGGTGAAACAGCCCAAGAACGAGCCAACAAGGAAACGTCTGATGTAATTCGCGATCAGTTGGTGGGAGGACTAGCTAATATCACGAGCGTTGAGGTTGGCCAGATTGTTATAGCTTATGAGCCAGTGTGGTCAATCGGTACTGGTAAATTCGCTTCACCGCGCGACGTTGAACGCGCCGTTAAATATATTCGTCGGCAAATTGAGCATCTTTTCGGTAAGGTCGCTGCCGAGAATGTCCGCGTACTTTACGGCGGTAGCGTTAATCTTGATAACGCTATGTCGTATTTGCAAACAGCTGGTGTAAATGGTTTGCTTATCGGTGAATCAAGTTTGGATGTCTATGCTTTTGCTGGCATTATCAAAAAATGTGAAGATATGCCATCCTTACCAGTAAAGAGGGGTAAATAGCCATGACAGAATTCGACTTCGACGAGCTAGATCGTTCAATTACCGAGGCTATGTCCAAGAGCGGATTATTAAAAGAGGACGGTCAACATGCTGAGGCGCCAACACCGCCGGCTGTCTCTACGCCTTCAGATCCTTCCTCTAATACTGCGCCGGTTTCAGTTGAGCCTAATAAATTAGCTCCTGGTCCTGGTCCGGTTGCGAATATGACGGCTTCACCCTCGCCGGCCGCAACGGTTGGCGTCGCTAAGCAGCCAAGTTCATCTGTATCAACAGCTAGCGTACCAGTTTTGACTACAGCTCCAGCACAGCCAGCTGTTGGAGTGTCTACCGCTCAGGTTCAGACTTTGCCAACAAACGGTGCTTCAGCTTCGACTGGTGTGTCGGTCGCTTCTCAGGCTTCTACTGTTGTTCAAAATTCAGCTCTAAATAGCTCAGTACCGTCGCCAGCTCTCCAGCCGTTGCCGCAAGCCGCAATACCGCCGCAGGTAGCGGCAATTGGCGGAGCTGTGCCAGTCCGATCGGGATTACCAAAAAAAATGAAGACTAAGAGTCGCGGCCGTTTCATGGACATAGTTAGTTCGCAGCCAGGTGTCAACAAACATCCCGCCAGCAAAGTTAAGTATTCTACGATGCCAGCACAGTCGTTAAGTAATGTGTCATCTAATATTTCTGGCGGCTCGTCTCAACAATTAGGGTCAACTGGCCAGCGAAGCGCTCAGCGTCTTGCTGCTAATTCTACTCAGTTTAGTTCTAACGAAAATGTAGCAGCAAATACAAATAACGTTTCTAGCGAACTGCAATCGTCTGAATCGCGAGTTTTTCACGGTAGCAGCGCATTGCCTCAAACTTCACAGTCTAATCCTGGTTTTGAAGACAAAAATGATTATGATGAAGCAGACGACGGCAAAGACGAAAAAAGATCGTATTCTATCGGCGGTACGCACGGTAGGGATATTGCACCGTCTGCCGAGCTTGTTGAGTCGCTACAGAAAGACGCGCAAGATGCTAGCAACGAGATTGGGTTTTCGCAAGCAGAATCGCGAGCTAACGATATTCAATCAATCGAGGACGCTTCAGCTGAAAACGATGAAGATGACGCTAGAATACAAGACGCGCCAGCTCCTAAAAAACATCGGTTTATGCCGATTGGCGGCAAGCCAAAGCCTGTTGAAAAAACTCCTAATCCTCCTGCTGTCGAAGCTTCTGTTGCTAGTGTAGAAAATACGAGCGAGCAACCCGATCAACTAGCTGAACCTATGACAAATCAGACGGTAGATTCGCCTGTGCAGTCCGCTACTACAGAACCAGATCCGCCTCGCGAGCAAACCATCGACGAAATTGAATCAGGCGCTATTTATGATACTTCTGAATATTACACTGAATTCAAGGACGACAAGAAACATAAGCAATCGCGCCATTCAGGTTTGAAATGGTTTTTGGTGATCATAGTATTCTTGGCTTTGGGTGCGCTGGCGGGCGCTGGCTATTTCTTCCTGACTCGCTATTAACGCGATATAATGAGTGTGATGGATATATTTGATGGTCTTAATGACGCGCAGAAAGCAGCTGTCGCTTATACGGACGGTCCGTTGTTGGTTTTGGCGGGCGCTGGCAGTGGTAAGACTAAAACTTTAACCCACCGTATAGCTTATCTATTGACACACGAAAGAGTCTGGCCGAACGAAATTTTGGCGGTGACATTTACTAATAAAGCAGCTCGCGAGATGCGCGAGCGCTTGGCAGTTTTGATTGATCAGCCTAATACGCGGCAATTCATGCCGTGGATGGGTACATTTCACGGGATTTGCGTGCGAATTTTGCGGCGCGATGGGCCGGCGATTGGCGTGCCGTCGAATTTTATTATTTATGATGAAGCCGACCGTCAAGGATTGATCAAGCAAGCGATGAAACAGCTGTCAATTGCTCCTGATAAACTCAAACCACGTTCTGTTAGCGCGGCAATTTCTAACGCTAAAAATGATTTACTTACGCCAGATGATTACGCGGTGGCGGCGCAATATCCGAATCAGCAGCATATCGCTAAGATTTATGATAGATACGAACAACTACGCAGCGAGGCTGGCGCCTTAGATTTCGATGATTTGTTGATCGAGACGGTGCGTTTGCTGCGCGATGCCAGTGAAATTCGCCAAAAGTATCGCCAGTACTTCAAGCATATTCTCATTGACGAGTACCAAGACACTAATGCTGCGCAGTATGCTATCGTTAAATACTTAGTCAACGATGCGCGTAATATTTGCGTGGTCGGTGATGATTGGCAGTCGATTTACAGCTGGCGCGGGGCGGATTTCAAAAATATTCTTAATTTTGAACGGGACTTTCCTGGCGCAAAGGTGATCAAGTTAGAGCAAAATTATCGTTCAACAGGTGCTATCCTAGAGGCGGCGCAAAAGGTTATCGCCAAGAATGTCGAACGGACTGACAAAAAACTCTGGACGGCGGCTGGCAATGGTGCGCCAGTGCAAGTTCAGGCGGTACGCGATGAGTCCGAGGAGGCTTACGTGGTGGCAAGCCGTATTGCGGCTCAAACCTCGATTGGTGCTCGCCGCTACGGTGATTTTGCGATATTGTACCGCACGAATGCGCAGAGTTTTGCTTTTGAGCGCGCCTTCATGCAGCAAAGAATTCCATATCAATTGGTTGGCGGCGTGCGCTTTTATGATCGCAAGGAAATCAAGGATATTATCGCCTATTTGCGTTTATTATATCAACCGAACGACCGGATGAGCTTTAGTCGAATTGCCAATGTGCCAGCGCGTGGTATCGGCGCGACTAGTCTAGAGAAATTCTTACGATGGCAAAACGATAACAATATGGACATCATCGCTTCGCTGGTGAATGTCGAGCAAACTAGCGTTTTGACGCCGCGCGCCAAAAAATCATTATTGCGTCTGGGCGAGATTTTACGCGAATTGCAGGCGCTTGTTCTTTCTGATACTAGCCCAAGCGATATCATTGAAAAGCTAATTGAAAAGATTGCTTATCGAGATTATGTCATGGATGGAACGCCGCAGGCTGAAGAGCGTGATGATAATTTGAGCGTGCTCATAGCGGACGCTAAATCTTTCGCGACGTTGCCAGACTTTCTTGAAGAGGCAGCACTAATGAGCAGCGTCGATCAGCAAAGTGATGGTGAAAAGGTCACATTAATGACCTTGCATGCCGCTAAGGGACTGGAATTTCCGGTGGTTTTCATGGTCGGTATGGAGGATGGCTTGTTTCCGAGCGAGCGAGCGCTTGAAGAGGGTCCGCGCAATCTCGAGGAGGAGCGGCGCTTGTGCTACGTGGGTATGACGCGGGCGCGTGAAGAGTTATATCTGTTGTACGCGCAGAGCCGTGCGCAATTCGGCCTGCGATCGTACAATCAGCCGTCGCGTTTTCTCGACGATATGGGTATGGGATTGTTCGCGATTGAACCTAACGCTATTGATTCGAGTCCAGCTTATAATGATTTTGACGAGCCAGTGATGAACTATGGTATTGGCGATCGAGTGTGCTCGCTGCAATTTGGCGATGGCGAGATTATTGACATTGACGGCTTGGCAGTTAGTGTGAAGTTCAATAACGGTGCTGTCAAAAAGCTCAACGTTGAATACGCTCACCTCGAGAAGCTGTAGCAAAATAATCAATCTTTTGCTATAATTATGACTGCGCGCTAGTTTGCGCGCCTACGTATGAAAAGTATTGCGAGAATGAAATTACGTTGGCTGATAACCGGCTCTATGTTGTTAGCTTTGGCTGGGTTGTCTGTTTATACAGCAATTATGCCAAAAGCACGGGCTGACGAGCGTAGCCTAGCGGTCGGTGAGCATATTATTACCGTTCATGATGACGGTCAAAGTAAAGGATTTATTACCAAAAAACAGACCTTGCGCGAAGCTCTCGCTGAGGCAGCTATCAAACTAGATCGTAACGATCGGACCGAGCCAAATATTGATGAGCGCTTGGTAGCAAATTCATATAACGTTAATATTTATCGAGCCCGAACGGTGGTTGTCAAGGATGGCTCTCAGCTCACTAAAATTATTACATCGTACCGTACTGGAAAGCAGATAGTTAAACAAGCTGGCATTGCTGTACGCGATGAAGATATTCTAACCTTGTCGCAGTCTAATAGTCCAATGCGCGATAGCGCAGCAGAAGTGCTGTCCATTAAGCGAGCAACGCCATTCAATTTTGATTTCTACGGTAAAAAAACCATTTCTTATACGCAAGCCAAAACCGTTGGCGAGATGTTAGCTGAAAAGCACATTAAAATGTCTGCCAATGACGTCATTGTTCCGAATAAAGATACAAAAATATCTAGAGGCATGAATGTTCGCCTGTATCGTAACGGCACGCAGACAGTTACCGTTGACGAGAATATACAGTTTGAGACTGAACAGATCAAGGACATTAATCGCGATAAAGGATACAAAGAAATTCAAACTAAAGGGGTTAACGGCAAGCGTACAGTTACGTATGAGATTAACGTCCAAAACGGCGTTGAAGTATCACGCCGCGAGATCAATAGCAACATTATTCAGCAGCCAGTTAAGCAAGTAGAAATTATTGGTGCTAAAACTTCAGCTACGTTTAATGGCAGTTTCGCTGAAGCTTTGGCGCGTTTGCGTAGCTGCGAGGGTAGTTATACATCAGATACAGGTAACGGTTATTATGGTGCGTATCAATTTGATAAGAGTACATGGGGTAATTTCGGAGGCTACAATAATCCTGCTCAAGCTCCGGCTGATGTCCAAGATCAGAAAGCATGGGAGACTTATAAGAGGAGGGGCTGGCAACCTTGGCCGTCTTGTAAAATTAAAATGGGATTACAGGATATATATCGGTAGTTATTGATTGTCTGCGACGTTACTGATTGACATTTGACGCATAATTTGTTATAATATAGGAGATACAGTGGGTGATTTTGAATAAAATGAGCTTAAATCGATATTATCAACGTATTTGCTGTTGTGTTTTTGGTGCGGTCTTGGCAATCTCTAGTACTGGTATGTTATCGTTTTTTGCGAATACTGCGGCGGCAGATAGTCCAGCTGCGGTTAAAGCACAACCATCTAGTCATATAATCACCATTTACGACGGTGGCCGGGAGCAATCGATAATCACTAAGGCATCGACAGTGCAGAAAGCTCTAGAAGAATTCGGCGCAAGATTGGATAAACAGCATGATATTGTCGAACCGGGTCTGGATACACCGATTACCAACAATGGCTTCAAAATAAATATTTATCGGGCGCGGACGATAACGATTGTCGAAGGTGCTCGCCGCATGCGAGTCAATACGGCAGCACAGACGCCAACGCAGATTGCGCAAGCTGCGGGGATTGTTTTGTATCGTGAGGATAAAGTTCGATTTACGCCGCCAGAGGATGTCGCTTTGGATGGGTCGAGCTTGCTAATGAGGATTACGCGGGCAACTCGGCGTACTGTGACTGCCGAGGAAGAAATTGATTTCCCGGTTGAGCAAACACGCGACGACAGCCAGCCTCTTGGTTATCGCCAGGTAAAGCAGGCGGGAGCTAAAGGGTTGCGCAAATTGACTTATAAAGTTGAAGTGCGCGATGGTGATGAAATTAGCCGTCAGCAAATTTCTAGCGAAATTATCAAGCAGCCTAAAAAGCAGATCGAAGTAGTCGGCACTAAGCCGAAAAATCCATTGACCAAAGGCAAGGGCGCGCAAATATTCACCGATTCTAAAGGCGTGGCACACCGTGAAACCTATTATGATTTACCGATGAATATTGTTGCTAACGCCTGCGGCGGCGGTGGTTATACGGTGCGGACGGATGGCGCCAAGGTGGACAAGGACGGTTATATTTTGGTGGCGGCAAATTACGGTAATTATCCGCGCTGTTCGGTAGTGGAAACCAGTATGGGTCCTGGCAAAGTGTATGATACCGGCGGCTTTGCGGCCCGGCATCCGCATGGGTTTGACCTGGCGACTGATTGGACGAACGGGGACGGACGTTAGATGGTGTTAGCGCGTGGGCCGAAAAAAGAATTAGGCCAGCACTGGCTGCGCGACCCAGAAATCTTGGCGGAGATTGCCGAGGCGGCGGAACTTGGTGAAGACGATGTGGTGTTGGAGATTGGGCCGGGGCTCGGCACTTTGACTAGTCGGTTATTGGCACGATCTCAGTGCGTGGTGGCGGTGGAATTTGACGTAGATTTGGCACGCAAATTGCCGGGGCAGTTTCCTGGTAAAAACCTGGAAGTGATCAATGAAGATATTTTGCAATTTGATTTGAATCAGCTGCCGGCTGGCTACAAAGTGGTCGCCAATGTGCCATACTATATCACTAGCAAAATTGTCGAGAAGTTGATGACGGCGAAAAATAAACCAAGTTTGGCAGTACTGCTGGTGCAAAAAGAAGTTGCTGAGCGTATCGCGGCTGAGCCTGGCGAAATGAGTATTTTAGCGGTTAGCGCGCAGCTATTTGCTGAGGCAGAACTCGATATTGAAGTACCGCGGCAATTTTTCACGCCGCCGCCAAAAGTTGATTCACAAGTGGTGGTATTGAGGACTCGCACCGAACCACTGGTTGCTTCTGAAGACCAGAAAGATTTTTTCCGTGTTGTCAAAGCTGGCTTTTCAGCTAAGCGTAAAAAACTACGCTCTAGCTTGAGCGGCGGACTGGGTGTCAGTAAAGCTAGCGCCGAACAGTTGCTGAAAAAGGCTAATATTTCACCCGATGTCCGTGCCGAAGATTTGGCGATTGACGATTGGCAGCGGCTGCTTAAAGAATGGCGGGCGCAATGATTACAGCAGACCAGCCGACGTGTTTTCCGCCTGATCTATTGGTTGCGGTTTCATCGAAAGACGACGGCACCATGCTCAACCGTATTCGCGGTCGTCACGTAGCCGAGGTACTGGAGAATCGGCGGCGGTTTTGCGATCAAATTGGCATTAATTACGACGACGTTGTCTATCACGTGATTTCATATGACCAAGCACAAACTTTTGATAATATTGCTGAAGTCACTGAAACTGACACAGTGAAATACAATAACGAGGGGATTTTTGCTGACGCGCTATATACCGAAACGGCTGGCATCGGCTTATTTTTGCCAGTGGCGGACTGTATCGCCACCGTCATTTATGATCCAAAGCGTCGGGCGCTTATGTTGGTGCATTTGGGCCGGCATTCGACGGTTGCGCAGTTGATGTCTCAGGCCGTTCAGTATTTTGTCGAGCGCGGTAGCCAGGCAAAAGATTTACAAATTTGGATGTCGCCAAGCATCACGCAGAAAAATTATCGTATGGATTATTTTGATCATACAAATGATACGAATTGGCACAATTTCTGCCGTCAAACGGCTGACGGAATTTATCTGGATATGCAAGGATTTAATCGTTCGTTGGCTATACAGGCGGGCGTTCCGGCTAATAATATTGTCATTTCGCCAATTGATACGGCGGATGATCCAAATTATTTCTCACATTCAGCTGGTGATACAGGGGGAAGATTCGCAGTGCTAGCAGAGATAAAATCTACTAAATAAGCTCCAAAACGTCATGGCAATGTTGTGTGCTATCTTGATTAGTATTAGTATATTGCTAAAAAAATAAAGTATAAGTATAATGGTATCAAATGAATAGATGTTGGAAAACAAAAAGGCTGGAATTTGGATTGGCCATCAAGGCGTTAGCCGTGACAATAGGTGTGCTAGCAGCGTTTTCTGGTCCGATATTTTATCCGACAAAAGCTGTCGCCGACGCCATCAATGACACAGATTTTGTGTTTACCGTGGATACGCGCAAATCTGGGTCGCCAGATACCCAGTTCGTCATTCCGATAAGAGGAGGCGGATATAATTATACTATCGATTGTAATAATGATGGCACGGTCGAAGCAACCGCTCAGACCGGATCTTATACTTGCAGCTACGCTACACCTGGTGTGTATACGATTCGTATCGGAGGTATATTTCCAGAGTTTTATCTCAATAACAGCGGCGATAAACTGAAGATGATTTCTATTGATCAGTGGGGGAAGAATAAATGGAGATCGTTGGTAGCTTCATTTTACGGTGCTGCAAATATGGATGTAAAGGCGATTGACACTCCCGATTTGTCACAGACTGACTCGATATACTCTGTCTTTAGAGGCAGCACTTCCCTCAAGGGTGAGAATGCTAACTGGAATTGGAACACCTCGACCATTACTAACATGGGTGGAGTGTTTAGCGATACTGAAAATTTCAATCAAAACATCGGATCGTGGGATGTCTCTAACGTTGTTTTTGCTGGCGGTTTATTTAATAACGCGACAGCATTTAATAATGGCGGCAGCGATTCAATTAAAAACTGGAACACTGGCAAGATGACTGCGATGAATGCAATATTTCAAAATGCAGTTAAATTTAATCAGCCGATAGGATCGTGGAACGTTTCGAAAGCCGAGCTGATGAGCGAAATGTTTAATGGCGCTCGCGCCTTTAATCAATCTTTGGCAAATTGGCGGCTAGATTCGCTCGTTTCGACAACTGGTTTACCAAACAGTCCTTGGTCTGGCGCCCCTAGAATGCTGGATAATAGCGGTTTATCTATGAAAAATTATGATGATACTTTAATTTCGTGGAATGCTCGGTCGACTAATTCTCCGCTTATACTAGGAGCCGCTGGGTTAAAGTATTGTGCTGCTGATACGTCTAGGGCAAACCTGATCAAAGCAACTGCTAATGGCGGACATGGTTGGACTATCAATGGTGACGCAAAAGAATGTCCGAAGCATACTGTAGTTTTTGATACCCAGGGCGGAATGGCAATTGCCAACCAAGAAGTTGCTTTTACTGATAAAATTACCGCGCCAGCTGTGCCAAACCGGCAGGGTTATACTTTTGCTGGGTGGTATACGGATAACACTTTTGCAAGAGCCTGGAACTTTGCTGTCGATACCATGCCAGACAGTAATTTGACTTTATATGCAAAGTGGATCGAGAATCCTAAGTCTGTTGCAACAAGCAGTGGCGCTTCGGAAAACAATTCAAGCTCATCGACCAAGCTAGCCGAGACTGGTGTGGATGCGGGAATATTTTTCTCTGCAGCAGTTGCATTTATAGCGGTTGGTTCTATCGCGATTAAGCTGATTAAACGAAGATAGCTTGCAAGTGGTAACTGTATTTATATGATTAAAGTAATCTTGATAGCTGTTTAGCGCTGTCAGGGCTGTAGATTAATTCTTGATAATTTTATCATCTGCCCAAAGTATGCCGGATTGGCTACGGATACGTTGTGCGTACTATCTTCGACTAGTACGCCGCGAATATCTAAGCCAGGGAATTTCTGACTAAGCGACGTTATAAGCTTGCGTATATTTTTTGAGCTGTTATCATTCATGCGGCTTAATTCCGGCGCAAAAAGGGTGACGGGCGTGCCAGGCTGCAGCTTATTGAGTGAATTTTTGAGATCTTCAACAAAACCACTGTGCGACATCGCAATTACGTCTCTCAGCTGAATTAACAGCGGCACGGCTGGCATTTTTTCTCCGTCGTTTTTTCGCCAAGCTTTCTGAGCTTCGGAATCGAGTGAATATTTGATATATCTTGATAGGTCAATTGTTTCTGCCAATTGCGCTGCTGCAATAAATGTGCCTAGCGGTTTTTGCCAGCTTGGCGCATCATCTATGGAAATATATTTGACAGTTTCAGGATTATCAAGAACGCCAGGTGTAGCCGCTGCAAGCCTACTGCCGAATGAATGTCCAACTATACCTACCCGGTCGCTATAACAAGTTAGGTATCTATTTAGCTCTGGCGCTATTTCTTCTGCTAAGGCCGAGAAACTACCGGTTTCTAGAATTTTATCAGCAACACTCTTTTTCATAGAGCTGGTTGGTAGCGTCAAGACTGAAGCTGGATTTCCTTGTTCGTCGCGACAGGCATAGGCTATTTCGGCCATCTCTAGCTGTGCTGCTGTCGCTGTAGGGTTTCCCATGAACCCAGTTCCGTAGACGATAGTATTGCAGGACGGGCCATTGCCAAATTCAACCAAAGTCATAGCCATACCCCCTAGAGCGCTTGGTATGAAATGTTGTTCAATCCTCTCCATGAGTCTTGCTCGCTCTCTGCTAGGAGTTCTGTCGATTACCCCAGAAGTAGGTTCTCTGTTATTTCCCGAGAATATAGTACAAGGAATCCTTTCGGCTGCGTAGTTGGGCGACCTTCTCATAAATATTGTTATAGTATATAATTTTTCTATTGTCAAATAATCTCGTCGTAAAACCCATTGCTAAAAATCTAAAGCATAAGTATACTAATAACCAGTGAGCAGGCACGATAAAACAACAAAAATACAGAAGTTCAAATTGCCATTAAAAACGTTGGCTGCTGCGTTCGGTGTCTTGTCGGTACTTGTTGCGCCAACACTCTATTCGCCAAAAGCCGCAGCTGACGCTATCAACAACACGGACTTCGTATTTACTATCGATACCAGAAAGCCGGGGTCGCCAAACACTCAGTTTATTATTCCGACAAGCGGTTCAGGATACAATTATACTGTTGACTGCAATAATGACGGTGTAACTGAGGTATCTGGGCAGACTGCCTCTTATACTTGTAATTACGCTACGCCGGGAATCTACACTATACGCATTGGCGGCGCCTTTCCATGGTTTATCGTGAATGGTAGGGGTGATAGGCTAAAACTGCTTTCGATTGATCAATGGGGTACGAACATGTGGAAGAATATGCGTTCTGCCTTTGCTGGCGCGGAGAACATGGATGTCAAGGCAACTGATACGCCAGATTTAAGCCAAACTACTGATTTATCGTGGATGTTTGTTGGAAATAAATCGTTGAAAGGTGAAGGCGCTAACTGGAATTGGAATACATCAACTATTACTAAAATGTCGGGTGTCTTTCAAAATGCAAACCAATTTAATCAAAATATCGGTTCTTGGGATGTTTCAAAGGTGACCGATACAGCTGGTATGTTTAATGGCGCTAGCGCCTTTAATAACGGAGGCAGCGATTCTATCGCGAATTGGGATACATCGAACCTCGTGATTGCGAATGACATGTTCCGAAAGGCGGCGTCGTTCAATCAGCCGATTGGCTCGTGGAATATGAAGAAAGTGCAGTTTCTTGTTCGTTTTTTAAGCGATGCAACTTCGTTCAATCAATCGCTAGCTGCTTGGCGATTGGATTCGTTGGTTATTTTGCCGGGAAAGCCGTTGTCTGGTGCGGCGGCCGCGCTTGATCATACAGCGATTTCGCGCCAGAATTACGATGCTATGCTAATTGCTTGGAATGCGCAAAATCTAAAATCGCCAATGTCGCTTGGAGCGGCTGGTTTGAAATTTTGTGCAGCTGCTTCGGCGCGAGCTAATATCTTGAAGCCTGCTGCCGACGGCGGACACGGCTGGGTAATCACTAGTGATGGCAGGCTGTGTACAAAACATAAAGTAACATTTGATTCGCAATCCGGTTCTGCCGTTCCAAATAAGATGGTAGGCTATACGTATCCTTTCAGACCGCCGGTCGCCCCGACCCGCTCTGGCTACACTTTTGCCGGCTGGTACACAGATACTGCTTTTACGACGGCTTGGGACTTTGCGAACGATACGATGCCAGATAATGACTTGACCTTGTATGCAAAGTGGACGAAGAATCCTGCGCCTGCCTCTACGCTGTCTCCGGAGTTGCCAAAATCGCCTGGTACCAGACTGGCTGAAACGGGCTCAAATACAGTGCTGTTTGTCTTGGCGGCGTCTATCTTTGTAGCTTTTGGTATTGTTTTGTTCAAAAAGTAAGCGAAACGTCCGTAATATGGGTAGGGAAAGTGAAAAGATGGCTTCTCTACTATTTCCAGAAAATTAGTGTCGAACCAGGAAATATCAAAGACGAAAATTGGTTCAAGATGTAGGTTCGGTTGTTGCTGGTCAGGTTTGTATTGCGGGGTGATAATGTGCTAGTAAACTTCTGTCGCCTCTGATATACTTAGAAGCAATGGGAAAGAATCTTTATATCACAACGGCGATTCCATATGTCAATGGCAAGCCGCATATCGGTAATGCGCTAGACTATTTGCTTGCAGATATCTGGTCGCGCTACCAGCAGCAGAAAGGCAAAAAAGTGCGCTTTCAGGTTGGCACTGATGAGCATGGTAATAAAATCGCCGCCAAGGCCGCCGAACAAAATCTGACGCCGCAAGCATATGTCGATCAAACTCATCAAAATTTCAAGATACTGATGGATGCTGAACACGCCGAATATACTGATTTTGTCCGTACGTCTGATTCACATCATATGGGGGCGGTGCGCTATATTTGGAAACAGTTGGACCAAGCGGGGCTGATTTATAAAAGTACTTACAACGGCTGGTACTGTATGGGTCATGAAGCTTTCTTTACTGATAAAGAAGTTCAAGAAACTGGCGGGGTTTGCCCTGACCACCAAACGCCTTATCAACAAGTTAGCGAAGAGAATTATTATTTGAAAGCGAGCGCTTATACCGATAAAGTTCGCCAAGCAATCGAGTCGGGTCGAATGAAAATTGTACCAGAGTTTCGTAAGAAAGAGTTTCTGGAATTAATGAAAGACGGCTTGCACGACGTGTCAATTAGCCGGCCGCGCAAGAGCCTGACCTGGGGAGTACCGGTACCAGGAGACGATAGCCAGGTGATGTATGTCTGGTTGGACGCCTTAGCTAATTACATCACGGTGCTGGGTTACCCAGATCAGCCGGAGTGGAAAGATTTTTGGCCAGCTGACGTGCAAGTGATTGGCAAGGATATTCTGCGTTTTCATGCCGGTATTTGGCCAGTGATGCTACTAGGGGTTGGTCTATCTCTGCCGAAGACGCTGTTAGTGCACGGTTTCGTTAATGTGGGCGGCGCTAAGATGAGCAAAACTGTTGGTAATGTTGTCGATCCGATGGAGATTATCAAGGATTACGGCGTTGACGCTTTTCGCTATTACTTTTCGCGGCATATTCCGACCAAGGATGACGGTGACTTCACCTGGGAGAAGTTTGAGAAGGCTTATAACGGAGAGCTCGGCAATGATCTCGGTAATTTAGTGCAGCGGGTTATTGCTATGATTCAGCGTTATCAGTCGGGTGTAATTGGCGAGATTCCTCGCCCAGGACACGATATGGGGCCATACCGCCAGGCGATGGAAGCGCTTGATTTTGATCGAGCAATAGATGAAGCATGGCAGCAAGTGCGAGCGCTCAACCAATATATTGATGACGTTAAGCCATGGGAGGTCGCCAAGAAGCGCCAAAAAGACACTGATGCCGCCGAGCATTTATCGGAAATTTTATCTTACGCTGTTGGTGCGCTTGAGGAAATTGCTGATTTGCTAACTCCGTTTATGCCAGTGACCGCTAGCACTATTCACAAGATGTTTTCGGCAGGAGTTGTGCCCGAGAAAGCAGCACCACTTTTCCCAAAAATCTATATTCATACGCCCGATTCGCAAACGGCATCTAGTAAAAAGAAATAAGCCAAATGAATTCGTTGCCTCATCTAATTGATACGCATTGCCATATCCACGATGGGGAGTTTTATGACGCGGAAGCGCGCGAGGAGGCTTACCAGGAATCAGTGAAGAATGGCATAGCGATGATTTGTGTTGGTACGGATTTGCGCAGCTCGCGTCAGGCTCTAGAGTTTGCTAGGATGCATGATTTTGCTTGGCCGGTTGTCGGCATTCACCCGCATGATGCAGCGACAAATAACGTCGAGGAATTGCGCCAATTGGTAGCAGACAATCGCGATGAAATCGTCGGCATTGGTGAAATTGGTTTAGATTATTTTTATGATAATAGTCCGCGTGATATTCAACAGGGCGTTTTGCGGCGGCAACTCGAAGTAGCGCGAGATTTTAACCTGCCGATTAGTTTTCATGTACGCGACGAAAAAGCCGCTGTTGGCGCAGTCTGGGCGGATTTTTGGCCGATTTTCGATGAATTCAAAGGTTTGCGCGGCATTTTGCATAGCTTTACCGATTCTGAGGAAAATTTGCAGCATGGGTTGGATCGTGGTTTATACGTTGGTGTTAACGGTATAAGTACTTTTACTAAAAACAAAAATCAACAGAAAATGTTTAACCAAATCCCGCTTGAACGCTTAGTTTTTGAAACTGATGCACCTTTCTTGACGCCAGTGCCATTTCGTGGTAAAGTGAATATACCAGCGTATGTGAGGCAGGTAGCAGAATATCATGCGCGCGCTCGTGACCTTGCTATAGAAGAGGCCGCTAGCGTAACTACTCGCAACGCGCGGCAAATTTTTGGGATTAATTATGAATGAGAGTTTTAATAATAAAGTAGAACCTTATGCACCGGTAGAAAATGCCGGTCGTTTTAATTATGAACAAACTGCTAAAGGCAATTCTTATCGTAGTCCTGAGCTAGAGCACTTAGGCGAGCTAGCGCGCGAATATGCTGAGTCGGTCAATCAGACAACCGAATCGCTCCAGGTTGATTATATAGAATTGAATAGCCCGAAACCCGAAAAAAAGCTGCTTACTCCTGAGCAGGAAATTGCTATTACTAGCCAACGTGTAGTCGAACTTCGAAAAGGATACGATAGTGACTATGCTGAATATCAAGAAGAATTTGGTCTGGCTGCATAAGTTATGGTCAAGCGTGTTCTCACAAAAACTCTCAAACTTTTTGTCGGCGATGACTTATCGCTTGGTTTGCCGAAGCTTCGCAAAAAACGTCCGCTCAAGAAACTGAGTGAGCGCGAACTGTTGGCGCTAGAAAGCGAAATTGGCTCGGAACTTTTTGGAGAGATACCGAAGGGTCATCGCCGCGAATTCTTTTGTCTGGACGAAAAAACATGGATGTGGCATGAGGAATGGATTGATGCTAAGCACAAACTTAAAACCCACACTATCAAGTATGAAGTAACCGATCGAGGTATCTTAAAAACTCAACCTGGCCCGCGTTATTCATACCTCGAGGGTGATGAATTGCGTAATTTTAGTATCGCTACGCAAATGTATTATGAGCAAGTTGCCCGCCAAGTTTACAAGCGAGATCCCGAGACCGGCGAAAAATTGGTATAATAGAAAGCGTGAAATCATCGATAATCTATCTCGACCATGCTGCTGCCACGCCTCTAGACGAGCGCGTTTTGGCGGCAATGCAGCCGTATTTCTCTGAGATGTTTTATAATCCTTCGGCGCCGTATGCTCCAGCGGTGGAAGTCAAGCGCGCTTATAACGAAGCTAAGCATCGTTTGGCAGTTTGTCTTGGCGGGCAGGCTAGCGAGCTGGTTATGACGGCTGGCGCTACCGAGTCTATTAATTTGATGATAAATAGCGTTGACGGGCATATCGTATCAAGTACCATTGAGCATGATGCAGTACTGAAAGCGCTTGCTGATAATATAACGCTGGTGGCTTCATCTAAAAAGGGCAATATTGCGCCGCGCGATATTCAAGCAGCTATTAGGCCAGATACGCAACTAATAACTATCGCTATCGCTAATCACGAGCTTGGTACTATTCAACCGCTACGCGACATTGCCGAAGTTATCCGTGCTGAGCGTCGCCGCCGGTTTGAAGCAGGCGAACCGACGCCGATCTATCTGCACACTGATGCTTCGCAAGGGGCTGGGCAGATTGACATCAATGTAGCGCGGCTAGGCGTTGATGCGTTGACGCTAAATGCTGGTAAGATCTATGGCCCGAAACAAGTTGGTTTGCTTTGGTGTAATCGGATGATACGCTTGCAGCCGCTAGTTCGCGGCGGCGGGCAAGAGCGGGGCTTGCGCAGCGGGACTGAAAATGTTGCGGGCACTATTGGGTTTGCAGTAGCGCTAGAATTAGCGCAGCAACATCGTAATTCTGAGAATAAGCGCTTGAGCCAGCTGCGCGATCAACTGCAAAATCAGCTGACAGAAGCTTTTCCGTGGGCGATTGTCTCAGGCGATCAAAAACATCGCCTGGCAAGTCATTTGCATATATCATTCCCCGGAATTGACGCTGAACGGTTAGTTTTTATGCTAGAGCGAAAAGGGGTGCTGGTAGCGACTGGCAGTGCGTGTGCTGCGAATTCCGGGACGCGTTCGCACGTGCTAGAAGCGATTGGCTTAGCGCCAGAGGCGGCGGACGGCAGTTTGCGCCTGACACTGGGCCACTTATCGGATGCTGAAACGTGCACGGCGGCTGCCCGAGAAATCATCGCTGCGATTAATACAGAAAAGGCCAGGTTAGCGTGAAAAGATTTTTAATAGCTATTGCTACGCTGGCCATTGTTTCGGCTGCAATAATCATCGGTATTACTTTGTTTTTATCAAAGAACGATTTGCAAGGCTGCGGCGATATTCCAGATGCAGCACGCCAACAGTGCGCGGCAGCCGATGCGATCGTAGCGGTGAGCGGCGGCGATACTAGCGCTCGTACTGCTGAAGCAGTGCGATTGTACAAGAATAACTGGGCGCACAAATTAGTTTTCTCTGGTGCGGCAGCTGATAAAACTGGCCCGAGTAATGCTCGAGCAATGAAGAGACAGGCTATCGTTGCAGGCGTACCGGCTAGTGATATTCTGATAGAGGAAACCAGCGAAACGACTGCCGAGAATGCCTCGCAAACCGTCAGGCTGCTCAAACAAAAGCAGATATCATCGGTAATTTTGGTGACAAGCGCTTACCACTCGCGGCGAGTTTCAATTGAATTTACTAAAGCGGCGCCAAATATACTAACGCGCAGCCATCCAGTAGTTACAGATAATCAATGGTCGAATATGTGGTGGACAACTGTTATAGGCTGGCAGCTGGCGTTGCAAGAGCTGGTAAAGATTATGGGAGTTGCAGCGGAATGACCAGACCGCGTGTTTATGTTGGTATGAGTGGCGGCGTCGATAGTAGCGTCGCGGCAGCATTATTACTTGACCAAGATTATGATGTTACTGGCGTCTATATGAAAAACTGGAGTCGAGATTTACCCGGTATGCAATGTCCGTGGGCTGAGGATCTGGCTGATGCCAAGCGGGTGGCAGTGCAATTAGGAATTGATTTTAAAGTATTTGATTTCGAAACACAGTATCGCCAAAAAGTTGTTGATTACATGCTTGACGAATATCGTGCTGGTAGAACGCCGAATCCAGATATCATGTGCAATCAAGAAGTTAAGTTTAAACTATTTTTAGAAACTTCGCTGGCGGCGGGAGCGGATTACATCGCAACTGGTCATTATGCGCGGGTTGAACGTTTAGTAGATACTGCACGCTTGCTTCGTGCTCGCGACGATAACAAAGATCAAACTTATTTTTTATATCGCGTGACGTCTGAAGCATTAGCGAAAACCATATTCCCATTAGGAAATCTGACCAAACCTGAAGTGCGTCAAATTGCTAAAGATCGCGGCCTATGGACAGCTCGCAAAAAAGAATCTATGGGTGTGTGCTTCGTTGGCAATGTCGGTATGCGCGAATTTCTTAGCCAGTATATTACGACGCGTCCGGGCGATATTATTGACAAAGAATCGGGCCGGGTGCTTGGCCGGCATGACGGTGCAATTTTTTATACGCTTGGTCAAAGACATGGTCTGGATGTTGGCGGCGGGTTGCCGTATTATGTGGTTGGCAAAAATATGGATAAGAATGAAGTTTACGTTAGCCGTAATATCAACGACGAGCACATGTGGCGAACCGAGATTAAGCTGACAGATATTCACTGGATCAATCAACCTTTGACTGAAGGTGCGCGAATACAGGTCCGATTGCGCCACCGCGGGGCGCTTATTAACGCTATGTATAGTGCCGACACGCTACATCTAGAGTCTGCCGAACGAGCTGTGGCGCCTGGCCAGTCGGCGGTGGTCTATCGCGGTGAAGAGTGCTTGGGTGGCGGAATAATGTCGGATATATAAGGAATGCCAAATGTTCTGATAAAATATGCGAAGGTATCTATATTAAATGAAAATTGATAATAGCTTTCCAGTTGTTTTTTGGGGTAAAGACAAATCAACAAAGTCTCAATTTTATCCGTGTGAAACCATTCCTGACTTTTCGCTTGTGACATCGTGTATGGTTTGTGCAGTTCATGAAAATAAAATACTTCTGGCCAAGCCACCGCGTGGCTGGGGTTTGCCAGGTGGTCGTATGGAATTAGGAGAAACACCAGAAGATTGTGCGCGGCGCGAGGTGTATGAGGAAACATCCGTTGAACTAAATTCTTTAAAATTGATTGGTGCTTGGTATGTTGAAAAGCTATTTCATTCTAAATATAACGATAGATACCCTGATAGGGCATATCAGCTGCTTTTTCTGGCTGACGTAAAACGAATAGATGATCTTGTAGCTTCGCACGAATCGTCAGCCAGGGAGTTTGTAGAATTTGATAAAGTACAAGACTATCACCATGATTTTGCTAATTTTGCTGAGATTATGACATATATTAAGAGCTGTGTCCTTTAGGTCTTTAGTTTGTCGTAGAGATGACGGGCTGTTGGTCGCTAAGCAGGTGGTTTTCGTGCTATAATTACCTCTATGAACACACAAGGAATCCGCCAGAAATATCTCGAATTTTGCCAAAGGAACGGCCACGCTATTATTGAGCGGGCGCCGCTGATACTACACAACGATCCGACGACGCTGTTTACTGGCTCGGGTATGCAGCCGCTATTGCCGTATTTGCTGGGCCAGGATCATCCGCAGGGTACGAAATTAGCTGATAGCCAGACGTGTTTGCGGGCGCAGGATATCGAGGATGTTGGCGATAATCGCCACACGACGTTCTTTGAGATGCTGGGCAATTGGAGTATGGGCGAATATTTCAAACGCCAGCAGATTGAGTGGTTTTTCGAATTTTTAACAGAAATAGTTGGGCTGGATCCGCATAAAATCTACGTTAGCTGTTTTATCGGCGATGAGAAAAACAACATTCCGCGCGACGATGAAGCAGCGCAAATTTGGCAGGAAGTTTTTGCCAAAAAAGGCATTGAGGCTAAAATTATCGAGCTGGATAGCGCTGAAAATGGCGACAGGCTGGGTATGCAGGGCGGTCGGATTTTCTTTTACAACGATAAAGAGAACTGGTGGAGCCGCGGCGGCGGGATTGATAGTACGCCGATTGGTGATCCGTGCGGGCCGGATAGCGAGGTGTTTTATGATTTTGGCGAACAGCATCATGATGCCAGCTTTGGGCAGGCGCATCCAGCTAGCGATAGCGGTCGATTTATGGAAATTGGCAACCAAGTGTTCATGCAGTATCGCCGGCTGGACGACGGTAGCTTTGAACCGCTGAAACGCAAGAATGTTGATTTCGGCGGCGGCCTGGAGCGGATTGCCGCGGCGGCAATTGACAGCCCTGATGTATTTAAGATTAGCCTACTACAGCCAATTATTAAAAAGCTAGAAAGTTTAAGCGGCAAGGAATACGATACACATACCGCGTCAATGCGAGTGATCGCTGATCACCTTCGGGCGGCAGTATTTTTGGCGGTTGACGGATGCGTGCCGAGCAATAAGGAACAGGGCTACGTGATGCGCCGCTTGTTGCGCCGGGCGATTCGCTATAGTTTTGATCTGGGGATTGAGCAGAATTTCCTGGAGGAGGTCGTGCCGGTGATTGCTGATTTGTATGAGGCGGATTTCCCAGAGGTTAAAGAGAATCGTGAGCAGATTATTGCTGTGTTGGTCAAAGAGGAAAAAGCTTTCCGCCAGACGTTGCGTAAAGGTCTCAGGCAAATGCAGCATTATATCGACGATGGCTTGACTGGCGAAGAGTTGTTTATGCTGTATGATACGTTTGGTTTTCCGGTAGAGCTGAGTACCGAGGAGGCGTATAAACAAGGCATCAAGCTTTCTGATAATTGGCGCGCCGAATTTGATGCGCGAATGGCTGAGCAGCGCCAACGCTCCAAGACAGCACGCAAGGGGCAATTTAGCGGCGGCCTAGAGGGTCACGATCCGATTCATCTGAAATATCACACGGCGACGCACTTGTTGGGGGCGGCACTGCGCAAAGTTCTGAAGGCGCCGGATTTGCAGCAACACGGCAGCAATATCACGTCTGAGCGCCTGCGTTTTGATTTCAACCACGATAAATTGACACTAGAGGAAAAACAGGCGGTGGAAGATCAGGTTAACTCTTGGATCGACGCTGATTTGCCAGTCAGCTTTGCCGTCTATCCGACTGACGAGGCGCTAAAAATGGGTGCAATCGGCGCCTTTGGCGAGCGCTACGGTGATGAGGTGAAAGTTTATTCTATCGGCGAAGGCGACAATATCGTTAGTTTCGAAGTTTGCGGCGGCCCGCACGTTGAACACACGGGTATCCTGGCTGAAGGCGGTAAGCGCTTCAAAATCACCAAGGAGGAATCTAGCTCGGCGGGAATTCGCCGGATTAAAGCGGTTTTGAGTTAATCCTTGTAAGCCCCTATGATTTGGCAAAATCTAGCAACCATAAGCAAAAATAGTATATAATAGATGTAGTTATGGTTTTAGAGCGATTACGCAATAAGCTAAATAGTCTAAAGGGCGAGTCCGACGAACAGCACGATGACTACATCGTTGCACTTGATATCGGTACCGAAAACGTTAAGGCGCTGTTAGCTCGCGTTAGCGGCGACGATATTGAGATTCTTGGTGTTGGACGTGCTCATCAGGAGTTGTCTGATATGCATTCGGGCGCGATTGCTGATATTGCTGGCGTAGTGCAACACTGCGAGGACGCTCTGACTCAGGCTGAAGACGAAGCTGGCTTGCAGGCCAAGCATGCTGTCATCGGTATAGCTGGCGAACTCGTAAAAGGTACAACTAGCACGATTCGTTATCGTCGTCCGCAGCCCGACCGTCCGCTTGACGAGCAAGAAGTTGAGTTTATTATCGAGAAGGTCCAAGATCGCGCTGCTAAACGGGCGCAAAAACAAATCGCCTTAGAGACGGGCAATGACGAGGTTGAGGTCAAGCTGGTCAACTCAGCGCTGGTTAGTATTCATATTGACGGTTATAAAGTGTCGAATCCGATTGGCTTTCAGGGCAAGGATGTAGCGGTGCAAATTTATACAGCGTTTGCGCCAATGGTGCATATTGGCGCGTTAGAGCGAGTGGCGCAAGAGCTTGATTTGGAGTTGTTAGCGGTTGCTGCTGAGCCGTTTGCGGTTAGCCGTAGTGTACTTGGCACCGATAGTAGTAGTGCTTTTACGGCAATTTTAGCAGATGTAGGTGGTGGTACAACTGATATCGCAGTGGTTAATGACGGCGGCGTTGAGGGCACCAAGATGTTTGGCATCGGTGGTCGCAGTTTTACTAAAACTATCGCTGATGAGTTGTCAATTCCGTACGATCAGGCAGAAAAACTCAAAGTAAATATTGAGGACAGTAAAATTAAAGCTACCGTCAAAAAAGATGTGGCAGTTGCCGTTGATAAAACTCTCGAGGTTTGGCTAGCTGGCGTAGAGCTAGCATTGAGCGAGTTTGATGCAGTTGATCAGCTGCCGCCGCGTATTTTGTTGTGCGGTGGCGGTGCTAGCTTGTCTCAGTTAGTCGCAGCTCTCGAAAAGCGCGATTGGTACAGCGAGTTGCCATTCACTAAGCGTCCGACAGTACAGCGCATTCGTCCCGATCAAGTTGTTGGTATTACGGATAAAACCGGTGAAGTCAATGATCACACTTTCATTACGGCGATGGGTCTGCTGCGTGTTGGTTATGATACAATAATAGGAGCAGGCGACACTCAGTCGGTTCGCAGTAAAATTAATAGGATTTTGCGAATTTAATAGAGAAATAATATGCAAAAAGATGTCATTTATATAGATGTAGAAGACGATGTTACTTCAATTATTGGCAAGATAAAAGCCGCTAATTCGAATATCGTTGCTTTGGTGCCGCCAAAGCGAATCGGGGCGATTCAGAGTGCAGTAAACCTTAAATTGGTGCATCGCGCGGCTGAGCGGGTCGATAAAAAACTGGTAATTATTACTAATAATGATGCTTTGTCGACGCTTGCGGGCAGCGCGGGTATTCCGGTGGCTAAAAATTTGCAGAGTCGTCCAGAGTTAGCTGAGATTCCGGCTCTTGAAGTCAACAGTGACGATGACGTGATTGATGGATCGGAAACGTTGAACGGTGGCGCTAAGCCTAACACGCTAGCTCCTGGCGATAAGAAAGAGCAGTCGTCTCTTAATGATGAACTTAGCAAAATTGAAGACGAAGGAGAGGATGAGCTACCGTCTTCTAAAGGCAAGGATGGCGGCGATAAGAAGTCTGCTGACCAGGCGGATAGCAAGTCGAAAAAAAGTCCGAAAATCCCCGATTTTAATACTTTTCGTAAAAAGTTCTTCATTATCGGTGCGGCTGTTATTTTGTTGATCGCCGGTTTGGTGTGGGCGTTTGTGTTTGCGCCGCGAGCACAGATTGTCATTTCTGCGCAAACTAGTAGCGTGGCTGTTAACACTCATATCAAATCAAGCGCTGCTGTTAACACTAGTTTGCAAGATGGTACTGTCAAACTGACGACCAAAACTAGAGAAAAAGCGATTTCTAAAACATTTACAGCTACCGGCAAGAAGGATGTCGGCGAAAAAGCGACTGGTATAGTAAGCTTTTCGACGCGCGACATTGACAATCTTGGTACAGAAATCCCAGCAGGAACAACTTTGACGACAGATTCTGGCGCCGAGTATGTTACCAATGAAGGCGTTAAAATCTCGCTTAGTAATTATCGTAATGCCAAGGTGAAAATTACTGCCGCACGCAGCGGCGCCAGCTATAATGGCGCTAGCGGTACAGTCAAGGGGGCACCTAGCGGTATTTCAGCAAGTATTAGCGGCTCGACGACGGGAGGCACTGACAAAACCATTACCGTCGTTCAACAAAGCGATATAAATAAAGCAATGCGCGAACTCGTTACCGAGGACGATAAGAACCAAAACAAAGCTGCTTTGCAAACTGAGTTTGGTAAGGATTATACGATTATCAATGAGTCATTTGCGGCGAATATTGCTGGGATTAATAAGCCTGCTGTTGATAGCGAGGCTAACGACGGCCAAGCGGCAATTACTGGTACAATGAAGTTCTCGCTTTCTGGTATTGCTCGCAGCGAGTTTGATACGTTTCTCAAAGCTTACTGCCAGCAGCGCATTGATGGCAAGTCAAACCAGAAAATTTATGATACTGGCAGTAAAACAGTTTCTCTGACTAACATAGCTATTTCGGGTGATACGATTAATGCGACAGTCTCGGCGAACGGTAAAGTTGGTCCGAAAATCGACGAAGATGCCATCAAGGAATACGTCAAAGGCCAGTCGGTCGGCGAGGTTCAAGAGCGCGTCAAGACAGTTGAAGGCATAAAATCAGTAGATGTGAACCTTTCGCCATTTTGGGTTTATAGAGTTCCAGATGACACCAAGAAGATAAGCGTAAAGTTTCAGATAGATGGCTAAGCAGTATTTGGCGCTTGACGTCGGCGAGCGGCGAATTGGCGTGGCATCGGCAAGCAGCGATGTTAAGATTGCCGTACCAGGCGACTGGATTGATGTCGACGGCAAGGAACTCGATATTATCCGCGAGATGCTGATTGACGAATCAATAGATGTTTTGGTAGTGGGTTATCCGCGCAATCAACGAGGCGAGCCGACTGCGCAGACTCGGTATGTCGAAGATTTCGTTGATAGTCTTGGCCAAATTGAATCTGACGTTGTATTCCAGGACGAATCGTTGACGAGCGTCAAAGCAGAGAATATCTTAGCATCGCAAAAACGTCCGTATAGTAAGGGTGAGATTGATTCTATGGCAGCTAGTATTATTTTACAAGATTATCTGGAGGCGCAATAATGGATGGTTTTAAACGGCAGAATGGCCAACAATTTAATTCTCGGCCGAATAATAATCGGCAAGTACCGCCGCTTGGCGCAGTTCCGCGTCCTGCGCCTCGTGCTATTGATCCAAATCAGCCAATGGAACAAAAGGCGGATATTCCACTTAACTCTGATCATGACGCTATGAATCATGATGTGTCAAAGAAGAAGTGTCGTCTTCGGCGCTGGATGATTATTTTGATAGCAATCATGATGTTTCTAGCAGCGGTTTTTGCGGCACTGTTTAAGTGGTACGAGATGCAGCTAAAACCAGTCTCAAGCGATAGCAATAAGGTGTCGGTTACTGTTGAAGATGGCTCCTCGGTTTCAACAGTTGCCAATACGCTGGCCAGCAAAAATCTTATTCGCAACCGATTAGCTTTTGAGGTTTATGTGCGCCTTAATAATAAAAATAGCATCAAAGCTGGCACCTGTATGATTGCCCCGTCTGAGTCGGTCGCTGATATTGTTAACCGTATGAATAATGGCTGTCATGACTTCAAAACCATTACTTTTTATCCTGGCGGTACGTTAGAGAGTTCTAAGTATAAGGCTTCGCAGTCGTCTGATGGTGTTGATAAAACGAGCGTCCGTTACATCTTGCGCCAAGCAGGCTACTCTGATGATGAGATCTCAAATGCTTTCAAAGCGAAATACGATAGTCCTCTGTTTGCTGATCGTCCAAGCGGGTCGTCTTTGGAGGGCTACGTTTTTGGGGAGACATATCAATTTACGGGCGATGCCACAGCTAAAGATGTTTTACAGACAGTGTTTGATCACATGTACAAGGTTGTGCAGAAAAATGACTTAGTTAATAAGTTTAAGGCGCAAGGTTTGACACTTTATCAGGGGTTAACTATGGCTTCGATTGTTGAGCGGGAATTGGGCTGCGAAGATAAGCCGACCGTCGAGCGCAAAAATCGCTGTTATCAATACCAGCGGGGTATTGCGCAGGTGTTTATAGCTCGCTACAAGAAAAACATGCAGCTTGGTTCTGATGTAACCTTTATCTATGCTGCAGACAAAGCTGGTGTTAAGCCTAAGGTGGATATTGATTCTCCGTATAATACTCGCAAGCATACTGGTTTGCCGCCGACGCCAATTGCGACACCTGGCGAATTATCGCTTAAAGCGGTCGCTGATCCGGCGCCTGGCGATAACTTGTTCTTCATAGCTGGCGATGACGGTTTAATATATTTTGCCAAAACTGATGAGGAACATAAAAACAATATTGACAAATACTGTCAGAAGTTGTGTAGTATCGTATAAAGTATTGACATTAGCGCTAGTGATTTGCTATAATATAGAGTATACACGAGGACTTGCAGGAACAATTATGAATTATTGCCAGCTCTATCGTGCTTATAATATGATTTTCTAGGAGAACCATTATTAGTACGCAACCAAATCGAGTTAAAACTAATTTTGTACCGAGCGCAAAGGCTCATTCTAGCAAAACTAAAAGGCGCGGTGGTGTTTCTTGGACTTCCGTAGTATCGTATGTCGGCGTTTTTCTATTCATAGCAACGCTAATTGCTATCGGACAACGTCCAGTCGGCGTTCAGGAAGGTAGTAATAATACGCCGCTGGCTAATGCCTCTACCTCAAGCACTAAAAATACTGTAGCAGCTGCAACTTCCGCTAGTACGGTAGACCCGGTTGTCGCTACGAACATAGCTTCGTCGCTAGCAGACACTACCAGCATGCCAGTTAGCGCTAACGTGGCGACACTTTCTCAGACGCTGACTATTGAAACGGTAATGTCACAGACCTCCAGTAATGCGATTAGTAAGCCGCAGATTGTCCAGCCGACAGCTAATTCGCGGGCGGCTACTACTTATACCACCAAGGCTGGCGATACAGTCGATGCAGTAGCCAGCAAATATGGACTCAAGAAAGAGACTATAGCTTGGGCCAATAATCTATCGTCTGATGCGCTGGAGCCAAATACTACTTTAACAATTCTGCCAGTTGATGGTGTTCAGCATACCGTTAAGGCGGGTGACTCTGTTGATAGTATCGTTGCCAAGTATGGCGGTAATAAGGCTGATGTGGTGTCGTATAATGACCTAGAGCTCACTGGTTCGCTAACTGAAGGTAGGAACATTATTGTTCCTGGCGGTGCTTTGCCAGAAAATGAACGTCCAGGATATGTGGCTCCTCGTGCTGCGGCTAGTAATCGGCGCAGCGCTTATGGGTATGGGTCGGGCCTGGGCGGTTACGGAAGCAATTACAATGGGGTTATCTCTGCCGGTAACAAATATGCATGGGGGAACTGTACTTGGTACGCTTACGAGCGCCGAATGCAGCTAGGACGCCCAGTCGGTAGTTTCTGGGGTAATGCTAGTACTTGGGCTTATGCGGCAGCAGCGGCTGGATTGGCAGTTAATGGTACGCCAGCGCCTGGCGCAATAATGCAAAACGGCGGCGGATATGGCCATGTGGCGATTGTCGAGAGCGTTAATCCGGGCGTATCAATCACAATTAGCGAGATGAACGGTTATCGCTTTGGCGGCGGTTTCAACCGCGTCGGTCATGGCCAGATTTCCTGGGGCGAGGCCACTAGCGGTTACTATAGATATATTCACTAAGTATTTTACAAAACTAATTAACACCTCTGTCAAATCAGGGGTGTTTTTGGTATAATGTGTCTGTATGTTTGTTGATACAGCTAAAGTTTCAGTCCAGGCGGGTCGCGGCGGCGATGGCGCGGTCAGTTTTCGCCACGAGATTTACGTTGATAAAGGCGGTCCGGATGGCGGCGATGGTGGCCGCGGCGGTAATGTTGTGTTTTTGGCGACGGAACAGCTTAACACGTTATTAAAATTTCGTTACAAACCCGAGCTAAAGGCCGAAGATGGTGTCTCGGGCGCCAAGAAAAAAATGGCAGGCCGCGCTGGCAAGGATTTAGTTATTAAAGTGCCAGTTGGTACCATAGTCAAGCGTGATGGTAAAATCATCGCCGATTTATCTAAACCAAACCAAAAAACTATTATTGCCAAGGGTGGCGATGGCGGCTTTGGCAACGCTCACTTTAAATCTAGTGTTCGTCAAACACCGCGCATGGCAGAAGTGGGCGAGCTCGGCGAATCGTTCGAGGCAGAATTAGAACTGAAATTATTGGCTGATGTCGGTTTGGTGGGTTTTCCTAATGCTGGTAAGTCAACCTTTTTAAGTGTGGTATCAAATGCTCGCCCTGAAATTGCAGATTATGAATTTACTACGTTGACGCCGAATCTCGGTGTAGCTGATGTCGATGACAGTTCGCTTTTAATTGCTGATATTCCAGGGCTGATTGAAGGGGCTAGTGATGGTAAAGGATTAGGGGATGCCTTTTTGCGGCATATTGAGAGGACTGCTGTACTGCTCCATCTGGTGGACGCTTATAGTAACGACGTAGCTGAGCGCTACCTGGCGATCCGCCGCGAACTTAAAAAATATAGTGTCGAGCTAGTGTCACGTCCTGAGATAGTAGCCCTGACTAAATGTGAAGGGCTAGATCAGGATATCGTTCAAATGCAAACTGATGCCTTAAGAGCTGTCACTAGCGAGGACACACAGGTTTTCGCTATTTCTTCGGTATCGCATAAAGGCGTAATTGATGTACTGAGAGCTCTGCAGGTGCAAGTTGTAGCAATGCGCGCAGCTGAGAATGAGCAGAAGCAGACTGACGATTTGAATAATGATAAACTTGAGACAATCACTCTCAGTGGCAACGAGACGATCTCGAGCAGTTGGGAAGTTTCATACGATGCTGATAAGCAAATCTACCGCGTGTTTGGCGGCAAGATAGAAAAATTTGCTCGCCGCACCAATTTTGATCAGTTTGAAAGCGTCAATCGTTTACGCGATATCATGCGTCGTTATGGTATCACGCACGAGCTAATGCGCCAAGGTGCTACTGGTGATAGCTTAGTGCAGATCGGCGAATCGACGCCGTTTACGCTGGTTGAGCAGTAGAATTGGGCGTCATCTCGTAGCTTTGCTATACTATAGTTATGGCGCAAACATTTTTCTTCTATGACCTAGAAACTAGCGGATTAAATCCGCGGCAAGACCGCATCATGCAGTTTGCTGGACAGCGGACGAACATGAATCTCGAGCCGATTGGCGAGCCGTATAACCTGCTGGTAACGCTGAATGATGATACGCTGCCGAGTCCTGATGCGTTGATGGTGACTGGTATTACGCCGCAAAAAACAGTCGAGGAAGGTTATACTGAGGCACAATTTGCCCGGATGTTGAGCGAGGAAATTTTTACACCCGACACTATTGCGGTTGGTTTTAATAACATTCGGTTTGACGACGAATTTATCCGCCATTTGTTGTGGCGCAATTTTCATGATCCGTACGAATGGGGCTGGAAAGACGGTCGCTCGCGTTGGGATTTGCTGGATGTGGTGCGATTGACGCGGGCGCTCAGGCCGGAAGGAATCAATTGGCCGCTTGATGCTAAAGGTGAGCCTAGCAACCGCCTGGAGCTGATCACCAGCGCTAATGGTATTGCGCATGAAAATGCTCATGACGCTTTGGCGGACGTGACGGCGCTGATTGCCGTGACGAAATTGATCGAGCAAAAGCAGCCGCAACTGTATGATTATTTACTGAAAATGCGCGATAAAAAAGTAGTTCAGCAACTGGTCAATGTGGACGACAAAAAACCGTTTGTCTATGCCAGTGGGCGTTACGATAAAGAATTTGCCAAAACCACGGTAGCCTTTCCACTGACGACCAGTCGAAACGGCGGCGTGGTTGTCTATGATCTGCGCTATGATCCGACGCCGTTTGTTGGGCTGAGCGCGGAGGAATTGTCGGCAAAAATCTTTGCTTCGTGGGAGGAGCGGCAAGCTGAGGATTTCGTTAAATTACCGGTAAAAGAATTACAATATAACCGCTGTCCGGCGGTGGCGCCGCTGGGTGTGTTAGAACAAGGCGATGGCTGGCAGAAGATTTCGCTTGATCTAAAGACAGTGCAGAAACATCAAAATATTTTACTGAATCACCCGGACTTTGCCGAAAAATTACGGACTATTTTTGAAAACAAGCCAGCCTTCAAAAAACTGCCCGATCCAGAAGCGCAATTGTATGATGGCTTTTTGAACGACCGTGATCGTATCCGTGTCGAAGCGGTGCGCAATGCCGATGAACGCGAGCTGGCTGATTTTCATCCAGAATTTCAGGACGAACGTTTAGCGCCACTATTGCTGCACTACAAAGCACGCAACTTTCCGCGTTCGCTCAGTGAAGACGATTTGGCACAGTGGGAAACCTGGCGGGCTCAGCGCTTGCAGGTGCAGTTACCAGGGTTTATGACGGCTTTGCATCGTTTAGCGCCAACAGCGACTGACGAGCAGCAGTTTATTTTACAAGAATTGCAATTGTGGGCTGAATCTACATTACCAGCTAGCGATTAGATCTTTCTTGTGCCGGCCGCTATTCTTTTGGAGGTAATGGACGTTGGATGGTATTTTCTATGTAGGTGAATATGTTTATGACTATCATTGCGTATAGCAATAACATAACCCAGTATGGTACTGATATGTGTGTACCAGGTATAGCGCCGACTAGTACGAAATTCATTAGCGAATCGTAAATGTCGTGGCGCAGCAAAAATAGAGGTACACCGATAAGGCACGCCAATACAACACGAATCTTGATGCTGAGGACAGCGAATAGTTCAATTAATGCTCTCATTTGACTATACTATAGCAAATATACTATAGTATGTGCAACGATAAGCACGATACAGTTTTAGTTTATTTGGATGATATTTTAAGTGTAATACGTGCACAGATGTTTTGCGGTAATGGATTTTTTTACCGAAAAATGCTAAAATAAGTAGTCATGTCAGATAGTATCAAGATCACCGGTGCACGCCAGAATAACTTAAAAAATGTGAGTTTGGAAATTCCACGCGATAAGTTTGTGGTGGTAACAGGACTTAGCGGCAGCGGCAAATCAAGCCTGGTTTTCGATACTATCTATGCCGAAGGGCAACGGCGCTATGTTGAAAGCTTGAGCAGTTATGCGCGACAATTCTTGGGCATCATGGACAAGCCAGATGTCGACTCAATTGATGGATTGAGCCCGGCAATTTCAATAGATCAAAAATCAACCAGTCGTAATCCGCGTTCAACGGTTGCCACGGTAACAGAAGTCTACGACTATTTACGCTTGTTGTTCGCGCGTGTTGGCGTACCCCATTGTCCAGCACTTTTGCCAGATGGTAAGCGCTGCGGCAAGCCGGTACAACGACGAACAGCACAATCAATTATTGATGAAATCATGAAATTGCCTGAAGGCGCAAAATTAATGATCCTGGCGCCGATTGTCAGTCAGAAAAAAGGCGAGTTCCAGCATATTCCTGAACAGTATATGCGCAGCGGATTTGCTCGAGCGCGAGTGGACGGCGTAATTTATGCACTAGATGAGTTTCCAAAATTACAAAAAAACTATAAGCATGATATCGAACTGGTCGTTGATCGTTTGGTAATGCGTCCAGACATGATTTCGCGCGTATCGCAATCGGTCGAACAATCGTTAGAATTGTCTGGCGGCATAGTCCAAGTGTTGGATGCGGATAGCGGCAAGATTTTGACTTATAGCCAACGCTATGCCTGTGTAGATCACCCGGGCGAGGAGATTCCTGAATTGGAGCCGCGGTTATTCAGTTTTAACGCGCCGCAAGGTGCTTGTCCGGTATGTACGGGGCTGGGCACACGAATGGAGATTGATCCTAGCTTGGTTTTTAACAAAAATTTGACGATTGCCGAAGGTGCAATTCGTCCGTTTAATCGTTTCAGTGTCGACGCTTGGTATATGAAACGGCTTGAAGCGGTGGCGGCTGAACATGGTTTTAGTCTACACGTACCAGTGCGCGAACTAAGCGACGATGTGCGGAAATTATTGATGTATGGTACAGGCGAGCAAAAATATCGCGTTGAGCTAGGTAATGGCCGACACTACGATTCAACATTTGAAGGGATTATTCCAAATCTCGAGCGTCGTCACCGCGAAACCGATAGCGACTTCATGCGCAAAGATATTGAGCGATTTATGCGTGAACGCAAATGCACGGCCTGCAAAGGCGCTCGCCTTAAACCGGTAGTCTTAGCAGTGACGGTCAGCGGCTTGTCAATTATGGATATTTGTAATTTAGATGTCGAGAACGCCTTAGACGTCTTTAGCCAGCTGAAATTTGATGATAACGAAATGAAGATCGTCAAGCTAGTGATTAAAGAGATTAACGCTCGTCTGGGATTTATGAATAACGTAGGGTTGAATTATCTAGAACTGGGGCGAGCTGCTAACACTCTGAGCGGCGGTGAGGCACAACGGATTCGTCTAGCGACACAGATTGGCTCTGGGCTGCAAGGGGTGCTATATGTGTTAGACGAACCGTCAATCGGCTTGCATCAGCGCGACAACGATCGATTGATCAAAACGCTCAAGCATTTGCGCGATCTGGGCAATACCGTATTGGTGGTCGAACATGACGAAGAGACGATCGCTGCAGCTGATTTTTTGGTGGATGTGGGTCCAGGTGCTGGCGTGCATGGCGGCGAGATTGTAGCTGCCGGCACGCCAGCCGAGGTGGCGCAGAATCCGGCCAGTATTACCGGACGATATTTATCTGGAGCAGAAAAGATATCGGTGCCTAAGAAACGTCGTGCGGTCGAGAAAGATCGCAAACTTGTCGTTCGCGGTGCTAAGGAGAATAACCTCAAAAATATTGATGTCGAGTTTCCGTTGGGCGTAATGACACTAGTGACTGGCGTTAGCGGTAGCGGCAAATCGACACTAGTCAATGACATTGTAGCCAACGAATTGACGGCACGTCTGCATCGAGCGCAGACTGTGCCTGGCGATCATGATAGGATTGACGGCGTCAAGCAATTAGATAAAGCTATCGTCATTGATCAGTCGGCGATAGGCCGCACGCCGCGCTCTAATCCAGCAACTTATACTGGCGTGTTTACGCAGATTCGCGAACTGTTTGCTAATACTCCCGAGGCTAATATTCGCGGTTACAAAGCGGGGCGCTTTAGCTTCAATGTCAAGGGCGGACGCTGCGAGAATTGCCAAGGCGACGGTGTGATAAAGATCGAAATGCATTTTTTGCCGGACGTTTATATACAGTGTCCAGAATGCCACGGCAAGCGTTACAACCGCGAAGCGCTAGAGATTAAATATAAAGGCAAAGCCATTAGCGATATTCTAGAAATGACGGTCGAGCAAGCCTGCGAGTTCTTTACTAATATTCCAGCTATCTCCCGCAAGCTCGAGACAATTAACGAAGTTGGTTTGGGCTATGTGAAACTTGGGCAGCCAGCGACGACGTTCTCTGGCGGTGAGGCGCAGCGCATTAAATTGGCAACAGAGCTATCGCGTCGTTCGACTGGTAAAACACTTTATATACTCGACGAGCCAACGACTGGCTTGCATACTGCTGATGTGCGCAAATTGCTCGAGATTTTACAAAAATTAGTCGATGGTGGTAACAGTATGATAATCATTGAGCATAACCTGGAAGTCATTAAATGTGCTGATTGGATTATTGATATGGGCCCGGAGGGCGGACAAGGCGGTGGCAGAGTGGTTGCTACTGGCACGCCAGAAGACGTCGCAAACAATCCAGAAAGTCAAACTGGGAAATACTTACAGAAGCTGTTATAAACGATAATCTTTGCAAAGACTAAAAACCTAATCTCAGACGAAAGATTTGGTGCGGATTTGCGTTATTTTTTCCGTTTGGACGTCTTGGTTTTTGAGAATAAAACTTGGAGCTGTTTTTTGAGAGCCGCGCGGTTTGATGGTTTCTTGAGCGCGTGAATAATCATCGGCGAGACAGAGAGGAATATAATTATAAGCGCAGCAACCTCAATGTTAACGCCTGCTTTGGTAAGTAATTCACCGGCGTAATAACCTAGATAAACGAACAGTGATGACCACAAGAATCCGCCGATAATGTTAAAAACCAAAAATGTTCTGTAATGCATTTTGCTGGCGCCAGCAACGATTGGCGCAAAAGTTCGGACGATCGGCGCAAAACGAGCCAACACGATAGTAATTGAACCGTGCTTGTCGTAGAATTTTTCAGTTTGCTCTAAATATTTTTTCTTGAAAAAACGCGAATTTTCTTTTTCAAATAATTTGCGGCCGACCTTATGTCCAAAACTATAGCCAACACTATCGCCTAACACGGCTGCCAAAAATATCAGGATAGCGAATAGATGAATATCAATTGGCAAAATATGCTGTTGTACCATATAAGCTGCCGTAAATAGCAAGCTGTCGCCTGGAAATATGAAGCCGATTAATAAACCCGACTCAGCGAAAACTACCAATAAGATAATTGGCACGCCGAGATGAATAATCAAATTAATAAAGGCTTCCATGCTAGAGCTGATTATAGCACAGATTTCTAGCACCAGCTAATGGAATAGGTTTGGGTCTAAAAATTTATTGTCGAAACGAATCGGGTATATCGTGAATTACCAGCTTGGTTAGAATCATTATCATAAACATGTTATAATAGAGAAGTAATAGTAAACCTCCGAAAAGGTATCTAACGAAAGGAAGAGAGAAATGGGAGAAAAAATTACTCTGAAGATTGCTAAGCGCGAAGTGCTTGGCAAAAAAGTTAAGACGCTACGTCGCCAAGGAATTACGCCAGGCGTGGTTTACGGTGCGGGTATGGAAGCGGTGCCGATTCAGGCTGAAGCTGGCGAAGTGCTGCGCGTCTATAAGCTAGCTGGCAAGCATACGCCCGTCCAGTTGCTAGGCAGCGAGCGGCGCATAGCGATGATTAAGGATGTTGAATCATATCCGACTAGGTCAAATGCTCTTCGCCATATTTCTTTTCACGCAGTTCGGGCTGATGAGCCGGTGATTGCCGAGGTGCCGATTCATTTGAGCGGTACAGGAGAATCTGAGGCGGAGCGTGCCGGCTTGGTAGTGTTGCAAGCGCTTGAGAAGATCAAGGTCAAGGCCTTGCCGATGGATTTGCCAGAAGCATTGGAAGCGCCGACGGATGGTCTTGTTAAAGAAGGCGACCACGTGACCGTGGGCGATATTGTTTTGCCGGATGGTGTTGAGCTGGTCGATAGCGACGACGGCCGCGAAGGTACGGCTGACGACTATACTACCGTAAAAGATTTGGTTGTGGCAAACGTCTATGAGCCGAGCGCTCTAGCAGCTGCCAACGATGCGGCGGCCGGCGAAGCTGAGTCCGCTGACGCCGAACAAGTCGAAGTTACGGGAGAAACTGAAAAGACTGAAGCGTCGGAATAGTCTGGTCTTAGGTTATCAAAAAAACACCGTCATGATTTGGCGGTGTTTTTGCTATAGCCGGAAATGCTAGAAATTACTCCTCGATGAATCCGCCGGATTGCCGCGCCCACAACTTAGCGTAAACGCCGCGTTTTTTGGCAAGCAATTGATCGTGCGAACCGTCTTCGACGATACGTCCGTTTTCCAGGACGATGATACGATCGAGCTTAGCGATGGTCGATAAGCGGTGGGCGATGACAATTGACGTTCGGTTTTTCATCAACGTTTCCAGCGACTTTTGGATTAGCGCTTCTGATTCTGAGTCTAATGCCGACGTTGCCTCGTCAAGGACTAAAATTGGCGCATCTTTCAAAATCGCTCTGGCAATGGCGATACGCTGCCGCTGTCCGCCTGAAAGTTTGACGCCGCGTTCACCGACTAGCGTGTCAAAACCGTCTTGCAATTTGACGATGAAGTCGTAAGCGCCAGCCTTCTTGGCGGCTTTTTCAATCTCGGCATCAGTCGCGTCAGGCCGGCTGTAGGCGATATTTTCGCGTACTGAACGATGAAACAACAGCGGCTCTTGCGGCACGTAGGCGATTTGCTGGCGCAGGCTTGCCTGGGTAACTTCGGCAATATCTTGCGAGTCGATTGTGATCTTGCCCGAGTCAATATCGGCAAATCGTAGCAATAATTTGGTGAGGGTAGTTTTGCCAGACCCGCTTGATCCGACTAAACCAATTTTTTCGCCTGGCTGAATATTGAGCGAGAAATCATGAAACAAAGTGTCGCCTTGGCCTTCGTCGTGCGTAAAAGTTACGTTGTCCATGACAATGTCGCCGCGTTTAATTTTTAGTTTTTTGTCGCTGCGATCAACTAGCGTTGTTGGTGTTTTAAGGATTTCTACCATTTCGTGAGCATCGCCAATAATACGATTGTAACTACGCATGATGCCATTCATGTTCCACAACTCGTGCGCCACGCTGCCCGTATACGTTATGATTAAGTAAACTGATGCTACTGATACTAGATTGTGCTGAGCGGCGTATACCGCAAAAGCAATTGCGCCAATTTTGATAATCGTGTTGATGGTCGAATAAACAGTGCTAACTTTCAGGAAACCGCGCATAGTGCCCAAGCTAGCGCTGCGCCATGAACTGACCGTTTTTGAAAAGCGCTTTTGCTCTAGCGATTCAGCGCCAGATGATTTAACCGCCAGAATATTTGAAACCATGTCGGCTAATTGGCCGCTAACTTTATTGCTGGCTTTAGCCTCTTTTTCGCTCAATTTGGCCATTGGCCTAGAGCCAAAATAGACGGCAATACTAAAAATAATTGAAAAGACAAACAGGAATAAAGCATATTGCCAAATTAATGTCGATAAGATAATTATTGATCCAATTAAAGATATAGCTAATGGCAAAATCGACCAGAAAATTGTATCCCAAAAACGTTCGATTGCACCGTTTAGTTTATTGGTTTGGCTGACGAGCGAACCGCCAAATTTATTAGCATGGAAAAACATTGTTTGATTAGTTAATTTGCTAAAGCAGCGCGAGTGTAAATCGCGTTGTAGTGCAGTCTCGAACGTCCAGACGAGGTACAATACTAAGCGCCAGCCAATCACCGTTGAACACAGTTCGCTAACACCATATAGAACAATTAGCGTCCATAAATTGTTAGCAGTTTGCAGCTGGTTGTGCTGGATAATATTAAGCAGCTCTGCGATAACAAGCGGGCCGACAAAAATAGAGATAACGATTGTAGTAATTGCAAAAAATATCGCTAGATTCCTGCGGCGCTTGTAGGGTACAGATACTTGCCAGAATAGGCGTAAAATTTCTTTATCGTTAATTTTATTTTTCAAAAGCATCTCCTCTCTTATGCAATTTATATTGTGAGCAGTTTGATCGTTGATAAGGCAATTCAAACGCGAGATTTAGAGGAACTCTTTTGGTTTGAGTTCATAGATTAACCAATTATAAGGTATAATCTTGTTATGAGTCAAGAACGAAAAGTTTCGTATGTTTTAATAACAGGCACTACCAGTGGCTTGGGCAGAGAATTTGCTCGTATATTTGCGCAAAATGGCTATAATATCGTTGCTGTTGCGCGTAACGAAGTTCTATTGCAACAGCAAAAACAGGAGTTAGAACGCCAGTTTGGCGTTGAAATGGTCTACATAGTTAAAGATTTGAGTGCTGAGAATAGCGCTCAAGAAGTTTATGACGAGATTAAACATAAAGGCATTGATATAGATATCTTAATTAACAATGCCGGGTTTGGTTCGTTTGGTCGCTATGTTGATGTCGATTGGCAGCGCCAGAAGGGGCTTGCTAGCGTTAATATGCTGGCCGTGATGCAGTTGTCATATCTATTTGGTAAAGATATGGATCGTCGCGGTAAGGGCAAGATTGTTAATATTGCATCGATTGCCTCGTTTCAAGCTGGGCCGTACATGGCGATGTATTATGCCTCGAAAGCTTTTGTTCGCTCGTTTTCTGAAGCTTTGCATGAAGAAATGAAGGGCTCTGGCGTGTCAGTGACGGCGATTTGCCCAGGTCCGGTAGCGACTAACTTTGAAAGAAATGCTAATATGATAAACTCGGCAATGTTCACTAGGCTCAGAGTTTATACACCAGAAGTGGTTGCCGCGAAAAGCTATCGTGCTATTATGAATAACAAAGCAGTGTATGTAGTTGGTTGGCCAAATAAACTTTTGGTGTTTTTAACGCGATTTTGTAGCTTGAAGTTTAGTAGAGTTCTCGCTAGTAAAATTAATTTAGGCAGCGGGCGAAAATAGCCTGGTCTGACCAGTAATTTAATTGTTGAAAATCATGACCAAGAAGTGTAGCGCGGTAAGTTTTGTAAAAAGCATTGTATTTTTATTGTAAATGATTTACAATAAAAATATGACACAAATAGTTAGTCGACGAATCACGAAATATACTGATAGTATACTATCGATTTTATGCCAACTGCAGCATGCTACTAATGCCGAGATTGCTAGCCGGTTGCGAGAGTTGTATTCAAATGTTAGCGATACTACGGTACATCGTATTACGCAACGTCTGCAGAGTGATGGCGTTATTGGACTGGCACCCGCGTCAAGGCAGGGCTGTTTGCGGTACGACTTTTCACCGGAATCACACGATCATTTTATATGCAGCCAGTGCGATAGTTTACAGGATATCAAAGTTCCTGATTCAGTGCGTTGCCAGATCGAGCGCCAGCTCGATGGCTGCTGTTTCGATGGTCCTTTAGTCATTACTGGAGTATGTCAACAATGTAAAAATAGAAGGAGGAATTATGGCATTAATTAGTATTACAACTAAACAAGAGTTTGAAGAAAAAGTACTAAAAAGCAAGCGTCCGGTCTTGGTTGATTTTTGGGCGCCATGGTGTCCGCCGTGTCGAGCGATGGCGCCAATATTGCAGCAGATCGCTGACGAGACAGATTTTGATATTGTTAAAATTGACACTGATGCTAGTAATGACAACAAAGAACTGGCTATGCATTACCGCGTGCAGGGTATACCAAATATGAAGATTTTTACTGCTGGCGAGGAAGTTGCTGAGCTGATCGGTATGAAATCAAAACAGACACTAATTGATGCGTTGGAAAAAGCTAGAGAAACTATTAATTAATATGTCATCACGGAGTAATTATCAAAAGCTTTTCGTGCGAAGATCGCTAAGATATTTACCGCACCATACCCTAATGTTAATTATTTACAAAAGTAAGTTGTTTCGTTTTGAAAAGGCTTTAGATACTATCGCTAAAAGGAAAATAATTAATGTAAAGGATTTACTTTCATTTGACAACTCTGATATAAAAGAATATCAAAAACTAACGAAAGATACTCAACTTTGGCATGGTACTGGTCGTTGGCAGCACGGTAAGGATAGTATAGTTGACGTGATGAAAAGTTTTTGCGATATTGCTGGCCTCAAGCCATCCCGCGATGTGTATGCAGTTTTTGGCGGCAGTGATCGGCATATCGTACATTCGGTTTCATTATGCCGGAGTCGGATGGTGGCGCGATCATATGCTGACATGCATGGTCTTGGTTGGAAAGAGAAAAATCGCTATGGCGACGCTCTGACTTGGACATCGTATTACTACAGTTTGTTTTATGCGCGACTATTTACGGTCAATGGGGTCAAAATGTTGCGCCGTTGGAAAACTTGGCGTGCATTATCGCATGATGAAAATGGCGATAATACTTGGGGAAAGAAAGTAAATAAGCAGGCGCGCGATGTGTGGGATATCTTTTGTCTGGGTAGCGATATTTCGGGTAATTATCCAATTTTAATTGGCATTAAGAGCCTTGATTCGCAATTAAAATTAGAAAAACCGATGCGCTACTACGAAGTGCGCGCTGATAAACGGATAGGCGTTGCAAATATTTCACACATAGAAGTTCCTCGCGATAAGCAGGATGAAATGCGAGAGTTATTGCTTTCATGTGGTATTGACATACCAGTGACGAGCATTGAATTAGGCGAATATGTCAGTACGCAGAAGCGTTTTACTGAATTGCTCGGCTGGTAGAGAAAAGAAATTAGACTAAAGCTGGCGAAGTGGATGTGATAAGATTATTAATAATATATGAAGTCGCATACTAAACCGCTTTTGTATGATCAGATCGCAACCGATCCAATGAATGCTGATTTTGCCAATAGAGGTTGGTCGCCTGTGTATTCTGCTTTGTCAAGTTCGCGAATTGTACTGGTCGGGCAGGCGCCAGGTCGAATTGCTCAGCAAACGCTAAAGCCGTGGAATGATGCGAGCGGTCGCTTGCTTCGGCAATGGCTGAACGTAACGGACGAGCAGTTTTACGATCCCGATCTCTTTGCGTTGATGCCGATAGATTTTTATTATCCAGGCAAGGGAGTACACGGTGATTTGCCGCCTCGTTTGGATTTTGCCAGGAAATGGCATCCGTGTTTGCTAGCGCAGATGCCGAATGTGCGATTGACAATTTTGGTTGGTTCGTATGCGCAAAAATATTATCTTGATCGCCGCGCCAAGCAGAATTTGACAGCAACTGTGGCGGATTTTAATATATATTTGCCAGATTATTTTCCATTAGTTCATCCATCACCGCTCAATATTGGCTGGCGCAAACGTAATCCCTGGTTTGAATCGGACGTTATTCCAGTTCTACAAACTATAGTTAAGGAGGTGTTGTCATGACAGTTTATAAAATTAAACGAATTTACGAATCGCCAGAATCGAACGATGGCTACCGCGTGCTAGTTGACCGATTATGGCCGCGCGGTATAAGTAAAGAACGAGCGGCGCTAGACGAGTGGGCTAAAGAAATCGCGCCAACCAATGAGCTGCGCCAATGGTTTAATCATGACCCAGAAAAATTTACAGAATTTTCAGAACGTTACAGAAAAGAGTTAGATGAAAATCCTGCCGCTATCAAGGCGAGAAATGACTGGCCTAATCATCCAATCGTTACGCTATTGTATAGCGCTAAGGATGCGGAGTTTAACCAGGCGGTAGTACTTAAGCAATGGTTAGAATAAATAGCGCTCTTCAAAAATACTCATTTTTGACGTAAAATATAATTAATGATACGACTCCACAACACTCTGACGCGTCGGCTTGATGATTTTACTCCGCTATCGTCTGATAAAGTGACTTTATATACTTGCGGACCGACTGTCTACGATGATTTGCATGTCGGTAACTGGGCAGCCTACATCTATTGGGATACGCTAGTTCGGACATTGCAAATTGACGGCTATACGGTTGATCGCGTGATGAATATAACCGATGTTGGACATTTGGTTAGTGATGCAGACGAAGGTGAGGATAAGCTTGAAAAGGGCGCTCGCCGCGATGGAAAAACTGCTTGGGAAATCGCTGAATACTACACGCAACATTTTCTTGACGGCATGAAAGCGCTCAATCTTATTCCACCGACGCATATAGCCAAAGCGACTGACTACATTTCGCAGCAGATTTCTTTGCTGCGGGCTCTTAAACAGCGCGGCTGCACCTATCAAACCAGTGACGGCATTTATTTTGATACTAGTACTTTTCCGCGTTACGCCGACTTTGCGCAGCTTGATTTGAGCGCCCAAAAAGCTGGCGCTCGCGTCGATGCTAACAGTGAGAAGCGTCAACCGTGGGATTTCGCGCTCTGGAAATTTACCGAGAAGGGCAAAGTACGCGATATGGAGTGGGAGACGCCTGCTGATTTGCTAGATACGCCACCAAAAGATAATAAGCCAGTCATGGGCTTTCCTGGTTGGCACTTGGAATGCTCGGCTATCGCCATGAGCTTGCTCGGCAAGACAATCGATATTCATACTGGCGGAATTGATCACATCCCGGTGCATCACACTAACGAAATCGCCCAGAGCGAAGCGGCAACTGGCCAAAGGTTTGCGAACTTTTGGCTGCACTGCAACCACCTGAAGATTAATGGCGGCAAAATCAGCAAATCCCTCGGTAATGGCTACACGCTTGATGATCTAAAGCGGCATGGTTTCTCAGCGATGGATTTGCGAATGTTTATTTTGCAGGGACATTATTCTAATGAAGGTAATTTTTCATTCGAGAATTTGCAGGCAGCGCACAACCGGCTGCAACATTGGCGCGAAGTGGCTTGTTTACGACATCAAGTTCACGATCGCTTACATAGCGATACCGAGAACAATGATCTACGACATGATTTCTCGCCAAGCGCGGCTATTGGCGCTGTCAAAGAAGCGTTAAACGATAACTTAGAAACGCCACGGGCGCTAGCTATTGTCGATAAAGCCTTAACTGAACTTGACAAAAAACCACCGCAGAAAGTCTATCGAGCTGGATTAATCGAATTTTTAGAGTTTGTTGATGCGGCATTGGGGCTTGAGCTTTTGGACTCAACTCCCGATATTGATGATGAATGTAAGCGGCTATTGGTAGAACGCCGCCGTGCTCGCGATAACAAGAATTGGGTAAATTCCGATGAATTACGCGATGAGCTGCTCAATGAATACGGTGTAGTTGTCAAAGATACTGCACATGATACTTTATGGGCGTATGCTGACGAAAAACCAGAGTAGACTCAAGTGTTTAAAAGATTCTTTTTGAATGGCGTGAGCTGGCTAGGCCAATCCTTTACTAGGCTTCAGCTTCTGATTTAGCTGCCTCTGGTTTACTTTTTTCGCGGCGAACACGCTTGAGCAGGCGAGCAAGCTTTGTTGGTTTGGCAGTTGGTTCTTCGCGGCGTTCGACCTTGATATATTCAGTTGCAAGCACTTTGGCACAGCCAGCTATCGGTATCGAGATAATACCGCCAACCATACCGAACATGTACAGTCCTATAGTTACCGCCATCAAAACCATTAGCGGCGAAAGTTCAATACGCTTCGATTGAATAGTTGGCGAAATTACATTATTCTCAATCTGCTGATAAATGATGAAGTAAATACCAAAAGCTATCGCTGCTGGCATACTATTAATTGCCAGTAATGCAAAGACGATAATGCCGCCAATTCCTGCGCCGAACATTGGGATCAGCGACAAGATAAACATGATAGCAATCGTTGGCAAAGCTATGTTTGCTGGTACTGCTGGAAAAACTTGACTCAAGATAAATACTGTTAAGCCGGCAAAAGCACCATCTAAACCCGAAACGATCAATTGTCCGCTTACATATCCAGAGATTACCGCATTCATCCGCCGGAAGATGATTCGATGGTGCTGCATTCGCTTATCGTTGCTATATAATCCCCAGAAGTATCGTGACCAGCGCGGTCCTTCGACTAGCATTAGGAATGTTAGAACTAGCGCTAGCGAGGCTTCGGTGATTAGCGACATTGTTGTTCCGACGCCGCTGAGAAAGTTCTGTCCAAAGTTTGCCAGCCACGACGTTGCATTTCCCTGTATTGAAACGACCATTTGATCAATCTGCGATTCTAGATGATAACGCGATACTATAGCACCAAAACCCTTCCACTGTGCCGACATTGTTCGTATTGTATCGGGCAGAGTTTGTAAAAAGCTAATTGTTTGCTGAACTATTGGCGGTACTGCCAAAAACAGAATCGCCGCTAGTATTGCTACAATCACGATAAAAGCGATAGCTGTACTGAGGGTTCGGCTGCGGTTGGGTAGTTTATTAGCCAACCAGCTGACTGGCCCATTGAGAGCTAGTGCTAAGAATGCTGCCGCTCCAATAATTACTAACGCTGTACGAGCATTCCAAATTAATAAGCCTGCTAACCCAAAGCCGATTACTACCAGCCAAAAACGTACGAATGTTATAGTGTCTATCTCGATTTTAACCTTCATATTTTCAGTATAGCGCTTTATTGTTAAAAACTAAAATTTGCTATAATGTGCTTATGGCTTTTTACGATAAAACCATTAAAGAAACACTAGTTGAACTTGAATCAACCACCAAAGGCTTATCTGATATTGAGAGCGATGAGCGGTTGCGTCACTACGGCTTAAACACGATCAAAGTTAAGTCTGACCCGCTTTGGCGTAAAATTGTTGAGCCGTTCAAGTCGGTTTTTATGGCAGTGCTGATAGTGGCGGCAATTGTTAGTTTGTGGCACAAGTCGTATTTTGATGCTGGGTTGATTATTTTTATCATGGCAGTGAACGCAATTATTTATTATGTGCAACGGTTTTCGACTGAGCGGATTTTGCGATCGCTGCAAAAACAGTCTGTTGCTGAAGTCGAGGTGCTGCGAAAAGGGCGGCGCGAGATGATTGCTGCGACACTGTTAGTTCCAGGCGACGTGATAATTCTTGATGAGGGCGATAAAATTCCTGCTGATGCCCGCATGCTAGAGGCGCGCTCTTTTCGTGTTGATGAATCGCAATTAACTGGCGAATCGCTACCAATCGAAAAAACTTGCGCTGTCCTGCCGAGCGACCGCGAAATTTACGAACAATCCAACATGGTCTTCCAAGGCTCATTTGTCGTTGGCGGTACTGCCATGGCGATAGTAACCGCTACTGCTAACGATACCGAGTTTGGTCGTTTGAGCGATTTATCGTCTGGTGACCATAATGTCAATCCTGTACAGCAGAAAATCGATAGGCTTATCACGCGTATCGTTGCTGTTATTCTAGGTATTGCTTTGTTTGCTTTTTGGTTGGCGCTAGCTCGCGGCGTTGAATGGAGTGAAGCATTGCGCTTTGTGATTGCTCTCAGCGTTAGTGCAGTACCCGAGAATTTACCAATCGCCATCTCAGTTATCTTGGTATTAGCGATGCGTCGGATGGCTCGCCGCAAAGCATTGGTACGGACTATGGGCTCAATCGAGTCAATCGGTGCTATCACGACTATCGCTACTGATAAAACCGGCACGCTAACACGCAACAAATTATCTGTTCAAGAAATTTGGCACCCGCGCCACAACGAAAAACGTATTCTGCAGACACTCGCTGCTAGCATGCTGCTAGGCCAGAGAAAAACTGCCGATCCACTTGATAAAGCTTTTGCTTCGTTTATTAATTCGTCCGAAATGACTCCCAAACTTGGCCAGCCTTTGCGGGAATTTACATTTGAGCATTCAATGGCAATGAGTGGCAATTTGCGACATGATGGCGCTAAGTATGCTCTAGCTGTCAAAGGTGCGCCAGAGAAAATCGTTGACCATTGCGATATCACCGAAGGCGAACGCGAGAAAGCTTTAGTTGAATTGCATCATCTGACTGGACTTGGTTTCCGGGTAATTGCGCTAGCGCATGCGTCGCTCAGTAAACCAATTGATTCGCTTGAAAACATTCCAGATAATACGCCGCTGGTTTTTGATGGTTTTGTCGGCGTGGCAGATACACTGCGACTAGAAGCCAAAGGCGCCATTGCTCGCGCGCAAGCCGCTGGTATCAGCGTACGTATGGTCACCGGCGACCACTTCGAGACAGCTTATCATATCGGTAAGCAACTTGGCCTAGTCGAGCATCGCAACCAAGTATTCGATAGCCGGCAGATTATTACATTATCTGACGACGAACTAGCTGAGAGGTTGCGTACTATCCGTGTTTGCGCGCGCGTTTTACCCGAGCACAAGCATCGCATCCTTGAAGTACTCAAGCGCGATAATATCACTGCCATGACTGGCGACGGTGTCAATGACATTCCGGCACTGACCAATGCTCATGTTGGTGTCGCTATGGGGGCCGGGGCGCAAATTGCCAAGGACGCGGGTGATATCATTTTGCTTGATAATAATTTTCGCTCAATTGTTTCGGCTATTCACGAGGGTAGAACTGTTTACGCCAATATCAAGCGCATGGTAACGTATCTGTTAGCGACTAATCTCGGCGAAGTTATCGTATCGCTGGGCGCATTGATTTCTGGTTTACCGCTACCGCTGGCGCCTGTGCAGATTTTATGGGTTAATTTAGTCACAGATAGCGCCATGGTAATTCCGATTGGACTGGAGCCGGGCGAGCCTCGGAACATGCTAGAGAAGCCAAAACGCGCTAACGCGCCGCTACTCAGTAAATTTATGACTTCGCGAATATTGTTGATTGCCATAATTATGTCATCAATGACGCTGGGATTCTATATTTATTTCAATCAACGCTTTGGTGCTGACTATGCTCGGACAATTGCTTTTTGCTCGCTGGTAACCGCGCAGTGGGCTAGCGCCATCGAGGCGCGCAGTGATTACGAATCATTGATCGGCCGTCTGCGCAAGCGGAACGTACCTTTCATTGTTGGACTAATCATTGCTGTCACGCTGCAGATTGCCGCCCTAGCTACACCGCTTGGACGGTTGCTGCATATTACGCTAGTAAGTAACACACATCTTCTCTTGGTGACCATCTCCGCGCTCATCATACCTATTATCTTGATTGAATTGCATAAATGGGTAGGGCGAAAGTTTTTTGGTAAGCGACCGAATCTTCAGCGAATTACCAAGCGTCTTAAACGGCCGCTCAAGAAAAACAAAAAGTTCGCTAATTAATTCCGGCGCTTGATGTGTCCACGCAATAGTTCTAAATCAGCTAAATCTTTACGACGAGCCATCTTTCGTTTGGCAGCAATCAGACGGTCGGTCGAGACCACGGGTATTCCATCGATGGTTTGCATATCTCGCTGTAATGCTGTCAAGGAATTACCCATCCAACTTTTTAGCAGATTGTATTGTTCATGTACCAAAATTCGCTTGCCGCTAGTTAGTGTCACCTCGCGCCAATGTTTCTTGCGTGCAAAACGGTCATAAACTTCGCGCGATACTACTAAATCAACATTAGGTGTATCGCGCAAATGCATCATATCAAGCACGGCGCCGCCGACCACGATATACGAATCGCTAGCGATTTTAAGGTCTCTGATCATTTCAATTGCCGAAGCCTGTTTCTGATGCGCCAATGCCAGAGACAATGTTGTGTAAATGTTGCGGCTGCCAATTATATCGGTAATGCCATAGATATCAAACTGGCTGTGCAATCCCGGTGATACGTGCGCAAAAGCAATCGCGATACCATCTTCGCCAAGCTCGCGGTACAAACGTTTGAGCGCTTCAACCGCTGTATAGTCGATATCATCAATCGCTCCGGCATCAATCACCACGTATGTTACTGGATGTTTAGCGCGATGAATAGCTCGCCGTAACCGTTCAGCGAAATAATTAATATTCTCGAAAAAAAGCGATTCGCCGAAAGCATAAACTAATGTATCTTTTGGCAAAGAGTCTATCTTATCTTTTACGCGATCAGCCGCCCATGACGACAACTCGCCATCGCGTAGCAGCACAGCGTCATCGGGGTGGTACTGCCGGCGCAATCGCTCCATCAGCGAGGCTGCTACCGCTACCAAAATACCTAATTGTACGCCGAATAGTACCGTACAAGCTAGAGCAACTAGCGCGATCATAAACTCCTCATGATGGACAGTCCACAAATAGTGCAATTCACGAAAACGAATCAAGCGTAAACCTGCCGTACAAACTATCGCTGCTAGTGCTGCTAGCGGCACGTAGTGTAACAAAGTACCTCCAAAAATGATCAACACCATCATTGCTAAGCTGGCAACAATACCGCTCAATTGCGAACGCATACCCAGCGAGTCGGCTAATTGGCTGCGTGGCGGCGAGGCGCTAACGGTATAGCCGTGGAATAGAGCTGAAGCAATATTAGCTATTCCAAGGGCTGCCGTATCTTGGTTAGTCTGAATCTTATCGTCGTGCTCGCTACCAATGGAACGCGCTGTCATGGAACTCTGGACTAGCACTACGAGCACGATTGACAGCACGGTCGGCATAATTGTATTTAGCATCTCGAGTGACACCGTGGGCACTATTAAGTTTGGCATATTGCTTGGTAGCGAACCTAAAAACTCTACGCCGTATGTATCGACGTGAAATACTATTGCAAATACTACAGCCATAGCGATACCGATTAGTTCGCTCGGTATTCGCGATGATCGCCAAAACAAAACTACTCCTAGTACTAAAAGTGCTAGCGTAGCGGTCATCCAGTTGATTGAACCAGCTTGCGCGGTAATTGACGCTAAATGACTCCAGAAACCGCCTGATGCTTTTAATCCTAATAAAGCTGGTAATTGTGTAACAATTAGCTGCACTCCCACGCCTGCCATGAAACCAATCATCACTGGCCGTGATACCAGATCTGCCAAAAAGCCAAATTTGAATAGCCCCAGCAATAGTAGTAGAACGCCTGATAGTAACGTCATCGCTGCTATTGCATTAACATATTCTGGCGTACCTGTTTGCGCCACTAGCGCTGCACCTGATGCCAGCAGAATGGCCGTCGCTGAATCTGCGCCAACCACTAATCGATGTGAATACCCCAACAACCCAAATACTAGCGCACCAATAATTGTCGTATATAAGCCAGTCTCGGGCGGCAGTCCGACGATTACCGAAAAAGCCAACGCATTGGGAACATTCACGACGGCTATCAACAACGCCGTTATGATATCATGCCGCAAGTAAGATTTTTTATACCGCAATATGCTCGGCAGAGACACTTTTCGCATACTTATTATACTAATGGTATTTAGGGGTGGCGTCAATAAAACAAAGCAAACTATGAATTTGCTAAATGTCGATACGATTCATAAAAATAAACCGCTTAGGTTATCCAGATCTGAGCGGTTTATGATATTTTCGTTTGCATAATTTGGCTGGGTCGGCAGGACTCGAACCTGCGAATGCTGGGACCAAAACCCAGTGCCTTACCACTTGGCGACGACCCACTAATAAACGAGCGTGCAACAAGTATTATACCACGCTCATCAACGATATGGAAATTACGACATAGAATACAGCCGCACCCATTCCTCGGGGGTCAACTCTGACGGTTTGCGTTCAGGGTTGATGCTGGCTTTGGCGCGCGGTACGGCAGCAAAGACTTTTTGCGAGGCGTAGCATTTTGCGACGAAACTTTGGTACTCGTCGCGTTCTAATGTAGATAGGAGCGGCTCGGGTCGCGGTTTCAACTCTAGCAGCACGGTATCGACTGCTGGCGGCGGTGTGAAATCTGTGCGGCGTAGCGGTCGGCGGATTCGTGTCTGCCACCACGGAGCTAATTGCGCGCCTAATTGAGAAGTAAAGTGCCGGTCGCTCGGTACTATTTTTTGCGCGAATTGTTTTTGGACGATCAGGTAAATTGATCGCGGTGCGTGCATTTCGTTGTTGCTAGTCAATTTGCGTACTATGTTGGCGCTCAAGCGAAAAGGGATGTTAGCAAAAACTTTGTATGGTTCATCTGGTAATTTCGCTTGCAGAAAATCTTGTGCTATGACTTTGACGTTTTTATATCGGTGCATATTTTGCTGTAATTTGTTGAGAGCGCCTAGTTCGTTTTCGTATGCTAAAACTTGCCGGCATCGGCGTGCTAACACTGCCGTAATGGCGCCGCTGCCAGCGCCGATATCTATTACCAAATCGCCGCGGCGTATATTGCTGTGGCCTATCAGCTCGGCAATCAAGCGTGGATTACGCAAAAAATGCTGCGAATGGGTGGCGACTTGGCGTTTCATAATGCGATTTTACCACGAAAAGCGGCTAATCAGTTGGCAATATTTACCATAACCTTTATAATATATAGTTATGAATGCACACGAAAAACACTCGATAAAGCAATATTTGCGTGCGGCAGACTATCTGACGGTGGGGCAAATATTTTTGGCAGAAAATCATCTGCTGAAAAAGGAACTAACTTTTGACGATATCAAATCGCGGATTCTCGGACACTGGGGAAGCGGGCCAGGTATTAACTTTGCTTACGCGCATCTCAGCTACTCGGCCAAGAAGCATAATAAGGACATGATGTTTGTACTGGGGCCGGGGCATGGCTTCCCAGCACTGCAAGCTAATCTGTTTTTGGAAGGTACGCTTGCTAATTTTGATCCGTCGATGGAGACTAACCTGGATGGTATTCGCAAACTATGCCGCGAATTTAGCTGGCCGTACGGTTTTCCGAGCCATTCTAATCCCGAGACGCCGGGCGTGATTCTCGAGGGCGGTGAACTTGGTTACGCACTCAGCACTAGCTACGGTGCGGCGATGGATAATCCTGATTTGACGGTAGCTTGTTTGGTTGGTGACGGCGAAGCCGAGACCGGGCCGACAGCTGGCGCTTGGCATCTCAATAAGTTGCTTAACCCGCGCAAAGATGGTGTAGTATTGCCAATTCTTCACCTCAACGGTTATAAGATTTCGGCACCGACTGTTTTTGGCCGAATGAGTAATTACGAACTGATGACGCTCTTTAGCGGCTACGGTTATGAGCCGCGCATTGTTGACGCTACAAAAGACGGCGTCGATCCGCACGACGAAATGGCAAACGCGCTTGAGTGGGCGCACAATTTGGTTGCCGAGATTCGTGCTAGTACGAACACAGAAGCGCCGCGCATGCCGATGATTATCATGCGCACACTAAAGGGCTGGACTGGGCCGAAATTTGTCGAAGGCAACAAAATTGAAGGTAATTGCCTGGCGCACCAGACAGTGCTTAGCGAAGCAAAATCTGATCCCGAGCAGCTCAAAATCTTGAACCAGTGGCTCAAGAGTTATAAGTTTGACGAGCTATTCAACGAAACGACAGGTTTTGGTGATTTTGTCAAGGATATCTTGCCTGAACAACTAGAGAAGCGCTTGGGTATGTCGCCGCATGCTCGTGGCGGCGCAACTGTTTATCAGCCACTGGTACTGCCAGACGTCGAGCAGTTCGCTGAAGACGCCGAAATCCCTGGCACTATTGGCTCTAGCAGTATGCGCCGGGCTGGCGCTTACTTGACCGAGATCTTTCGTCTCAACGCCGAGAGTAAGAACTTCCGTTTCATGAGCCCAGACGAAACTTACTCCAACAAGCTTGACGAGATATTCCAGGCTACTAGCCGCAGTTGGCAATGGCCAATCATGGAGTGGGATAAGGATCTGTCGCGTGATGGCCGAGTCATGGAAATGTTGTCCGAACACAACATGCAGGGCTTGATGCAAGGCTACGTACTAACGGGTCGCCACGCTATGTTTGCTAGCTACGAGGCTTTTTTGCAGGTTGTTGGCAGCATGGTTGACCAGTATGCTAAGTTTCTCACCCAAAGCCGTAACGTCGAATGGCGCGGTACTATACCTAGTATCAACTATATACTGACCTCGAGCGGTTGGCGCCAAGATCATAATGGTTTCAGTCACCAGAATCCCGGCTTTATCGACGATATTCTACGCCGCCAGAGTAATTTCAGTGATGTTTACTTCCCATCGGACGGTAATGTCACGCTAGTTTGCTTAGAGCATATGCTGTCAAGTGTTCGCCAGATTAACGCGCTGGTGGCCGGCAAAACTCTCGAGCCGCGCTGGCTGTCGCCAGAACTGGCTCGCCAACAGGTCGATGCTGGTCTGATGGTTTGGGATTTTGCTAGCGATGAGCACCCTGATCTAGTTATGGCGGCTTGCGGTGATTATCCGACCAAAGAAACTATGGCAGCTATTGATATTGTCAAAACGCATTGCCCGAACGCTAAAATTCGCTGCGTTAACGTTTCGAGTCTGACTACTGTTGGCTTTGGTACGTTGCGCCGCGTTGCCGACCAAAAGTTCTTTGACAAGGTGTTTACTGACGACAAGCCAGTTATCTTCAATTTCCATGGCTATCCGCAGACAGTCAAATCGATTCTCTTTAACTATGCTGTCGATTCGACACGCTTCGATATTCGCGGTTACAAAGAGATCGGGTCGACGACCACGCCGTTTGATATGCATGTTCGCAATGAAACCAGCCGCTATGATTTGGCAATTGCTGCATTCCGCCAGCTGGGCCGCAATGGCGTCGTTCCGTTTGAGGAGGCCGAGCACTTAGCTTCGATTTACCAAGGTAAGATTGATGAGAACACTGCTTATATCAAGGCTAACGGCGTTGACTTGCCAGAAATTGACGCCTGGGTGTGGCCAGCAGCGCGTGGATTAGACGAGGTAAAAGAGGAAGCCTGGCACGGGCAAACAAATTAACGTAAAGAAAAGGGTGGGGGAATGTCATTACTACTAATCGCAAATCCAGGCAGCGCTAGCCGCAAATACGCGCTGGTCGACGACAAGCTCAAAGAAGTTGCCGCGTTACATATCGAGCAGAGCGGCAGCGAATTAATCGCGACGCTGCGTACTGGCGGCGATACGCGGCAAGTACCGCTTGGTTTTGCTGACATTTCCCAGTCGGCCGCACATCTGTATGGCATTTTTAACCGCGAACATTTACTAGAAAGCCCTAGCGACGTTCGCGCGATCGGCCTGCGGATTGTTGCACCGAGCAACTATTTTCTCAAAGACAGGCTTGTTGACGATGACGTTGTCCAGCATATACGCGATATTTTGCCGCTTGACCCGATTCACGTCTCCGGTACGCTGCAAGAGCTAGAGGCTCTGCGCTCGTCGCTGCCGACTGTACCAGTGGCGCTAATTTCGGATAGTGCTTTTCACGCTCGCAAGCCGAGCTACGCCTGGAACTATGGTATCAATCTGCAGGACGCTGATCGCTTCGAGATTAAGCGTTTTGGTTATCATGGTTTATCAGTTTCGTCCGCCGTCAATGAACTATGGAACCGCGGCAAATTACCACCAAAGGTTGTCGTTTGCCATTTAGGTAGCGGCTCGTCGGTGAGTGCAGTTTTTCACGGGCGCAGCATCGACAATACGATGGGTTACTCGGCGCTAGAGGGGGTGATTATGGCGACGCGTACTGGCTCGATTGATTACACTGCTGCTATGGCGCTCAAAACTAAACTTGGTCTCGATGATGATCAGTTTGAGCATTATCTTGATGAGAAGGGCGGACTACTCGGTCTCAGTGGCGCTAGCGATATTCGTGAAATACTTGATCGCGAAGCTAATGGCGACCATATTGCTCATCTAGCGCTGATGACTTTGATTCACAGTATCCATAAGGCTATCGGCGCCATGGTGGTCGCCATGAACGGTGCCGACCTGCTGGTATTTACTGGCACGGTAGGGGAACGTTCGGCGAATTTGCGCCGGCGCATCGTTGCTCACTTGGAATGCCTCGACTTCATACTTGACGGCAATCGTAACAAATCTTGTCTTAACCCGGCCGAGTTCACTAGCATCTCGCAAGCGGCAGTCAGTAAGCCGATAATTGTCATACCGACAGATGAAGGCGTCGAAATCGCTCGCCACACTGTTAAGTTGCTAGCGTCATAATTTTGGTCGTTGGAAAGATGAGTGTCATTACTGTGGAGACAGTCTTCGTGATCTCTACCAAACGGCATCTTTCATTTTGTTATAATAAGTATGATGAAAAGACAGTTACTCGAGACTATTCACCTTGACAAAATCGTTGGTGGCGGGCAAGCACTAGGGACGCTGGCTGATGGCCGCAAATGCTTCGTATGGGGCGGATTGCCCGGCGAGACGGTTACTGTCCGCATTACCAAAAAGAAGTCGCACTTCGTCGAAGCGATTGTCGAGGAGGTGATCTCACCGAGTCCCGACCGCATCCAGCCACGCGACCCGGACAGTTGTCTTTCGACCAGTCCGTGGCAGATTATGCCGCTCGAGATTGAGCAGGCGTACAAAAGGCAACTGATCGACGACGCCTTCACGCTGCATGGTATTGCATTACCAGAGACAATTGACATTTATTGCGACAATGTTGCATATGGTTACCGCAACAAAGTTGAATTTAGCTGGTATAGCGAATCGGTAGTATCCCGAGCGGTATCTCAGAAAAAATCTGGGCTTGTCTCGGGTCCCGAATTATTTTCTGATAATAACCAAGAGATAGACGCAGATAGCGACCGTGAAGAATCATCTGGCGATACGCTTGACTTGGCATTTTTCCGTCGCGGCAGCAAAGGCAAGATTGTCGTCGATGGTACGAGCTTAGCGCACCCTTCAATCAACAACTTGGCGCGTACGATCCGTGATTTACTGCGCCATAAACGCGTCGCGGCTCGCCAGCTCAAAACCTTGCTCGTCCGCTGCGATCAATCGGGAAGTTGCGTATGGCAGTTGTATGTTAAGGATCGCTTGCCCGAAATAATTACCGCTGATGAAGCCGCCAAATTACCGGCTCAGGGTGGGGAAATTATCTATTCCGATCCGCGCTCGCCAGCCAGCCGCATCACCGAGCGCTTGGCGCATTTCGGCAACACCACCTTGACTGATACTATCCTTGGCATACCATTCCGCTACGCCTGCGAAGGCTTTTTCCAAGTCAACATCCCGGTTTACGAGCAGGCGCTGCGCGATATGAAAGAGTGGGTGCCATATGATTGCAATAGCCAACACTCGGGTCGGCAGCTCGAGCACCATCAGAAAATAATCCGGGACCCACGTAAAGTTGCCCAGATTTTTTCTGAGGTGCTACTCGCTGCCGATCGACCAACTCTCGATCTCTACGCTGGCGTCGGCACTATCGGTCTGACTATTGGCGGCGACAACGTCACGCTGGTGGAAATCAACGCCGACGCTGTCCGCGAAATGCAGCGCAACATCACCGAACTTGACCGCATCGACGCCCGCGCTGTCCTTGCTCCCAGCGAACAAGCCCTCGACCACATTACAGGCAAGGAAATCGTCATCGTTGATCCGCCGCGCGCCGGCTTGCATCCCGACGTTATTGCGACATTGTTACAACAGCTACCGCCGCGTATCATTTATCTCAGCTGCAATCCCGTCACCCAAGCCCGCGACGTCGCCTTACTCCAGCAAAGCTACCAAATTGCCTGGCATCGCGGCTACAACTTTTTCCCGCGTACGCCGCATATTGAACACTTAATCATTCTTGATAAGAAGCCGTAAAGTTACTCTTTCTATGCAGAGTTTATCTGGCTAATTCGAATGCAAGGCTAGCTAATTGCTGCTATACTATTAGGTGATGTTTGACAAAGCCATTGACGCCATCAATAACGCGCAGAAAATTGTTGTAGTCCAAGCGGAAAATCCTGACGGTGATAGTATCGGCAGCAGCTTAGCCTTGGAAGAAATTCTAAGTGACCTCGGCAAAAATGTTCAGCTGCACTGTCCAGTCGATACACCGAAATACTTACGTTACATTCACGGCTGGGATCGAATAACTAGCGATTTTGACACGAGTGCCGACTTAGCAATTATCGTTGATACTAATGCTGAACTATTAATCAGTAAAAGTTTAAGTATGCCAGGTGTGCGTCATTTTCTTGAGACGCATCCCGTTATAGTGTTGGATCATCACGCAACTGATTCGACGCTGACTTTTGATGCTACTCATGTCAACCAGCCGGTAGTTGCAGCTGGCGAACTGATTTACAATCTAGCGCATACTGCCGGCTGGGTAATTAATCCGCAAGCTGCAGAAAATATGCTGATTGCTATCATGAGCGATAGCCTAGGCTTAACAACGCAAAATACCACAGCCGACTCGTTTCGTGTCGCTGGCGAATTAACTGCGCTCGGTGCTAGCAACTCAGCTATTGAAGAACGACGCCGCGAATTTATGAAAAAGTCGCCAGAGATTTTGGCATATAAAGGTCGCTTGATTGAGCGTATCGAATATTTGCTCGATGGTAAATTAGCTATAATTCACATCCCGTGGGAAGAAATCCAGAAATATAGCGATCAGTATAATCCGAGCGTTCTAGTGCTCGACGAAATGCGTTTAGTCGAGGGGGTTGAAGTGGCTTGCGCTATCAAAACTTACCCTGACGGTAAATTAACCGGGAAATTACGCAGTAATATGCCAGTATCAGAGCAGATAGCTGGATATTTCGGTGGCGGCGGACACGCTTATGCTGCAGGTTTTCGCGTATATGACGATTATGCAGTGATTGTGCACGAACTAGTTGAGGCTGCGGATAAGTCTTTACGCGGGTAATTTGTCTATATTTAAATTAAAAAACCGCTAGCGTAGTTGTAGCGGTTTTTCTAATTCGACTAGTTATAATTATTTAGTAGATGAATTGTCCGAATGTACCTGGTCTTACTGTACGTTTGTTGTAATTGCCAGCGCGGTAATTCCAACCCATTTCTGAAACAGTATAGCTGCCATCGCTATTAACCGACTCGACGTAAGCAACATGGCCGTTTGTCACCGCGACAGCTCCAGCGCGCGGGGCGCTACCAGTTGATTTACCGGCAGCTTGAGCGCTGGAAATCCAACCATAACCAGCATTGCCATATACAGCGACGTCTGGGCGGCGGCTGTGAACGTAATCGGTGCACCACATGCCGTTGCCGACGTAGTAGCTTGACGAGTTAATCGGCTTTGAGCTATACGATCGCGTAGTAACTGTAGAAGTCCGAGCTGATGGCACCGCTGCGTTAGAGCTGGCGGCTGCTTGTTGCGCTGCAACGATAGCTGACGAGCGGTCTGGCAAGACCTCTTCTGCGCTAGGAATTCGCAGCTTCTGCCCTATGTCAATAGCATTTGGGTTACCGAGCGACTCGTTGGCGTCAAAGATACGCGTCCAGGTTGTATTGTATTTTTCGGCAATTGATGCCAAGCTATCGCCGGCGGCTACTATCGCGTAGGTTGGTTGTTCAATTGGTTTTGTCTCGTTAGATTTGTCCTTTGGTGTAGACGATGTTTTTTTGGCTTTATCGTCATCAACTCCGCTGGTTTGCTTTTCGTCCGCTTTTGCTAGCAAAGCTTTCTTGTTTTGGGTAGCTAGCAGCGGTGTTCTCCTTGCGATTGTTAATTTATTTTTATTTTGCTGTGCGAGTAGTAGCGAGCGGCCCGTACTCGTTTCGGCATAGGCTGGGTGTGTTGCTATTAAGCATATTGCACCAGCGGCGCCGAGTGTCGTCAAGACCCCGTATAAACGCATAATTATCTCCTTGGTTAAATACCCCCACGGATAGGCTAAACTTCAAATACTCGTGGATTTATGTCCTGGCTTATTATTGTTTTAATCGTAATTTTCACAGGACATGAGACCAATCATAGCAAAACGTAGTATTTTGGTCAATAATTTTATAGTGGTAATGCTACACTACCTCTGGAAAATTAGGTGGACTTTCTAGTTATTTTTTGGTATAATTTTAGACGTTTTATTAAATCAATGTTGGGAGACGTCAAGTCGCTTGTACCACAGAAAGGATTAAATATCTGATGGCTAAAAAAGCCGAATTATTAGAAAAAGCTGCCGAGCTTAAGCTTGACGTCAGCGAAAAAAATACTATAGCCGAGATTGAAACGGCAATTGCTGCCGCTGAAAAGCACTCAGTCCGCGAAGCGACAGTTGCCAAAGCTGGTAAGCGCAGCGCCAAAGCTATCGAAGAGGCTGAAGCTAAAGCTGAAAAAGAAGCTCGCAAAGAAGCTGGTGATACTACGCCGCAGGGCGACGCCGAAGCAGCTGTCAAAAAAGGTCCAGCGCCAAAGGTTCGTCCGTTGATTGAACGCCGCGGCAAAGCTTACCGCCAGGCTGCCGAAAAAGTTGAAAAAGACAAGGCCTACACGCTCGCCGATGCTATCAAACTTGCTACCGAAACCAATCCGAGTAAATTTGACGCTAGCGTTGAAATTCACGTTCGTTTAGGCGTCGATCCGCGTCAAGCCGACCAAAATATTCGTTCGACCGTAGTCCTGCCTCACGGTACCGGCAAGACTGTCCGAGTAGCTGTTTTCGCAGCTGACACTGATGCCGACAAAGCCAAAAAAGCTGGTGCCGATCTGGCTGGCGATGAGGCTATTGTCAAACTTCTTGACAAGGGCACGCTTGATTTTGACGTCTTAATCGCTACGCCAGCCTACATGCCAAAACTCGGTAAGTACGCTCGTTTGCTCGGCCCGAAAGGCTTGATGCCGAATCCGAAGAGCGGTACTGTCTCGACCGACGTCGCCAAGGCTACCGAGGAGGCTAAAGCTGGCAAGGTAGAATATCGTGTCGACAAGCAGGCTGCTATCCACCTCGGTGTTGGTAAAATTAGCTTCGGCGCTGAAAAATTGCTTGAAAACGCTAACACCTTCTTTGCTAGCTTGCAGGCGCAGAAGCCGTCCTCTATTAAGGGTGTTTACATTAAATCGGTTGCCGTCGCTACTACGATGGGCCCCGGTATCAAAGTTGATTATCAAGCAAAATAAACTCATATAATTTTAGAGCGAGACCTAGCATCTCGCTCTATTTTTAGAAGGAGGGTAGGAATGAGACAATATCTTGATTTACTTGACCGTATTCTAGTAGAAGGTGTCGAAAAGTATGACCGGACAGGTACTGGTACGCTCAGTATCTTCGGGCATATGATGCGTTTTGATTTGCGCGAGGGTTTTCCACTACTTACTACTAAAAAGCTCTTTACCAAAGGTATCTTCGGCGAGTTAATTTGGTTTTTGCGGGGCGATACTAACGTGCACTGGCTGCAAGAGCGCGGAATTCATATCTGGGACGAGTGGGCTAACGAGAACGGCGATCTCGGTCCAGTTTACGGCGCGCAGTGGCGGGCATGGCCAGCGCCTAATGGTGAACATATTGACCAGATTGCTAACATTATTGATCAACTACGCACCAATCCAGACTCGCGGCGACTAATCGTTACCGCGTGGAATCCTGCCGAAGTAGACAACATGGCTTTACCGCCGTGCCACATGTTATTTCAATTCTACACCACACCCGCTGATCCCAATGACTCCGACCAGCGGCGCTGGTTATCGTGCCGGCTTGATCAGCGATCGTGCGATACATTTCTGGGCGTCCCATTCAACATCGCTAGCTACGCTCTGCTGACTATGATAATTGCACAGCAGGTTGATATGCGGCCGCGTGAATTTGTTTGGATGGGCGGCGATGTTCACTTGTATTTGAATCATCTTGAGCAAGCAAAACTTCAGTTGACACGCCAACCGCGTACGCTGCCAACTCTCGACATCACGCCAAAACCATCAATCGATGATTATGATCTTGATGATTTCAAGTTAAAAAACTACGATCCATGGCCGGCCATCAAAGCGCCAATTTCAGTCTAAATATTGCTACATAGCAAGACTACTTTTCATATATCGCAAATATATAAGGATAAGTGTTAGTATCATCAGCAGCATGTGATTCTTCTGATGTCTTACGCCAAGTATCGTCAAGCTCGGGGAAAAATGTATCCGCTGGAAGTTCTGCGTCGACTTCTGTAGCATATATTCTACTTACCGCATTTGATTTGAGTGCGGCCGCGTAAACGGTTGCTCCGCCAATGATGTATATTGTATCTTTGCTTGCCATTTGCAGAGCGTTTTCTAGCGAGCTAGCTGTAGCGATACCATCCAGCTTGGAATGAGTTAATACGATATTTTGGCGATTCGGCAGCGGGCGGCCAATAGATTCATAAGTTTTACGACCCATGATTACTGTACCGCCAGTGGTTAATTGGCGGAAATGCTGCAGATCTGCCGGCAAACTGCGCCCCCACGGCAGTTTGTTGTCAATGCCAATACCGCGCTGGCGATCGTAGGCGACTACTATGCTGCACTGCTTTTTCTGATCGCGTTCCATCAACTTAATCATATCACAGGCTAGTTGTGTAAGCGGTAGCGGTGAATGTATAATGAAAAGACATGAAAACAGATTCGACCGAATTATCGCAGCCAACTGGCATTTATAGCGATAGAGAAATCGCAGCAGCACTAGCAGATGGTCATATAGTTTGCGACCCAGCGCCAGCGCGTATCAATGGTAGTAGTGTTGATGTAACGCTTGGCTATTATTTTTATAGAGCTGGCAGTCAGGGGAAGGAAAGGTTGTTTAATCCATTCGACGAAACTGACGTTCGGCGCTACTTTGGTGAATACAAAATTGCCAAGCCGTGGCACGAAGTTCGCCGCCGAATTACTGATCAAGGTGTCGCTGGCATTGATAGCATCAAAGGTATTAATGACAATCATCCGGTCATCGTCTTGCGGCCAAACGAGCGAATCCTGGCGCATACCCATGAATTTATTGGCATTCTGCCGCCAGGTACTACCAGTATGCAGGCTCGTAGTACTACTGGCCGTATTGGCATCTCGGCTTGCTACTGCGCTGGTTGGGGTGATCCAGGCTATATTAACCGCTGGACTATGGAGGTTCATAATCTCAACGAAAATGAGTACATTGTGCTGCCAGTTGGCTATCGTATAGCGCAAATTGTCTTTAGTGCTACCGGACCAGTGGCTACCGAATACGCCAAGGCTTCTGGTAATTATCAAGCTAATATTAGCGCTGATCTTGCTGCTGTTAAGGCTGCTTGGCGGCCGTGGATGCTGTTGCCGCGAGCTTACGCCTCGCCGGTAAAATTACCGCAACCCGTCTCTGGCCTTAGCGAAGGATTACTGTAAAGGCTGGAGATTGTGTAATGAGCGGTACTTATATCGTCATTGAAGGGAACGATGGTACAGGCAAATCAACCCAAGCTGAATTGCTAGCTGATTACTGCCGCCAGCAAGGCCGGGAAGTGATAATTGTAGAGGAGCCCGGCAGCGACGACCCAGATAAAACCACGCCCATTGCTAGCTACTTGCGCTCACTAATCAAAAATGGCACTCTAGCCCGCGATCCTGAAATCAACCTAGCGCTATTTAGCGCTGCTCGCCGCGAACTATGGCAACAAAAAATTGCGCCAGCCTTAAATCGCGACGCTGTTGTCATTTCGGCGCGTAACTATATTTCAACTTTAGCCTATCAAGGTTATGGCGAGGGAGTTAATACGGATCATATTATGGCAATTACTAAACTTTTTACAGACGAACGTTACATGAAGCCGGATTTCATTATTATTTTGACCCTTGACAACGAGAGCGAACGTAAAAAACGAATTACTAAGCGTAGCCAAAGTATAGACACTCCAGATACTTTCGAATCGCGTAGTAGTAATTTTCAGAAACGCGTTGATGCCGCCTATCGTACAATTGCTAGCGAATTGCCCTCATCTTATGTCATAGAATGTTATGACAATGGTTATTGCAAGACAGCCGAGCAAATAAACGTTGAAATTCAATCAATTGTTCAGCAGCTATAATTCAATTATAGCCAGCTCTTTCAAAAGATGTTCAAGCTCATGGAATAGTTTCTCGCCGCCTTCGTCTGACTGGCCGTTGGTTTCGTAACTGTCAGGATTTAAGCGGCTCATACGGTCGTAGATGTCGTTTAGTACTCCTACAAATAATTTACGCGTTTTACGAGCCTCTTCGTCTAGGGCTTTCTTTCTAGGGTCGTCATCAGATAACTCATAGTAGCCTTCTTTCTTGAGCTTGGTATCGATATACTTGTAAGCAATGTGCGCAATGTCGCCGATTCGCGACCGCCGGCGTTCGTCTATAGTCAAGAATTGGAATTCGATAGGAATATCAACTATCTCGCCAGGCTGGTACGGATGTTCTTGTCTCGCGATAAACGTTACTTTCGAAACCTCCATCTTCTTGTAGCCGCGTTTTTCAATATCTGCTTCGGTTTGCTGTTTTATTTCGATTTCTGATTTATCTACGCCAGCTTCGGCTAGGGCTTGAGTCATTATCTCGACATAGTCGCCAGCGCCTTGGATGTAGAGGGCGGATTTTTTACTAGGTGCTTTTTGCAATTCAATATTTGGCGTGTTGGAAAGGATTTTTACTATTTCAGCAAAATTTTTCGCCGACGATTGCTTATCGGGCGAGATATCCATCATGGCAAATGGATCCATAGGCATATCGCCGTTGTCGCGATCTAATTTATCAGCGCACGAGCCGACAGATTTCACGCGGTAATTACCAGAGGTCAGGCGACCGCTGGGCAGTTGGGCTGCGAACTCGCCAACTACGGCAGGACATTCTCCGCTATAATCGGGGCCGATTACAAGCGAAACATCGTATTTGTCACCGAAAATATTCTCCAATATACGCCTGACGCCGACTGTCTTTATATTGAATAACATGTCTCTTGCTTGCTCTATCGAAGCAAATTTGTTCAACTTTTCGAGGCGGATACGTTTTGCTAGGCCTAGCAGTTTCGAGCCTAAAGCTTCTAGCCCCAATACTTCGCACAGCGGAGCATAGAACGATTCCGCTTCTAAAACATCTTGCAATAGCGCGGACTCCCGGTTGGATACTGGATGTTCCAAATTATCAATTAATTCGCAAGCTTTGATAATCACAGATTCGATATTTACAGTCTGCAAGAAGTCTTTCATGTATTCCGGATCGATGCGAGCTTCCGATATAGCCCAAGCTTCTCTTGGAACGACACCCTCGTACCTGTCGGAAATGACGCTGGCTATATCTTTACGGCGATTATTCTCGTCTGGTAAGCTTGCAGCGGCTTCGTCGGCTAATGTTTTTCGATGTCTGCCAGCTGCCACCTCAATCTCGTCGAAATCTGACAAGATATCCCGCATATAGCGTGCTTTATCATGGGGGATTCTGGGGTCGGTAAAGTATCTTAATAGTGCTAGTCCGGCAGCGTCGCGCGATTCTTGGCTATATTTTCCGTCTGGGTTGCGGAATCGGGATACGATATCATGCAGCATGATTGCATCGCGCGTATCAGGCATAAGATCGCCGGCAAAAGCCTTAACTAACCCATAAACTCTATGAGCATGCTCAATCAGATCAGGACGCTCCCGCGAGGCTGCTCTTAGATAATCAATAGCCAGACTGTCAACTAGGTCGTTTGAATTATACTTCTCTGGATATTGTTGACTGGAAAAACCCTGCTTGTCAGCAGGGTTAAGCGTATTATGTTCCCCCCGTATGAACACCAGGGCTCGCTTTCGTTCTCACGAATCTCTATTGTACCAGAAACGCCTAAATATGTCAATCATTTACTATTGTGTAATGCAGCAAAATTTGCTATAATAGATATTAGACATTGCCAGAGACAGCGGCCGCAGGAGCAATTCTGCTTAATATGCCGCCGAGGGAATCAACTTTTCCTGTAATATAGTCTTTGGCGAGCGCCAAAGTTTTTTGTCGCTCGCCGAATGTCGCCCCTTAACAATACGATCGCATAAATATCAAATAAACCAAAGGAGTATTATCAATGGCAATTTCCAAAGATAAGAAACAAGCTTTGGTTGCAGAGATGAGCGAGTTGTTTGCCAGCGCAAAAGCTATTGCCGTGGCTAAATACCAGGGCACCAGCGTAGCTGAATTGCAAGAGCTGCGCAAAGCTGCTCGCGAAAATGGCGTGGTCGTCAAAGTTGTCAAGAACCGCTTGGTGCGCGTAGCTTTTGCCGCTAGCGAGACGTTCAAAGAGACTGATACTTCTGCGCTGCAAGGCCAGCTAATTTATGCTGTTTCTAGCGACGACGAGGTGATGGCCGCTAAAGTCCTTAATGACTTTGCAAAGACTCATCCTAGCGTCGAACTAGTCGCTGGATTCAGCAGTGAGGGCCTGGCCCAGAGTGCTGCCGATGTGGTAGCTCTGGCTGGCTTGCCGAGCAAGAATCAGCTCATCGCTGAGGCTGTGGCGCAACTACTCAGTCCGGTGCACGACGTCACCAACGCGCTTTCTGGCAATCTGCATGCATTGCTGGACGGCGTGGCAGACAAAGCAACCGCTTAAGCAACCAATCTAATTAAAATTTAACTACAAGGAGAATTACTATGGCAGACCTAAAGAAACTTGCCGAAGAGCTGACTAAATTGACAGTTCTCGAAGTAAATGAATTAAAGAATATCCTCAAAGAAGAATATGGCATCGAGCCAGCTGCTGCCGCAGTTGCCGTTGCTGGTCCAGCTGCCGACGCTGGTGCGGCCGCTGCTGACGAAAAGACTGAATTTACTGTCACCTTGAAAGACGCTGGCAGCCAAAAAGTCGCCGTCATCAAAGCCGTCAAGGAACTAACCGGCCTTGGCCTCGGCGAGGCGAAAGCTTTGGTTGATAACGCGCCAAGCCCAATCAAAGAAAAAGTCAGCAAAGACGAAGCCGAAGCTGCCAAGAAAGCTTTGGAAGAGGCTGGCGCTACCGTCGAAGTCGCTTAATCTCGAATATATTTCCAGATTCGCACGATCGTATTGTTTTAGAAAACGCCTCCAAAATCTGGGGGCGTTTTTGTATGCCTAAAACGGTCGACGATTTTTACAACGACTTTGCGTTCATATCTGTTAAACTTGTGGAAAGATAGCCTAAAGGGTTGACGTGATATCCTGATGCGTTATAATTGGAATGATATTATAAAAACATACAAAGGATTGCGAGACTAGTATGTCAGAATTACCAGAGAAACAAGTCAAGCGGCTCAAGATGCTTATTCAAGACGCCGAGACTAATTTGGCTGCCGCCAAAGAGTTACTAATTAGCATAATGGGCGAAGACGGGCAAGTCGTGATGCCGACTAACAGCCGCGAGGATGTCTCGGGCAAAGTTATCGAGGGCGTTTTCGACGGCCAGACGATGGTCGGCCCGGATGGCAAAAATTACCCGGTACCAGCTAATTACGCTAGCAAGTCTAAGCTAGTTGAGGGCGATATCCTCAAACTAACTATCGCTGATGATGGCGGTTTCATTTACAAGCAAATCGGCCCGGTTGCCCGCAAGCAAGTTATCGGTACGCTTACGCAGCATGACGGTGCTTACTATGTTGAAGCGCAAGGCAAAGAGTATCGGATTTTGCTGGCGAGCGTGACCTATTTCCGCATTAATGTTGGCGATCAGGTTACTATCATTGTGCCAGAAGACAATCCTGATGCCACCTGGGCGGCGGTTGAAGCAGCTCTATAATTTATAAGTTTGGATCATAACAAATAGGGGTATTGATGCATGATTTAGGCGAGGGAACTTTTCGGTTTACACGGGTCAGCTACGATCCCAGTAGTAACTTGCCGTATTTGCGCGTCATGGATGATGGCGGTAAGTTCTGGCGTATGCAGCCGCAAGGCGAATTTACTCTATCGTTTGATACTAGTACCAAAAAATGTATTGGTTGGTACGATTTGGCAGCTAAGCAATGTCATCGCTGTCCCGGTGACCGCCAGCTTGATGATAAATACGAGCAATGTCCAGAGTGCCAGCAAAAGACTGGCTTCAATCCAGCGTTCTACAATACTACCAATATCAGCCAACAGCAGGCTGAGCTGAATCAGCAGCCGCATATCTTATACTTAGCTTATTTCTCGCCAGAGGTGATAAAGGTTGGTATTTCTTATGCTGAACGCAAACTAGCGCGATTGTTAGAACAAGGTGCCCGCAATGCTGCTATCCTTGAAGTATTTCCTAGTGCTAACATCGCTCGCCAATACGAAGCGAAGATCGCCCGGCTGCCAGGTCTTTGCGAGAGTGTGCAGCTGCGCAAGAAAGCAACAATTCTAGCAAATGAACGCTATGATCCGACGCTGGCCGAGCAGAAATTACATCAAACAATCCAGCGGATCGCAGAGCAGTTAGGCGTTAAATTTGATAACAGCGAATTCTTGGATTTATCGTCGTACATGTTAACTATCGAACCAAAAAGCGATGATCTAACGGAAATAGTCGAGCCAAAAATCGCTGGTTGCTTCGCAGGGCTAATTGGCAGCATGCTAATTATGCAGCAAAATAGCCGCTTTATTTTCTTACCGATCAAAAAATATATCGGATACAATATGACCATTAGCCGTACTGTTGAGCAGCTAGATCTAGCGCCAGTTCAAGCTTCGCTATTTTAATCGCTGATTCTGCGCTATAATATAACAAATGGGTAAGGCTTTATATCGGAAATATCGCAGCCGGTCGCTGAGCGAGATTGTCGGTCAGCCGCATATTACGGCGATTTTAGAACGGGCAATTACTAACGGAACGACGGCGCATGCTTATTTATTGACAGGGCCGCGTGGCGTTGGTAAAACGTCGATTGCACGGATTCTGGCACACGAAATCAATCGCTTGCCGTACCGCGATGAATCAACTCATCTCGACATTATCGAGATTGATGCAGCCAGCAATAATTCAGTTGAAGATATCCGTGATTTGCGCGAGAAGGTTCAGATTGCGCCCGTTAGCGCCCCCAAAAAAATCTATATTATTGACGAGGTTCATATGTTGAGTAAATCAGCGTTCAATGCACTGCTCAAAACGCTTGAAGAACCGCCCGAGCATGCTGTGTTTATCCTAGCAACCACTGACGCCGATAAATTGCCAGCTACGATTCTTAGCCGTGTTCAGCGCTTTAATTTCCGGACAATTAGCCAAGACGAAGTTGCCGCACATTTGCGTACCATTGCTGATGCCGAGCAGATTTCTATTGACGACGACGCCCTGCAGCTAATTGCCCGCTATGGGCAGGGAAGCCTCCGCGATAGTATTAGCCTGCTAGATCAAATGCAAAATTTAAGCAGCGAGACAGTCACTGCCGCTATGGTCGAAGATTCGCTAGGCTTAGCAAGCACGGCTGAGATTCGACAGCTGCTAGAGGCTTATTGCGCGGGCGATTTACAAACTATCGCCGATACCTTGCGCGCGCTTGAGCATAGAGGCGTGCCAGCCAATGCTATCAACGAGCAATTACTGTACGAAATCCGTAGCGACATTATCAATAAATCTAATTGCTTGCCGCTGGCCGACAAATTATTATCAAATCAGAAAACCGCTTGGCCGTATGTCAAATTGCTGATAGCGCTTGGTTCTAATACAAATGTTTCTAATTCTGATATTCCTGCGGCGTCAACGCCAGCGCAGCCAGAATCAGCGCAACCAATGGCCGTGAACGAACTAGCGCCTGTTTACGCGCCGCAGCCAGCTAGCGATACTCCGCAAAAAAAGAAGAAAAATGCCCAGCCAAATCAAACAGCTAATTTTGACTGGTCAAAATTTCTCGAGGCTGTTCATGCAAAATCCGCTGGCGCCTATAGTTATCTCGCGAAAAGCGGTTACGAATTAGACGATCAGCAGTTAACGATTTTTGCTGGTAAGAAATTTGCTAAAAATCAAATCGAAAAGTCGCTGCCAGTGCTTGCTGGCGCTCTACAGTCACAAAAGCTTGACCGTGAAATTATCGTCAGCGCTAAGCCAAAACCGCCAAAAGATAGCCAAACCGCCGCTATTCTTGATATTATGGGCGGAGGAGAAGAGGTGAATTTGTAATGGCCAAGCAAAAAGAAGTCGCTGCCAAAATACCGCCGCAGAGTATCGACGCCGAGATGAGCTTGCTCGGAGCAATTTTGATTGACGACGACGTGCTAGCAGATGTCAGCGAGACAGTAAAACCACAAGATTTTTACGACAAACGGCACCAGCTGATTTTTAAAAGTATGATGCATTTGTACGAGCAGCATAAGCCAGTCGATCTCTTGACTTTAACCGAGGAACTCAAGAAGACGGATAATTTCGAGACAATTGGCGGCTCGACGTACTTAACCGAGCTAACCAACTATGTACCTACGGCTGCTCACGCTGCTAGCTATGCTGAAATCGTTGCTCAGAAAGCTGTTCGCCGGCGTCTGATCAAAGCTAGCGGCGAAATCAGCGAGCTAGGATTCGACGAAGAAATTCCAACCCAGGAAATCCTCGAAAAAGCCGAAGCCGAGCTATTCAACGTCTCTGACCAAACGATTAAGCAAGATCTGGTCAGTATCGAAACTATCCTCGACGAGAGTTTTTCGCGCATCGAGGAGTTACACCGCAATAAAGGCCAGCTACGCGGTATCCGCACCGGCTACCAAGATCTCGATAATATGACCGCCGGCTTGCAGCGCAGCGACCTATTCATCCTGGCGGCTCGGCCATCTATGGGTAAAACGACGTTTGTAACTAACCTAGCATACAATGTGGCGACTATTGCTAAACTGCCAGTGTTGTTCTTTAGCCTCGAGATGAGTAAGCAGCAGCTAATAGACCGCATGCTGGCCGATGCCGCTGGTGTTGACAGCTGGAATATTCGTACTGGCAATCTCAGTGACGACGACTTTGCAAAGATTAGTGAAGCTATGGGCGAAATGGCTGAAGCGCCGATTTATATCGATGACACGCCAGCACTTAGTGTTCTCGGTATGCGCACCAAAGCCCGCCGAATTGCGCATAATCAAACGCTCGGGCTAATCATCGTCGACTATCTACAGTTGATGCAGGCGAACGGTAATTACAACGGTAATCGCGTTCAAGAAGTTAGCGAAATTAGCCGCGGCTTGAAGGTTATCGCTCGCGAGTTGAATGTACCAGTGATAGCGCTTAGCCAGCTTAGCCGGTCAGTTGAGAACCGTACGCCACCAATTCCGCAGCTGGCTGACCTGCGCGAGTCGGGAAGTATCGAACAAGATGCTGATATTGTTACTTTTATTTATCGCCCTGGCTATTACGAACCAGACAATCCAGATGTCGCCAATATTACTGACCTAATCATTGCCAAGCACCGCAATGGTCCAGTTGGTAAAGTTCAATTATACTTCCATCCAGAGCGCCTGCGGTTCATGTCGCTAGATAAGCGCCACGAATAATCTCTCGCGTGATATAATCATAATTAGTATGCGTAAACCTGCGGACTATACTTTATATAAATATCGCTATATTTTGAGTTATTTTTGCATCGCCGTACTTTTGGTGGCAGTGCTATGGATCGGCGTATTGTATACTCCTGGCGGTTTGCGCGAGCAAGAAATCAAATCTGTTAGCCAGGCTAGTATGTTGTCGCGCCAAACTCTTGAGCCGTCGATGGTGGTAAATCTACCGTATTATCTACTGCAGCGGCTATCAATTTTTGTGTTTGGTGTCAGCGAATTTTCGATTAAACTGCCGTCAATTGCGCTCGGCACCTTGACGATGCTAGGTATTTTCATGTTGATTCGCGCTTGGTTCAAGCCCAACGTTGCTGTCATTTCGACGATTGTATTGGCAACTTCGACACATTTTCTATTCCAAGCGCAAGATGGTACGCCCGGTATTACCTTTAGCGCTGTTGCAGTCTGGCTGATGGTTGCGGGTATGTATGTGACGCGCGGCAAACATTTTCATACATTCTGGAAAGTGCTTGGCGGCGTGTTGATGAGCGTCGCGCTTTATTTGCCGATGGGTGTATACCTGGACTTAATTATAATTATCGTGGCTTTAGTTCATCCGCATATCCGAGCGATTATCAAGCGGCTGCCCAAGAAAAAACTACTCATTGCACTGCTGGTCGGCTTGGCTGCGATGGCGCCGCTAGTTTATGCCTTAATATTAGAACCAAAAGGCATTGGTAAAATACTACTCGGTTTGCCGCCAGACTTCGCTCATATCAAAACTAATGCGCTGCTTTCAAGCCTTAGCTTGTTTGGTTTTGCTGCTACCGATAGCGCTGCTGACGGTCTGCTGAGGCCAGCTTATGCTATGCCGTTGACGGCTATTGCTTTACTAGGTTTTTGCCGCCTGGCAGCCACGCATTATACAGCGCGTAGCTATGTTACTATCTTGATGAGCTTGGTTATGGTACCGCTCGCCTTGCTTAATTATAACAATCAGTATGCAGTATTTGTTCTAATGGTGATTGCAGTTGCTACTGGCTTTGATTTCTTGATTCGCTACTGGTATCGGCTATTTCCTTGTAATCCATATGCTCGCGTTGCGGGTTTGTTACCATTAAGCGTACTAGTCAGCGGATTAATTTATATCAGCGTTAACCAATATTTTAACGGATATACGTACAACCCGGCTGTTGTTCGCGCCTACAACAGTGATCTATCGCTAGTTAATGCCCAATTGCGGCGTCAAAAAAATATGACACTCTTGGCTAATGCGGACGAGGCGCCTATTTATAATCTAGCTGCTCACTACAATAAATCCTTAACGGTTGCTACCGAGCTTAATCCCGAAGCAACCCAAGCGGTGGCGACACGCGCCGCCCGCCGCAAGATTCCGAAAGAATGGCAGCTAGAGAGTATTATAACTAACGCTCGTGCTCAAAATGGCGACCGACTCTATGTCTACAAAAAATTGCCGTAATAAGTTATAATTGGTAGAGTTAATTTCTGAAGAAGGGGAGTCAAAATGGCCTTGAATCAAATGAAAATGTTGAATGATTTGCGCAAAGCGCAGAAAGCTTTAGCCAAAGAAATTGTCGAGGTTGAGGCAGGCGACGGTGCAGTCATTGTCCAAATCACCGGCGAGCTCAAGATCAAGTCAATTAAAATTAATCCAGAGTACGTTGATCTGGATAATATCCACCAGCTTGAACACTGGATCGAGATTGCTATCCGCGACGGTATGGCTAAAGCGCAGGAAATTGCTGCCGAAAAGATGAAACCGCTGATGGGCGGGCTAGGAAGTCTCGGATTATAAACTAATGGCTCTATTGCCAAGCGCGCTTGAGCGTGTTATTGAGGAGTTGGGTCATTTGCCAGGCGTTGGGCCGCGGACGGCTGAGCGCTATGCTTATTTCTTGCTAAAAAACGATTCTCGCACTACTGAAGCGCTAGCGAATGCTTTGCGGCAGCTGCACGCGCAGGTCAAAAGTTGTCCGAAAACTTTCGCGCTAATTGACGCTGACCAGGAAGTCTCGCCCTTGTATAGCGATCCGAAACGCGATCGCCAGCTAGTTGCTGTTGTTGAAGAACCGCTAGATATAGTGGCGTTAGAACGCACCGGGCAATTCCAGGGCACTTATCACGTATTGGGCGGAACGATTTCGCCGATTGACGGCGTCGGGCCAGAACAGCTTCATATACCTGAGCTATTGCAGCGATTGCGCGACGATAACGTCGAGGAAGTCATTATTGCTACCAACGCTAGCGTCGAGGGCGAATCAACGGCGCTATTCATCCAACGCCAAATCAAGGAATCGCACCTAGCTACCAAAGTTTCACGTTTAGCTCGCGGCATTCCTGTGGGCGTCGATCTAGAGTATGCCGATCAAATTACCCTCGGGCACGCGCTGGAAGGGCGGCGGTTTTTGTAAAAAAAGAAAATAGCCCGCCGAAAACGTGCTCAAGCCGGAAACTGGATTTCAATCCAGCAGACGCTAAAATGTGCGTCTCGAACCGAATTGAACAATTTTCAGCGAGCTATTTTCTCGAGCGGGACTATAACCCTACTCACTGTCCTGCTTGCGCAAGTAGCGCATGAGCAGGATGTATACGATGACGGCCCCGGGGACGGCGATAGCCGTCCCGATGACCAAGCACGCCACATCGGACATGCCGATGTGGCGGAGAATAACGCCAACGGCAATGCCGATACTGATCGGCACTGCCGCAAGGAATCCAATTGCCATGGCGCGGTCTCCCACTTTTTTTCACCTCCTCTCGAAGCGTGCTCAAAGCAAAGAGCGACTTCTTCGCCCTTTTGGTAACTTTGAGCGAAAAGTTAATATAAATTATATCAATATTAGGACAAAAAGTCAAATTTTCCGTAAAACTACATTGTGCTTTGTAACTTTACTTACATAAAAAGGCGGCAGATCCAGTTAGTTATATTATATGAGTTCGTTAGTTTTACTTTTCTAACTTTTTCTTCTGCTTTGACTTTACAATTGGCGAAGCAACAGCACAGCCAATCGCGCTAAGTATTGATACGACGGCGATTTGGCGCATAATATATTTGCCTCTACCGAACGGGCCTTCTTCCCACGCCATATGAGCTTTCAAGCTTTCTGAAGTTATCGGGCAATTTTTCTTGGTATCTTTGAACCCGGAACTTGGCTGGCCGTTTTTGACGCAAACGTATTCTGGTTCTGGTCCGGACGGCGGTATGCAGCTGACAGCAATTAATACTGCCGCAATAGCCGCAAGCGATCCGGCGATGATCAATAGTAATTTTGGTGTTTTCATAAAACCTCCTTAATTTAACAAAGCTTACAGATATTGTAACACGAGTTTTACCTGTTAATAATTTTTAACCTGCTATGTCAAGTAAATCGCAATACGCTAAACCTATATTGACTGAATAAGTTGTTGGTAAATGCCGTGCGTCTGTCTAATTCTTGCTACTGATACCGACTCGTTTACGGTGTGCGCTTGGTCGAAATCGCCAGGGCCGTAGATGACTGTCTCTGCGCCAATGGCCTGGAAGAACGCTTGATCGGTGCCGCCGTAGCTGACTGCTGTCTCAGCTTCTGGTAGCAAGCGCTGTATGGTTTTCAAGATTTTGGCGTTCGTATCGCACAAAGCAGACGGCACAGGTGTAGCGGGATGCCGCCATGTACAATCGTAACGGGCAACTATCTCGCCAACCCAATTTTCAAAGTCTGCGTCCAAGGGCGGCGTGGTACGGATATCGACAATGACAGAGCTGGCGCCAGCTGTTTTGTTGTTAGAGTATGACCCTGCAGGCTCAATACGCGTTGGCGTGAAGCTAGGAGTACCCAAAATATCGTGGCTATAGGCGGCATGAAGCTGCTCGCGAATCTCTGGCAAATCATTCAGGAACGACACTACGGCTGGCAGCGAACTATCGTAATAAGCGCTCTCTTGCGAGGCGTGGCTTGATGTACGTTCAAAGATAAATTCAACAAACTTGTTGCCGCGATGTCCGATTTCAATTCGATTATCCGTCGGTTCGGCGATGGCACAGCTAATTTCCTCGTACTGTGTCTTTTCTGAAAAATACTTCGCAAAATCAGCCGACCCAGCACCATCGACCTCTTCGCTAGCAACGGCGACGCACCACACGTCAAGGTCGTCACGCCGTTCGTTTGCACATTCGGCGGCGGCTATCATTTGTAGAGCGACGCCAGCTTTCATGTCGGTGGCGCCTAGACCATATAGCCGGCCGTCCATAACGTATGGTTGCCACGGACTCTGCTGCCAAGCCGACTCATCGCCAGGAGAAACCGTATCGACATGCCCGCACAAAATAAGCGCGCGCTTTGCTATCTGCTTTTTGGCACGGATTAATCCAGCGGTAAAGCGCTCATCAGTAATAACTTCGTCAAAATTAGCTGACCGCATCCACGATGCAACGAAATCTAAAGCTTCTGCCTCGTTGCCCGATACTGACGGTATGGCAATGAGCTGCTTGGCTAATTCAACTAGATCTAGTTGGTCTCGGTTGAGGTGTCCCATACCACTACAGTATCACAACAACCGTAGTTTTTGCCACTTGTTTTGCCATAGAGAGGGCAATCTTTGCATAATTCCAATGCCTCTGGGGGCACTTCGTCTGCTGATTCTATCTCGCGCCCGCCAAGCCGTTTGGCTATAGGTAGGCTATCTGAATTACAAAATGCATAAGGTGTAATTCCTTCGTCTTGCATTGCCTGAATAATTTTTTCAAATAATATAGTTCCGACGCCGTGACCGCGTAGGCTATCGTCGACTTTGAGCGAGCCAACTTCAGACATTAGACGGGCGCCGTGCTTGATTGGTTCCATCGCTCCAACGTACCCGACTACATTGTTTGTGATAAAGTTAGCATCTATAACGTCTTCGGTTTCAGGCAGCCGCAAGGCTACGATATCAGTATATTTACTGGCGATAGCTGCACCAGATACAGGCAGCATCTGCTTATCGCCTGGGCTGCGGTGGTTGACGAAATTAGCAATCGCTTTTATAGCAGTGGACGCCTCATCGTCGCCTAAGCGCGAAGCTAGCTCGCCTAGCGGCATAATTAACAGTTTGATTTCCGCTTCTTTCGACTTTGGAGCGGTGGTGATTACTTCAGCCATATCTTTATATTATAGCATAAATACTATAGAAATACAAGGGCAGCTAATGTGCTAGTGGCGGCAATGAGATATAATAAATGCTATGAATAATAAGCAAACTCCTGAACTTAATAAAGTTAAACTATTGGTCCGTGAATTACTAGGCAGTGACACCTCAGGACACGCCGATGATCATGTCGAGCGAGTGGCGCTGCTGGCAGAGCGTTTTGCCATCAAGTGCAGCGAACCGGTGGATTTGCAAGAAGTGATGTTGACGGCTTGGCTACATGACGTCGACGATTATAAACTGGTAGGCAAAAAGCAAGCAGAGAAATTGACGAACGCAGTAAATATCATGATAGAAGTAAAGGTGGCTGAAGATTTGCGCCGAGCGGTATTGGAAAATGTTGCGGCGATTGGTTATAGCAAACGGCTGAAAGGCAAGCAACCGCAGCGCCTGGCGGGACAGCTGGTGTCTGACGCCGACATGTGCGATGCTATTGGCGCGGTCGGTATTGAACGGGCGTTGGTCTATGCTTGCCATCACGGCGGGCGGATTTTTGACTCTGCGGTCTGGCCGAATGTTAATCTGGCGGCGCACGAATATAATGCTGACGGCAATACGCATGATACCGACGGCTTCATTAATCACTTTTTTGAAAAGCTGCTGAAACTGAAGGGCTTGATGCTGACCGAGCCAGGGAAGACGGAAGCAGAAAGCCGCCAGCAAATTATGGTTGATTTCTTACGCCATTATTTCCGCGAGAAGAATGCGCCGGACTGGAGCGAGTTTTTAGAAGAATACTTACGCCATTGATAGGTCGCTGAAGTATTTTCTTGTTTATTTCGATTCTCTACCTGGAAAGCTGGTACTCAAAATTCTTAAGCTGGTGTCGACAACCAATTGGCAGGCTTGCTGTTGCGAAAGGGGCGCGAGGTGCTTGTTCTCGCCGCTTGGATGGAGCGAATGGCCAGCTTTTGGTACGATGATAGCTCGTTGTTCGGCCTCATGTAATCCGCGCAGTTGCCAGCTTCGCCTCCAGCTACTAACAATTAACGGAGTACTAGTATTCCAGTCTCTTTCTGCCGCAATTACTGCCGCGCGGCCAATTTCGACTAATTTGTGTAGTTGCTCTTTTAGATCGCGAGTTTCTTGGATATCATGAAAATACTTCTGAGGAATAGGAAGCCATTCTTGGTGTAGAACGCTGAAATCACCTATCTTGCCGTCTGGAAATGTCGGACATTGCATCTCTGTGTCATTATGGCGTCGCCGTTTTCTAGAATTTGGCAGTTGAATTACTTCGTTGGGGTTTGGTAATGGGGGTGAAAAAGTTACAAGTGCTGTGTTTATGTTTTCCTTTGTCATGGATAATAATGCCTGATGGGCAGCAATTGTACCCATGCATTGGGCTATTAGTAATACAGGGCCTTCTTTGCCTCTGTCAGATACGTTATCCATTATTTCTTCATATTGTTCTGAGGGTGAGCGAACGCGAGAACTAGTCGTGTCATCGGTGACACCATGAATATTGTGAGAAGTAATATCATAGTCTGATAGAGTACGGTTAATATAATTAAAGGCGACTGAGCCTCTCTCTAAGTGACTGCCGCCCCCGCCTACACAAAAAGCTGTTATGGGTTGTTTTAGACCATCCATCGTTTCGCTTACTATCATATCATACATTGCATATTTGTCAAATTCATAAGCTGGCTTGTCATTATGTTAATATTGAAATATGAATCAGGCGATAATTGTTCACGGTAAGCCGTCCAAACAATCTTATTTCAATCCAAATCTACCGAGCGCTAGTAACTCGATTTGGATTCCATGGCTGCAACAGCAGCTGCTAATTCGTGGTATTGACACTCAGACGCCCGAGATGCCTGAATCATGGCGACCAGATTACTCACTGTGGCGACAGACTTTTGAAAAATATGATGTAAATTCAGAAACTATATTGGTTGGCCATAGTTGTGGCGGGGGTTTTCTAATTCAATGGATGAGTGAGAACCCGCAAATTTGTGCAGGCGACGTTTATCTTGTTGCGCCAGCTTTTGGCGATAAGTTTAACCCCGAAGCTCCATATGATGAGCCGCTTCGTGGCGGTTTTTTTGATTTTGAGATTGACGAGGCGCTACTTGATCGCGTGCGTAGTCTAACTATATTTTACTCTGATAATGACTCGGTGCGAGTTGATACTGCAATAAAAATTCTAAAAAAATCTTTCCCGTCTGCCTGTTATCGATTATTTCCGGGATATGGGCATTTTTGTGGTAAGCGTGACATGGCCGACGATACTTTTCCTGAGCTGTTTGAGATAATATTGCGTAATAGAAAATGACTATAGAAGAAGAGGTCGGCTGACATAATCGACATCCTAGTTGCTTGATATAAGATATAATAGTACTTGTGAATAAACAGTTGCAGCAAAAGCTCAAAACTCTACCGCGCAGCCCCGGTGTTTATTTTCATAAGTCGGCGAGCGGCGAGATTATCTATATCGGTAAAGCAGCGGTGTTAAAAAACCGTGTGCGGCAATATTTTCAGAGCGGTAAAGATTTTGACGCCAAAACTCGGGCGCTGGTCGCCGAAATTTATGATACCGATTGGATCGAAACCGAGAGCGAGATTGACGCGCTATTCCTAGAAAGCGAGATGATCAAGCGTTATATGCCACGCTACAATATTTTGCTACGCGATGATAAATCACAAACTTTCGTACGAATTGATATGAAAAGCGAATGGCCGACGGTGACTTTTACGCGCAGCCCTGCTGATGACGGTGCGACTTACATTGGTCCTTTTTATAGCGGTTTGCCGGTCAAGAAGGCGTTGCGTTATTTGCGCAAAATTTTTCCTTATTATATCAAGCCGCCCAAGCGCGAACACGCTAATTTAGAAGAGCAAATCGGTTTGGCGCCCAGCCTTGATATGACTAGTCACGAGTACAAGAAATCTTTGCGTAAGCTGATCAAATATATCGAGGGCGGGCGCGTCAAAATCGCGCAAGAAATTGAACGCGACATGAAGCGAGCGGCGCGCAATCAAGAATTCGAGACAGCGGCACAACTTCGCAATAAGTTGACATATTTGCGCGAGCTGCAGCGGCGAATTATGTTCGGCGATCGCGAGTTCATTAATATTTCGAAAGATCGGGCACTATCGCAGTTAGCTGAGCTATTGAGTTTACCAGCGCCGCCAGCGAGGATTGAGGGCTATGATATCTCACATATGAGCGGCACTAACGTTGTAGCCAGCATGGTAGTCTTCACTAATGGTGCTAGCGACCGGACGCATTATCGCAAGTTCAAGATGCACGTTCAACGCAATGACGACACCGCTAATATGCGCGAGACTATCAGGCGGCGCTTTAGCGAGAAAAATCGCAAAGATTGGGGGATTCCGGATTTGTTGTTGATTGATGGCGGTAAAGGGCAGCTTAGTGCAGTGCTCGACGAATTAGACAGGCTAGACGTTACGGTGCCAGTAATTGGCATAGCGAAGCGCGAAGAAGAAATCGTTGTCGCCAAGAATCGTTCGCATATTAACGACGATGACGCGCTGCTCGGCCAGTTGATGAAAGAGCCGCGTCCCGGTATTAGCGTACTGGATTCTGGTGATTTTTACTTAATTAATTTGCATGCTGGGCAGCAAAATGCTGGCTCGCACTCGCGAAATCTGCGCGGCAGCGATACTATGAGCGAGTATGATGATGTCGTAAAGCTATTTCAACGTATTCGCGACGAAGCGCACCGTTTTGCCGTCAGTTATCATACAACGCTCAAGTGCAAAGGCACCACGAAAAGCGAGCTTGACGACATTCCTGGTGTCGGTCCGGCAACGCGGCGCAAATTACTGCGGCGCTTTGGCAGTATGCGGGCAGTTAGGCGAGCTAGCCAAGCGGAAATTTGCGATGCTATCGGGCAAGCGCTAGGAACTCGCGTCTATGAGGCTTTTTGCTACCAGGGTGGCGATATGCCGCAACTATGAAAAATACGGCTGATGCGGTATACTGTAGCAGTATGAGTAAACAATTTATAGCTTTTATTCTCCGGTGGATACTGAACTCGCTGGGGATTTGGGTAGCGGTGCGGATTTTTGGTACGGGTTATAGCAATGCTCAAATCGATTCTAGTTTGGTGGCCTTTTTCGGCGCCGGGCTGATTTTTTCAATTATCAACGCGACGCTTAAGCCGATTGTGATGATTTTGTCGTTGCCGATGATTTTGGTAACGCTTGGCTTTTTCACGATAGTTGTTAACGGTTTTTTGGTTTGGCTATCATTGATGTTGGCGCCAGGCTTGCAAATGACGTTCTTGAATTCGATTTTTGCAGGCTTGATATTAAGTTTGGTAAACTATGTAGTAAGTAGTGTTCTGGAGCTCAGTTATCACGACGAACGAGAGGAGAAATCATAAAATGGACGTAACGCTAACTTTGCAAATTATTATGGTAGTATCGGCGGTGCTGATGATAGTTTCGGTTCTGCTGCAGCAGCGCGGGGCTAGTCTGGGTGCTGGATTTGGCGGTTCTGGTGAATTGTATACGACGCGGCGCGGTCTCGATAAAAACCTGTTTGAAGTAACGATTTTCTTGGCTGTAGCGTTTGTGATGTCGATTGTGGCACTGTTGGTTTTGCCGAACTTATAGATAAATCAAGGGTGGATATAAATGAGTAAAGCAAGTAAGGGCAAACTGAGGCTGGGCTACAAGCGGCTAGCGCTGAGAGTCAAGCATGCCGAAGGCGCCACGCAGCGCCATGCTAGCCGCTTTATTCTGCGGCGTATTGAAAATGTCCGCTTAGTGATGACCGAGATTATGATTTGGCTGGCTGCCATAGCCTTGCTGATAGCTGGCTTGGGTATTCAGTATTCCTGGAATTCGCAAGGCAGCAAGAAGGATGGCGCTAAGTCTGGCGGCGTGTATGTCGAGGGAGTGATTGGCAACATTAGCACGCTTAATCCTTTGCTAGCGGCTAGCGAGCCTGAACAGGCGGTATCACGGCTGTTATTTTCGTCTCTGTATAATTACGATGTTACCGGAGCGTTGCATACTGACTTGGCCGAATCAATGACGGTAAAAGATGACAAAGTTTATACAATCAAGCTGCGCAATGCCGTCTGGCACGATGGTAAAAAGTTGACTGCCGAGGACGTTGTATATACAATTAATCTGATCAAAAACCCGCAAGTGCGTTCGCCTTTGCGAGTTAATTGGCTAGATATTTCGGCGCGGGCGATTGACGATTCAACGGTAGAGTTTATGCTACCAGCGGTGTATGCCGGGTTTTCGCATGCCTTGACTTTTCCAGTAATACCGAAGCATATTTTGCAAAGTGTTAGTCCGTCGTCAATGCGCGAAGCTGATTTTAGCAGCAACCCGGTCGGCAGCGGACCATTTGCGGTTAAACGAGTTCAAACTAGCGAGTCAACTAGCTCTACCGACGTGGTGCGGATGGAACCGAATACTAAATATTACGGAGCAGTTTCGACTTTGTCGCGCCTGGAGCTGCGAGCTTACGGCAATGAATCGCTGTTAGTTAAGGCTGTAAATAGCGGCGAGGTTTCGGCGGCTTCGGGCTTGTCTTTGTCGGCTGCTGATAACATTAAATCTAAGCAGTACTCGACTAAACATTGGCTTCTCAACAAAGGCGTCTATCTTTTGATGAATAATCGCAGTCAAACACTTCAAGATGCTAGAGTTCGCCAGGCTTTACGCTATGCTACTGATACTTCATCAATTCGCGCAACTGTCGGCGACAATGTGGCGCGGCTAGACACGCCGATTTTGCAAAGTCAAATTGCGCAAAAACTGCCGGCAGCGCCAGATTATAATTTAGATAAGGCCAAAGCGCTGCTCAAAGAAGCAGGCTGGACTTATAACCAAGGCCAATGGAAAGGCAAGGATGGCCGGCCGCTGGCGGTTGCTGTGACAACTTCGTCTGGGCGCGATGAATACAAGAAAATAGTTGATGCGCTTAAACAGCAGTGGTCAAAGCTTGGCGTTGATGTCCAGCTGCGCGAAATCGATACCAGCTCGACAACTACTAGCTTCGTACAAAGCGTATTGCAACCGCGCGACTACGATGCTTTGTTGTATGAATTGGAGCTTGGCGCTGATCCAGACGTTTTTGCCTACTGGCATTCGTCGCAGGCTAGCGCTTCTGGTTACAATTTTGCTAATTATTCTAATCGAACAGTTGACAACGATCTGGTTGGCGGGCGTTCGCGCACTAATTCAGCTCTGCGGGCAGCTAAGTATATTCAGTTTGTTAATCAGTGGCTGAATGATGCGCCAGCAATTGGTTTGTATCAATCTGTCGGCAGCTACGTTTTGAACAATGGCGCGTCGATTGTTGAGCCACGCGGTTCTCTAAATACTATGAACGATCGCTACGCTGACGTAACGACGTGGTCTACGGGTAAGGCTTCTGTTTACAAAACGCCGTGAGGTTAGTATAATTATAATCACGCCAATTAAAGCACTATGCACTGGTGGCGGAATTGGTAGACGCGCTAGCTTGAGGGGCTAGTGGCCATTGCGGCCGTGGAAGTTCAAGTCTTCTTCAGTGCACCAAATATACATCATGAAATCGTTGCTCTGCCAGCGATTTTTTCATAGTTAATGTTCAAAGAGCAACTGTAGTTTGGTATAATAAAGCAGACGGCGCGTTGGCGGAGCGGTTACGCAGAGGTCTGCAAAACCTTTTAGACGAGTTCGACTCTCGTACGTGCCTCCATAAAATTACAAGCGCGAGTGGCGGAATTGGTAGACGCGAGAGACTTAAAATCTCTTGACCAAAAGTCGTGCGGGTTCGATTCCCGCCTTGCGCACCATAGCTTATTTATGAAACAGCAAAAGAAACATAATACTCCGAAGCATTACGGTAGCGCATTTCTTGATTGGCTTACCGAGAAGTGGTATCTGGCGCGCTATCGCAATGTGCGTTTTCTGCAGCGGCGGCCGCATCGCAGCTTTCGGCGGACGCGGCGGCGAGATTATCGCCGCAGTTTGCGTTTGCCTGGATATATTGCTTTTACTCACTATGTCAATCGCGTGTTGTGGAAGAATAAAGGTCTGTTCTTATCCATGATAATCTTGTATGCGCTGATAATAATTTTTCTAGGAATTATTACTAGCCAGTCAACTTATGATTCAATTGGCAAGCTAGTGTCCGAGTCGCTGGGCAAGATTTTCGATGGCGGCGTGGGGCCGTTGCTAAATGCTGGTATGCTGACATTTTCGTCGCTGGCGATTGACACGACGTCGCTGCGGGCTGAACAGGGAGTTATGCTGGCGCTGCTTGTGTTGATGACTTGGCTAACGGCGGTGTGGTTGCTGCGCGAAATTCTACTTGGGCTTAAGCCAAAATTACGCGACGGCTTGTACAACGCAACCGCACCGTTGATATCGACGTCGGTAGTGTTGCTGATATTGCTAATTCAGCTATCGCCAGTTGGTATTATGGCGCTGGCGTATTCGGCGTTGGTATCGGTGCATATATTAACAGAAGGTTTCGGTATGATGTTATTTGGTCTGCTGGCGGCAAGTGTATTAACACTTGTACTCTATTGGGTGACCAGTACGATTATTGCGCTAGTCGTGGTGGCTTTGCCTGGTATGTATCCGCTGCGGGCAATCCAGGCTGCTAGCGACTTGGTGGTTGGCCGGCGACTAAGGATTATGCTCAGGATAGTTTGGGCGTTTGTCTATAGCTCGGTGATATGGTGCGTTGTGATGGTGTCGTTGGTATTACTAGAACGCGGATTATCGTCAAAGCTGAAGTGGCTCGAGTCGGTACCAATCGTGCCATTTGCTGGCGCGTTTATGATGGCGCTGTTGTTTGTCTGGTTAGCAGCGTATATTTATCTGCTGTATAGAAAGGTGGTAGCAGATGACGCGAAGCCGGCTTGAAGAAATTAAAAAACTGCTCAATCAATACAGCTACGAATATTACGCGCTTGATCAGCCAAGTGTCAGCGATGCGGTGTACGACAGCTTGATGATAGAACTAAAGAACATTGAAGCAGCGCACCCAGAGTGGATTACGCCAGATAGCCCAACGCAGCGGGTTGGCAACAAGCTGCTTGAAGGTTTTCAAAAAGTTCGTCACGCGCGGCGGATGGTTAGCCTGAATGACGTGTTTGATAAGAGCGAAATCGAAGCGTGGATTG
>CALHTM010000025.1 GCA_938039975.1 uncultured Candidatus Saccharibacteria bacterium
TAGTACCACTTTGTCCTGGCTGGTAGTTAGGGGTAGTACCACTTTGTCCTGGCTGAGTAACAGGAGGTTTTGGAGGGTCGTTAGGGTTGGCATTCCTATACGCTGCATCTAAATCATCTACACCTATGGACTCCAGCAATTCTTTATAATTTCCCTCATCTAGATCAAGCCCTTTCTTTGCACTTTCGTATTCAGTAGATCCCTCTTTCAGTCTTCCAAGCTCTTCTCTACTAAAATCAACATCAGCCCGAGCTTTCATTACATTAATCAGCGTTTTATACGCTTCTATAACTTTATCTACATTCTCTTTATCTACATCGTCGAGATCTGAATATTGGCCAGCAAATTCCGCAAGCCCCTTAAGGGTGTCGCTGTTATCATACGTGGCATTTTTATCTACATTACCAGACCTAACGGTATCAAGTACAGTCTCAATCTCGCCATACTTTATATCAAATCTACCACGCGAGTTAAACCCGTTTTCATCTTCTTGATCTAATTCATCATTGGCAACTACAGCCATTCCATACAAATCTTTAATGAAATCGTCTTTAAGAGCTTCTCTCGCAAAATCTTTAAGGTCTATCACTTCTTCGCCAGACTGGTGAGTTCTTTCAAAATCTTTGTGTCGCCCCGACATGCTGTTGTCCTTATTTATTTCTTGAATTCATTCTACTTTACCACTTATAATAGACTTAAATCAAAATAAATGCAAGTTTTTGTTAATTAATCAAGGTAAATTATATAAAGTTATTGACATATTGATTATTTTGTGATACAATCACAGACAATCAGCTCAGTACGAGGTGGAAGTCGCACTATGTCCTAATGGTAAGTTGATGTATTTTGACAATTCGGTACGCAATTAGCGTCAATTCATGCTATTTCGATATATTTGTTGCGGCTTCGCGCGTCGAGCGCAGCACATTCCTTACGATTTTCGCTAGGAGCGTGCTGCGCTAGAAGCATTGTCGAGCGATTGGCTCCGAAGCTCGCGCAGTATACGTAGTAATGATTGAGTAAGAGAATAAGTTGAGGTTGATGGGATATTGACAGTAGCAGCGACTAGCCGATAAAATCAAATCGTCGGTTAATCGCCGCTACTGTCATGCCAACAGTAGCGGGCATTTATCCACCGGGAGCGCACCACGCGCTCCCATGAGCTCGAAAGGAGCTCCATCTATGTCCACCGCACCGCCCCCCGCCGGCCAGGCGGGGACGGGGGCACCGCCCCCACCGACCATTGAGGGGGCGATGATTCTCGTTCCCCCCTTCGACCCAGTGGTTGCCTCAAAGACCATGGAGACGAGTGCCTCTCCGGAGGTGCTCGCCTGGCTTCGAGAGGCCTGGAGAGAGTGGGATGTGCGGCCCAAGGTCGCCGTCGCACTCGTCTACAAAGCCTGTCAGGCTGCGGGGTTCACCCCGCAGCCTGACAATAACTTCCGCGGGTTTACGGCGTGGGTTCCGAGCAGCGTCGGCGACGCCGCTCAGACCCGCGTCATCACCGCTGCTGCGACGCCGGCACGCCAGCCGGCGTCGCAGCAGACCACCACCAACTTCCCCGCCTGCTTGCCGGGCGGGGAGGAGACCGAGGAGGTCGAAGAGGCCGAGGCCGAGACCAAGGTCCTCCTCGAGGCGGCCAAGAAGACCGCCAAGAGGAACAAGAAGAGGATCAAGAGGGCGCGTCAGCGCGCCCTCTTGATCGGCGTCATTGCCGCCCTGACCGGCATCGCCGGCGTTATCGCCGGCGCGACCAGCGGTTGGGTGGCATTTGCCGCCGCCGCCCTCGCCCTCATCACCGGCGTCGCCGGTCTCATCACCGGCATCAAGACGTACGGCGGCCACAGCCGCCGGCCCCGGCGCTAGCCCCCACCCCCCGCTCCGCTCCCTCGCCGCCAGTGAGGTCGAGCTGTCGAGCGAATACTCTCAATCATTCACACCCCGCCCCTCGGCGGAACTCTACCATTCCAGGTAGCTGTTCTGTCGGGGGCGGGCAACCCCACGAAATGTCATGATTTGATTCTAATTTGCCTGCCAGTTTTCTAGCTGCTATATTCATATATGAACATTACCAGCCCGATTATCAAATAATAGTTAAAAGGAGTTATATCATGAAGCTATTTGCCGGCCTTTCTGCTATCGCCGTGGTAGCGGTCAGCGCTGCTAGCGTTGCTAGCGCCCTAAACGCCAATCAGCCTAATAACGCGCCAGCTACCAACCAAACACAGCAGCCAGTCTACCGCTGCGAATCGTTAGGTATCGACCATATCGCTAGCGACAGCTACAAATTTTCTGTCAAATACGCCGCTTATAACGGCGCTACTTACAAAGGCACTGTCTACCGCGTCTACGACGCCAACAGCAAAGAGGTCTACAACACTGCCGGAGCTAAGTTCAACGGTTTCGAACCTGGCAATTACACCGCCAAGGCTTTCGTCACTGTATCGGTCAACGGCAAGGACGAAACGGTCACCAGCGACGGCTGCACCAAGACTTTTACTATCAAAGCCGCTCAAAACGACCAAAATAATAAGCCTGACAAACCATCCGAGCCAGCACCACAGCCGCAAGAGCCGTCGAAACCAGCCGATCCAGGCCAAAACAAGCCAGGCGACCAGAAGCCAACGCCGCAGCAGCCGTCCAAACCTGACAACCAAAACAAGCCTAACAATCCAGCTCCGCAGCAACCATCGACTCCTGCCAAACCAACAGAACCGTCTAAACCAACGACACCTACCCAGCCGAGCCAACCCGACACAAAGCCGGCCACACCAAATACACCATCAAAGCCAGCGGCTCCAACTAATCCAGCGCCCACAAACCAGCAGTCCTCGCCAACAGCCGCCGCAGACTCCAACGCCACACCTGCCGCCACGACTACACAAACAAACACAGCCAACAGCCCGTCTAACAACGCTAGCACGCCAAACCAACTACCAAAAACTGGTATCAGCGAGCTAGCCGGCCTAGCTGGTACTGGGTCGCTTGGCTACGCGCTGTATGCCTACATAGTATCGCGCAAAAACCGTTAATCTAGCTTGACCGCTCGCACTTTGCTCTAATAAATAACCCCGCTCTTTCGACCGGGGTTATTTTATTTACTAATTCAGTGTTCGCCTGACCAATTCGCGGGTAAAGAATTCCAGCGTATCGCCGATAGCCAGCTGCAGCTTCTTCTGTGTCCGTAGGCTCAAGCCGCACATCTCGCCTTCGAATACTTCTTTGGCTTCCTGCTGCTGCCGCTGAACGTTAGCGACCTCTACCTCGGCAAGCTGCTCGCCGCCGCGCTTGACGCGCACTAGCAAATTCGGCGCTACTTTGCCGCTGGTTACTTCGCCGCCGCAAATTACCTCGTCGCGCATCGTCCGGAAGACGCCTTTGACTTCTAATACGCCGACCTCCGTCTCGACCACCTCTGGCGACAGCAAAGCTTCCATATTTTTGCGGGCATCGTCTAGCAGTTCGTAAATCACTTTGTAAGTACGCACCCGCACGTGATCACGGCTCGCCAAGCGCTTGACCGCTGGCGGTATCTCGACATTAAATCCGTAGATGATAGCATCTGAGCTATCAGCCAGGCGCACGTCGCTCTCGTTGATATTGCCGACGCCGCTGCCAATAATTCGCAAATCAATAGCACCGCCCGTATCAACCAGCCGCAAACTATCCATCACCGAGGCTAGCGAACCCTGCACGTCAGCCTTGACGATGACGTCGAACTCTTCGCTGTCGTGCTTTTGAGTCATCATTTTCAGCAAATCGGCGCCAGTGACGTTGGTGCTGGCAGCTTGCCTTTCTGCTTCAATTTTAGCCTGCTCTACCTGGGCGCGAGCAATCTTCTCATTCTTTACTACAGTGAAGACATCGCCGAACTGCGGCAATTCCTTGAATCCGGTAACTGTCACTGGCGTTGACGGGCCAGCCAATTTTAGCGCCTCGCCGCGAAAATTCGCCAGCGTGCGCACCTTGCCGTATGATGTACCGGCAACCAGAAAATGGCTTGGCTTCAGCTGGCCTTGCTCGACTAGCAGATTAACCACCGAACCGCGCCCCTTTTCCATGTGCGCCTCGATCACCAAACCCTCAGCCGGAACGTCAGTATCGGCTTTCAGCTCTTCCATATCGGCCACCAACAACACCATATCTAGCAATTTATCGATATTTTCGCCAGTTTTAGCGCTAATCGGCACCATAATCGTGTCGCCGCCCCATTCCTCTGGATTCAGCTGGTATTCGCTGGCTAATTGAGCTTTAACGCGGTCGATGTTGGCACCTTCTTTGTCGATTTTGTTAATAGCTACGACAATTTTAGCATTGGCATTGCGCGCGAATTTAATCGCTTCGACCGTTTGCGGCATCACGCCGTCGTCGGCCGCCACCACAATCACCACTACGTCGGTCAAAACCGCGCCGTGCTGGCGCAGCGCCGCAAAAGCCTCGTGTCCTGGCGTATCTAGCAGCGTGATTACGCGATCGCCGCGCTTGGTTTGGTAAGCGCTGATATGCTGGGTAATTCCGCCTGCTTCGCTAGCTACGGTTTTCATGCCGAGGATTGTGTCTAGCAGCGTAGTTTTACCGTGATCGACATGCCCCATCACTGCTACAATCGGCGGCCGCAGCGATGCCTTGGCAGACGGCTTATGCAAATGTTGCACTGGCGCAGAATTAACTTCTTTTCGCTTCAATTGCACGGCAATTTTCAACTCCTCGACGATAATTTGCGCCGTCTCGAAATCAATCCGCTGATTGATTGTCGCCACGATACCGTTTTTGAACAATTCACCGACAAGCTGCGTTACTGGCAGGTTCAGAGCCTCGGCCAATTCTCCAACGGTAATAGAATCGGCAATCATCAGAACTTTCTCTGGCTGGCTCATATTTCTCCTTTCTACCCGCAGCTTATCGGGACAATTATCCGCTAGATGCGCGGGCTGTTACTTGGTTTTCTTTTTCTTGCCGCCCAAACTAAGGCTAATTTTGCGGCCTTCGCGGTCAATGTCGAGAATTACGAATTCTTTGCGCTCGTTCAAGGTAAAGACCTTCTCGGGATCAACATCGTTGCCGCTGCCAAGCTCCGAGATATGCACCAATGCCTCGACAGCCGGGCTAATCTGGACAAAGGCGCCAAACGGCGTAATCCGCGTGACTGTACCTTCGACTTTTTGGCCTTTTTCAAGCTTCTCAACCTCGTCGAGCCACGGATCTTTGGTCAGCTGCTTGACGCTCAAGCTCAAACGGTCTTTGTCAATCGAGATAATTTTAGCTTCAACCGACTGGCCGACTTTGACGTAATCATTCGGATTACCAACACGCTCCCAGCTGATCTCTGAAATGTGAATCAACCCTTCGATACCATCAACATTAACAAACGCGCCGAAATCTACTACGCCCGTCACCACGCCTTTAACCGTATCGCCAACTTTCAGCGTAGCAAAACGTGCTGCCAAGCCGTCTTTGATGGCTTCTTTCTCGGAGAAAATCAGCTTGTTAGTCTTGCGGTCGCAATCTAGAATACGCACTTTCATCGGCCGGCTGACCAGCGCGTTCAAGCGGGCGAGAATTTCGTCCTTGTCGGCGCTGCCAACGCGCGGATAATGCTCGGCGCTCAACTGCGATACCGGCAAGAAGCCGCGTACACCCTCGTACTCGACCAGCAACCCGCCGCGGTTCGCATCGTACGGCGTAATTTCAACAATTTCAGCAGCATCAAAGTGAGCTTGAATTTCTTCCCAGCCGCGATCTTTGGCTGCTTTGCGCAAACTCAGCAGGCTGTAGCCGTTATCAAGTTCTGAATCAATCACGCTTGCCGACACTTCGTCGCCGACATTCAATTGGCGGCCGAAACCGACCTCGCGGCGCGGTACGTAACCAATTCCTTGCGCGCCCAAATCTACTAATACTTCGTGTTTTCGCACGCTTAAAACGTGCCCAGTCACCATCTCGCCAGCAACTAGCTGTTTCGCATTGTCGCCCGCCAAGAGGTCGTCCATCGTAATCGTGGCCTTTGCCATAAATACGTCATCAGCAGATACCCGGGGTTCGGGTAAACTCTGCCAATTCTCCTTTCTTAAATTTAATATTTCTCGAGCAACACAAAACAATGCGCACTCAGCCACTTACCAGTATACCTTATCCGACCTCTAATGTCTAGATGAGGCGGCGCGATTTGACGTAAGCAACCCCCAGCCCCAGCAAGCCGGCGCCAGCTACAACCGCTAGCATATCGTCAACTGGGCCAGTCTTTGGTAAGCTGCTGGCTTCATGGCCAGTTTTCGGCAGCTTGTTGTTAATAGCAGCAGACGAACCTGTTGCCGAGTTATTAGAGCCGCTAGAAACGGTGCTAGAAGCGCTAGAATTAGAGCTGGAATTAGAAGGAGTCGAACTATTGAGGCTACCAGTAGAGGCACTAGACGTGTCCGACGCGCTTTTTTGATCGCTCTGGCTGGCCGAGCCAGCGTTCGACTTCTGTGCTGGATCCGAGCTGTTGTTGCCTTTATTCTTGTCTTCTTGCTTTTTCAATGTATCAGCAAGCGAGTCTTTTTTCTTCTCGTCTTCCTTAAGCTTATTAGCTTCAGTATTGCTCTGGTTTGTATCTTTTTTTGGCGCTGGCGCAGTGTTGCTGCTTTGCTCGTTTTGAGTTTTTTGGTCGTTTTTGGCAGTTTCAGACTGAGACGTTTGTGCCGTTTGCTGCGTATCTGTCGAATTCAATTCGCCCGAATGGCGCACCATGTACACGCCGCCAACAAACGCCGCTGCTAGCGCCGTCCCCACCAGCACAAAACCAATCACTGAACCTTTCTCACTACGATGTGCCACTTTACTGTTATCCTCTCATAATTACCTTACTTTTCTATATTATACACCTTTTCTGCAATAATATCAACTATACGCTATACTATCGTCTGTGATACGATAGATTCTATGATAGTAACAATCGATACTGGCGGGACAAAGACGCTCGTCACCTCTTTTGCCGATAACGGGCACATGGGCAAACCGCTTAAATTTCCCACTCCCAAGGAGCCAAAAGCTTATGTCGCTGAACTAAAACGCGTAGTCCGCGAACGCTATTCAGACAAAAAAGTCGATGTTATAGTTATCGCTCTACCTGGTATTATCAAGAATGGCACCGCTGTATGGTGCCAAAACCTCGGCTGGGCAGATTTTCACGCTTCCCGCTTGCTGCGAGACCTGCTGCCAGGTGTGCCGGTACTCATCGAAAACGACGCCAACCTAGCTGGGCTCGCCGAAACGCGGCTTTTGCGAACAATCCCTAACTGTTCGCTTTATGTCACAGTTAGTACTGGTATCGGTACTGGCGTTTGTACTAACGGCTACATTGACCCGGGCATGCGCTACAGCGAAGCCGGCCGCGCGCTCGTCGAATATGGCGGCAAGATCCACTCGTGGGAAAGTTTCGCCTCGGGGCGAGCCATTGTCGATGCTTATCACAAATTTGCTCGCGACATCACCAGCAAACGCACCTGGAAAAAAATCGCTGATCGCATTTCGCGCGGTTTTCTAGCTGTCATCCCGATAATTCAGCCTGACATTATCATCATCGGCGGTAGCGTCGGTACTTATTTTGAACGGTACGGCGATTACTTGCGCGATATTTTAACTTCGCACCTGCCGCCGCACATTCCATGTCCAAAGATCATTCAAGCACGCCACCCCGAGGAGGCGGTTGTCTACGGATGCTACTATTATGGAAAAGATTACCTGGCTCTTGCAAAAAATAAGCGCTGACGCTTTATCGCTGCCACACCTCGCGCATCTCACCCTAGTACCGGGTGAGATGTTTCGTTGGAATTATACCGCTTGTACTATTACTTACAACCCTAACGACCCTCATGCCTGCCAGCGCTTGCTCCATGAATATGGCCACGCCTTGCTAAACCACTCCGGCTATTCGCGCGACATTGAGCTAATTGCTATGGAGCGCGCTGCCTGGCAAGAGGCCATCAAAGTAGCCGCTAAATTTTCTATCACAATTGATGCCGAGCTAATCGAAAACGACCTCGATACTTATCGCGACTGGCTGCACGCCCGTTCGCAATGCCCGCACTGCCAAGCTGCCGGCCTGCAATCCAGCGCCAATAAATATTCCTGTCTCGCCTGCGGCCGTTCCTGGCGAGTAAACCAAGCCAAACTATGCCAGCTGCGCCGCTGGCTTGAATAGTCTGCTTGATGCGATAATCATTCATAACTACCGATTACTCATAAAACTTAAAAAATGCACCTCCGTAATGGAAGTGCATTTTTGTATAGCCAGCTAGTTTTACGCTGCGAGCGTAACGTCATCCTGCGTAACAGTTGTTTTCGCTTTACCGCGGCGGCTAATGCGGCCGCCTTTAGCGCCAGCAATACGAGCTAACTGCGGATTAGCAGCAAAACCGCCCGTGTGCCCGTTTTGTCCGCCTTTACGGCCAATTTTTGCATAAAAATTTGGGTCTTTGGCTAGATTTTTTTGAGCCGCTTTCTTGCCGCCAACTTTTGTTCCTGCCATATTGTTGTCTCCCGCCCGCTCTGGGCAATATTAAAAGGGCTCGCCTACCTCTGTAAGAGACAGGTAAACCCTCGCTTTATCTCACATACGTTATATGTACTCTTTTATATTAGCACAAACGAGACAAAATGTCAATGGTTACAAATTATGAAATTATGGTATAAAAACCATTGCGTTTATTCGTCTGGTGCGATATTATAGATATGCACCTGTTTGAACCTTCAAAACTACGAGGTTCACCACAAATACAATTCTCGTTTTCTGCGAGATCCGAGAATATAAAAATAACGCTCTCGAAAGAGCGTTATTTTATTTACTGAACTATCACGAAACGCAGCAGCAATCCGGGAGCCTGCTCATCTCACAAAGACATCCTAAACGCTATCGGACAATCTGTAGTTTCACCGCTAACAGACAGCGGTACTAAACATGTCAGCCAAAAATAAAAACCACCCTTTCGGATGGTTTTTATATAATTCGGCACCGTGCTAGATTCCCACTTGCGCAGTATTATCGCCGCTGAGGAGCTTAACTTCTGTGTTCGGAATGAGAACAGGTGTTTCCTCCTCGCCATGGGCACCGAAGGAGGGGGTTTAAAGCGCTTGGTTCCACATATAATCGCGTGGTGGGCCAAACCCCTTCCTTCGATGTCCTTGTTCGGCTAGCTCGTGCCTATAATCGAAAGATTAACGTTGGTGCGAACACCAATTACTAGTTAAGTCTACCTTATCCACGCTATCAATGCAAGCATTAACCTCGTAGACAAGGACATAAAAAGGCAATGGGACTATTAGTATGCTTCGGCTCCATACATTACTGCACTTCCACCTTGCACCTATCAAACAGATAGTCTATCTGTGTCCTCATAGGGAAATCTAATCTTGAGGTCAGTTTCGCGCTTAATATGCTTTCAGCGCTTATCTGGTCCGCACATAGCTACCGGACAATGCAGCAGGTGGCCACAATCCGTACACCAGCGGTGCGTTCACCCCGGTCCTCTCGTACTAGGGGCAAATCCTCGCAAATTTCCTGACGTCCATACCGGATATAAACCGAACTGTCTCACGACGTTCTGAACCCAGCTCGCGTACCACTT